>JAHDCO010000003.1:97851-167204 GCA_020629835.1 Granulosicoccaceae bacterium
CGCGGTTTGCGCGGTTTGCGCGGTTTGCGCGGTTTGCGCGGTTTGCGCGGTTTGCGCGGTTTGCAAAGCTTACCCTATTGCGCTTAGCTCACCGTACTTAATCAAAGCACTGATTAGCTGCGTATAACTGTCCTTCATGGGCAGTTCAGTATCGACTTTTATCTGTGCGCGAGTGGACGATGTGGCTTCGCCAGTTATGGGGTTTGAACCTTCGATTGGGGTTCGCTCTTTGTACACGCCAATGCCGCGTCGCTGCCAGCACGGTAGATCGTTAAAGTTAATACCCATTTTTTCGAATAGAAAATCGTTTTTCTGCGCAACAGAAAAACCCATTAAGTAGGCGTTCGCTTCATCTGCGTTCATACCATCATGGCGTAGTGACCAATAGCAATGTCCATTTAACGCATTGCGATGTGCATCTTCGGCGCGCCAGCGAAAATAATCCAACACGGTTTGTTCATTGGGTAGCTGGCACATACGGCAATCAAACGCAGCTACAGCACCTAGCTCGTGGGAGAACTTTGCACTGGCTTCACCCGCGAGCACTGATAGATACTTACGCATCTTTCGACCAAAGGTGTTGTCCTCTAAGTGAAATAACAGCGAGATTTCATCGCTTTGGGTATACCCGTAAACAACACGAAATCCGCAATCCATCAAATGGACAACGGTGGCTACCATGCAGTCTCGAAAACGCTCGTCGTAGGGCGCTTCGAATTGATCGGCATTGCGGGTTAATTGCGAAAAGGTTCGACCATCAATGCGCGCAACCATGTGGATACCCGGCAATACGAAGGTATCATTCTGGGCCTCAAACACCCGCATGGTTTTATCAAGCTGGTCGAAATTCATGGGTTGGATTATGCCAGCAAACACAAAAAAGCCGGGGCAAGCCCGGCTCTTTTGAAGTTTTTCGTAACCGTTTTGGCTACTCAGTTGTACTAGCTAGCTGAACTACTTAGTACTTAGTTATTACCTAATGAACTACCAACCTGTCGCTGTCTTCACTGCCAGGCCCAATTCACTCGGTGAACGAGTGGTGGTTACACCGGCTGCCTCTAACGCTTTGAACTTATCGTCTGCGGTTCCTTTACCGCCAGCGATGATGGCGCCTGCGTGACCCATGCGCTTTCCTGGGGGTGCAGTAACACCAGCGATGTAGGCTGATACAGGCTTAGTTACGTTGGACTGGATGTACTCGGCTGCTTCTTCTTCAGCGGTACCGCCGATCTCACCTACCATCAAAATCGCTTCGGTTTGCGGATCTTCCTGGAACAGTGCTAACGCATCTTTAAAACTGGTACCCGGGATGGGGTCACCACCGATACCAATACATGTGCTTTGACCGTAACCTAAGTCAGACGTTTGCTTAACACACTCGTACGTCAAAGTACCTGAACGAGACACGATGCCAACTTTACCGGCGTTATGCATGGGCCCTGGCATGATACCGATCTTGCACTCATCGGGTGTGATGATTCCAGGGCAGTTGGGGCCGATTAAGCGCACACCGTTTTGCTCAACGGCGATGCGTGCTTCCAACATATCTAACGTAGGGATACCTTCAGTAATGCAGACAATAAGTTTTACACCAGACTCAGCTGCTTCGGTAATGGAGTCTTTGCAGAATGCCGCAGGTACGTAGATTACGGTTGCATCCGCGCCAGTTTCGCTTACCGCGTCTTTCATGGTGTTGAAAACGGGTAGATCCAGATGCGTGCTACCGCCTTTACCCGGGGTAACTCCACCTACCATTTGCGTACCGTATTCAATGGCCTGCTGCGTATGGAAAGTACCCTGGCTGCCGGTAATACCTTGACACAGCACTTTGGTGTTTTTGTTGACTAGAACGCTCACGCGGCACCTCCTACGATAGCAACAATCTTTTCAGCGGCATCACCTAAGTCGCTGGCTGATGTTAAGTTCAAACCGCTATTGTCCAACAGTGCTCGCCCTTCAGCCGCGTTGGTTCCTTCAAGCCGCACTACAACCGGGTCTTCAATACCCACTTCATTAACCGCAGCAATGACGCCTTCGGCAATTAAATCGCAACGAACGATACCACCGAAGATATTGACCAAGATGCCTTTTACATCCGGGTCAGACAAAATGATTTTTAGCGCTTCGGCTACGCGCTCTTTCGTCGCACCACCGCCAACATCCAAAAAGTTGGCTGGCTGACCGCCTTTTAGCTTGATGATGTCCATCGTGGCCATCGCCAAACCGGCGCCGTTAACCATGCAGCCGATATTGCCTTCCAGTGCAACGTAGTTCAGCTCCCACTCAGACGCACGCAGCTCCCGCTCATCTTCTTGAGACTTATCGTGTAACGCTTCCAGTTCCGGGTGGCGGTACATGGCATTACTGTCCACGTTGATTTTGCCATCCAGGCAAATCAAATCACCTTCAGCAGTAACCACTAACGGATTGATTTCCACTAAGGCCAGGTCTTTATCAACAAACAGAGCAACCAGACCTGATAAGAGCTTGGTGAACTGCTTAATCTGTCCACCCGAGAGCCCTAATCCAAAAGCAAGCTCGCGACACTGCCAGGGCATGACACCCAACAGCGGATTGATTTCAGCTTTTAAGATTTTTTCAGGTGTCTCTTCCGCAACGGTTTCAATCTCAACACCGCCTTCGGTAGACGCCATAACCACAACACGTTGGCTGGCACGATCAATCACCGCACCCAAATACAGTTCGTTTGCAATATTGCAGGTTTCTTCAACCAACACCGTATTGACGGGCTGACCGTTAGCGTCCGTTTGAATGGTGACCAGGTTGGTACCCAATAAACTCTTGGCATACTCTTCAGCTTCTGCAGACGTATCTACAAGCTTTACGCCGCCTGCTTTGCCTCGTCCGCCAGCATGAACTTGCGCCTTCACTACTACCTTATCGGTAGTAAGCGTTTCCGCAGCCGCTTTGGCTTCAGCAGGCGTCGTTGCCACAATATTGTTAGGCACGGGCATGCCGTATTCCTTAAACAGGCCTTTCGCCTGGTATTCATGTAGGTTCATCGTTTATTCCGTTGGGTGATCGTTTGGCTTGGTAAGCTGCCCCGCCTACCTGCCCCTTTAGCAGTAATCTACAGTGGTTATTAGCGTCGTTTTCGATTGGCGATGTGGATAGCACGCCCATCCGCACTCAGAGCCGCCTCGTGCATGGCTTCCGATAAAGTGGGGTGTGCGTGAATCGTGTGCGCAATGTCTTCAATCGTGGCATCGAACTCCATAGCCAGTACCGACTGCCCAAGCAGCTCAGAGGCGCTGGGGCCAATCACGTGCGCACCTAACATTCTGTCGGTGGACTTATCCCGTAAGATTTTTACCAAGCCGCCGGTGTCACCTTTAGCCTTCGCACGACCACTGGCTGCAAACGGAAACGTACCCGCTTGATAATCCACACCATCCGCTTTGAGTTGCTCTTCGGTTTTACCCACCCAGGCCACTTCCGGGTGTGTGTAAATGACGTTTGGCATCACATCGTAGTTAACGCTGGAGGTTTCACCGGCGATGAGTTCAGCCACCATAACGCCTTCTTCGGAGCCTTTGTGTGCCAGCATCGGCCCGCGAACTACATCACCAATGGCGTAAATACCTGGCACATTGGTTTCGCACGAATCATTAACATGAATCAAACCACGCTCATCCAGTTCAACACCGGCTTCGTCAGTTAACACGCCGTGCACGTAGGCTTTACGCCCCACGGCTACAATGAGCTTATCCACTTCCATGGTTTGCGCACCGTCGCTGTTTTCGTAATTGACGATTACCTTATCGCCCTTGACAGTACTGCCCGTCACTCGAGCTGACAGCTGGATGTCTAAACCCTGTTTGGTAAATGTTCGCTTTGCGTCTTTTGCAATCTGCGCATCCACCATAGGTAGAAAAGCATCCATCGCTTCTAGGAGTACGACTTCGGAACCCAGTCGTCGCCAGACACTGCCTAGCTCTAACCCAATGATGCCGGCACCGATAACGCACACTTTGCCTGGCACCGACTGCCATTCCAACGCACCCGTTGAGTCCACCACGGCATCACCATGAAGTGGTGTGATTGGTAATTCAATCGGTACCGAACCCGTTGCAATGATGATGTTGTCGGCTGAATGTTCCGTTGTGCTTCCGTCGTGTGCTTTAACACGAACGTGCTTATCGGCAATAACGGTGCCTGCACCGACTAACCAGTCAATGCCGTTGGATTTGAACAACCCTTCGATGCCGCCGGTGAGCTCGGACACAATTTTGTCTTTACGAGCAATCATCTTCGGCACATCGAGTTTGATGTCAGAACACGTAATGCCCAGATCATCAAAACCGTGTTTCGCTTCATGATAAAGCTCGGTGGCTTCCAGTAGCGCTTTGGACGGAATGCACCCCACGTTTAAACAGGTACCACCCAGGGCTGGCTTATCGTTTTTGTTCAGCCATTTTTCTACGCACGCTGTCTTCATACCCAGCTGTGCACAACGAATAGCCGCCACGTACCCGGCAGGGCCTGCACCAAGAACAATTACATCGTAATGGTCTGTCATGGCAGAACTGAATTCCTTTGGTTATAAATCGAAAACAACGCGAGCTGGCTCTTCAACAATCTCTTTGATCGTTTTCAAAAAGCCGACAGCGCCTTTGCCATCCACAATGCGATGATCGTAGGACAACGCAACGTACATCATCGGCCGAATCACAACCTCGCCGTTCTCGGCAATGGGGCGCTGCTGCGTAGCGTGCATACCCAGGATCGCGCTTTGCGGTGGATTCAAAATGGGCGTAGACATCATTGACCCAAACACTCCACCGTTCGACACCGTGAATGTTCCGCCCGTCATTTCATCAATACCGAGCTTGCCATCGCGTGCTTTTGCAGCGTACTCGCTAATGCCCTTTTCCATATCCGCTAGCGACATGTTTTCGGTGTTTCTAAGCACCGGCACGACGAGCCCGCGTTCCGAACTTACCGCAACACCGACATCGCAGAAGCCGTGATACACAATGTCGTCTCCATCGATGGAGGCATTTATATCCGGGTAACGCTTTAATGCTTCGGTAGCGGCTTTAATAAAGATGGACATGAACCCAAGCTTTACACCGTGGGTCTTTTCAAACAGGTCTTTGTACTGACTGCGAAAATCAATGAAGCCCTGCATGTTCACTTCGTTAAACGTTGTGAGCATGGCTGTCGTTTGTGAAGCTTCCAACAGACGTTCGGCGATACGCTTTCGCAGCCGAGTCATGGGTACGCGACGCTCTGTGCGGTCACCCGCCGGCAGATCCATCGCGGCACTGGATGAAGATGCTGCCGCGGCCGGAGCGGGTGTGGATGACGCCGACGACGAGGTGCTGGCAGCCGAAGCCGCATCGCTCTTTACAGACGCCGCAGCTTTCTCTACATCTTCTTTCGTGATTCGCCCGTTCTTACCGGTACCAACGATCTGATCGGCAGTTAGGCCGTGCTTAGCCATCACTTTGCGCACTGAAGGACTGGTTTGACCGCCGGTCTCCCCGTCATTATCAGATGCGGTGTCCGCACTGGCCGAACTGGCTGTAGCAGCCGGGGCGGCGGCACCTTCAGCGATGATCCCGATAACCTGATGTGCTGCAACCGTTTCGCCTTCAGCTTCTACGATAGATGCCAACACGCCCGACGCGGCTGCGGGGACTTCCAAAACCACTTTGTCGGTTTCAACATCAACCAAAATTTCATCGCGCGATACCGCATCACCTTCGGCTTTATGCCACTTAACGATCAATGCATCAGCGATAGACTCAGGCAGTGTAGGCACCTTGACATCAATCTTTGCACCATCCGACGATGAAGCAGATGCCGCGGCTGCCGTTGATGCGGTACCTGCGGATTCAGCAGCAGTTTTCTCGGCCGCGTCAGCGGCTGCCACAGCGCTTGCCTTGCCAGCTGCATCCGCAGTTTCAATGGTGCCTATGACCTGGTGAGCTGTGACGGTCGTCCCTTCACCTTCAATGATTTTTCCCAACACACCGTCTTTTTCAGCCGGTACTTCAAGTACCACCTTATCGGTTTCAATTTCGACCAGGACCTCATCACGGCTAACCGCGTCGCCTTCGGCTTTACGCCACGTCACCACTAACGCATCGGCGATGGATTCTGGCAGGGTGGGCACTTTGATTTCTGTGCTCATTGATGTCACTTCCTAAGTGTCCGCTTTAGCGGGTTTGCGAATTCTCAATCAAGCCCAAGGCTTCTTGAACCAATTGTTTTTGCTGCTGTATGTGGATGTTGTTGTAACCGACGGCAGGTGAGGCTGACGGCCCACGACCGGCGTATTCCACCTCCATTCCATCGGGCAACGTACGCTCGATACGATGACGGTTAGCACGCCACGCGCCCTGGTTTCGGGGTTCTTCCTGGCACCAAACAATGGAATTAACGTTGGAATAGCGCTTCACCACCGCTGTAATTTCATCGTACGGAAATGGGTATAACTGCTCCATTCGAACAATGGCAACATCATCCAGCTCTTTCTCCCTGCGATGCTCGAGCAAGTCGTAATACACTTTGCCACTGCACATGATGAGTCGCTTTACTTTATCTGGCGATATCTCGCTATCTATCTCATCAATAACCGGTAAGAATTTACCCTCACACAAATCTTCCAGCGTTGAGGTGGCTAGCCGGTGACGCAACAAACTCTTTGGAGACATGACAATCAACGGGCGCCGCATCGGACGGAGCATTTGGCGTCGGAACATGTGGTAAGCATTAGCCGGTGTGCTGGGTACCAACACCTGCATGTTGTCCTCTGCACACAACTGTAAAAACCGTTCAAGTCGAGCTGACGAGTGCTCTGGGCCCTGGCCTTCGTAGCCGTGCGGAAGCAACATAACCAATCCGCACAAGCGGCCCCACTTCGTTTCACCTGAACTGATGAACTGATCAATAACCACCTGGGCGCCGTTGGCAAAATCACCGAACTGCGCTTCCCAAATCACCAGGGTGTCAGGGTCAGCGGTTGCGTAACCGTATTCAAACCCCAATACCGCCTCTTCAGACAATAACGAGTCAATGACAAGAAACGATTTGTCGCGCTTTGCACCTAATTCCCGCAATGGCACATAAGCGCCTCGCTCGTTTTGATTGTGTAACACCGCATGCCGGTGCGCAAAAGTACCGCGTCCGCTGTCCTGGCCTGTGAGCCGAACTGCATAGCCGTCATCCAGCAACGTGGCGTATGCCATGGTTTCTGCAAAACCCCAATCTACCGGTAACGCGCCGGCTGCCATTTTGCGGCGATCTTCAACGATTTTATTGACTCGTGAATGCAATGCAACGCCATCAGGTATGTTGTGCAGCTCATCAGCCAAACTCTTTAAGCGCTCCTTCGACACCCGTTGTTGGTAGTCCATGCGCCAATCAGTGCTTTGAAACTTCTCCCAATCGATCACAAGCTCTGGTGCTTCGTTCACACCAACTAAGACATCCGGTGCAACGGTCTCACCATTATCCAGTCGTTCACGGTACTGACTAACCATGTGATCAGCGGTTGCTGCATCAATGACGCCTTGTGCTTCCAGCAAGTTGGCATACAACTGTCGCGTCGTTGGTGTAGCTTTAATCGCCTTGTACATGATGGGTTGAGTAACCGACGGTTCATCGGTTTCGTTATGACCATGACGGCGGTAACACACCATGTCGATAACGACGTCTTTTTTAAACGTCATTCGAAAATCAAACGCTAACTGCGTAACAAACTGCACAGCTTCCGGGTCATCACCGTTCACGTGAAAGATTGGCGCGTTAATCATTTTCGCCACATCCGTTGCGTATAACGTAGAACGAGCGTCTTTCGCGTTACTGGTGGTAAAACCAATCTGGTTGTTGACGATGATGTGTACGGTTCCCTTCGTCGAAAAACCACGCGAATCCGCCATATTGAACGTTTCTGTTACCACGCCCTGGCCAGCGAATGCCGCATCACCGTGAATGGCAACCGCTATCACCTTATCGCCATCTTTATCGCCGTAACGATCTTGTCGGGATCGGACCGAGCCTTCAACAACCGGCGATACGATTTCTAAGTGCGACGGGTTGAATGCCAACGACAGGTGCATATGACCATGCGCAGACTTTAGGTCTGAACTGAAGCCCTGATGGTATTTAACATCACCGTTGACCAACCGCGAATCCTGCTTATGTTTACCTTCGAATTCAGAAAACAACTCAGCCGGGTTTTTACCGAGGATATTGACCAGAACATTTAACCGGCCTCGGTGCGCCATGCCAATGACCATGTCTTTAACACCGGCATCGCCTGCGCGTTTGAGCATCTCACTCATGATCACAATCAGGCCTTCGCCACCTTCTAATGAAAAGCGCTTTTGTCCTGCGTAACGGGAGCCCAGGTGCCGCTCCATACTTTCAGCAGCCGTTAAACGCTCAAGCAACCATGTTTTGGTGTCGTGGTTGAGGCTGGGCGATGAGGCTACTGATTCGATACGCTGCTGCAACCACAGTTTCTGTGGTGTGTTATCAACGTACATGTACTCGTAACCAATGCTGCTGCAATAGCATCGTTCTAAATGCTTGATGATGTCTCGCAGCGTGGCAGAACCCAAACCTTCTAATGACGGCGTTTGGAAAACGGTATCCAAATCCGATTCTGAAAGCCCGTTTTGCTCTAAGCGCAGTTCGCGCACCATGGCGTCTTGAATCGATCCCAACGGATCGGTTTTCGCTAACTGGTGACCACGAACCCGGTACGCATTGATCAACTGAGTAACACGGATCTGTTTGAGTTCTTGTGGCGACATTCCAGAGGCAACAGACGCTGCCGCCGCGGTACGTGCACCGCCACCGTTCCGAGTCAGTTGTAAAAACTGAGCACGGACTTCTGAATGCAGCGTGTCCTGACCGTGATCCCCAACCATGGGCAAGGTCTGGAAGTACTCTCGCCAGCTTTCATCAACGCTATTGGGATCGGTCAGGTACTGCTCGTACAACACTTCAAGATAAGGAGAATTTGCCCCACCCAGAATTGTGGAATCGCGTTCAGTTTTTGTCGCCATAGCTTAAAGCCGATCTCAAATCACAAATGTGCGGGGATGTTTTCAATGACCCGCTTAGTAAACTCGTCTGTATTCAATTTACCGCCGAGATCTCTTGTGCAATGACCCGCTTCAATCAACCCCAATAAGCTCAGGCGAAGTGCGTGTCCTAAGTCATAGCGATCAACATGATCCAGCAACATGCCAAACGCCAGTAAAACGGCGGCAGGGTTAGCGACATTCTTGCCAGCGATATCGGGCGCTGTGCCACCGGCTGGATCGAACATCGCTATGTCGACCTGATTATTTGCATCGAACGAATAGTTTCCGCTGGCACCCGTACCCAGACTACCAACCAGGCCCGAAGCCATGTCTGAGAGGAAGTCACCGTATTCGTTCAACACGAGCACCACCTCATAAGAGGATGGGTCGATGATGATTTTGGCAAGCAACGCATCAAAGAGTTCAACGTGGTGTTCGACATCGGCATAGTCTTTATGAACACCGGCGACGACGGACTCAAACAACCCATCGGTCACACGCTGAATGGTGTGCTTGGATGATGAGGTCATGGTGTAGTGGCCATCGCCGTAGGTCAGACCTTTTTTTCGTGCCAGTTCAAACGCAAATCTAGCCGCTTGCTCGCAGGGCTTTCGTTCCACCATGCGCAGGGAAACTGCGGCGTCATCGCCAATAAACTGCCCCGGGTCATCGTAGGTGCCTCCGGTGGCAATTCGAACGATGTGAAGATTCACATCTTCTTTAAAGTTAGAACTGATGCCTTTAATAGAGATAGCGGGCCGGTAAATAACGCTGAAGTTGCAGGCCCTGCGAATGAGTGCGTTCGGACTGCGTTTTTTGGTGATCGTGGGGTATTTCACCGCCAGTTTGGTCTGCCGCATGGATTCGACAGCTTCGTCAATCGCGTCATCGCCGCGACGTTCACGGGTTTCCAAACTCCAGTCGATAGGAACAAACTCGAGTTCCGCCGGTAACGCGTCGGCAACCGCATGCACCGAGTCTGCTAACTCAGGGCCGATACCATCGCCTAATAATTCAGTTATTTGTATTTTGCTCATGACAACATGACTCAGGTCGTTTGACGCGAATCGATTGCAGGCGAGTGTGGTCTGAAAGAAGGGTGTAACCGTACACCAAATCTAGCCGTATGCCCACCGCAGACAAGACGCATCGATGTTAACGCCAAGGCACGAATCCTGGCGAAGAATGAACGCAGTATGGTTATAGATGAAAACGCTCGGGATGCGCCCAGAATCTAGCGTTCAACCAATCTGGCACCAGTTTATAGTTCGATAACTGAAATTCGAAACAGCGAGAATCTCGCTGAAATTCCCCTAAACCTGCCACCCGCTCATCGCCTTGACTCGCGTGATTGGCAAACTTTCGAAAGCCATAAGCAAAAAATTGCTCATCTGTCGCCGCTACCTGCAGGCTCAGTTCAACCACCACACCCTTCGGAAACGTTCGACACAAATTACCCAAACGCCAATCCAGAGGCACGTCCGAAGGTGCCAGATACGCCAACGCTATCCCGGCACTGGCAGCTAACTCCAGCGCCGACTCGTCAAACTCTGCCCAGCTCAGCGTGCGCACGTTATCACCAGCCGACTGCGATACCGCGTCAGCCCAGTCAAGATCGTCAGCGATACAAATCAGACCTGCAGATCCTTCAGCAGATGACTGCGCCATCACTGGTCCGCATCAGTCGCAGCCGCTTTGTTTTTGTTTTGACTGGCGTACTCGGCGGCCTGCTCAGGTGTTGCTTCGGTTTGATACTTCGATTTCCAATCGGCGTAAGGCATGCCGTATACATGCTCTCGTGCTTCTTCGTAGTCCAACGCCACATCGCGTTCTTTTGCCGCAGCAACCAGATATTTAGATAAACAATTGCGGCAGAAGCCCGACAGGTTCATCAAATCAATGTTTTGAACGTCAGTGCGTTTGCGCAGATGTTCTACCAGCGTGCGAAAGGCGGCCGCTTCAAGTTCAGTTTGCGTGGCCTCATTAATGGAATCGTTGGGCGTTGTCATCAGATCCGGGTTCACTTGCAACACGATAGGGATGCCCGCATTATCCCGACTACTTTTCCTGTTGTCAGTGATTCCTGATTTGAACGCCTTTTACCCCCAGTTGCTGCTGGTACTGCTCGCCGGTGCAGGCATCGGATTTTGGTGGAGCAGCCTGCGAGCGAGAGAGTTGGCTGTGCAGACGGCAAAACAACGCTGCCAGCGAGAAAAAGTGCAATTGCTGGATCAGACAGTGGCCTTGTCCCGGATCAAACCGATTCGACTCAATTCTGGCAGCCTCGGCTGGCAACGGCACTACCGTTTTGAATTCACCGACGACGGGGCACACCGTGACGGGGCACACGTCACATTGGAAGGAAATCGAGTCACTGTGGTGCGCTTCCCATTTACACGTGGTGAAGACGGGATACGCGTTTACACCCACTGAAGCGGCTGCGCTACACTTTCACGCCGGACACACCTAATTTATATGAGTAAGCAATGAACAATTGCCCTTGCGGCTCCGGCAAAACTTTGGATGCCTGCTGCGGACCCTATCTCAGTGGTCAAAAAAAGCCTGAAACGGCAGAGCGACTGATGCGTGCTCGCTATACCGCACACACGCAAGCCAACATGGGCTTTATTCTTCGTACACATCATCCTGCCACGCGCACTGATATTGATGAGAATGCCACGGCTCGATGGGCTCGTGAATCAGAGTGGTTGGAACTGGATGTGCGTCAAGTGGACGGTGGCTCCGAAGACGATAACGAAGCACGCATAGAATTCATGGCGCACTACCGGGACCCTCAGAAGCGTCGCCAAACGCATCATGAGCTGGGTGTATTCGAACGCTACCAAGGCGACTGGTATTTTCGTGACGCCGAGATGCCGGATATCCAGCCGTTTAAACGCAATGAACCAAAACTCGGACGAAACGATCCGTGCCACTGTAACAGTGGGAAAAAATTTAAAAAATGCTGCGGTATGGCGTGATTACGCCTAGCCCTTCGAAAACTTGGAGATAAATGTGGACAAACCTTGGCTAAATTCTTACCCGCCCGGCATGCCGGCTGACATCGACACCAGTCAGTACGACTCGGTAGTTGATATTTTCACAGAAGCCACGCGTCGATTCGCCGATTCCCCGGCTGTCCACAACATGGGCAAAACGATCAACTACAGCGAGCTCGATCAGTTAACGCAATATTTCGCGTCTTATCTACAACATAAAACCGACCTGGAACCTGGCGATCGTATCGCCATCATGATGCCCAACTTGCTGCAATATCCGGTTGCCGTCTTTGGCGCTATGCGAGCCGGGTTAGTGGTAGTGAATACCAACCCCTTGTACACCGATCGCGAACTACAGCATCAACTAAAAGATTCTGGCGCTAAAGCCATCGTCGTGGTTGAGATGTTTGCCAGCACGGTGGCCGATGTGATTGAGCACACCGATGTAAAAACCGTTATCACCACTCGTGTGGCGGATATGCTGGATTTTCCGAAGTCCATGATCGTGAACTTTGTCATCAAGCACGTTAAAAAAATGGTGCCGCCGTTCAAACTGCCACAAGCTGTGTCTTTCAAAGACGCCTTAAGTCAGGGGGCATCGTTACCTCCAGCAAAAGCGGAATTGAACAAAGACGACATCGCGTTCTTACAGTACACCGGCGGAACAACGGGCGTTTCCAAAGGTGCCATCCTAAGTCACGGCAACATGGTGTCAAACATTGAGCAGGCGTATCAGTGGATTACTAACGATGGAAAAATACAAGAGGGTAACGAAGTCATCATTACGGCCTTACCGCTCTATCACATCTTTTCGTTAACCGCTAACTGCTTAACGTACATGCGTCTCGGTGCTCTGAATGTACTCATCACCAACCCGCGTGATATGCCGGGCTTCGTTAAAGAACTGAACAAACATAAATTCACAGCATTCACTGGCGTTAATACCTTGTTCAACGGCTTGATGAACACCCCGGGTTTTAAAGACATTGATTTTTCACACCTGCGCATGGTGCTCGGCGGAGGCATGGCCGTACAAAAAGCGGTAGCCGAACGCTGGAAAGAAATCACTGGCTTACCGCTCATTGAAGCCTATGGCCTGACCGAAACCAGTCCGGCAGCCTGCATCAACCCCACCACTTTGCAAGACTATAACGGCTCCATTGGTTTACCGATTTCCGCTACCGAAGCCTCGGTACGCGATGAAAATAACAACCCACTGGGCGTAGGCGAAGCCGGTGAACTGTGTATACGCGGCCCGCAGGTTATGGTCGGATATTGGAACCGGCCTGAAGAGACGGCGAAGACCATTGATAGCGATGGCTGGCTTCACACCGGTGACATCGCCGAGATGGATGCGGATGGTTACTTCCGCATTGTTGACCGATTAAAAGACATGATTTTGGTTTCCGGCTTCAACGTTTACCCGAATGAGATTGAAGGCGTATTAGCCACGCACTCTGGCATCCTGGAAGGCGGTGCGATTGGTATACCCGATGATCATTCAGGTGAAGCGGTGAAAGTTGTTATCGTAAAGAGCGACCCGAATTTAACCGAAGAAGATGTACTGGCTCACTGCAAAGAACATCTAACAGGTTATAAGCGCCCGAAGGTTGTGCAGTTTGTGGATGAACTTCCAAAGACTAACGTGGGCAAGATTCTGCGCCGCGAACTTCGCGAGCTATAACCCGATAACGCGTCGCGCCTGAGCCAGATCGTGTTGGCTCAGGCGCAACGCGCAAAGAAGGCATTTCAAGTCAGGCAAAGCCAGCTGCCAGCGCTACTTTGTGGCAAATCCCTGATCGGCCAAAAACCCTTTCATGTGAGGTCGCGATTCCTTCCCAACTAAGGCGCGCATCTCTTCACTCCAACTGCTGTCCTTATTACCTCCCGTGCGAGTCTGGTAATAGGTACGCACCTGCTCATCGTACTGAGCGACAAGCTCCCGCTGCTGTGCTTCGCTGTACACATTCTTCATCAGCACCGCATCAACCGGCAATCGCGGCTTCACCTCAGGGTCCTGATCGGGATACCCTAAACACAAACCAAACACGGGATACACCTGCTCGGGCAACTGCAACAAAGCCGACACGTCTGCTGGGTTGTTGCGTAAACCACCGATATAACAGATACCCATGCCAAGGGATTCAGCTGCAACCACCGTGTTTTGCGCAGCCAGCGCAACATCCACACTGGCAATAAGAAAGTGTTCCATCATGCCAGCTGAGAAATCGCCGCCCTGCGATTCACACGCATTTTTCGGCCGGCGTAAATCAGCACAATAGACAACAAAGGCACCCGCATCAGCCACATACGGTTGGCCGCCAGCAAGCGCTGCGAGCGATTCGCGTTTATCCGTATCGGTTACATGAATGACGGTTACTGCCTGAACATTGCTGGAAGTCGCCGCTGCTTGACCACACTGAACCAGGGTGCGCAAGACCTCATCAGAAATCGGCTCGCTGGTAAATTTGCGAATCGAGCGGTGTCTTAACAGAAGTTCTATTGTTTCATTCATGTGTGTCTCACAATCTTCAGAGGTTCACCCGGGCGGCTGTAAATGTCAGCCAACTGCACTTGATGAACGCGTTCGGTATGTCTTTCACAGTATCGAGTAAGCGCTTCGGTCACCACCGGAAACGCCAGTTCATCCCATGGGATGTCCTTCTCATCAAACAATCTAACGTCCAGGGTTTCTTCGTTGGCTTTCGCATAGCCTTCACTTAGCCTGCCGTAGAACATCACATACACTTGGCTGATACGAGGTAAGTTGTACACACCAAACAGCTTTAAATCCTCGCACGTGGCGGTGGCCTCTTCGTACGCTTCACGCGCAGCACCGTCACGAGTAGATTCTCCGTTTTCCATAAACCCCGCTGGCAACGTCCAGTACCCGTAACGCGGCTCGATACCTCGTTTACACAACAGGATATTGCCTCGCCACTCCAGTAAACAGCCCACCACATTTTTAGGATTTTCGTAATGAATAGAACCGCAAGCATGACACATCAATCGTGGCCGATTATCACCATCAGGAATGCCTTGAGTGTTTGGCTTACCACAGTGACAACAGTAACCATGCGGAGCAATCGGGTTAACCATACCTGTACAACCTATACCAGTGTATTAAGGGTTTAACTGCTTGACCACCGAGTCAGGCAATGGAATGGATGTGTTCTTTACTGTGTCAATCCAAACTACTTTAGCGTACGCTTTGGTGTAGATTTCATCGTTCACACTGAGTGTATAAGTACTCATAAACGAACTGCGACCGGGCGAGTGCCCTGCCATTCGCACGGTGACTGTGGATGGCCACGTCACTGGGCGCAAGTATTCAGCAAAGTTATTGACGATTACAAACCCATCGTTGGTGTTACCCAACACGCCACAGCCACTCTCGTGATACCACGTTAAGCGTACCTGTTCAAAAAAGCGGAAATAGTTGGCGTTATTCACATGCCCCATGGCATCCATGTCACCCCACTTCACAACGATGTCCATCGTGTGTAAGGGCACACCTTCTGGAACAATGGCGTTGTTGGTGGAAGCGTTGTTATCAGAGCTCATGCCGACCTACCTATCCTGCGAATAATTCTCACCACTAGCGCTTATCCCCACGCAGGCTGTGAACCGTTCGGTGTAAATCATTTATGTCTACGTTATTCGGCGCTATTGGTTCGCCCACCACCAGTTCAATCTTGGCAAAAAAACGTCGCGGTAACTTAAAAAATGCACGTCCGCCCGAACGACTGAACAAACTGCCCCATAAGCCACGCAGCGCCATGGGTACAACCGGTACGGGTCTATCGCTTATCAGTGTGGTTACACCGGGTCGAAACTCATTCATATCGCCATCGCGGGTAATTTGCCCTTCAGGAAAAATACAAACCAACTCGCCGTTATCAAGGGCTTGCCGCATACGTTCGAACGCCTGTTCGTACATGGCTGAATCTTCTTTTCGCCCTGCGATGGGAATAGCACGCGCGGTTCTAAAAATGAAATTAAGTAACGGTATTTTGAAAATCTTGTGATACATAACAAATCGAACCGGCCGTTGCACACTGCCGCCGATAATTAACGCATCCACAAAACTCACATGGTTTGCCACCAGAACGGCTGCCCCGGATTCAGGAATGTTTGCCAGATCTTTAGTGCGCACGCGATACAGGGTGTGTATCAGAATCCAAATCAAAAACCGCATTAAAAATTCAGGCACCTGCCTGAATATATAAAGAGCGACGCAAGTATTCAGTATGACCAGGGTCAGAAACAATCCAGCAATGCTGACACCCATAGCCGTTAATGCGATGGCAAGGGCCGCAGACAGCACCATAAAGACGGCGTTCATAATGTTGTTGCATGCGATGGCGCGGGCCAGGCGATCCGGGCGGCTGCGTGCCTGAATAACCGCATACAAAGGTACGATGTAAAAACCACCGAACACACCGATTCCCAGCACAGCAGCAACGATAGATTGCCCATTAGAGGTGGACAAAAACTCTAACAAACCGATTCCAACACCCAACGGCTCAGCCGGAGTTGCCAGATACAACCAGGCACCAAAGAACGTCAGACCAAACGAACCAAAAGGCACTAACCCTATTTCCACACGCCCATGAGATAACCGTTCGCATAAAGCCGAACCCACCCCAATCCCAACCGAAAACAAGGCCAATAACAACGTAAACAGATTGCCTCCTGCCTGCCCGGAACCCCCTCCCAACACATCGGAAGCAAATACCGGGAACTGAGCCAGGTAGGAAGCGCCCATAAACCAGAACCAGGAGATACCCAGAATGGATTGAAAGATGACCCGGTTTTTGTAGGTGTACTTCACCAGCGACAGGTTGTTTTTCAACCAATTCATGGACACCTGAAGATCAGGATCGTTAGCAGGCGATTCTGGAATGGAGCGACTGGACAGATAACCCGTAACGGCCACAACAATCAAAATGATGGAGACTGGCCAGGTATTGCCATCCGCTGCGCGCACGATGCTTTGCGTACCAACGATGGTACCCAACAAGATGGCCAAAAAAGTACCCAGTTCAACCAGGCCATTTCCACCGACCAACTCCTGCTTGGACAGATGCTGAGGCAGGATTCCGTATTTGATGGGCCCAAAAAATGCCGATTGCACACCCATTAAAAACAGCACGGCAAACTGCAGCGGTAAATTACCGATGGCAAAGCCGACAATGCCTGTGATCATGATGACAATTTCAGCCAGTTTGATCCGGCGAATCAGGAACGACTTTTCGTATTTATCGGCCACATTACCGGCGATGGCTGAAAACAGGAAAAACGGCAAGATAAATAAACCCGCGGCCAGGTTTATCAGCATGGTGGCTTGCCCTGCAGAAGAGGCTCCGGAGGCGATCCCGGAAAATGCGATGAGGGCAACTAATGCGTTTTTGTATACGTTGTCATTAAACGCACCCAAGACCTGGGTGACAAAATACGGGGCAAAGCGGCGCTGCCGCAGCAGTTGGAATTGAGAGGGGTGCCCGTCGGCGCTGGATGAACCCGCTGAAGCAGATGAACTGTCAGTAGGTGATTCGGACGTGTGCCTGGATTCTGAGCTCATTGGGGGAGTTTGCCATATACCCCCTCAGCCGACAGGCTACTGCCGGGCCTATCCTGGGATAGACCCGGTCGATGCAACAATTGCTGCGCTCGATTACGACTCAGCCGTCGGTGTTACTTCTGACGCTTGCCACCCCTTTTCGCCCTGACTGGCCACGAATTCCACCACTTGCCCTTCAGCTAACGAACGATAGCCTTCGCCGACAATGGCACGGTAATGTACAAAAACGTCTTCGCCGGAAGGGCCAACGATAAATCCGTACCCTTTAGCGTTGTCAAACCATTTAACGGTTCCAGATTGTTTATCCGACATACTTCCTTACTCTCGGTGATTACAACATATAACGCGATATCCCTGCCTACAGCCACAGGCATTACTTAGTGGTAGAAAGCTAGCACGCACCTTTCCAGGACGTTCAGATATTCAAGTGCTGTTTATAGTTGTTTACATTGAGAGACAATTGTTAGCGGTTGAACTAGCCAATGGTCAGTCTGCTACAAGAAGCGCTCCGTCGCCTGCACCACTACCGCTAACCTAAAATGCATGTCACCGTTCAGCAACTGACCATTGGTCTTACGCCTGCGTCAAAGATTTGGAAACTAACTCCAACACATCGGTAGACACGGTCTCGCTGCGTTCAATGCGCCTGAGCGCCTCTTGCATCTCGCCCGCATTCGCGGCTGGCATTTTTTGCCAGCGGGTAAGCGGTGTCACAAGGCGCGCAGCCACCTGAGGGTTTTTGGCATCGACTTGCATCACCGCATCGCTTATCCATCGATAACCTGACCCATCCACAGCATGGAACAACGCTGGGTTGGCATTAGCAAAAGCGCTATACACCGAGCGCAGACGATTGGGGTTGGTTGCATCGAACGACGGGTGCTCGATCAGGGCTTGTATGTCACCCAGTGCGTTGTCGTAATCGGCACAGGCCTGCACTGCAAACCATTTATCGATTACCAGCTTATGCTCAGAAAACGAATCATGAAAATCCTTTAAGCAACCATCCCGCACAGCACCAGGTATTTTTGCCAGCACGCTAAGCGCGCCCATGCGGTCCGTCATAGACTGGCTATTGCGGTAACGCTGCTCGGCAGTGGATAGCCAATGGTCTTCACTTAATACCGATAACGCTGACAGCGCGGCGTTCGCTAACGCACGACTGGCCATGGCCGAATCGGACAGTGCATCGTCAAAGTGCTGATCCACTGGTCGCGCTGCTATGAGTGCGTTGAGCTGCGCAGCGCAGCGCTGTGCGACCGCAATGCGCAATTCTTTACGTGCTGCCAATATCGAGTGAACTTCGATTGTGTCACGCGATAACGCAATCGCGTCAAAGGTTGGTGGCGTAATGATTTCTGCTTTCAGTGCATCGTCAATCTGTTCGTCCACTATGACTTGCTCAATCGCATCCAGGTAAACCCCCAAGGACGAACGCGTGCCGGCTTCCAATTCTTCAATTACACGCGTCGCCAGGCGCTGCCCTGCTTCCCAACGATTGAAGGTATCGGTGTCTCTGGCCAACAGGAGGCTCAACGTATCAGCGCTGTAGTCAAAGTGTACTTTTACTGGCGCCGAAAACTGCCGAAGCAATGACACCACAGGCGCGTCGTCTAAGTCAGTAAATGTCCAGCTTTGCTCACGGTCTGTTAATGACAACAGCGCACCGCCTCCGGGCGTTGGTGCAAGCGACTCATCTGAAACCACAGTTTGCGGGGTACCTGCTGCATCAAACAAAGCGACATCGACTGGAATGTGTAGCGGCAGCTTATTTTTTTGGCCCGGCGTATCTGGCGTGCGTTGAGACAACGTCAATTGATACTGGCGATTGTCTGCATCGTATGTTCCGTGCGCGGTAACTTCGGGAGTACCCGCCTGGGAATACCAGCGGCGGAACTGCGACAGGTCATGCTCTGTTACCGCTTGCATCGCATCAAGAAAATCGTCACACGTTACCGCCTGACCATCATGCCTCTCAAAATATAGGCTCACGCCTGCTCGGTAAACCTCAGCACCCAATAACGTATGCAACATACGAATAACTTCAGCACCCTTTTCATACACCGTCAGTGTGTAGAAATTATTAATTTCTACATAACTATCCGGCCGTATGGGGTGAGACATCGCACTGGCGTCTTCAGCAAACTGGTGATTTCGCAATAGCTGAACATCTTGAATCCGCTTCACCGTGGCAGAATGATGGTCAGCCGTGAAACACTGATCGCGAAACACCGTTAGGCCTTCTTTTAAACTCAGCTGAAACCAATCTCTGCACGTCACACGATTACCAGACCAGTTATGAAAGTACTCGTGCGCGATCACCGCCTCAACACCAATAAAGTCACTATCTGTTGCGGTTTCATAACTGGCCAGAACAAACTTGGAGTTGAAAACATTCAACCCCTTATTTTCCATTGCGCCCATATTGAAATCATCTACCGCAACAATCATGAAGCGATCTAGATCGTATTCCAGTCCATAAGCCTCTTCGTCCCAAGCCATTGAACGTTTTAGAGCACCCATGGCGTAATCACACAAATGCTTGTTGTGCGCTTCTACGTAAATTTGTAACAACACCTCACGACCACTGCCCGTGGTAAAGCTATCTTCAATAACTTCCAACGTGCCCGCTACCAATGCAAACAAATAACATGGCTTGGGATGTGGGTCATGCCATACCCATTGGTGTCGCTCACCGCTCAACCTCTGATTAGAAACCGGATTGCCGTTGGATAACATGACCGGCAATTCGTTAAAGTCCCCTTCCAAAGTGACAGTGAACACGGACAACACATCGGGCCTGTCCAGGTAATAAGTAATCTTACGAAAACCTTCCGCTTCACACTGAGTACAAAAGTTTCCGCTGGATCGATACAAGCCTTCCAGGGCCGTATTGGTATCGGGCGCAATTTCTGTCACGACAGACAGCGTAAATGCGGATGGCAAATGAAATAGCGTAAGCGTTGTATCCGTTACGTCATAGTCTGACGATGCTAACGGCACCCCATCGACACTTACTGAAATCAATTTGAGCTCCACACCGTTTAATTCCAATGGCGTATCACTGGACACGCCTTCGGACCGCACAACCGACAGTTGGCTTGTCACCCGCGTGTGCATGGGGTGCAGATCAAACAACAGATTGGTTGTTGGGATTTGGTAGTGCGGCGCGGTATAGCTGTCGCGCTGAATGACAACGGTTTCAGACGTTCTCATGCTGATGGGTACCTGGGTGGCTGGGGTTAAATGGAGTTGGGGACTGCTTCACGCTTTGCGCGGCACAGCGGCAGAAAACGGCGACTGCAAACGCAGCCTGAGAACAGACCATTACAGCGCCTGCAGCCGTGACCCGACAACAGCTAAAGCATACACCGGTGTAGGGGCCTAGCGTTTGGGACGTTTTGCAAGAATTCGGGTAACAGTTCTGCTGATCGCCCTGCTTGGGTTTGGCTTCGTAGCCGCTCATCAGTTGGTATACACGCGCAACTGGAACCAAACGTTGGAAGTGACGGTATTCCCCATCAATGCCGACGGCCATCTTGCGACTGCAAAATACATTGATGCTCTGAGCGATAATTCGTTTCGGATCATTAACGAGTGGGGCGTTCGAGAAGCCACGCGGCACAATTTAACCTTGGCTCAGCCCTTCAATGTTCGCTTGGGTGACACCATCACCCAACGACCACCGGCATTTCCACAAGACGGCACACCGGCTGATGTGTTGCTTTGGGGGCTGCGATTTCGCTGGTGGGCATTTCGTAATACACCCGATGATGGCGGCAGCCTAACGCGAGTGCGTTTGTTCGTGATGTATTACGAAGGTACGGCAGACCAAACCCTTGCTCATTCTCTGGGCATGCAAAAAGGACTTATGGGGTTGGTCCATGCGTTTGCCGATCGGCGCCAAACCCAACAGAACAACGTCATTATTGCTCACGAAATACTCCACACCGTAGGCGCCCGCGATAAATACGATGCCAGTGGCAACCCGCAGTTCCCCATCGGCTACGCAAGGCCTCACCGAGAACCGTTGTTTCCTCAACGTAATGCTGAAATTATGAGTGGCCGTATACCCACCTCGTTTTGGAATTCGTACATGGCAGAGTCACTGCGCAGTGTCACGATTAACCCATTCACAGCACGAGAGATAAACTGGGTAACCGACGATCCACCACCCAACCTGGCCGTTGTTGCCGAGCGTTAGACGCTACACTTAGGCGCATGCGGAAACAGCGCTCATAAGACATGTTGGAAGGGATACTCACCTTTGCAGAGCGTTACGCCGGACTGATCGCTATCGTTGGTGCGGCATCGGTTGGTATGTTGATGATTTCTGCACTTATCACACCCTGGTTTGTGGCCCAATTGCCAGCCGATTACTTCTCTCGTCCAACCCCCACCGTTCAACCCCGATCATTCCAACGCTTGTTGCTTCAGTTAGCTCGCAATGTTCTGGGCGCTATTTTACTGGCCGCTGGATTACTGATGATGATCATTCCTGGGCCTGGGCTGATCACGTTGGTGCTTGGGTTAACCGTTAGTGACTTTGCCGCCAAGCAAAGGGTCATTCGGCACTTCCTGAACAAACCGGGTGTTATGGATTCGTTAAATTGGATGCGGCGGAAATACCACAGGCCACCATTTAACTGACCCATGGCTTTGGGCCATCATCGCTTAAGTTTTACTGCAGGGTTGCTACCGACCATTTGCAGCCTATGCGGCAGTAAATAAGCACATCGCACTTGTACCTGACGTCTTTACGCGCTCTGGTAATGCCCTTTTATAACCGCCCTGCACTAAACTAAAACGCATGACGTTCACTAACCTCTCAGATGGCTCCACCAGCCGGTCTCTAGTTTATTGGCTAATGAACAACACCTGCGTAAAAGCCCTACCGCTCGTGGTGATCGCGGGTGTCTCCCTATTGATTGCGTTCAACGCATCCGCAGAAACCTCCGACGCCCAAACGCCCCAGGATTTAATCAGCGTTGAACAACAAATTCTGGACACCGCCGAGAAGATAAAAGCACTGGACGAACAGCTGGCCAAAAACCGCAACACGCGAACACGGCTGGAACAAACAGCCGCCGACGTGACCGGCAAAGTATCCGAGCGCGATGCGCGCGTAAAGCAGTTACGCAATGAAATAAATCGGTTTAACGGAACGCTAAAAGAATTAGAAGCGCAGGTTGCAGCAGAACAACAGCAACTGGCCAAGCGTAAGTCTATTCTGGCCAATGCACTGCGCCAACAACAGAACATCCAGAGCGGGACCGGACTGCGTTTAGTCTTGCAGCAGGATAATCCGGCCATTTCAAACCGGATCGGCGTGTACACAGACTTTTTCGTCCGTGCTCAAAATCGCCAAATCGAACAACAGATTGCGATGATTTCGAAAGTGGAGCAAGCCCACGCAACCGCCTTAAAGGACCGAAATTGGCTGAACCACATTCAACGCAAAGCTTCAGCTCAGCATCAGGCGTTAGTGAAAGAGCGCGAGAGTGTGAGCTCTGAAATTCAGCGCGTGGATGAAGACACTCAAACAAAAACCCGAACGGTAGCCGAACTGAAAGCAGACAGCAGCCGGCTGCAAACACTCATGGAAGAGCTGAAATCGCTGCAAGTGGCTCAATCGGGGTACTTCACATCCGGTCGTGGTACCTATGCAATGCCAACCAACGGGAAAATCTACGCCCGATACGATGACGTAAAGTCAGTGGGCAAGGTGCGCTGGAAAGGTTTATTCATTACCGCTACCCAAGGTGCGCCGGTTCGCGCGATTGCCGATGGCGAAGTGGTCTACAGTGATTGGCTGCAGGGTTTTGGCGAATTGGTCATTTTGGACCACGGCGACAGTTTCATGACGCTTTACGGTGGCAACAAGGAAACGCTCGTGTCGGTTGGCGATTGGGTGGATTCAGGTCGGCCCGTTGCAACTGTTGGCGCCACCAGTGGTCATAGACTACCAGGGCTGTATTTCGAGATCCGTCAGGACGCCAGCCCCATTGATCCTGAGCCTTGGCTGGCTTCACCGGTGAATACAGCCAGCGCCAGCCAGTAGGCGTTGAACGAATAAAAAACGGTAGACTGGAACCAATGTGTGCAGCGTGTCCGATTCTTGCGTGACCGATGCTGGACTGAACACCCATAACAGGCCATCCGGCAGGGCCTGACGGCGAATTCGCCGTTATTCTGTCAAACGAACTCGCATTCGGAGCTGTGTAACTATGACAAGAATTCGTACCGCATCCATGGTGCTGGCTGGGGCCGTACTGGGCGCCACGCTGACCGTTGGGCAAAATGTACTTGCAACTAAGAATGCCAGTTCCAATGCCTTACCACTGGAGCAGATGCGTACCTTTACGGACGTCATCACACGTATCAAGAACAATTACGTCGAGGAAGTGTCCGACGACGAGCTATTTGAAAACGCCATCCGCGGCATGCTCAGTGGCCTCGACCCGCACTCGGCTTATCTCAACGCTGAAGAATTCAGCGAGCTGCGTATCGGCACCACCGGCGAATTTGGCGGACTGGGCATTGAAGTGGGCATGGAAGACGGTTTTGTTCGCGTGGTCTCCCCCATTGACGATACTCCGGCTCAACGTGCCGGTATGCAAGCCGGTGATTTAATCATTCGGTTGGACGACACTCCAGTTAAGGGCCTGACGTTAAATGATGCTGTGAAGCTGATGCGCGGACGACCAGGCAGCATCATCAGCCTCACCGTCATTCGTGAAGGCGAAGATCAACCACTGAACATTGATATCGAACGCGCAGTTATCAAAGTTACGAGCGTACGAAGCCGAATGCTGGATGATGAATTTGGTTATGTGCGAATTTCAAATTTCCAAACCAAAACAACCGCAGACATGCTGAAATCCATCAAGAAGCTGAAGCAGGAAAATGATGGCTTAAGCGGCTTGGTACTCGACCTGCGCAATAACCCGGGTGGCGTTTTATCCGGCGCGGTCGGTGTATCTGATGCATTCTTAAACGATGGCATGATTGTCTACACCGATGGTCGTGAAAGCGATTCGCAGCTTCGCTACGACGCCACCTCCGGTGACATTCTTGACGGTGCACCATTGGTGGTTCTGGTGAACGGCGGTTCGGCGTCAGCCTCTGAGATCGTGGCTGGTGCAATGCAGGATCACGAACGCGCCATCATCATGGGCACAAAGACGTTTGGTAAAGGCTCAGTACAAACCATCCAGGACTTACCTGGCGGAGGCGCGGTAAAACTCACCACCAGCCGCTACTACACACCGCAGGGACGTTCAATTCAAGCACTGGGCATCGAGCCTGATATTGATACACAACCAGGCACCTGGACGCGCGCTGAAGGCAATGGGTTTACGCCATTAAGCGAAAGCAACTTGAGCGGCCATTTATCCGGCGGTGATGAAGAAACAGCCGAAGGCGCTGAAGGTGAAGCGGGTGAACGCAAAGCCGACTTAGCGACTGATGACTATCAATTGTTTGAAGCGCTGAACCTATTGAAAGGCCTGGCCATTCTGAATAAGCGCAGCGGCTAATTCGAAAGCAACACGGTGAGCCCAACTTCACGGTTGGGCTTCCACCAAAAGACTGATGCGGTAGTACGCAATAACATTACCCGCATTGCACGACCCAAATCAGCGCCCGTCCAGGGCGCTTTTTTGTGGGCGGCTTAAAGCAAGGATAGACATTAAAAAACCCAAATCCACAGAGCGAAACATCAGCGCTTCAGTAAACCCCAATTACGTGATTTTGTATCGCGACTACGTTCTTTGATACAGTCAGAACTTAGCGAAACCACACAAGTGTTGATCTAATGGGTTGTCAGTACTACGCACCTTGCCAAAACGGCGCTACCAGTTTTACGGTTGCGATGCCAAAACTCACCTTTGGCCGCGGATGCCTGTCTGAGTTGGGTCAACGCCTTACTCAGCAGCAACTCAAACGCGTCGCTGTGTTTACCGATCCCAACCTGTTGAACAGTTCGATTATGGACACGGTTAAAACGTCCTTAACGCAACAAAACATCGAGTATGAAATCTTTCATGAAGTTCGTGTTGAGCCCTGCGACGACACCGTGACCAATGCGGCGGCCTTTTATGCAGCCGGTCAATTTGAAGGTGCAGTTTCAGTCGGTGGCGGCTCGGTGATCGACACGACAAAGGCGGCCTTGGCAGTGGCAACTTACGACACACCCGTGATGGAGTTCTTCGCACAACCCATTGGTGCGGGCAAAGCCATACCAGGGCCTGTGCCATACCACATCGCCTGCCCGACAACGTCTGGCACAGGCAGTGAAAGTACCTCGCTCTCCGTACTGCGCGTTAACGCGCTGGATACAAAATTTGTCATTGCGCACCCGTGGTTATTACCCGATGCTGCCTTGGTAGACCCCGCCACGTGCGATAGCTTACCGTCAAATGTTGTGGCTTCTTGCGGTTTTGATTTGTTGTGCCACGCCTTGGAGTGCTACACGTCAAAAGCACACACACAATGGACACAGGTAGAAGACCCCAACGCAAGGCAGCTCATACAAGGTGCCAATCCGTTCAGTGATTTGTTCGCACCTGAAGCTCTGCGCATTGCTGATCAATATCTCGCTCGCGGCGTAGCTGATGCAACGGATTCTGAAGCACGGGACAAACTTATGTGGGGTGCAACCTTAGCTGGCATTGCATTCGGCAACACAGGCACACACCTGCCTCATGCTATGTCTTACGGTATTACCCACTTAATGAAGAACATCACAACCAGGGATTACCCGAATCCCGACCCGTTTGTGCCTCATGGCATCAGCGTGATCGTAAACGCACCCACAATTTTTGAATATACAGCCAGCGCTACGCCCAACCGGCACATGGAAGGTGCGACGTACCTGGGCGCGGATGTCAAAGGCGCCACACCCGACGATGCGGGTGAAGTGCTGAGTAAGCGACTGATTGAGTTGATGCAGGCTACCCATATGCCAAATGGGTTACTCGACTTAGGTTTTACCGAAGCCGATGTCAAACCCATGGCCGAATCTTCGTTTCGGCAAAAACGTGCCATTGCCAATGCGCCACGTGATTCGAATCTGGTTGATCTGGAAATTATCTATCAAGGCTCACTCAGTTATTGGTAACAACAGAGTTAAGCGAATCACTAACCTTAAGCGCGCCATAAGATGAAACTGATTCTGTGGGATATGGATGGAACACTTATCCAGTCCGCTCATGTTGTGCCTGATGCATTCAGGCATACCGCCGAACAGTTTGGTCATCCAGGCTACAGTCGACAAGACATTATTGATCTGTATCCGCTGGGCGTACCGGAGAACGTGTTTGCTCACATCTTCGGCGTTGACCGGCCTGCAGGCCAGGTCAATGCTCAAGTCAATACTCAAGTCAATGCCGAGGGGCGTACGGATGTAATGACGTACTTCTACAATCAGTTGGCAGAGAATAGTCACCGTATCAAGGTGTACGAAGGCATTGTCAATTGCCTTACCGCTTTGCGCAATCACGTTAAGTTAGCTGTCTTCACCGGTGCCAGCCAACGCTCTGCAGATGTTTTGCTCAGTGCACTTAAACTCGACGACTACTTTGATTTAATTTTAGGTGGCGATGACTACCCTGCTAAGCCTGACCCTGCCGGATTAGTCGCCGTGGCAAATCGGCTGAATGTGCCACCAGAGCAAACCGTGTACGTAGGGGATGCACACACGGATATAGAAGCTGCGAGAGCTGCGGGCATGTTACCGGTAGCCGCAGGCTGGGGCCATTTATACCAAGCCGATAACGGCTACGAACATATTGCACTCACACCATTGGATGTTTTACCGCTAGCATCACAGTGAGACCCATGCTGCGTGCGCACCCGAAAGTGTAAATCGCCAAGGTACGAAGGTACGCAACCGCGTTCGTACCTTGGCGGTATGATTTACACAGTTGCCTATAAATTCTTCTGATTCATTTCGCTTGCAATGTGTTCCGCTTGACGCATAGCTAAGGCGACGATTGTCAACGTCGGATTTTCTGCCGCCCCCGTTGTGAACTGCGAACCATCCGATACGAACAGATTCGACACATCATGTGCCTGACCCCATCGGTTCACGACACCGTCCGCCGGCTTATCAGACATGCGATTGGTTCCTAAGTTATGCGTCGATGGATACGGGGGCGTTGGCATGGTACGGGTAGCACCTGCTGCCTCATACACGGCCATACCTTGTTTATAAGCATGGTTTCTCATGGCAACATCATTGGGATGATCATCGAAGTGAACATTAGCAACGGGTAAACCATATTGGTCAGTTACGTCAGTGTTCAGCGTGATGCCATTACTCTCTTGCGGCATATCCTCACCCACAAGCCACATCCCTGCCATATTCTCATAGCCATCAAGTGCCGTCGTAAATTCACGTCCCCAGGCGCCAGGATTCAGAAACGCCGCCATAAACGGAATACCCAAGGCCAGGGTTTCCATTTCATAGCCGCCCACAAAGCCCCGTGATGGGTCATGAATGGATTCATCCTGAATGATGCCTGCCATGGTCGTACCGCGCCACATCTTTACTGGCTTATCGAACAACGCGTAAACAGAACCTGTCATGTGACGCATGTAGTTTCGACCCACTTGCCCAGACGAATTAGCAAGACCATCCGGAAACAGGGTTGACGCCGAATTCAGCAATAAACGCGGGCTTTCAATCGAGTTACCCGCCACACAAACTACCCGCGCTTTTTGCAATTGCAGATTGCCGTCTTTGTCGAAGTATTCAACTCCGTTGGCTTTACCCTGATCATCGTGAAGAATACGTGCTACGTGAGCGTTTTCACGAACTTCCAGATTACCGGTGGCTTCTCCGCGAGGCACATCGGTATAAGCCGATGACCATTTTGCGCCCCACTTACAACCTTGAAAACAAAAGCCAGTTTGTCGACAAGCGGCGCGTTCATCGTTGGTTGCAGAATTAATCGCCATGTTGCCAGTATGCACTTGGGTGTAGCCCAAGGCTTTAGCACCCTTTTCAAACACCAGGTAATTGTTATTCCCCGGCAATGGTTCTCTGCCACCCGTATTCGTTACGCCCAGTTTTTCTTCCGCTTTGTCATACCATGGCGCCATTTCAGCAGCGTCTATCGGCCAATCTAATAAGCTTGCGCCTTCAACGTCACCATAAACGCTAGCGGTTTTCCATTCGTGTTCTTGAAAGCGTAGTGACGCACCAGCCCAGTGAGTGGTGGACCCACCAATCGCTTTTACAATCCACGCGGGCAACCCTGAAAAATCCTTAGCAACACGCCAATCGCCGCTGGTGGTTCTGGGATCTGTCCAGGCCAGTTGACCAAAGCTCTCCCATTCATCGTTAACGTAATCTTGAGGTAAGTAACGTCCGCCCGCTTCGAGTGCGACGACACTAACCCCTTTCTGTGCAAGTTCATTCGCTAATACGCCACCACCGGCACCAGTGCCGATAATAACCACTACATCGTTATCCGTTAAATCAAAAGGTGCAGCCATAAGTCTTCTCCTCGTCTTGGCTTACAGCCAGTTGATGTCGTTGAACCCACGATCCAGATAGCCACCCTGGGTGAAGCTTTCCCCCTCATAACCGAACAGTGGCCACACCGCCTTCTGGTTATACAGCCCCGTCACCAATCCGCCACGGACCTGTTGAAAAAACGGAAGGTTCTGCATGATCTCCAGTACCTCGACACGTTCAGCCTCCCAACCAGCACCTAGATAACTGGTGTGGCCTTTAATTCTTGCTGCCGCGTTTAAGGTTGCAATTCCTGCCTCGGTGGCCTTTGCGTGCTGTTCGGAGTCATAACCTTTAACCGCAATGACATAGTATTCATCAGCAATATGATCATGCGGGTATATGTCGCGAGCCATTTGCACAAGCGTTGCAAATGTTTCGGGCTTCAACGCATTGAGTTCAGTCGCCCAGGCGGCATCAGACGCAGCCAAGAATCCGGTACCAGTCACAAAGGTCGTACCTAACGCGGTAGCGCCTTTCAACAACTCTCTTCGGGTCATGCCTGACTTGGGCACCTGCCTGTCGACCCTTGTAATCGTTTTAACAGTCATACGTATTCTCCTCTTTACTTATTTGAAACGCCCACCCCTCTCCAACACTTCAATTTCATAACCATCGGGATCGGTTATAAAAAAGAAACGAGCGATTAATTCACCATCAGGTGCAAACTCAACGAGTTTTCTTGGAGATAAACCTGCAGCCTCTAAACGGGCATGCTCCGCAGCGACATCATCAACGGATACAGCAAAGTGCCCATAACCCGAACCTAACTCATAGGGCTCTGATTGGTCTTTGTTGATCGTGAGTTCTAATTCGAATTCGCTTTCGGAATTACTAAGATAAACGAGCGTGAAGCTGGAAAAATCTAAACGATCAGCTACCTCTAAGCCGAACGCTGTTTTGTAAAACGCAATTGATCGATTTTCATCGACCACACGGACCATCGAATGGATGGCTTTTGCCATAGCATTAACCTGTGCTAACGAATGGCTTATGAGTGTGCCGAATGAAAAGGCCTTACGGGTAGTATGGGTTTACTACTCGCTGATTCGCCCTTTGTTCTTGCTATTTGTGCCGCACGCGGGTTCAGCTGGCAAGGTCTGCCGAAACGGGATAACCGTTTTGGCTCTGCGAAAGTTCTTTAAACTTTAAACACGTGCAGCGAAGTAGCGACGTGAAATTACCTTCATGACCCCACAATTCAACCACTTCTGAATGCAACGTAGAAATGAAACTGGACGTGGTAACACCTTCGGATGCCGCCATCTCATCCAGTGTTTGCCAGAAGGCATTCTCTAATCGAATACTGGTGCTTTGACCATTCAATCGAAGTCGCCGGGTTTGGCACGCATAGCGCTCTGGGTCTTGCCCCGCAAACACCTGGCACATTCGTCCCCCTTTAGTTTTGTCGTATTTTTATTTCCACTACCGTCTCAGCTTAACGGATATGCAGATTGCCAGACACCCCAAACGGACGATTTCTACCATAACCTCCAATACCGGCGTTTCCTCTACGCCCGTAAGCAACTGGCAAGAGCCAGCTCATGAATCTATGGAAAAATTAACAAGGAATTCGACGCGATTACAACCACTACGGACTTATCAGTTACCACGTGGTGAGAGTGGCTGTTTACTCTGGATTCCGACGACGCCCTTACTTAGAACGTCAAATACTTGGAACCTCAGAGCAAACAAGCCAAGTGGAAAAGCCGTTAGACCATCGCAAAAATTCGTGCTGGCCCACCAGTTCCGCCACGATGCTTCGGTGCCCCGATGACTAAGGTGGCGCCTGATGCAGGCACACTATCCAGGTTCGCCAGATTTTCTATACCGAAACGCCCCGTAGGTAACCACGCGTAATGCGTTGCGAAGTCTGCTGATATGCCATGGTCAAGCGACAAGGTATCTACACCAATAGACATAGCACCCGTCTCCTCCATTAACATGCTCACAGCATCCACATGAAATCCAGGGTAGTGCTGTGCGCCATCGGCGTCCACGTTGCGAAAACCATCACCGCCGACTTTATCGGACCAGCCCGAGTTCATCGCAACACACGCGTTTTCTGGAATGTCCCCATTATCAGCAATCCATTGTTTAAGATCTTCAGGGGTAACTTGTGTGTCCGCATCTTCAGCTGCACGAGCTTTGATATCAATAACGCATAACGGCACTACCAAGCTGGACACCGGTATTTCCGCAACAGACATACCATCTTCAGAAAAGTGTAGCGGTGCATCAATATGCGTTCCGGTGTGTTCGTTGACCGTTAGCTCAAACAAATTGAACTTATGCTCATCCCAATTGAACTTGGATGTCATACTGAATTGTGATTCCCCAAAATAGGTAGGAAAATCTTCATGCAGCTCATGGGTCATATCCATGACAGAACCGTGTCCACCCGCCAATGCCGGAGACGACGTTAACAGCCCACTACCGGTAGCCGCAGCTGTCGCTGCAGCCCCAACAGCAGCTGACGACTTAAAAAAATCACGCCGAGAAAGCATTTTCTGCTTGACTGCGTTCATTACACAGATGTCGCACATTTTATTATCCTCTGGTGAATTGAAACAAGAACGAACTACACGCCGTCATGAACAGAATAAGCGTGTTCCGGCGACGTTGTCACTTAAGGTATCATTAATCACAGACGGTTTTTCTGGCCGGTTTGTACCCTGCCGACGTAAGAATCAGGGCTTACCCCCATTTCTCGGGCAAAACAAGCAACACCCGTCCCTTCCGGATCATTGAGTACTTCCATGGCACGTCCAACGTTCAAACCGAACTTCTCAGCCCTTGTGGCTACATTTATTGCGGTGGCGTTGTCAATGAACCTGGCATACGCGCACGACGTAACGCCAGGGGATGCCGGATACATTCAAGAGATTTGGGGTGTTCACATCATACCGTTCATGTATCTTGGCGCTAAGCATATGGTCACGGGGTATGACCATATTCTGTTCTTATTCGGCGTGGTTTTTTTCTTATACAAATTTCGTGACGTTGCACTTTATGTCAGTCTTTTTGCGCTAGGCCATTCAATTACGATGTTACTTGGTGTGTGGTACGGCTGGGGCGTAAGCGCGTACATTGTTGATGCCATTATTGGCTTTTCCGTGATTTATAAAGCACTCGATAACTTAGGTGTGTTTACACAATGGTTTGGGTACCAACCCAACACAAAAGCGATGACATTTCTTTTCGGGTTAATCCACGGAACCGGCCTGGCAACGAAAATTCTGGAATACCAAATTTCAGAAGATGGACTGTTACCCAATTTGTTAGCGTTCAATGTAGGCGTTGAAATCGGTCAGATACTCGCGTTGTGCGTGATCCTTATTGTTATGGGCTACCTACGCAGAAGTAACCGTTTTCCCAAATACGCTGTAAGTGCAAACGTTGTTATGGTGTTTCTCGGTATCGCACTTATGGCGCAACATATTGTCGGTTACCTTCATTCTCATACACATTAACGTTTATCGATTATGTTCACGATAGAAAAGCCCAACCTGAAAGACCTTCCAAGTCTTAACCAGCTGAAACGCTCAACGGTTATCGCAGTCATTGGTGCCGGATTAATTCTTGTATCAATTGTGCTCCCGGCAGAATACGGTATTGACCCTACGGGCGCTGGGCGCGTATTAGGTTTAACCGAGATGGGCGAAATCAAGCACGAGTTACATCACGAAGCTGAATCTGATAAAGCCAACCATCAAGACAATCATTCTCTCAACCGTTTTGAACGCGCACTTAACGTTTTTATCAATAGCGCACTAGCTGAAGAGGCTTGGGACCACACCATTACATTTACACTGGAACCCGGAGAGCACACAGAAACCAAGCTTGTCATGCAGCAGGGAGACGACGCAAACTACACCTGGATCGCCTCCGGAGGCAGAATCAACTTTGACCTCCACGCACACGGTAACGGGCAATCGGAAACGTATGAAAAAGGCCGGGGTGCAAAAGACGGTGAAGGCGGCTTTGTAGCCGCATTCGACGGTGAACACGGCTGGTTCTGGCGCAATCGTGACAAATCCGTTGTTACCGTCACTTTGAGAATACGTGGAAACTATCAGGAAATTATTCGAAGCGAATAGGATCAAGCCAACCGGCTAGAGCACTCTTGTGAGTCAACCACACTACATCGTTAGCACTCTGGGTCTGGGCTCGTTATCGATCATGCCCAAGCCTGATGTAACCGATTCACCTTCGGCCTTTTTCGCATCACTACGCAGCTCAGGTGTTACGCATATTCTGTCCTTACTCAGTGAACAGGACATAGCCAAACTCAAATTAGAACTTGAAAGCCAATGGTGTGAAAACGAGGGCATACACTTCAGCCACTTTCCTATTGTCGATTATTCAGTACCCGAATCGTCTTCAGAATTTTTAGATAAAGCGAAGGTATTGCACGAGGCTATTTCATCCGGTCAACACTGGCTAATTCATTGCCACGGAGGAATCGGTCGATCGGGCATGATGGCAGTCGCCATTTTGATTCAGGAGGGTTATACCCCGGCTGAGGCAATCAAAAAAGTATCCAGCGCGCGCGGCGTACCGGTTCCGGATACCGATGTGCAAAAGGAATTTCTATTGAATCTAAAACTGCCCCAGAACACTGGGGACGGCTTTTTCTGTTAGGGTGTTTGTTCCAACAAATTAGCAGAGGTTCGCATGGACGCGACCACACAATGCCCGCGCTGCGATGCGCCCAGACGATCGCTTGTTCGTGACGGCTTCTATCATAGGGCCGACGATTCAAAATCCATTCAGCGCATCCGCTGCAAAGACTGCGGCAAGAAATTCTCTAACGCGACCTTCACACCCACCTATAGGCAGAAACGCCGGCGCATAAACGAAACGATTCGATTTTGCCTGGCCAGCAACATGTGTCCACGCGACATTGCGGAATTGGTGGGAGTGAATATCAAAACTGTCGCGGCACGGTTAATCTGGCTGGCTGAGCGTTCTCGGGAGAAAAATCAACGAAAGCTTCAGGCCTACCTTGATGTACATGGGCCCGTAAAAACCGTGCAGTTCGATGACCTACTCACGTTTGAGCACACCAACTGCAAACCGTTGACGGTGCCATTGGCTGTCATTGATGGCGCCCGAATACCCTTGGGGTTTAAAGTCGCCTCAATCCCTGCTTTTGGCCGTCTGGCGGCAATTGCAAGGAAACGTTATGGCAAGCGTGCCGACCATAGCATCCAGGCTCGAAATGAATTATTTGAAGAGCTAAGAGCGATTCTGCCGCCAGAGGTTCACTTCAAAATAGACGGCCACAAACACTATCCCCGATTGATCAAACAGTATTTTCCTCAGGCTACCCACAGCGTGCACATCAGTGATCGGGGCTGCGTGGTGGGTCAAGGAGAGTTAAAGAAAACCCGGTTCGACCCGTTGTTCTCGGTGAACCATTCGTTTGCCAACATCCGTGCGAAAGTCAACCGTTTAAATCGTCGGACATGGTGCACAACAAAACGGCCAGATCGACTGGCTGATCACATCGATGTTTATATTGACGTGCTGTGTGATCGATTAGAAAGCGATCGCAAAAAACAATGCCGGCGTGCAAACCAATCCTTAATTCGATGATTATTGACCTAGTTAGCCCCAGTCAACTGGGGCAGTTTTCAGCCGGCTTTTAGCATTTGTTGCGTATTAACAATCTTCGTGGTCGCGGCGCGCATGATTTCACCTGGGTTCTTTAAGTCGATACCGGCTTGTTGCAAACGCCTGGCGAGCAATAAGTTATCAACGCTTGGAATACTGCTTTGCTCAGACTCTGGCATCTCCGCTTGAATGATAAGCAGCGAAGCGGTAACCAGATCCGTGTAGGTGATTTCACCACTGTGGTTACGATACCAATCACGGGCTTTATAGCTGGACTCAATATAGCTCTCGGGGAAATCCCAACTGGCGAGCACCCATCCATTCAGCACCGTTCGTAGGTTTTCAATAGTAGATGTTAGCGTTGCGATGTCTTCAAACTTATCAGCGAACTTATTGGCGTGTGTCAGCACTAACAACTCACCAATATCAGACATCATGGCAACGAGTGCTGCTTGCTCTCCCTTCAGATCAGGAATTGATCCAGAAAGTACCTGAGCGATGGCCGCCGATAAGGTCGTGCGCTGATGGAAGCGCTTATAACGTTGTGCAATAGCTTCATTGGCAGGCACGATAGTGTTCGACTTCAGTAACTCCACCATATTCAACTTGGTGTCTTCTACACCTAACCTGGAGATTGCACCGCGTACACTGTGCGCAGCATCAGAACCACCCGCATCAGCGCGGTTAGTAATCTTTAGGATATGTGCGGTCAAGCCTGGATCGGTCAGCATCACTTCGGCCAGCTCAGGCACGGCGTTCACACCGTCCACATTCATCAGGATCTTCTTGGCTGCTTCGCTGTAGGTAGCCAGCTGCAACTTGTTAGAAGCCATGGTCTCAATGATGTCATCCAACAACAGATTGTCATGTTCGGTTGTCTGCACATCGATGACATGAATGGCATTCTTTTGCTGTTCGCTAAGCAGAATATTAATTTGCTCACGTCCAAACTTCACCACTTTGGCAACGGCTGAAGTCTTGGCCAAGGTGTAGGCTGTTTTATCCTGGAATAAAGGCTTGAGTGCATCCGGTGTACGAGCGGTAACGGTGCCTACCTCTTCCTTACCGTTGTACAGTTGCAAAGAACCTTCTACAAGGTACATCAACCAACGGTTTGCAGCTTCTGGCTGTACCGGATCGTTGCGTTGCACGTGAACCAACTTGGCTGTCTTACACAGCGCAGCACGATTACTTTCATTCAATTCATTCACTGGCGATACGTTGCTGGCCGCCTGCAGCACCAGTTCGTAATTTTCATCAGTACTTGCCACTGATGCGGTGTTGTCTTTTTTAAGCACGTTTTAAAGCCTTATGAATCAGTTATCGCGGTTTAGTCGCGCACGTCTCTACACGTTATGTCGGACAGTTCACACAGAAGTTAAGCCGTCTCTGTGATGAATCCTGCTCGATATCTCAGTTTTCGTTTTGACAATCAAAATCCACGCCGTAGGGGCTTCGATGATTAGCCGGGGTGTTGTTCCAGTCTTCAATCACTGACGAGAGGGTGGGTAATACCATTCGGTAGCCAGCTTCTGCTTCAACCCCGAATCCTGGCGCTCGCGCCACGATTTCAACCTCTGCCCACAAGGCGCTACTGGCGGGGTAAATCAGTTCGAATAACCCGGTACCCGTAGCATCAGTCACGATCTGCCCGCCTTCCAGCGTGGGTGAACCGCCGTCGATGGGTCCTAACAGAGACGGATCTTGTGGGTCCAGCACGCCATTGCCGTTGTTGTCCTCGCCTGCATCAAGCAAACGGTTACCGTTAATATCTTCAGCAATACAGCCCACGTAATACTGTCGCCACGAGGCCGCTTCCCAGAAACCGGTGACTTCGTTTCGGGTCAAACCGTTGATGTCAATTAAGTCCATATAACCTTTTCGGTAAGCCAGTGGACGCACGGATACTTCAACAACGGCTTCATCCAGTGGTGCACCACCACCATCAGCCACCTGTACAACAAACGGAATGCCGTACTGTGTGCCCAGGGCACGTTCAGTGATGGTGTTTGACGTACCGATGGTTAAGTTCAACACACGTTCAATGACAGTCAGTTGCGTATTCCCGGCAGCAGCACTACCCACCACTTGGGCCGACACATTCAGCTCTTCATATTGCGTGGCTAAATTACCGGCTGTAAATGTCGTGGTAGCCATGCCTTCACTGTCGGTAACCGCAGAACCTGGGCTTAACTGTCCGCCGAACAGATTCGTGCTGGCAAAACTCACTTCTTGATTCTTGACCAGGTTGCCGTTCGCGTCAGTGACAGTCGCCGTCAATGTTACAGAGCCTAAGGTTGGTATTTGTGATCCCTCACTCGTCAGCGTTAAGTTCGCAGGCACGGTTGCAACAAATTCAACATCAATCGAATTTTCAACCGCACCATTTAACGCAGTCACTGTGAATGTGGCGGGGCCAGCGCTGTTTGACAGAATCGTAAAACGGGCTTCACCGTTGGCATTGGTGCGAAGCTCAGAAGCGGAAATCAATTGGCCTGCGGTTAGCGAGCCACGTAAGTACTCTCCGGCAATCGGCGTACCGCTGGATGTCCAGGTGACAACCACATCGGTTGTATCACCCACCGCAATTTCTTCCCCAATGGTTACACCCGAGAAGTTCAGTAAATCAGTGACCACCGCTACTTCAGCCGAGGTTGTGGCTGTACCTTCTAACGCGGATACCGAAATGACATCGCTTGTCACCATATTCGTTATGGAAAAGCTCACCTCACCATCGGTATTGGTTTGAGCGTTTGTGACATCGATAGCGTGACCCTGCTGACTTGAGATAAGCACGGTCTCATTAGCGATGGGTGAACCCGCACCGGACAATAAAGTCGCGGTGAATTCTGCGACATCACCGATTGATAATCGTTGTGTACCTTCCAGAGTGACCGCAGAACCTTCGGCCTTAATCAAAGCGGTCGCTTCACCGGTGCCTGCATTCACCTGTACGGTGATGTCTTGATTTCGAAAATCGTTAGCCAATTGCAGTGTCGCCGTTGCCTCACCATTTTCATCTGTGGTTGGCGTAATGTTTTGCAACAGCCCACGATCAGAACTCATTGTGACGGCTGCGTCTGACACAGAACCATTCGCATCGTTAGTCACAAACACGGTTAAGTTAGCAGGCGTTGTCTCACCGGTTGTCAAGGAGTCAGTATCACTGACCACACGAACGGTTAGAAAATCGGGTAAGGCGGCACCCAGATCGGGGCCAAGATTCTCATTAACGTTGTCGCCGTTGGCGTTGTACTCGGCAGCACCGCCACCTTGGAGTTCGTCGTCTCGCGTTCCACAAGCCGAACTTAAAGCCACAGCCAGCAGCAGGCTCAAAAACGCTTTACCGCGAGATCGGCGGGTGTTGAAGACACCGGCATTTAATGAACGAGTAACCACTAGCGCAAACCTCCAACAAAGTATTGAATGCCGATTCCGGCTGACGTCAGGGCACCCGCACCCATGTTCAGAACATGCGCATTGATGGCTGTGTGCTTACTGCCGAACAGGTTGATGCCAAACCCCCAGGCATTGCCGCCATGCACGGGGTTGAGTCGGCTGTCCACGTCCAACCGGGCGTGCCCGAACAGCAGATACACCTCTTTGTTGTTCCAGGCGTGACTGAAGCGCACCAGGCCGGCTTGGTACTGCATCAGAGGCTCACTGAATATGCTGCCTGGCTCATCTGAGCCGGCACCAAAGGCGAGCTCCAGGCCGACACGATCCGTGATCTGAGTGCCTATGGATGCCGCGACCGTCCCGAGGCTACGGGAGCCATTACCGGGTACCTCGATGCTGCCATCGGTAAACCCGATGCCGTAATAGATGTTGGATTCCTGCGCTGCAGCGGGCATCCAAAGCCCACTCAGCAACACTATGATTCCTACCAGACACTTTCTCATGCCCACTGCTCCGATCCGCGTTACGGCTGATTTCTCTTGCAAATGTCGGCATGTGTCCCAAAAGCTGTAGGAAGTGCCATCTGGTGCACACAAAGAATGGGCAGTAGCGCACGCTGCCGCTCACCCGTTGGCCGGACACAGGTACCATTGAGGCGTAATTTTTTCCGCTGGGCAGGGGTCTACATGCTTTGGGTCAAAGCGCTGCACGTGATTTTTATGGTGACGTGGTTCGCCGGGCTGTTTTACCTGCCCAGGCTATTTGTTTACCACGCCAGCACAGACAACCCGCAAACCTCGGAAACCTTCAAGGTCATGGAGCGAAAGCTCTTCGCCATCGCTACCCTGGGTGCGCTGCTGACGCTGGTGTTTGGTTTTGCCGTGTGGTTGGTTTGGCTGCCCGCGTACGCCTACCAGACCTGGTTTTTGGTCAAATTGCTTCTGGTAGCGGCTCTGATCGTGTATCACGCTTGGTGCTGGAGCCTGATGCGGGCTTTTCGGGAGGACCGTAACTCACACAGTCATGTGTGGTTTCGGTGGTTTAACGAGGTGCCCGTCCTGATGCTGTTTGGCATCGTTATTTTGGTTATCGTTCGGCCGTTCTGAATTTTTAAGCGAACGGATCTGGCCGTCAAGGCTGTGCAGCTTGCGTTAAGCAAGCTGCAACAGCGGTTGCAGTTCTGACAGCGCGCGCTTGTACACCTTGCGCTTGAAGAAAATCACCTTTTTCGATGGTTCCCAATAATCCACCCACTGCCAGTGATCAAACTCAGGCTTATCACAACACCCTAAGTCGAACGCCTGCTCGTCGGCTACCATTCTCAACATGTACCAAATTTGCTTCTGGCCTATACACATCGGCGTTTGATTTTTGCGCACGTAACGCTTTGGCAGCCGATACCTCAGCCAATCTTCAGTACAACCCAACACTCTCACGTGTTGCGGCTCAAGCCCCGTCTCCTCTCGGAGTTCTCGATACATCGCGTCTTCAGCCGATTCTTCTCGATCAATTCCCCCTTGAGGAAACTGCCAAGCGTCTTGACCGATGCGTCGGGCCCAGAACACCTCTCCTTTGTCGTTGCTGAGAATGATGCCAACATTTAGACGAAACCCTTCTTTGTCTATCATGTGGCACCTCCCTATATTTCTACTGCGTTTGATTCTTCCAAATTTCAAGCCCATCCGCAAACATCATTTTTAGAATTCGAGAAAAAGAACGATGGCGGAAACCAACAGTGAAATAGTGCGCCTACCGGATAAGCGGACGCAACGGTGCTGGCAAGCTTTCGTGACTCAATTTACCTACTTAAGCATAGGCTGAATTAACGGCAACCACAGAACGCATTTGTGAGCCGCTACTGGCGCATTTTTGGGAAATGCGACGGCAGGTCAGGTTTTTGGCAGCGTGACGCCCGTTTGACCCTGATATTTCCCGCCGCGGTCCTTATAGGAAGTCTCGCAGACTTCATCGCTCTCAAAAAACAGCATTTGAGCCACACCTTCGTTGGCGTAAATTTTGGCCGGCAGCGGGGTGGTGTTTGAAAACTCCAAGGTCACATGGCCTTCCCATTCAGGTTCCAACGGGGTGACGTTCACAATGATGCCGCAACGTGCGTAGGTGCTCTTGCCCAGGCAAACGGTCAGCACGTTCCGCGGAATTCGGAAGTACTCAACCGTTCTGGCCAGTGCAAATGAATTTGGGGGGATGATGCAGGTGTCGGATTTCACATCCACAAAGCTGTCGAGGTCGAACGCCTTTGGGTCAACCACCGCGTGGTTGATGTTGGTGAAGATCTTAAATTCATCCGCGCAGCGAACGTCGTATCCGTAACTGGAGGTGCCGTAGGATACGATGCGCTCGTTCTGGCTATCCACCCTCACCTGGCCAGCTTCAAACGGCTCGATCATGGCATCGGTCTGCGCCATGCGACGAATCCATTTGTCCGACTTAATACTCATGAGGGTTCCTTAATCTAGCGCTGCCGCTGGCGCGTTTTACGTGTTCTGAATAACGATCTTGGGGAAACTGGCGCTGTAGTCTTTGGCTTGCTTAGACAACCGCGCGGCGGCTTTCCTGGCAATTTCTCGGTAAATCTCGGAAGTTCGGCTGTCAGGATCTGATACCACCGTCGGCTTACCACTGTCCGCCTGCAAACGAATCGACATCTCCAACGGCAGTGCGCCTAAGAGATTGACACCCGCCTCTTCGGCCATCCGTGCACCACCACCGTCTCCAAAAATGTGCTCCTCATGACCGCAAGAGCTGCAAATGTGCGTGGACATGTTCTCCACAATGCCAAGGATCGGTACCGCGACCTTTTCAAACATCTTCAGCCCTTTGCGCGCATCCAGCAGAGCAATGTCTTGCGGGGTCGTGACGATGACAGCACCACTGACCGGTACTTTCTGAGCCAGGGTCAGTTGGGTATCGCCGGTTCCTGGCGGTAAATCGATCAGCAAATAATCCAGGTCGCGCCAGTTGGTGTCATTAAGCAGCTGTTCCAGTGCCTGAGTCACCATCGGCCCGCGCCACACCATCGGCGTGTCTTCTTCAATCAAAAACCCGATGGACATGGTCTGCACACCGTAGTTTTCCATCGGCTCGATCGTTTTGCCGTCGGAGCTTTCTGGCTGACCCGACAAGCCCATCATGCGAGGCTGACTTGGCCCGTAAATATCGGCGTCTAATAAACCCACCACGGCACCTTCGGCGGCTAAGGACAGCGCCAGGTTGACCGATGTGGTGCTTTTTCCCACACCACCTTTACCCGAGGCGATGGCGATGATGTTTTTCACCCGCTCCATGCGCTTAACGCCTTGCTGCACAGAGTGGGCAATGATCTTTTTATTGACCGTCAGCTTAACGCTAACATCGGCGTGGTCCGTTGCCGCACCAATGGCCGCTTGAAGCTCAGCTTGCAGGGTTTCCTGATAACGCGCAGCCGGGTAAGGCAACGTCAGAGTGATAACTACTTCACTGCCGTTGACGGCAACGGAATCGACAACACCGGCATCAGCAAAGCTTTGCTCCAGGTGTGGATCAATGAACTCATTAACGGTGGATTCGACGCGGTCCTTGGACAGTTCAGACATGGTGTTTCGTGGCTCGCAGAAGGGCAGACTGTTAGACTGTAGAGCGAACCGCTAATCATACACCGAAGAGCAATGACTCGACAGATTCTTGTGACCGCAGCCCTGCCGTACGCCAACGGCCCCCTGCACATTGGTCACCTTCTAGAGCACATCCAGACCGATATTTGGGTGCGCTATCAGCGCCTGGCAGGTAACGAATGCACCTGGGTGTGGGCCGACGATGCACACGGCACCCCCATTATGCTCAAAGCCCAGGCCGAAGGCACCACGCCAGAGGCGCTTATCTCACAGGTAAAACAGAGCCATGAGGCGGACATCGAAGACTTTCTGCTCAGCCCGAACGTCTTCCACACCACGCATTCTGCTGAAAACAAAGAACTCGCAGAAATGATCTATAACCGGTTAAATGAAGCCGGTCACATTGTTAAGCGCACCATCAAGCAATTGTTTGATGAGCAGGAAAACATGTTCCTGCCTGATCGCTACGTCAAAGGTGAATGCCCCAATTGTGGAACGGCTGATCAGTACGGTGATAACTGCGAAGTGTGCAGCGCCACCTACGACGCCACCGAATTAAAAAACCCGATCAGTCAGGTGTCCGGCCAGCCGCCGGTACTCAAAGATTCCGAACAGTATTTCTTTGCGTTAAGTAAATTTACCGACATGCTGAAAGCGTGGACCACAAGTGGCGCGCTACAGCCGGAAGTAGCCAACAAACTTAAAGAATGGCTGGACACCGGCTTACAGGATTGGGACATCTCTCGTAATGCGCCGTACTTTGGTTTTGAAATTCCAAACGCACCAGGAAAGTACTTCTATGTGTGGCTCGATGCGCCCATTGGTTACATCGCAGCGCACAAATATTTGGGCGATCAAAACGGTTTCGATTTTATGGAAACCTGGAAAGCCGACAGCGACCACGAGGTGTATCACTTCATTGGTAAAGACATCGCTAACTTTCATTGTTTGTTCTGGCCAGCCATGCTGGAGAACGCAGGCTTAAGAAAACCCACCGGCGTGTTCTGCCATGGCTTTCTTACGGTCGACGGTGCCAAAATGTCTAAGTCACGGGGTACGTCCATCACGGCGCGCACCTGGTTAGACCACATGAGTCCCGAGTATCTGCGTTACTACTTCGCAGCAAAACTCTCAAGCGCGGTAACCGATTTAAACTTAAACCTCGATGATTTTGTTACGCGCGTTAACGCTGATTTAGTTGGCAAGGTCGTTAATATTGCCAGCCGCTGCGCAGGGTTTATAACAAAGAAATTCGACGGGCAGCTGAGTGAAACCTATCCCGCCAGCGAGCGCGACCACTACGACCAAATGGTGTCTGCGCAGAAAGTCATCCTCGATTACTACGAACAACGTGAATTCGGAAAAGCCATGCGTGAAATCATGCTGTTGGCTGAACAAGCGAACACGTACATCAATGACGCTGAACCTTGGGTAAAAATTAAAAACCCGGAACTGCAAACTGAGGTGCAGGAAATCTGCACGGTCGGTCTGAATTACTTTCGCGTCATCATGACGTTCTTATCTCCGGTATTGCCTGAGCTTGCTAAAAAGACAGAAGCTTTTCTCAATACCGAACTGACGCTGGCCTCGTTACAGCAACCACTGGTTAGTCACGGAATCAACAAATACAAACCGATGATGATGCGTGTGGAAGACAAACAGGTGCAGGCGGTACTGGAAGCTACCAAAGCATCGTCAAGTGATTCCGGCAATGCAGCCGATGGCTCAGGTGCGAAACCAACCGCCATCGATCTTGGTTTGGATCCTTTAATGGATACGATTCAAATTGATGACTTTGCCAAGCTGGATTTCCGCATCGCTGAGATTGTGGATGCGCAACCAGTAGAAGGTGCGGATAAGTTATTACAACTTACGTTAGATATTGGTTTTGAACAGCGTAATGTATTTGCAGGCATTAAGTCCGCGTACTCTCCTGCGGATTTGGTGGGGCGCAAAACTATCATGGTAGCGAACCTGGCCCCTCGAAAAATGCGCTTTGGTTTGTCCGAAGGCATGGTCATGGCGGCGGGCCCAGGCGGTTCTGACTTGTACCTTCTATCACCGGACGATGGCGCAAAGCCTGGCATGCGCGTGAAGTAGTGTATGAGTGACTGGCTACTGATCGTTATCAGTGCAGTATTCGTTAACAACTTTGTGTTGGTGCAATTCCTGGGGTTGTGCCCGTTCATGGGCGTATCAAACCGTGTAGCTAATGCGCTGGGGTTAGGCATTGCTACAACGTTCGTACTCACATTGGCGGCTTTACTGAGCCACTTGTTGCACACCTATATCCTGGTACCACTGGATGTTCAGTACCTGCGCATCATCGGTTTCATTTTTATCATTGCCGTTGTGGTTCAGTTTACTGAGCTGGTTATGCGTCGCCACAGTCCGTTGCTACACCAGGTATTGGGCTTGTACTTACCGCTCATTACCACAAACTGCGCTGTACTTGGCGTAGCGCTGCTAACAACGCAACAACAGAACACCTTGTTTTCAGCCCTGTTACAGGGCTTTGGAGCTGCGGTAGGTTTTACCCTGGTTCTGATTTTATTTGCAGCCATACGCATGCGTTTAGACAAAGCCGATGTCCCCAAGCCCTTTCAAGGTGCTGCCATTGCTTTTATTACGGCAGGTATTCTGTCGTTGGCCTTTATGGGCTTTGCCGGGGTAACCTAACGTGACTTGGCTTGCATTAACCAGTTTACTGCTGCTGTGTCTTGCCATTGGCTACGGGTTTGCGCGCTTGGGCAACAGCCAAAGCTCAGAGGAAACCTTAATAGAACGCATTAACGATTGCTTACCGCAAACCCAATGCGCGCAATGTCATTTCCCCGGTTGCAGGCCTTACGCTGAAGCCATTGCCGATGGCCGTGCCGGTATTAACCAGTGCCCACCGGGCGGAGACGCAACCATTCACGCGTTGTCCGAATTACTCGGCGTAGAGGCCCTCCCACTGGACAAACAATTCGGTGTTTCCAAACCACCGCTGGTGGCGCTCATTGACGAGGCCGTGTGTATAGGCTGTACGCTATGCATTCCACCGTGTCCGGTGGATGCGATTGTGGGCAGCGGTAAATTGATGCATACCGTCATTGCCGAGGACTGCACCGGTTGTGAACTGTGTATTGCACCGTGCCCTGTGGACTGCATATCGCTGGTACCGGCCACCGCAGAAATCACCCAGTGGCGCCCGGCCGCCCCAGAGCAACGCTCGTGAACGCACCAAAGCGCTTTGCCATGAAAGGTGGGTTGGCCTTATCACGACCAGCAAACTCCACCATTGATGACCAGATTCATACGCTGCCGCTACAGGCAACTTACTATTTACCGGCGGTAAGTTATTCGCGTGCGGTGCTGCACAGTCAGTATGAACCGGGCCAGTCTGTGTTACGCGGAGAATCGATTGCGCAAGGTGTCATCGCACCCACATCAGGCACTTTGCGGGCGCAAGTCAATCATGCATGGCCTCACCCATCACACCTTGAAGTACCGACGTGGGAACTGGAAGCGGATGGACTGGATACAGCGTTACCGCTGGCACCTCTTGCACAGAACGTAACCACTCAGGATAAGCTTTCAAGACTTACCATGGCTGGCGTGCAAGGGTTGGGTGGCGCAGGCTTTAGCACGGCAAAAAAAATTGAGCGAGTACTACAACACACCGAACGCACCCTCATCATCAATGCGGTTGAATGTGAGCCGGGCGTGGAATGCGATCGCATGCTTATGCAAAGCCATGCAAGTTCGGTCATCGAAGCGTGCCACGCGCTGGTGGAGTGGATACAACCTACGCAAACACTATTCGCTATTGAGGACGACAAGCAGAGCGCTATCGACGCACTGACTAGTGACAAAACTCACCAACAAAACCCCGTCTTGACCTGGGTGACTTTACCCGCCGTGTACCCCAGTGGCGCTGAATCCTTACTGGTTCAGCGGTTAACCGGATTGCACTTAGCACCAAACCAACGAGCCGCGGATGCAGGCGTCTTATGCGTCAACGTGGGCACCGTAATGGCTATTTATAACGCCTTGAATGGAAACGCAGCGATTGATCGATTGATATCGGTGTCAACTCAGGACTTGATGCATACCACCACCTTGAGCGTACGATTTGGCACTCCGTTGAATGCTGTCTTGAAATTTGCTGCATCACAGCATACTGGGTTAGCCGAGGCATTACGGCTTAACCCGACGGCTGTGCAAGTAGGCGGACCGCTAAGCGGTTTTTCACGGCCGATTGACAATGCGCCCATTCTGGCTGGCTGCAATGCGTTACTGATCGGGCCTTCACACCAAAGCCAACCACCCTCAGCCTGCATTCGCTGTGCTGAATGTGCAACGGTTTGCCCAGCCAATCTACTACCGCAGGAGTTGTATACCGCCGCCAGGAGTGATGATCACGATGTGCTTAAGCACTATCGATTAGACGCGTGTGTGCTGTGCGGTTGCTGCGATGTCGTGTGCCCGGCACACATACCGTTGACCCAGTGGTTTCGGTTTGCAAAAGGCTCGGTCGCAGAACAGGCACAAAACGAAGCCGATGCCGCTTTAGCGCGTACACGTTCAGAACAACACGCCGCACGCGTCGAACAAAGGGCGTTAGAAAAAGCGGTTGCAGATGAACAACGGCGGAGCGCAGCCGCGGCGGCTAAACATGCAAAAGCGGATATTCAGGCAGCGCTGGCGCGTGTAAAACGCAAGAAACCATCCGCATGATTCCTGCGCTGCAAAGCTACCGGCAAGCAAATCCAGCTCAACGCCGGGATACCACACGCATCATGACGCGTGTGTGTTGGGCCTTGGTACCAGGTACCGCGTTGATGGCCTTATGGTTTGGCCCGGGTGTAGTCACTAACGGTTTACTGCTCATACTGCTGTGCGTACTGTTCGAAGCCGGAGCCCTCTTACTACGACAGCGATCAATACGCCACGGCCTCAATGATGGCTCGATCGTATTGGCTGCCTGGCTGCTCGCCTTATGTTTACCGCCAGCGGTACCGATGTTTGTTCTGGTAATTGGTGCTGCTGCAACAACCCTGTTAGGTAAACACGTGTACGGTGGCCTGGGGCAAAACCCATTCAACCCCGCCATGGTCGGCTACGCCGTACTGCTCATTTCGTTTCCGCAGAACACAACCCAATGGATAGAACCACAGTGGTTGGGTGGCTGGTTTAACCCAGACACTTGGGAACGCGTCTGGTCACAAATCACCGCATCCAGCGGCGTAACAAGCGCATGGGATGCGGTAACACAGGCTACGCCGCTCGATCAATTTCGTACAGCCACACACGCCGCAAGTAGTGCTACGACCAGCGCGTCGGGCATGTCGGGCATGTCGGGCATGTCGGGCATGTCGGGCGTGTCGGGCGTGTCGGGCGTGTCGGGCGTCAACGGTTCTAACACGGGAATCGGCATCGGCAGCGCTACTTCGATAGCCTGGATTAGTTTGAGCGCGGCGTGGTTAGCCGGTGGTTTGTATTTATTGTTTGTTGGGCTCATTCGCTGGCATTTACCTGTTGCCATGCTTGCTGCCGCTACAACGACGTATATCGTATACACCGTATGGATGCCGGACATAACACTACCTCTACCCTGGGTACTGTTCTACGGCGGCCTGATTTTTGGTGCCTTTTTCATTGCGACCGATCCGGTCACCGCCCCAAGTAGTCGAAGTGCACGGCTATGGTACGGCGCAGGTATTGGCATTCTTTGTGTGGTGTTACGCGTGCACTCCAATTATCCTGAAGGCGTCGCGTTCGCGGTACTACTCATGAACGCATGCGCGCCCTTATTAGATCGCGTTTGCGTCCGGGATCAACCGCAGTGAATGGCGGCGCGCACTTAGCCGTAACAGCCTTAGCCGTAGTCATCGGGGTAAGTGCTGTGGCCTGGTTAACAAAGGATGCTGTGACGGCCAGCGAGCAACGATGGCTGGAACAAAGCCTGGCAGACATCGTACCCGCTGAAGCCCATGACAATCAGCTGGGCGCTAAAGCCTTCACCGTGAATCACGCAGAGCTTGGTTCGAGCGAACCCCAAACCGTTTATCCCATCGTAAAAGATTCGCAGTGGAACGGTGTTGCGCTGACAGCGGTAGCGCCAGATGGTTACACCGGGGATATTGAACTACTGATCGCAATCGATAGGAACCAAACGCTCATGGGTGTGCGTGTACTCAGGCATAAGGAAACACCCGGGCTCGGCGACGACATTGAACGTGCCAAGTCGGATTGGATTACGACGTTTGATGAAGCCTCTCTGGCCAGCTTGACCGATGTGCAGTGGCGTGTGAAAAAAGATGGTGGTGTTTTTGATCAATTTACCGGCGCTACCATCACGCCCCGAGCGGTTGTCAACACCGTGTACCGTGTACTTCGCTGGTATGAGGCGTCTGGCGAAGAATCGTTAAAAACCCAATTCTTTAAAGCCTCACCATGAGCGACTCAACCACCCCACAGCATCTCTTTTCAGTTCAACGCTGGCGCGAGGGCGTTTGGGACAGAAACCCCGCGCTGGTCATGTTGCTTGGCCTGTGTCCTTTACTGGCGGTCAGCAACACCGCAATCAATGGATTCACCTTAGCACTGGCAACGCTACTGACGCTGTGCGTTTCCAATGGCGTGGTGGCCGCTTTCCGGCATCGGTTGGTCACGACGGTTCGAATACCGATGACCGTACTCATCATTGCAGGCACAGTAACGATAATTGAACAGTTATTGCTGGCCTACGCTACGCCCATCCATCGATCGTTGGGCTTATTTTTACCGTTGATCGTGACAAACTGTCTGATACTCGGTAGAGCGGAAGTCTATGCGCGCAATCACGGAGTTGCGGACGCACTGATTGATGGCCTGATCATGGGCGTAGGCTTTGGCATCGTTTTAATCGTGTTGGGTGCACTGCGCGAGTGGTTGGGGGGCGCCTTGTTGATTGCCCTGCTTCCTCCCGGGGCTTTTATCCTGGTGGGCTTACTGTTAGCTCTAAAAAACGCCATTGACCACTATGGGGTTTCAGCGACAAAGAAAATGGCTGGAGCCAATCATTCCTCCGCATTATCCACTGCCCGGAACTCTAAGGATTAGCACCGCATGTTATTCAGCGATGACAGAAAACAGCTCAGAGATCAGTTTCGGCAAGCGTGGAAGAAGAAGCTGGCCAACGAGCACCTTGAACCCTTAGAAAAGCAAATCGCCACGCTCATCGAAGAACACCCGTGGTATCACCCCCTGATGGTGCAAGACGATGACGTGCTCGATCAAGACTTCACATCTGAACACGCGGACGAGAATCCGTTTTTGCATCTGTCACTCCATTTGGCACTACGCGAACAGGTGGGCACAGACCGGCCGGCCGGCATACGCAGCTTAACGCGATCCTTACTTTTGAAATATCAAGACGGCCATGAAGTGGAACACAAGATGATGGAATGCCTGGCCGTATTTTTATGGGACGCGCAACGCCAGGGTGTTGCCCCTGACGAAGCGGCGTATCTAGAGCGGCTAAAAGCGTTGTTATAAAAGTTTAGTCATTGCGCCACTTTAACTGGAACTCAATCTCTTCCTCGCCGTCCTCACGTTCGTGTTCGATATTGAACGTGGCCCTTACGGGAACGTAGATCCGTTCACCGGCAATTTGTATCTCAAATCTTTCACCCGATTCCAACGCATCAGCCAGTCGTCGTAGTTTTGATACAAACTCTGCGGTGGAATACTCTTTTTCTATGTCTCTTTCGTCTTTCACGATTAGTTACGATGACCCATGGAGACAACAACATAGCACCGCAGGTGGCATGAGTCATGGGTCCCTGCACTGAGCAAGTGGTTTCAAACGAGCTGGTAATAAACACCGTCATCAGGGTATGGCGATCTTGCGCTACCCGACTACATTGTTACCACCCGTATTGACCCCTACGACCCATCTAACCTATCCATAACGTTCTGCAGTTCGAATGTGATCGTGTCGAAGGGTGATTCATCAGATCCTGTCGTTGATTCACTGGATGAATTATCCAACACCACCAGGAGTTCATCGTCAGCAAAATCTCGGTATAGATAACTACTAAAACCTTGCCAAAGGCCCGTGTGTTCAACTGCGTTTTCAGAATGTATTACCCAACCAAAGCCATAACCGGTTTCCGAACCGTCATTCAATCGTCCGGAGCGATACGCCACGCCATAGACATCAACCGGCAGCAAAACACCCTCGTTTAACGCGTTGTGCCAGCGATACAAATCCAGGGCACTTGAATAAACGGCCCCATCCCCAACCACGCCATCGAAAACGTTTAGGTCATGCGGTATTTTTTTCTTAATGAACAGGGCTGGACGGTTTTTGTAACCGAAAACGCGATTCCTTGGCTCTTCGGAAGAGAGCAGGTTAAAAACCTGTGTATCGTCCATTCCTAGGGGTTCAAAGATAGTGTTCTGCATAAACTGCTCAAACGATTGACCCGATACTCGTTCGGCAATCTCGGCAAGTAGCACATAACCTGTGTTGCTGTAATCAAACTCATCACCAGGCGTGAAGTAGAGCTCAGGCTTTTGTTGACGAAACAAAGCAAGCATGTCGTCTACTGTAAAAATACTACCTTCTTCTATATACTCGGATGCTAAACCAATGTAGTCAGGCATCCCTGAGGTGTGATGTAACAGATGCTGAACGGTGACTCCTTCATAAAAATCTAATTCGGGGATCCAATCCCCGAGGTCATCGTCATAGGAAAGCTGTGATTCGTGTTCTAACAACACAATTGCTAACGCTGTAAACGGTTTTGAAACCGACGCCAGATTAAACGAAGAATTTTTCGTTAAGGGTTTTACCGCGTCGCTGCTGTGGAATCCGTAAGATTTTGCAAAGCGTATGTCTCCATCCTTAGCTATCAGTACGGTTCCGTTAAATTTGTCAGCCTTATGAACACGAAGTAGCCAGTCGTCCAAACGGGCCAGGGTTTTCTGGTCTGATACATAGGGCCCCAGATTTGCAGACGGCATCTGTGCAGTTACAGAAACTGGCAGAAGGATACAAAGACTACCCAGTAACACAGCTACACGTAGTATTTTATTCACCACATTTCACCAGCAATGCACCGGAGGAAACACCGGGGCAAACACCTGCAAAACACCCGGAAAAACACCCGGAAAATCACCTAACAATATACCTGGCAACAAACCGCCAAGCCCTGAGTTTTGCCCCCCCCTCCACGCTCTACATCCAACCAAGCTCTTTCATGGCCCAAGGTGCGTTCCAAATCTTCACCATGTGCTCCACTTTACCTTGCTCGTTCATTTGAACGGCATAGACGTAATGCGATGCGGTCGATTTGCCGGTTGGCGGCACTGGCCCGCCGTCACCGGTGTGCTTACCGTGATAAGTCGCATAGAACAGCGCTGTGCGGGTAGTTTCATCGTAGCTGGATGCGTGCAATTCGTAAGAACCCTCGGGTGATATCACGGTACCGAACCCGTGCATCCAATCGCAATAGCCTTGTACCGTATCAATGTCCACCAAGGGCTCGCTTTGTGCCGAAAACGTTGCCCCTTCAGCAACATATTCTTTACAGCCTTCCCAGCCCAAAGGAGTTTCGCAGGCCTCAAAAAATTTACTCGCCACCTCAAATGAATTCATAGTCTTAAGCTCCAAGAAGAAATCTGCACAATTCAGCCTATTATTAACACACTGAGTAGAGCTTTAGGTCAAGTCATTACCGAGTGGTGAAACTGGTTTTTTCATGCGCCCTTCCCGAACAGGAAAATCCAGAAACACACCATGTTCGAGCCCAAACCGTCCTGCGGTCGGTTGGGGCTGAAAATTGCTTGGATATCTTTTTCCGACAATGTTCTAATCTAGTGCAACACCTTCCCACATCCCCACAAACAGGCCGCTTAAGCAACCGAGTCAGGTGATGTATCGCCGTTTGTAAGCCACCAACCTAACTCGATGCAAAAAGGATTCTAGACATGTCATCTTCCACAGATTCTGTCGCCGACACCATTCAATCAACACTCAACGATTTTCAAACGCAGGCTGAACGGAACCTGGCCTGGATTCAGAGTGAGATGAGCCCATACTTTCTGAATCTCAATAAGGAAGAAGTGGATGCACTGACGCTACTAACGCTGAGTCTGCATAAAATGGAGACGTTGGAGAGAATCACGTTATTGGATCGAGAGTCGCGCTTGATGATTGCGCAACTTTCCTCAGAAGGCTCTGTGTACAGAACCTTGAGCGAGCTCCCTGAGAAGCCACTTCAGTACGCTGAAATAACGACATCCTTTAATTCCTTACCCGGCAGCGACCATGCCATGGAAACCCTACGCTGTGACTTCCAGGTAACAGAAGATGAGGGGACCACAGGAAAAGCTGTCGTATCCGTGCCCGATGCACTCCGGTCAGAAATATTTAAGCATGTAAAACAGGGTCTACCGGATATTGCGGAAAAACGCATTCACGGGGCGATCGATGTTTTCATCGATAGTTACGCGGATTATGTACTGACGTCTCCTCCTCTGCGTGTTGCACGCGTTGTCCGCCTGTACCTCAACACCCAGCGTAACGGGGGTATCTACTTAAATGTGGAAGACACTGAATACAAAGAGACACGCGTATCGTTTGGAGTAACCAATCCTCCGCATTCCGGGTTTCTACAACAAGTCATCGAAGTGTTCCGACGACTGGAAATCGGAGTAAGACGGGCGTATCACCTAAGTGTGAAAAATTCCATAACCCCGTACTTTCTGGCAACCTTCTACGTTAAACCCAATAACAAATCTGACTTAGCGGTAAATTCGCCACTGTATACCAATCTTCAGCTGGAGCTCTACAGCACGCAAATTACCTCTACAACTGCCCCCAGTTACGCAAAACTGATCAGACTGGGCATTATGAGTGGCCCTGACTCTACGCTGATTTCCGCCATGATCGGGTTCTGCCATACCAACCTTGCACACAATGCACCGCAAATCTACGAGCGCGACAATATAACCCGAGCTTTTTTAAACAACCCAAGTGTCAGCCTAGCGCTCGTTGAGTTGTTCTATACACGCTTTGATCCAAACCTTACCGATCGCGAGACGGCTTATACCGAAAAACTTCAAAGCGCTCGTGACCTGGTTGATAACTTTAACTCGGGACGGCGAATCATCGATAATCTGCGCCGAGTCGTATTTCGGTGTGCGCTGTCATTTATCTCAAATTGTCTAAAAACAAATTTCTTTGTTATCGAAAAACATGCGCTGAGTTTTCGATTGGATCCTGCGTATCTAGAAGAACTCGATTCAAACTTAACTGAAAACCTCCCAACCGAGCGCCCTTTTCGAATTACCTTTTTCTCCGGCAGGCGTGGCAGTGGATTCCATATCGGTTTTTCCGATATCGCGCGAGGGGGTTGGCGAACCGTCATTACGCAAAGCGACGATGATTACGCGAACAACGCCAGCACATTGTTCAAGGAAAACTATGTACTAGCCCATACGCAACACCTGAAGAATAAGGATATTTACGAAGGTGGCTCCAAGATGGTGGCAATCTTGAACATTGATCCAAGAACAACCTCTGAGCAACGGGAACAATATCTGTACAAGCTTCAACAGGCATTCGCGAATGCTTTTCTGGATCTGTTTGTAACCGACGACACCGGTCGCGCTAAAGACCCACGAGTGGTGGACTACTACGGGCAAGCGGAGCCGATAGAGCTGGGCCCTGATGAGAATATGCACAATGTCATGATCGAGCGTATGGCTCGCTTGGCGGAGCGTCGCGGTTACCTGTTGGGTAAGGGCATCATGTCAAGTAAAGCCATCGGCATTAATCACAAGGAATATGGCGTAACGTCCATCGGCGTTATTCGGTTTGCTGAGGTCACCATGAACGCCATGGGTATCGATATGCATGCCGATCCCTTTAGTGTGAAATTTACCGGCGGCCCCAACGGCGATGTCGCCGGAAACGGTATGCGTCTACTGCTAGAGCGTTGCCCAAAAGTAGCAATTAAACTGATTGTGGACGGTACCGGCGCACTTTACGACCCACAAGGCTTGGATCGTGATGCCTTATCGGCCATCGTTTTATCCAGTGATATCGAAGGCTATGACCCAGCCGCATTACATACCGGTGGATTTATTCTTTATCGTTTAAAAACTCGCAAACAAGGCATCAGCGACGTTTACAAAAAACTAACTATGACCGACTCGGGATTACAGGAGGAATGGGTTTCAACCGATAACTTTAATAAGACGTTCGGCAGTTTAATTTTCACGGTAGAAACCGACTTATTCATTCCTGCAGGCGGCCGACCTGAAACCATCAGTAACAGTAACGTAGATCGCTACTTTAATTCAGAAGGCACCCCCAGCTCGCAGGTGATTGTGGAAGGCGCCAACTCTTTTATTACTCCCACTGCACGACAAACTCTACAACAACGTGGGGTTGTTATCATGCGCGACGCGTCTGCTAACAAATGCGGGGTAATTTCATCGTCTTACGAGATCATTGCCAACCTACTGTTTTCAGATAAAGAATTTTTAACTCACAAAAATGAGTACGTCAGCGATGTCATCGATATCTTAAATGAGATGGCTGAAGTTGAAGCCAACGCCATCATACGAAAGCACCGTGAACTGGATGGCAGTCAGTCGTACACAGACATCTCAAACCTACTTAGCCGAGAAATCAACGCACATTACGCACGGATGTACGATTATTTCGAGTCCAACCCGGAACAGTTAACCTTACCCTTGCAGCAAAAAGCGATGCTTGCACATATGCCTAAAATTGTTCGAGACTCCGAAGACTTCAGCAACCGTCTGCAAACAAACTTACCCGACAAAGTAAAATTTGCAATATTGGCCAGCAAGCTTGCGTCTGGGATGGTTTATACGGGTGACGATTCAAGTTTGTACGGTGACATTATTGCTGCACAACTGAACCGAGTTACACACTAGGGCTTTGGCTCAACACATAGAATCATCGAGTAACCAGAAAACGTTTCTGAACGCCGACAACTCGGTATAGGTAAGTGTATTAACGAAATTAATCCGCTCTAAGCTGTTCAAACAATTGGTCTTTAAGCGTTCGACGTTCGTGTTTCAGCTCTCGCATATCGGCATCTGAGATTGGGGATCCGTCCAGCTCAAGCTCTCGAATTTGGGCATCCAGAGCATCGTACCGATCACACTGTTTGCCAAACTCCGGATTGGCTTTTTTGAGCGACTGCACTTTCTCTGCATACTCTGGAAATTCATGCAGAATCGAATGGTCTTCTCCGAGCATAATTCCTACCTACTCAACTGATGGTGTGGATTTAATTCTACCCGCTGTTGTGCTTGAATCATCGTTTGGGATTATTTGGAATTGGCGAAAACAGAACTCACAAATCGTGTGTTTAACTGGTCTGCCTTACCACTTACATTGCTGACATTAGCGGCCGAGCAGCCCGTCAGGCCTGCCGATCGGTTATCCGTAACCACCTAACACTACAGCGAATTATCACTATGACCAGTAATGCATTGTCGATGGCCCGTTCAATCGAACGGCCTACAAGAAACGCCATGCTTCAAAGGGACCCTTCCGTTCACCGGTTTTGGATGGAGAACCGACACCTATTTGGTGACGCCTGGGCAGAATGGGAAGCGTCTAACAGCGAAGACCTTAACGTTCTGAGTAGCAGTCTATACGACGATAAGCTACGCACCGCAGTAGAGAGCGCCTGGGATGACCCGAGCAAAGAGACCGCCGTACGTGATCTTTGGAAGGAAGTATTCCCCGGTGTGTACGAAGCGCAGTTTTTCAATCCAGAACGCTTAGCGGTGTTAAGAACGTACCTCGACCATGTGGCGAACGCAGAGATCCCTCTGCGACCACCCTACGGAATTTCACTCAACCGGGGCGGGGCTATGTTGGACAGCCGTTCTGAGGGTTACTTGGCAGCGCCAAATTTTCAGGCGTTTTACCAGAACCTCATGAACGCCTACATGCGACCCATTTCAAGAATGCTCTTTCCAGATATTGTCGGCTACGACTCACAAACGTTTGGCTTCTCTATTCAATGGCAACCGGATACCGACACCTCGTTGCGAGCACATACTGATGCATCGTCGGTTACGTTGAACATAAACCTGAATCTGCCAGACGAGGCGTTTTCAGGTTCTGGCGTTCGCTTTTTTGACCGCGAAACCCAGCAGATTAGTGAACTAACTTTTGCTCCTGGCACCGCACTGATACATCACGGCAGCGTGCCACACGAATCGATGCCGATAACCGAGGGCGAACGTTCAAATTTTGTATTGTGGTTGTACGGTGAATCCGGGGCCATACCGCAACCTCAACGGGCACCGGAAGCAATCAGCGCAGAGGAACGATGGAGTGTACCGACCGTGGGCAGTGATGGTTTTGCACCCTTCTAATTACAATGACTGATCTATTTACAATGGCTGACTTAAGTATTGTGCTTGGGTCAGCCAGTTAGGGTAACGTTCGATGTTGGTACAAGCGCTCGTAGTGCGGCTTCATTCTTCGATAGACTTGCTGCACCCGTTGCGGCGTTGCATCCAGATCCACATAACGTCGTTGCTGACGTTGCAACCCCGTGGACTCTCTTAAGTTCTTATGAAATGAGCCACCGTCCCACCAACTGTAATCTTCAGTCTGCGCACCAGGTTCCCAGCTTAAGGCACTTTCCATGTAGTCGATATTCACCGCCTCGCAGAACCTAGCTACCATTTCCTTCGGATTTTCCAACAAATCATCACTATCGAAAACAAACGGAGCTTTGCCGTGCAACGCACTGAGCAAATCAAATAACGCACGTTGCTCTGGAAAGCCGACTTCGCCCTCATGAAAATCCGGCCATTTGTCGTACATCGATGTGATAGTCAGTGCCGGATCACGGATTAAAAACGCGTGCGTGAAATGAGATAGGAATGTCTCATCCCACATATGGCTAATGTAATGTGGGAAGTCTTTAATAAATACCGGGCCTCGTTCAGCGCGTTGTTGAATGTCTTCCCAAGTGCTTTGTAAGGTAAGCCCTGGCGTGACTTTATCGCCCTCCTTAAAGCGCTGCCACAAAGGCTCTTCACCCTGGTACCAGGCTTCGCCAAACGGTTCATGTAAGCAGTCTAAATCACCTCGTTGACGCATCATCCATTCAAATGCCGTCGAGGTCGAACGCGGAACAGCCCAAAGCGCAATAATCGGGTGCATTACAGTCTACTCAGCAGTTGGCCACAGGGTTTGATCGGTGCAATACCCAGCGTTTTCATGATTCGCCAGTACAAAGCGGTGTCGTTGCACACCACCGGTTTTCCGAGTTTTGCCTCCAAGCTTTCTGTTTGATGCAGCATGCGTTGTGGTTGCCCATTTGGACCAGTTCTGAAATTACACATCCCCAAACCCAGGTAGGCATCTGCATCCGGGGCGTGTTCTGCAACATAAGTGAAGCTTTTCTCAGCTAAATCCCCGTCAAACACCCAACGACAATCATTAACCTGCTGCTGCGAACTGAACCAGCCTTGATCAGCAAAATTTCCCGCCCAAACTACATCGAAGCCTGCTTCTTTCAAGAACCCTACTGTGCCATTCCACCAATCAGGCCAGTGGTATAAACCGTTTACCGCAATTTTTTCCACGTTTAGTTCACGCAACGCCTCAACCATAGCGTAGCCCGCCATGTGCAGTGGGACACCGAACTTCTCTTCAACATCCTTACAAAAATCGCGAATGCCGTTTACACCTAACCCGCTGGCGTGCACCCAGTTGGATCCAACCTGCCCACAGACATCCGCGCCGTTGTTTGCCATACACTGCGCGAAGGATTCCAGCATTTCAAATTTTTTATTGCGTTGCGATAACTGGTGCTTGTAGTCCGGTACGTGCAACATCCAGCCATGCACTCCAACAGTATCCGGGCTGATACTGGAAAAATCACTGGGTGCTGCATCCCAGTCATGTGGCGGACAAGTAAAACCAACTTGGTAAGGAAACAGCTTATGTTCTGATTTCCAAACATCGGGCATGTGGTACGGCTCAGCCATCAATTTTTCCTGACTCTGTGTAACCAACGCTTCCAGCAGCGCAAACAAACAACAGTGCCGAACACTAACCGACTCATAGCCTAAGTGCAATTCCCTTTGCATACGATGTGCGACATATTTAGAGATGTACTTCGATCTGCTGAAGCCCGCGCATTCATCAGCGTTTTAGAGGCGTTCCATGTTGACGTGTTGGTTGATAAAGAGTAACTCCGCGTACTGACAGTGGTTGTATTTCCCGTTATTAAGACCGATTAAAATTCAATGCTGGTTTACACATCTTCAGGCAAGTGGCTTAGATGTTCGAGTAGGAAGTCGATAAATATTCTGACCTTAGGTGTTAACACATTGGTCTTGGGATACAAAAGCCACAACGCTGATTGATCATCGGCAATATAGTCTGGCAAGACACGTACAAGAGTTTTATCTTTTAACTCTTGATGAACGCTCCATATTGAATTCACTGAAATACCAACGCCTGCAATGGTTGCAAGCTTTTGACTTAGTCCATCGTCAATGGTTACCCGCCCCAGAGACGCGCCCGGATTGAATACACCCTCATCAGTTCCATTTGCAATAAGTTTTTTCGCTGAAGTATCTTTGAATGCGATCAGTTGATGCTCGTTAAGTTCACGGGGATCTTTTGGGGTACCGAACCGTTTCAGGTAACCGGGGGCAGCACACAGTATTCGCGTATCACTTGCAAGCTTTCGTCCTTTAAGGTTTGAGTCTTCAGATGCGGAATTGCGTAGCGCTAAATCAAAGCTACCTTCAATTAAAGACATTTGTAAATCAGTGAACCTTAGGTCTAGAGAGATCTCCGGTTGTTGCTCAAGAAACCTGGGAAGTAGTGGCGCGATATACATCTGTGCAAAGGTACCGGGTGCCGTGAATCGAAGTGTTCCCCTTGCGTACTTACTACCACGCCCCAGCGCTGCATAGGCCGCATCTTCTTGTGCCAGCATTTCCCGTGCGTAAGGTAAAAAATCACTGCCCTCCAACGAGAGCGACACCTGACGCGTAGAGCGATGTAGTAGCTCGGCCCCCATCTGTTTTTCAAGCTTTGCCAGCTTACTGCTAGCGACCGACGGCGCCATGCCCAGCTGATTTCCAGCAGCGCTGATGTTGAGCTTGTCGGCGGCCAACACAAACAGCCGCAGTGCTTCGGTGTCCATCAATTATATCTGTTTTACGAATTTTGAAATCATATTAGCGCGTTTTATGCGTTTTGAAAAAATAATGGAGAGCTTTATCGGTAAGTTGTGCGGCTGACATTAAATAGCCGCCCATCGGCTGGTTACTAACAGGCATCTCACCACATTAAGAATCGGCATAACAAACCGCTTGTAACTTATTACCGTCAGGATCCCGGACGTAAGCGGCATAGTAGTTAGGACCATAGTGATCTCTCAACCCTGGCGGCCCTTCGTCTGACCCTCCATTAGCCATGGCAGCCTCATAGAATTGGTCGACTTGGGTTCGAGTTTGTGCGTGAAACGCCACGTGCGTGCCATTGCCGACAGACGCTGGTTTACCATCAAACGGCTGATACAAATAGAGATGCGGCATTTCCCCTTCAACCGCATAAACAGGGGGCTTGCCTTCAGGCTTCGGTAATCGGGTAAATCGAAGTGGGGCTAAAGCAGCGTCATAGAAATCTATTGATCTCTCATAATCATTAGAACCCAACGTAATGTGACTAAGGATACTCATGGAATTACTCATGTGATAAAGAAACCCTTACATCTGCCAAAGCAATTTTAAACTCCAGTCCTGAAGGTGGCGAGCTTCGCTCCAAAACCTAAAAACGCCACACCTGTGACGCCCTTTATCCAGCGCTGGTACGAGTTCTTTCGAACGTTCTGCTTTAATCGAGCAAATAGAATGACCATGCCAGAAAACCAAAGCGCATTGATAAGTGAGTGTATAAATACAAGCAATGCTGATGTTGAAATGGACGTGTCACCTTGCGTTATAAATTGAGGAAATGCCGCCAAGTAAAACATAGACACTTTTGGGTTGAGAGCATTAGTGATAAATCCCTCTACATAGGCAACACCTAATGTCTTTCGCGTTCCACTGCCTGGAGCCGTCTCTACAGGTTTATCACCTCGCCAAGCCGAGATCAACGCGCTTAACCCCATCCAACACAAATAGGCCGCACCGACATACTTCACCGTGGCAAAAGCTGTGGATGATTGCACCAAAATTACCGACAAACCGAAGATAGCCATGGCGCCGTGTAAGTAGAAGCCAGTTACAAAACCTGCAACATTTGCGAATCCAGCAGCCTTACCCGATGCGGAAATCGTTTTTCCAATAAGTACACCATTGGGTCCTGGTGACATTACCAGCAAGGTCGCAACGAACGCGAAGGTGATCATATCAGCCGCTGTCATTCTTGCATGTCTGCTTGAAAATATTGAATTGTCATGGGACCGACTTCAATCACCTCGCCTCGCGATGACAGCGAATTAACGGTGGTAAAAAAGATCGTTACTCGCTCATACGAGTTCGCTACAGGATTACCCATTTCTGTATGAACACCGCAGTGCACTATTAAAACGCACCACCCAGTAGTAAATAAACAGACAAAACGACCCAGGCAGAAACGATTAACCAATAGTGCACAGGGTTATGTTGGCGCTCCACAAGCTCGAGAAAATATGTTCTTCCCGACTTAATATCAGGGATAACCCAAAACAGAAACAACGCACCCCATATCCAATTCGCCTCAAATAAAACGGCTGCCACAACCAAGAGCAAACCCAGTGTGGCGCGCCATTTAAACGCATGGTTAATGGACGATTTTCTTTCAGGTAGCTCATTACTCACTGCTTCAAGGATGTAGAAAGCTGCCCCTTGTGAATCAAACGCCAAACACGCCCGTTGGCTGCCAAGTTGTTGTTCCGGGCCAACTTGTCCACCTTGCCGTTCGATCAATTCCACAGTCTTAGACAAGCTTTGAACTGCAAAATAAACGCCCCAATATTCTTTGTCTCCTTTCTCTCGATTATCCGCTTGCTGAACACCGGCTATGGGTTCGGCATCAGAGGGGGACGCAAATATTTCATACCGATTGCCGGTACCCGTTGCACGAATATCCCATCCAAAAACGTCTGTATAAAAGGGTTTGATCTTACTGACATCAGATACATGCAGTTCATTCCAGACGCTACTACCTGCTTTTGCCAGCTGCTCCTTAGCTCCGAGCGGATCACCTTCGTAGCATGTAAATCCTGCTCCCATAGGATCCCTAATCAGTGCAACCAACCCACCGCCGGGAGCAGCTTGCGGATGAACCTCAACTTTGCCGCCGCACTGTTCCGCTGAAGCTACCGCGTGTTGTATGTCGTCAACTTGGATGTAAGACATCCAGAATGAGAGCATACCCATAGACTGGAATTTTTCTGGCATCGCATATACACCAGAGCTTGAGTACCCATCACGCAACACACACGCAAAGTAACTATCCCCCAGCTCGCGATATTCCCAATCAAAGCACGCACGATAGAACTGCTTTGCCGAGCCAAGATCGTATGTGGAAAGATCGCTCCAGATGAATGGATTGTCGCTCATCGTTTTACGAAGCGATTCCTGAAACTGAAGGCACACTTATTCATAAGTGCTCATATCTATGCTTCCATCTGATTATTGTCCACGTCTAATAACAAATTTATACGCTTATTACAACGCCTTCAACTCAAAGCAAGGACCCAGTTTGTTGGCCTCTGCAAGTCACGTTAACTCGCAGTGGTCTCGTACTCATCAGTTTCTAATTTATCAAAATTCCTTTTAAGCCATTAAGCTTCTTGCTTGCTCCGGGCTTAGCGCCTCAGGCCGTTCGCAACGGGTGGACATCGTCAGCACTTGATTCGTTTCACCGGCAGTCAAAATAGCCGCCATCACTTCAATCACATGGGTCGCAAACTCGGCGCCGCATCTGTGATCCTGTCCTGCCAGGATGGAGAGGGCCATATCGGCCAATCCGGCACCACGATAGTTGGCGTGTACTTCTTCGAAGTTGGGCACTGCAAATGGATGCTCCCATGCGTGTTCAGTCGCTTCGTCATCGTCCCGTGACTTCACTTTTAAAACGCCGCCAAACCAATTCGGATCTGGAATATTCATCGTGCCTTCAGACCCATAGAGTTCCATGATCGGGTGTTCATTCGACCAGACGTCCCAGCTGGCTAACAAGGTGATAATGGCACCGCTTTCAAATGACAGCAGCGAGTGGATGGTAGTTGGTGTCTCTACAGGAATTTCTTCACCATCCCGAGGACCGTTTGCAATGGTCCGTGTTTCTCTGACAATGCTTGCAAAGCTACTGACTTGTTTAACCGGCCCAAGCAATTGAATCAGGTTACACAGATAGTAAGGCCCCAAGTCCAGGATAGGCCCACCACCTTTTTGGAAAAAGAAATCCGGGTTCGGGTGCCAGTCTTCCATCCCGTGAGACATGACGATAGCGGTACCCGAAGCGACGGAACCAATCTCACCATCATCAATAAGTTTGCGTGCTAGCTGATGACTAGCCCCAAAAAATGTATCTGGTGCTGAGCCAATACGCAGTCCTTTAGCCTTGGCGAGTTCACTTAGGTCTTGCGCTTCTTCAAGACTTAATACAAACGGTTTTTCAGAATAAACGTGTTTTCCTGCTTGCAGAATTGCTCGCGAGACTTGTACGTGCGCCAACGGAGTGGTTAGGTTAATCACCAGATCAATATCATCCTCTGCGAGAAGCTCCTCAACGGTTTGCGCGCGCACATCAAACTCAGCTGCTCGCTCGTTGGCGTTATCCATATTGATGTCGGCCACGGCTAGAATGTCATAGCCGTTAAATAAGGGCGCTAACTCTAAATACGCCGCTGAAATATTTCCGCAGCCAATGATACCAACCCCAAGCTTGTTACCCATTGGTGGCCTCCCACAACGCGTTAAATGCCGTTGCTGAGCGACTGGCATACCCTACTGGGTCCGCAGGTTTATCGTGTTCAAGGATATACAGCAAATCACTATTTGCCGATCGACACGCTTGTAGTAGTGCTGCCCAGTCCATCGTACCCTTGCCAAGGTCAGACCAGCCGTCTTCGTCCAGGTTAGTGCCATCCGCCGCAATATCCTTTACGTGGATTGCTGACATCCGACTTCCATACTTTTCAACGTACGCCATGGGATCGCTATCGCCCCGCACAATCCACGCAAGATCCGCTTCCCAGGCGATATCTGGTGCGTGCTCCAATAAAATGTCCATGGGCTTAGCGCCGTCCTCAAGCGCCACAAATTCAAAGTCATGGTTATGCCAGCCAAACGATATTCCGTGATCGGTAAAACGCGCCGCGGCTACGTTCAGTTTTTTCGCCAAGGCGATATAACCCAAATTCGTTGTCGGTCGATCAGCCTCGTCCAGATACGGGGCATAAACTTTACTCATACCCAGGGTTTTTACTATCTGCATCATGGCATCAAAGTCTGTTTCAATATCATTCAGTGCCAGATGGCCCGACGGCATGGAAATACCATTGGCATCCATCGCTTCTCTGTACGCAGCGGGATCGCCATAAACCCCGCCGTATCCCTCAACACGGGTTATTCCAATAGCAGGAAGCTGGTTTAACAAGGCGATCTGATCCGTGCAATCGCGCATTGAATACAGTTGGAGTGAGACTGTCATAGTGTTTTTTCTAGGGGTTAAAGTCGTGTTTCAGTTTGACTGTCGAAAAGATGCAATCGTGCGGCATCAAAACCGATAGTCACAGATTCACCGGGTGTTAAACCCGATTGACCTTCTGTGCGTACCCGCACGGGTTGTCCAGCAAAATCTATCCAAACCAAGGTATCCGAGCCCATGGGTTCCAGGATGTCGATTTCAGCGTTACAGGAAAACGTGGCGCCATTAGCTGCCTCGCCTGTAACGATATGTTCGGGTCGAATACCCAACCATGCGTCACCCTCACGGCGACTGTGGGTATCGAAATCATACTGGCTTACATCAACAGTGAATCCTTCACCGTGAAATGTATCCCCAGACAGCTGACCTTTGAACATATTCATGGCTGGGGAGCCGATAAAGTCCGCAACGTATTTATTGCACGGCCTGGAATAAATCACATCCGGCGTATCCAACTGTTCAATCATGCCGTTTTTCATGATGGATATGCGATCGGCCAGTGTCATAGCCTCTACCTGATCATGGGTCACATAGATCATGGTGTTCTTAAGTTTCTTGTGTAACCGTTTCAATTCCACCCGCAAGTCGGTTCGTAACTTTGCATCAAGATTCGAAAGCGGTTCGTCGAACAAAAACACATCAACGTCTCGCACCAGAGCTCGCCCGATTGCAACTCTTTGACGCTGACCACCCGACAGTGCACCAGGTTTACGATCCAACAGCGCTTCAATTTGCAGTACTTCTGCAACACGAGAAACTCGTTTATTTATTTCATCTTTAGGCACTTTGGCATTTTTTAGTCCAAATGAAAGGTTCTTTCGAACGCTCATTTGCGGGTACAGCGCATAGGACTGAAAGACCATGCCGATACCGCGCTCAGAAGGCTCTGCCCAGGTTACATTTTTATCTTTAATAAAAATTTGCCCTGCGGACACATCCAGTAAACCGGCGATGCAGTTTAAGAGTGTCGATTTTCCACAACCGGAGGACCCCAACAGTACGAGGAACTCGCCTTCTGCGATTTCCAAGTTCAATTGTTTTAGAACGTGTACCGCCCCAAAGCTTAGGTCTAGATTTTTGATTTCTACCGAGTTAGTCATAAGTAGTTCAGCCTTTGACTGCACCAGCAGCTATGCCACGTACAAAGAGCTTGCCGGAGGCAAAGTAAATAACAAGAGGAACCAAACCGGTTATCAGCGTTGCCGCCATATTGACGTTGTACTCTTTCACCCCTTGTACCGAATTCACGATGTTGTTGAGCTGCACCGTCATGGGGTAAGTGGCGGGTTTGGTATAAATCACCCCGAATAAGAAATCGTTCCAAATACCCGTAACCTGCAAAATGATGGCTACCACAAATATGGGAAGCGCCATCGGCAACATGATCTGGAAATAAATTTGCCAAAAACCCGCACCGTCAACACGCGCAGCCTTAAACAATTCTTCAGGGATAGAAGCAAAGTAGTTACGAAACAGTAGCGTCAATATCGGCATACCAAATACGGTGTGTACTAACACCAAGCCACCAATAGAACCCATTAAGCCGATCTCACGCAGAATGATCACGATGGGGTAGAGCATGGTTTGGTAGGGAATAAACGCGCCGATAATTAAGATGGTGAAAAAGATTTCAGAGCCTTTGAATTTCCAATTGGATAAGGCATAACCATTAACCGACGCTATCAAGATAGACAACAGTACGGAAGGGATAAGAATCTGAACGGAGTTGGCGAAGCCACGCGATAAGCCGTCACAATTTATTCCAGTACACGCTTCTGACCAGGCTCTTACCCACGGTTGTACCGTGATCTCCATTGGCGGGCCAAACACGTTGCCCATCCGGATTTCTGGCATACCTTTTAGCGACGTTACGATCATTACGTAAAGCGGTAACAGGTAATACACCGACACCATGATGAGCGTGCCATAAAGAAATATATTGGCTCGGCTAAAAGTTTTTTTCGGCTTCGGGCCGCTCGGCTCAATCGCTGATGTGTGTGTTTGATCAACCACGTTTTTTGCCTCCGAATTCGAGGTAAGCCCATGGAATCAAAATAATCACCACAGAGCACAACATCATGGTTGAAGCCGCAAAACCCTGGCCCAGGTTTTGAGCCCTGAACATGTACTCGATGACGTACTTAGCAGGCACCTCTGATGCAAGCCCAGGACCACCACCGGTTTGCGCCACCACTAAATCGTAAAGCTTGATAATGCCTGAAGCAATCAAGACGAGTGCAGTTACAAACACAGGGCGCATCATTGGGATGATCACCATCACGTAGGTTTTCACTGTGCCGATGCCGTCGACCTTAGCGGCTTTCCAAATGTCTTCATCTATGCCTCGTAAACCCGCCAGCATGATGCACATAATTAACCCGGTGCCCTGCCAAAGCCCAGCGATCAGAATGCCGTAGATAACGGTGTTGGGATCATTAAGCGGGTTAAACGTAAAGCTTTCCCAGCCCCAGCTACGAACCACATTCTGTAAACCGAAATCTGGGTTGAGTATCCATTGCCAAACAAGGCCAGTAACCACAAACGACAACGCGAACGGGTAGAGAAATATGGTTCGAAACGCACTTTCATAACGAATTTTGCGATCCAAACAAGCGGCAAGGCAAAAACCTAAGAACAACGTCAGGATCATTGAACACGACCCGTAGATGGCCAGGTTCTTTATTGAAATGATCCAGCGATCCGTATCCCAGAGTCGTTCATATTGATCAAAGCCGACCCATTTGGTCTTGGGCAACATTCTTGACCCAGTAAACGAATACACAATGGTCCAGGCCGTACCCCCCACGAAGACGACTAAGGCCGTCAGGATCATCGGTACCGACGCGAGTTTGGCCATCCAGTTTTTAAACAGTCGATTAGGACGTTTCGTCATCGACGAACTGGAGTCCGAAGCAGTTGTCATTGTGCAGGCTCTTGAATTAGCAACGAAGAGAACGCGAAGGAACAAACCAGCCCGGCGGTATACTCACCGCCAGGCTTGTTACATCAGCGACGCTTAGTCAGCCTTTCGAATCAGATCGGCGTAGCTCTCTTGAGCATCAGCCGCTGACATATCACCTGACCAGAATTGAGCCATCAAATCTTCAATTTGGGTTTGTGTATCTGCAGAGAGTGATTGATCCCCAGAAGGCAGCACACCACCATCGGCCAGAATATCCAGGCCTTTTTGCATGCAGCCATTGGCCGCAGACATATCGATATCACCCCGTACTGGCAGAGAACCTTTTGCCAGGTTGAACGACACCTGTACTTCAGGTGAAATCAGTAAAGCCGCCAGCTCTTTTTGAGCCGCTGTGATTTCAGGATCATCGTTAACCGGGAAGTAGAAAGCGTCACCACCGGTGTCCAGGACATCGTTCAGGCCTAACCCGGGTAAGCAGGAGTAATCGGTTCCTTCAACCTGCTCTGCAACCGCGAACTCACCTTGCGCCCAATCGCCCATCAGCTGAGCACCGGCAGAGCCTGTGATAACCATGTTGGTTGCCTGGTTCCAATCTTGAACGTTCGAACCGCGCGCGAGTTCGCGAGCGTTCGCGGCCGCCTCAAATACCGCTTTAAATTCAGGACCTGCAGCAACATCGGCGTCTTTGTTAACGGTCACTGCGCGCCAGGCATCAGTTCCCGCAACGGCAATGGTTAACGCACCGAACGCCAGGTTCTGTTGCCAGCCTTGCTGACCCATCGCCAACGGCAGAATGTCAGCTTCTTGTAATTTCGCAGCAGACGCTACGAATTCGTTCCAATCGGTAGGGACAGGAACACCGGCTTTTTCATAAGCCGCGTGCGACAGCCACATCCACTGTGCAGAGTGAATATTGACAGGCACACAATAAATTTTGCCATCCAACGTGCAGCTATCCAGCAACGAAGAAGGGTTAACGATGTCGGCCCAGCCGCCAGCTTCTGCCACATCAGTCAAATCAAGCAGCAAGCCCGCTTCGATCAACTCTTCGGCCTGTCGACCGTGGTTGAGCTGCGTTGCTGCCATTGGGTCACCACCGAGGATGCGCGAGATAATAATCGGACGCGCTGTACCGCCAGAGCCTGCAATTGCCCCATCGACCCAGGTATTCCCCGTGGCATTCCAGGCGTCGGCGAATTTTGCAACCGCAGCCGCCTCACCACCGGATGTCCACCAATGGGTAACTTCCAATTCCACAGCGTGTGCCGACGAACCGCAAATCAGCGCACCACCGACTAACAACGATTTCAAGTGGTCTGTCATTTTATTCCTCCAAAGAACGCGGTATTTCCGCTTAGATTATTACTATTGCATTTCTATGCAATCGATTACATTATATGACCCACGCCAAAGTGGCTGTCAAGAAAAATTAAAATTAGCCACCGAAAGGGACTCGTGAGTCGTTGAAGGAATGACAGAAAAAACCTCCACACTTCAGGATGTTGCGCGGATTGCGGGGGTCTCGACCGCCACCGTGTCGCGCGCCCTCTCCTACCCTGGCATGGTGTCTGAGTCCACCAGGGACCGTGTTGCCAAGGCGGTTCAAGCCAGTGGCTACCGAATTAACCGAACCGCCCGAAATCTACGGACCCAGCGCGCTCATTCGGTGCTGGTCATGCTTCCCGATCTGGGCAACCCGTTCTTCTCAACCATTCTTGAGGGCATTTCCCGCAGCCTCTCCAACAAGGGCTACTCCATGCTAATTGCCAGTACCCACCAGGTACATGCAACGGGAGAGCGATTGGTAGATTATTTGGATGACGCACGCGCCGATGGCATGATCATCCTCGATGGGGGTTTAACAGCGGATACGGTTAGATCGCTAGAGAAGCCACCCCATGCGCAACGCATTCTGTTCGCGTGCGAATGGATAGACGACATGGATTTTCCGTCGGTTCGTAGTGAAAACCGCAGGGGCACAAGTACCGCCGTTCGCCATCTTCATAGCCTGGGTCATCGAAAAATCGGACACGTCACGGGGCCCCAGGACAACGTACTCACTCATGCTCGAAGAGAAGCATTTGAAGCGGAAGTCAAATCGCTCGAGCTTCCCCTACCGCCCGAATGGATAATCCAGGGCGACTTCACATTGACCGCAGGAGGCTTAGCTGCAAAAACGTGGTTGGCTTTGGACGATCGCCCTACCGCCGTTTTTTGCGCATCTGATTTACTGGCGTTTGGATTCATTTCCGAACTCTCTCGCCATAACATCAAAGTACCTGACGATGTCTCTGTGATGGGTTTTGACGACATTGGATTAGCTGAACAATTTATCCCGCCACTGACTACGATGAGACAAGATCGGTTGAGAGTCGGAGAGACAGCAGCCAACATGTTGTTAAATCGACTAGAAGGCAATAAAGATGAATCGGACGAACATATGCACGTTGTTCCGGTGTCACTGATTGTTCGGGACAGTACTGCAGCTCCGCCTTAACGTTGGGCTAGTTCCAGGGAGTTGCTCTATAGCCCACAGATATGAAGCCTCCTAACTTATCAAGATCCAGCTCACCCTCTGGATCGCTTGGACTGCCATACGAAAAAACGTCGATGCCGAAAAACCAGCCTTTGGATAACACCGATTGAAAGTGGTAATTAGCGCTTAAACCGTAGGCGTAATTTATGTAGTTAGTAAAGGCTTGAGCACCGACGGTAACTTTATCCGAAACAATAACGTCAACACCGACAGTGGCTCCAATAAAGCCATAGGCACCCCGAAATTTCGTTTGTTTATACAACACGGCCGGTTCGGCGCCAATAAAACCTCCGAACTGTGGTCAGAATCCCGCAGATAACCGAGTACTAAACGCAGGAGTTTTCGGATTGTTGATGGTTTCACTGTGCTCCTCAGCCTTTGCCAAGGTCG
>JAHDCO010000032.1:0-30152 GCA_020629835.1 Granulosicoccaceae bacterium
TGTTCCATTAGCTGAGTGCTCCTGCAACCGCCCCTTTGTACTGACTTGGGTCAAGCTCTTCTCGGCCCATCAACGTGCTCTTGCGTGCCAGGTGGTAAAGCGTGCCCACATAAGCGGCAAGCAGCGCGGCATAGACCGTTAAGTAGGTCGCCAGTGACAGACCCAACAGCGGAGCCGGGTGTGGGGACACTGCGGATGCCGTATCCAAGACACCAGTCACAAGCCAAGGCTGACGGCCAATCTCAGTAACGTACCAACCGGCTAATGTCGCTACCCAGCCCGAGAAAGTCATCGCCACTAAAATCATCGCGTTTAACTTCTTCGGCTCGTTGTTACGCCACACCTGAGGCGCAGTCCACCAGGCCATGATCAGCATCAACATACCGATGCCTACCATGATGCGGAATGAAAAGAACACAGGCGCAACCGGCGGATGCTGTACTTCACCATCGGCTGTCACGAAGTCATTAAGCCCGGGCACTTCACCATCTAACGAGTGCGTCAGTATCAGACTGGCACCGGATGGAATACCAATCTCGAAATGGTTGGTACGCTCTTCTTCATCGGGTATGCCAAACAGCACCAGTGGCACGTTACCTTGTGTTTCCCAGTTACCTTCCATCGCCGCAACTTTGGCAGGCTGATGCTCCAGCGTGTTAAGCCCGTGCAAATCACCTAAGAAAATTTGCGTAGGTGCAACAACGGCTGCCATCAGGATACCGGTGCGAAGCGACTTTTTAATGCCTGGCGTTTTATCTTTCCACAACCAGCGCAGTGAACTGATTCCCGCCAACAGAAACGCCGTTGTCAGTGCAGACGCTGCCAGTGTGTGCATGAAGCGATACGGCATGGATGGGTTAAATATGATCGCCATCCAGTCGGTGGCATAGGCAACGCCATCACGCATTTCATAACCGGCCGGTGTATGCATCCATGAATTCAACACCAGTATCCAGAACGCGGACAAGGTGGTACCAAAGGCGACTAAAAATGTGGACAACGTGTGTATGCGTTGCGATACCCGCGTGGCACCGAACAGCATGATGCCAAGAAAGCCCGCTTCTAAAAAGAACGCGGTAAGCACTTCATAACCCAGCAAGGGTCCAGCAATGTTGCCTACGGTTTCCATGAACCCTGGCCAGTTCGTGCCGAACTGAAAGCTCATGACAATGCCGGACACAACGCCCATAGCAAACGACAGGGCAAAAACTTTTACCCAAAATTGATAAGCCTGAATCCAGCCTGGATCATCGCTGTTGTTTGCGCGAATTCGGAAGTACAGCAGTACCCACCCCAGTGCGATCGTGATGGTGGGAAACAAAATGTGGAACGAAATATTGGCCGCGAATTGAATGCGTGCCAGTAACAGAGCTTCCATTGTCGTTTCTCCTTAAAGTTATTTGGCTTGGGCGGATGTTTTGCGCGGCTTGAAACTCAGCACCTTTTGCGCAGCTGATCCCAGCTTTAACAAACGCTCGAGCTTGTCGATGTCCACGCCGCGCATGTCCTCGTACCAACGGCTGAACAGTTCGATCATTCGGGTGGCCTCTTCGATGCGCTCTTTAGCATGGTCAGAGGTGTTGTGATAATCGCTGTCCAACTGCAGCTCGCGCAGTACCGTCAGCGTTGGATCCACCTCGCGGGATTTGCGCTGCTCAACCAGCGTCATGACGATTTCCCACAGATCGTCCGGGGTGGAGAAGAAGTCGCGACGGTCGCCCGGGTGGTGCTCAAGGCGCACCAGCTGCCATGACTGCAACTCTTTCAATCCCATGGAGACGTTGGATCGGGATACGCCCAGCGCCGTAACGATTTCGTCCGCACACAGCGGTTCCTCGGCAAGAAACAGCACCGCGTAAATTTGGCCCACGGTGCGATTCATGCCCCATCGGGCACCCATTTCACCGAAGTGGATGACGAACTTCTGATGCAGTGCTGGTAGTTCCATGTCTTCTATACGTTACAAGCGTTTTCGTAGTTTCAGAAATTACTGAAAATTCGGAAGTAACTGATGGAATTGGCGGCACTAGGACCGTGAAGTTAAGTATCAGATGGAATAAGGATCGTAAGAGGGAACGAAAAATGGCACTCCCGCAGACCGAGAGTGCCAGTAATTACATTAAAAACAGTGGGTTAGGTTTTATCGTCGCGCCATGGTGCGGTAACCCTGCAACTCACCGTTCCAATCGGAGTTACCCAAATAACGCGGTACAACCGCTGAAATGGACGTTGGCTGCGCTTCAACGCCTTCAGGCAGTACATTATCGGTTTTCAGCGAGTCAAAATTGTCTCTGGAAAAGGGTTTGCCGGGCACAAACTCCAGTAGAAATGCCTGCAGCCGCCCCAGTGGATCAGGCAGTCCGATTACCCAACGTTTCAAACCCGCCATTTGAGCCGTCATAGATACCAGCTCTTTTAATGTGAATACCTCGGGGCCGCCTAAATCAATGCTCTGGCCAATGCTATCCGGGTTGTGCAGCGCGCCGATCATCACATCGCACACGTCCCCGATGTAGACCGGCTGCATTTTCGCATCGGCGCGGGCCAGCGGCATGATAGGCGCCAAGCGCAGCAGGTCAGCAAAACGATTAAAAAACGAATCGTTTGCGCCAAAAATCACCGAAGGGCGGAACATGGTCCAGGCCAGCTGGGATGACGCTCTAACGTGATTTTCGGCCTTTCCTTTGGAACGGGAATAAGCACCGGTGCCATTTTCATCCGCCCCCAGGGCGCTCATATGAAGGTAGCGAGCCACGTCCGCCGCTTCACACGCCGCTACCACGGTTTCTGTCAGGCCGGCGTGTGCGCCATCGAAGCTGTTCTTCGACTGACCGCCTGAGCTATTCAGAATACCGACCAGGTTGATCACGACGTCCGAGCCTTGGATGGCTTCGGTCAGTTCCGCGAGGTCGTGGACATTGGTTTCCACCACTTTGACGTTCGTCAGTACGCGGAACGACTTCACACGCTGGGCTCGTCGAGTCAGTACCCGGATTTCGGAAGCTTCTTCTGCCAGCCGATGGGTCAGCTCCGTTCCAACGAATCCGCTGCCACCGAGTACGGTGATGACGGGTAAGTGGGCTTTCGAATTATTGGATGATCTGTGGGGCGATCTGTTGGGCACGAGTGCCTCCGATTGGGTTTTCCGGGGTGAATAAACACGCTATTCACTGTATCGACTGTATTTTGCCCAATCAAAGCCAAGATTTTGTTGATTGCAGGGCAAATAAATTCCATTGGCTCTGTGGGGTTAATCGGCCGATGATAGTTATATGAATAATCTGTCTGACGCTTCGACCGGCTTGCCGGAGTTTGAAAATCACGCCAAGCAAGAGGTGAAAACCACCACTTGTTATATGTGTGCCTGCCGCTGCGGTATCAAGGTAACCCTGGAAGATAACCAAATACGGTTTATCCAGGGCAACCGGGACCACCCGGTCAATAAGGGCGTTCTGTGTGCCAAAGGCAACGCCGGCATTATGAAGCAACAAAGCCCTGCGAAGCTGACGCAGCCGCTGTTGCGTAAGCCGGGCTCAGAGCGTGGCGCAGGCGAGTTCGAGCCCATTTCGTGGGACGCGGCCCTGAGTATGTTGGGTAAGCGACTGAAGCACATTCGCGAAACCGATCCGCAACAGCTGGCGTTCTTCACCGGCCGTGACCAGATGCAAGCGCTAACCGGTTTCTGGGCGAGTCAGTTCGGCACCGTGAACTGGGCCGCTCACGGCGGATTTTGTTCGGTCAATATGGCTGCCGGTGGTTTGTACTCCGTGGGTCAGTCGTTCTGGGAATTTGGTGAGCCGGATTGGGACCATGCCAAGTACTTCATGATGTGGGGTGTGGCTGAAGACCACGCATCCAACCCCATCAAGATCGGTTTAGAGAAGCTAAAGCGTCAGGGTGCAAAGTTTGTTGCTATCAACCCGGTACGAACGGGGTATCAGGCAATCGCCGACGAATGGGTGGGTATTAAACCGGGTACCGATGGTCTGCTCGCGTTGTCATTTGTGCACGTACTGCTTAAGAATGAACAATTCGACTGGGATTTCCTGACGCGTTACACCAACGCCACGCAACTTGTCATGGATGCGCCGGGTACGTCCAAAGACGGCATGTTGTACCGAGACGCCGAGGGCGAGTTACTGGCACGTGACTTAGCGTCTGATTCGTTTAAGCGATGGAGCGATGTTTCGGCAAAGCCTGCGCTGTTTGGTGAGTTTGAAGGAGCCCAGGGCGAGAAGCTGAAAACGGTGATGACCGTGCTCGCTGAAAAGTACCTGGATGATCAGTACGCACCCGAGAACGTGGCTGCGCAAACGGGTGTCAGTGCTGAGACCATCGAACGCCTGGCGTTAGAAATGGCTCACGTGGCTTTCCAGGAATCCATTGTTATTGATACGCCTTGGACGGATTGGGCGGGTCGCAAACACGATCAGTTCATTGGTCGTCCGGTAGCGATGCACGCGATGCGCGGTATCTCTGCACACTCCAACGGGTTTCAAACGTGTCGCGCGATTCACTTAGTGCAGGTGTTGTTAGGTGCTATTGATTCACCGGGTTCTCATTTAGCCAAGCCACCGTTTCCGCGGCACATCGCACCACCGGTAAAACCTGCTAAGCCGCAAGGCCCCAACACGCCGTTGAAATCGCCGCCATTAGGTTTCCCGATGGCACCGGAAGATTTGGTTATCGACGATGACGGCGAGCCGCTGCGCATTGATAAAGCGTATTCGTGGGAGGCCCCGATTGCTAACCACGGCATGATGCACATGGTTATCAGTAACGCAGTAAAGGGCGACCCCTACACCATCGATACACTGATGCTGTTCATGGCCAACATGAGTTGGAATTCGTCTATGAACACCGCAGAAGTGCAGGACATGCTGCGCACGAAAGGCGACGATGGCGAATATAAAATTCCGTTTATCGTAACCAGCGATGCATTCCATTCTGAGATGGTGAACTACTCCGATTTAGTGTTACCGGATACCACGTACCTCGAACGTTTCGACACCATTTCGATTTTAGACCGACCAATCAGTGAGCCTCACGCGGTGTGTGATTCCATTCGCCAACCGATCATAGAACCTGATCGGGATGTGCGCCCATGGCAGGAAGTGTTGATTGAATTGGGTACTGAACTTGGCTTCCCGGCGTTAACCAAAGACGATGGCAGCGCGAAGTTTGAAGGCTATGAAGACTTCATTGTTAACTGGGAAAAATCTCCAGGCATTGGTTTCTTAGCCGGTTACCGCGGTAAAGACGGCGAGAAGTCGTTGGTGGGTGAACCTAATCCAAATCAGTGGCAGGACTACATCGATAACGGGTGTTTCTTCCAACAGGACTTACCTCCTGAGCACCGCTACTACCGCTTTGCCAATAAGGGGTACCTGGAGTGGTCAGCCAGTGTCGGTTTTAACGGTCACGACGGCCCGGTCGTTATGGAGCTTTACTCCGAAGTGGTGCAGAAGTTCCGTTTGGCAGGGCAGGGCTTATACGACGGCCCGCAACCTAAGCACGAAACCGATAAGCAACGGTTGGTGAAGTACTTCGACCCGTTACCAATCTGGTATCAACCTATCGAAGAAAGCCGTGTAGACAACGACGAATATAACTTCCACGCGGTTAACCAACGACCGATGTTTATGTACCACTCGTGGGATTCTCAGAACTCCTGGTTACGGCAGATCATGGCGCAGAACTATCTGTACATGAACCGCGCTAAGGGGCTGGCCATGGGCATTGATGATTTGTGCTGGGTTTGGGTGTCGTCCCACAACGGCAAGGTGCGTTGCCAGGTAAAACTGATGGAAGGCTGTAACAAAGACACGGTATGGACATGGAATGCAATTGGCAAACAGTCCGGTGCCTGGGGTTTAGATAAAGACGCACCGGAAAGTACGCGTGGTTTTTTGATGAACCACCTGATATCTGAGCTGTTACCAGCCGCCGACGGCGAGCGTAGCTTAACGAACTCAGACCCTGTAACCGGTCAAGCGGCGTGGTACGACTTAAAAGTCAAGATCGCACCCGCAGCGCCCGGCGAAACTGGTGTTTACCCAACCTTTGACACCATTAAACCTTTACCTGGCATGAGCGATTCACCCGAAACGTTACGTTATGCCTCACACCAGCCGGTGAATTTAGTGCGATCGTTAAAAGACACACTGACCAAAGGAGACCTGTAAATGAAACTCGGACTGGTCATTGATTTAGACACCTGCGTGGGTTGCCATGCGTGCGCGGTAGCCTGTAAGCAATGGAACACCTCAGGCACCACCGGCCCGTTAAGTGATTACGAGCCTTACGGTAAAGAACCTAGTGGTGTGTGGTTTAACCGCATTCGTCACTTCGAAGTGGATGAATACCCGCACAACAAAACCGTTAACACACCGATGTCATGCATGCATTGCGACGATGCCGCGTGCGTTACGGTTTGCCCAACCGGCGCCTCATATAAGCGTGAAGAAGACGGCATCGTACTAGTGGATCAATCCAAGTGCATGGGTTGCAACTTGTGCGCGTGGGCCTGCCCTTACGGTGCTCGTGAGCTTGATCAAGAACAAGGCGTCATGAAAAAGTGCACCCTATGCGTTGACCGGATTTACGATGTGAACTTACCCAAAGAAGATCGTCAACCGGCGTGCGTATTAACGTGCCCCACCAGCGCTCGTTTCTTTGGTGACTTCGACGACCCTAATTCAAAAGTTAGCACCTTGGTACGTGAGCGCGGCGGTTACGCCATGATGCCGGAAGTGGGCTATAACCCCGTCAATAAGTACTTGCCTCCTCGTGAGAGACCAGCAGCACCGGTTGCTGAAAAAGCAGCCGACGATGCCAACGGCACCAACGAAACCAAAACACAAAGCTTACTGGGCAAGTGGCTAAACAAGCAAAAAGCCGCCTTTGATTCATTGGGAGAGCGCTAATGCATCCGGCTCCGTCCATTATCTTTTTTACCGTAACAGCGGGTGCTGGCTACGGTTTTCTGTTCTGGTTGGCCCTGTCCCGCTTAGGTGGATTAGCCCCTGCCATCACAAACGCCCAACTAATCACGGCTGCCGTGATCGGATTGTTTTTAGTCACAGCCGGCTTGTTGTCTTCAACCTTGCACTTCGCCAATCCTAAAAACGCCTGGCGCTCGTTCATGCGTTTTCGCACGTCCTGGTTATCAAGGGAAGCGGTATTTGCTGTGCTGTTTTACCCGGTGACGCTATTGTGGATGTTAACGGGCGGATCAACGTTTCTTGGTTTGTTAGTCGCAGCACTCGCACTCGTTGTACTGTTCTGCACGGCCATGATCTACGGCAGTTTAAAAACCATTCGCCAGTGGCATAACGCATTAACACCGGTGAACTTTGTCTTATTGGGATTAGCCGCCGGCGCGGTGCTGTTCACCTTAGTCACCTTAGTGCAGGGTGTATTCACACCTCGCTTATTAGCAATGACCGTTGCCACCGTCGCAGCCGCTGCGTTTGCCAAGCTCATTTACTTTTCATGGATTGGCCAACCGGCAGGCCCCACAATCAACACCGCATTAGGTTTTACTCGAGCCACGGTGCAATTACTGGATGTTGGCCATAGCTCGGATACCTTTTTAACCAAGGAATTTGGTTACCAGGTTGCCCGGGTAAGAATCATCTGGGCACGAGTTGCATCGATTGTCTTGGGGTTCGTGCTGCCGCTGATGTTGTTAACCGGCTTATTAGGCACGGTAGGCGTGGGGTACGCTGTGGTTGCCTCTATTCTGGTGATGGGTGGTGTGTTTGTTGAGCGCTGGTTGTTTTTTGCCGAAGCTCGCCACGTTGTAACCCTGTATCACGGGCAACAAAATACCTAAACGCTGTTATTCAGTCGTGTAGTAAAGGCCAGTCGTCTATAGTGCTGGCATGCGTCAAATCATTCTCGCCGGCTTGATTGTTGTGGCCACCACCCTGGCGTGGTGGCCAACGGTTGATGCGCACGGCCAGGCCACCGTAGAAGATGCGTTCAAACGTGCGTTGGTCACGTGGGCCTTAGCTCGCGGTCTGAATGGCGTTATATCGGTTGCGCAAGGCACCGAAGTCGCCATTCAACCGGCAGGGGTAGGTGTGAATTTCACACCCGGAGAAATTCTGGACCCCATAAACGACCTGGTTGAACGATTTTCCTGGATCATGATGCTGGCCACCAGTTCGCTGGGGGTGCAGCAAGTGCTTCTGGCTATGAGCTCGTGGCAGGGTTTGCTGTTGGCCCTGTCCCTGGCAGCAGCTTGCGCTCTGGCTGCGCAGTGGTGGCTCAAAAACCCTCAATGGGCAAAAGTCGCCACTCGTGTGTTTTTCTTCCTGTTGCTGTTGCGGTTCATGATGCCGGGCATTGCCGTGGCCAACCAGTGGGTCTATGACACCTTTCTAGATCAGGACTATCAGGAAGCCAGCCAGGAATTAGCACGCGCTCAGGATCAGATCGATGAGCTGAATGAAGCGGTGAAAGAGGACCGGGTTGGGGACGCTGACGAGGAGCAAACCGCCTTGCAACGGGCCAAAGACGTGGTGCGCCGCCTCGGTGACAGCATGAGCATCGACAAACGAATGGATGACTATCGTGTGGCCGCCGAACGAATCAGCGAGAACACCATCCGCCTGTTGGTGGTGTTTCTAATGCAAACCGTGGTGTTTCCGGTAGTGTTCTTAATGGTCGTGGTCGGGCTTTTGAAACGTCTGATCTGAACTCCTGAGCTGCAGCGAATCAACTCGAAATCCGCCGGTTTGTCGCATTCGGCATCTATGCTGATTAAGAGAAGCTCAAAAGGTAATGCGGCTTTCCTGAGCGTAAAACCCCGCAAATATTTGCATTCGTGACAATCATCTGTCGAGTGGCACAACAATTGCCAACTCACTCATCCTTAATCGTACATTTGTTTTGGGTCTGAATGCCAATGAAACACATACACCGAAGGATCGGGTTCGCATCGCTTGCTCTGTGCTTACCCGCCGCACTTCTGGCTAGCACCGCTGTGCTTGCGGCTGTTGAAGGGGACCTTATCACCAGCTCACTTGAGACTACGCCTTGGCAAGAATGCGACACTGACAATTTGGGTGTTGATGTGGCAAACATTGACGCTACCAGCTGCGCCTACCGCGCAACACCTGCGACTGCCGGTGTGGAATACAAGATGACGTGCGGTGTACGCACAGTCAAATACGCCAGCATCACTCTGGCATTTCTGGATGCAAACGACAACACGCTGACCAAAGAAGTAACCGAGATTTATAATGACGGTACGGCACCGAGTTCAGTGACACTGACTGCACCAGCGGGTACTGCGACTGCTGCTATCGGTGTTTACGGAGAACATGGCTCAGGCTTTCAGGACTGTGTGCTTGTTGATAACACGTCGCGTATTGAAGGCTCTATCGCTGGAGATGTGTGGTTCGATGCCAACGGTAACTCATCGTTTAATGCTGCTGAGTCATTGATTCCCGGGGTTCATGCCGTACTCAGCAAAGACGGTACTCAGGTAGCAACAACCAGCACTGGTACTGATGGCAGTTACCGCTTTACCAATCTCGACATTGATTCGTGTTACGTGGTGACATTCGTAGCGCCTGATGACAGTCTGGCATTCGGCCCATTTGGCAGTGATAACGCCGCTGGCCCAGACGGCAATACTCAACCCATTTGCCTTAGTGCTAATGACCAGAATATCACTGATATCGATGCAGGGCTGGTTCAAGCTCTAGCAATTGCGCAGCCTGGCGATGTGGCAATTTGTGGGACCACCTGGATAGACGCCAATGAAAACGGCGTGTTCGATGGCGATGATACAACTGTAAAAAACGTTCTGGTAAACCTGTTCAATCAAATAGAGGGAACTCAGATTAACCTGCGCTCAGGCGACGACGGTACATTCGCCTTTACCGGACTACCTCAAGGTATTTATAACCTGGACTTCCGCGTACCCAATGGCCATTGGTTTACAGTAGCTGGAGCTACTCCAGTTGAAGGTGGAAATCTTGCAGCACAGGATGGACGAACTCCGTCCTTCAATTTGCCGCAAGACACAAACACGGCTGCGAATGCAGCTTGCACGCTTGAACACGTTAACGCTGGGTTTAAAGTGCTTGATACTGCGATTGCACCAACATTTGCTGGTGATGACTCTGTAACGGCGGTACTCGGTGATGCGATCAGCGTACCCATTATTGACAATGATCAGGTATGTGACGATGAAGTGGAAGGTGTTGACTTACTCGGACACAACTTGCCGGGTACAGTGTCATACGACGCCACCACCAAAATGCTGAATATAACTGATGTTAATACTACCGGTACATTTACAGTTGAGTATGGAGTCCGTGGTGCATGTGGTTCATATGACCGTGCCTTCGTTACCGTTGAAATCATAGACGCTGCTCCGGAAAATCCACTGGTTCAGGCTCCTGTATGCCGGGTAGAAACAGGCGGTAGCACTACCATCGGAGGCGTGGACGTGTTCTCAGCAACCGAGAACGGCTTTTTGCCTACTTACAGATTGTATGACCGCGAACGCACGTTCGTCATCGAGTTGAGTTCAGATGACGTTACGCACAAACAATTCAGAAACCGCGTAAATCAATGGGAAATCAACTACCAGGGTATGTGGGAAATCGAATGGAACGGCACGCAGTACAACTACGATCAGGTTTCAGTCTACTACGTGTCTGGGGTAGAAAACGGAGTTGAATCAGAACTCACTGAATGTGTTCGACACTTTGTATCTCCTATTGCCATTGATATGAATGGGGATGGCCGTATTCACACCATTGGCGGCAGCTTTAATGTCGATGTTGACAACGATGGCATTGCCGATCATCTGCAAGCTTGGTTTGGACCAAGCGATGCAATACTGTTACCGAAAAAAGCAGAAGAATTTATCGGCTCTGCGGTAACTGGCGAATTGTTGTTCGGTGCAGAAGTCAACCGTTATAAAGACGGATTTGAAGAGCTAGCGACCCTTGATAGTGATAACAGCAATGCGCTGGAGGGAAAAGAGTTGGATGGTTTAATGCTGTGGTTTGATCGCAACAGTGACACCATCATCGATGCAACAGAAATTCAGCCAATGCAAAATCTGTTGCCCGTAACCAGTATTCCCGTATCGCACTATAAATTTGTTGCCCGGCTAGCGCTGGAGGATAACGAGTCAATTCTTATGGAAGATGTCTGGTTTCCACTGGCACCCGTGAATACGGCTGGCAAGTAACTATCAGTCAAGAGTATGGAGTAATAAAATGAAAGTGTTAATCAAAGGGTTTATCGCAACCGCAGGCACAGTGATGGTTCTGGCACTTAGCGCTTGCGGTGGCAGCAGCTCCAGTGACAGCAGCACAGCATTGCCAGGCACTGGTGTAGGTCAGGCTGGCGTTTATTCATCGGCCGGTTTCCAGTTCCCGCAGGCCGGTGACACAAGTGCAACATCGATTCAAGCACAAGGCACTGGAAACCTTCCAGGTTTCTCCGCTCGTCAAGCTGTTAGCAAAGGCACAGGTAGCGACATCAATTTTGGCGACCCTGTCCAGCTAAGATATAAAATGTACAGCTGGTCTACCGGGGAACTGGTTGAGGACAGCGATAATTTCGATGAAGCTCTGACCGTTCGAGCAGGAATGGCAGAAGCAGTTCCTGCGTTCCTTTCGCAGTCTCTGGTTGGACGTAATGTGGGTGACCGAATTCAGGTTGTGTTTGAAAAAGGCATGAAAGATTTACCGTCTTACTTTGACGCTAACGATGCTTACGTTGTTTACGTCGATATTCTATAGGCGCACAGCAACGCACGAAAATTCCGGCAGCTGTCCTAGGGCATCTGCCGGAATCACACCTCACCTAAGATACAAACGTTTATGTCAGGCCTGACAAGTGTTTGATCAATTTCCAGCTCTTGTGTGACTTTCAGCATACTACTCAGTGCTTAGAGCCTGCGTAGAATCAGCGGTGCGGGCAGCAGCGCGTCTGGCAACTTGTGTTACCGTTAATGCCGTAGTGAGGGTTTGCACGGGCAAGCTGAACTATCAATTGCTGCAGCAGTCGATCTGGTCAGGCTGAGTTCGTTTACTCTTAAACAAGCAAAGCTGTGGACGTTGTTTCTGTGCCCATGCAATCAACGCCCTCTACCCAGCGTTAACTCACCATGGACTCAAAACTCACCAGCAATGAACTCAAAGAGCTTCTAGCCACCGGGTACCGATACGCCTGCGCGTTGCGGGTTAATCCATCCGATGCGGAAGATCTGGTGCAGGAGGCTTGGATGAAAGTGGTCAGGGCCTACGGCACTCAGATCAATCAGGCTGTGTTGCTGCGCACCATCCGCAACCTGCACATTGATAAGTACCGCCACGCAAAACGGTTTCAGCACGTGCCCATCGACGATGAATTGCCGCTGGTGGACTCCATGGCTGAACTGGATGTGCTGAACGTCGGCGACCCTCAGTTAAATCGCTGCCTGGCGAAGCTTCGAGCGCCTGAGCGCGAGGCGCTGTTTCTGACGGTAGTGGAAGGTTACACCGCAGAGGAGGTTGCCAAGCTGACGCAAAGCCCGCGCGGCACGGTGTTGAGTTTGGTACACAGAGCGCGCATGAAGATGCGCAACTTCCTTGCGGATGACAACGACCGGAATTCAAACCTGGTCGCATTTAAAAAGAATCGATGACTCAGGAGCAATCATGAACGATAGCGATGAGCGGATTAAAGAGCACTATGCAGCTCAAACTCTACCCGATGATCTGTTGGATCAATGGGTGGCTGATGCGCACGCAGCTGAACAAGCTTTGTCGGGCCCTGGGGTTTGGCAACGCATCGCCAGCCACCGAGGTCTGGGTATTGCGGTAGCAGCTTGCGTGTTTATGGCGGTAATAGCCGTTGTTCACAATGTGGGTGTGCATGCCGAACGCACCGAACGCGCGTTGAAAGAAGTTGCCATGAATCACTTCACGCGATTAGAACTGGAATTCAAAGATTCATCGATCGACAGTATTGATGAGCAGATGGTGTTGTTGCCGTTTGATATGACCTTGCCTTCCGACATCGTCAAGCAGTACACCGTGCAGGGTGCGCGCTACTGTTCTCTCAGTGGGCAACTGGCGGCACATATAAAGCTCACCAACCCCGCCACGGATAAAACCGTCAGTGTGTTCATGACACGCGCGGCTGATGAACTGGATGCCATTGATGACAGTGCAAAAAGTGTGGATGGCGTCGACGTCAAAATCTGGCGGGAAAGTGGACTGCTTTACGCCATGGTGGGTTCTCTTGAGACAACGGATTCCGTGCAATGAAAACAACGAATCGACGTGATTTCATACTAAGTTCTGCCGCCTTGGCAGGCAGTGCTGCAGCAACGGTTGGCTTTTTACCCACCGTCAGCGCACAGGCGCAACGAACCAAACCTGTGCGCGGTATCGAGGGGCAGAAAGCGCCGGAAATCACGCTGGATTACTGGATCGACGCTAACGGCGAGCCGGCTGAATTTTCGGTAATGGCTTCTCGCGGTAAGTGGATGTTGCTGAAGTGTTTCCAGAACTGGTGCCCAGGCTGCCACAGCAGTGGCTTTCCTACTCTCAAAGCCTTTGCCGACGAATTCCATGACCATCCCGATGTAGCCATTGCTGGCATTCAAACCGTGTTCGAAGGCTATGGAAGCAATACTCAGGACGACGTACGTAAATTGCAACTGCGCTATAAACTGCCCATCATCATGGGCCACGATTCCGGCGACTCAGCCTCGCGTTCGTTGCCCGCCACAATGGTTAACTACCGCACCGGCGGTACACCGTGGTTAATCCTGGTAGCCCCGGATGGTACCGTCGTATTCAACGATTTCCACGTAAATCGAACCTCACTCATTGAGTACGTGCGCGCAAACCTGGCCTAGGAAAAGGCTTTTTCACCCGGTTGTCTCCATGTTTTGCTGGCAGCTAGTATCCTAGGATCCAGATTCCAAGTCGGACTCCCTGCGATACCGCTCGACCCAAGCTTATGACCGGACAAAAAAACCTTACATCCCTCGCTTGCGTGGGCGAAGTCATGTTGGAGTTTTCACCGCTTGCGGATGAAAGTTATCAATTAGGCGTAGCGGGCGACAGCTTTAATACCGCGGTTTACTTAAAGCGGCTGTGGCCCGATGGCGATGTGGCTTATGTCACTGCGGTGGGGCAGGACCAGCCATCCAACCGCGTGCTGACGGCGCTGGAAAGTCATAACTTGAATACCCAGCTGGTTGAGCGACGCAAGGCTTCGTCGGTGGGCTTGTATGTAGTAACGCTGGCAGAAGACGGGGAGCGCAGCTTTAGCTATTGGCGCTCAGCATCCGCAGCCCGTACCTTGTTCACCCCGCCCTGGCAGGCCGCTTTAGATGAATTAAGCAAATTCGACTTGGTGTATTTATCGGGAATTTCCATCGCCATCTTGCCCAAGGAAGTGCGCCACCGACTGCTGGAATGGATTGATGACTTTCGCTCAGCGGGTGGGCTATTCGCGTTTGACTCCAACTACCGTCCAGCGTTGTGGGAAAGCGTTGATACGGCACGGGAATGCACCATGGCGATGTGGCGACGCTGCGATGTCGCCCTGCCATCCGTGGATGACGAGCAGATGCTTTTTGCTGACGCGAACGAGGCTGCGGTCATGCAACGTTTACGTGAAGCGGGCGTTAGTCATGGCGCTTTAAAGCGCGGCGCTGAAGGTCCGATTGGTTTTGATGGATCGACGCTATCACCAGCGCAACAAACGCCTGTCAAGGTCGTTGACTCCACCGCGGCCGGGGACAGTTTTAACGCCGGTTTTTTGGCGGCCTACGCGCAAGGTCAATCTCTGGTGGACTGCATGGCGTCAGGACACAACCTCGCCGCCAAGGTGGTTCAGTATCGCGGAGCCATTACACCAAACTGATGGGCCGAACTGATGGGCCGAACTAATTGGGTCAAACTCATTAGCCCAATTAAAAAGGCATGGGCAATTTGCTATTCGGTAGCAATCAAGTGCCGTAGCGCGTCGTTCTTGTACTAATCGAACACGATAAGGCAAGATCATGAATAAGCGAGAATTTCTTACCAGCAGCGGCAAGTTGGCGTTGGCGCTTGGCGCGACTTCTGCTGGCATCTCTTCCATACCGACGGCTGTCGGTCAGAGCAATCCGGGCTATCTGCCCATCGAGCCGCCTCAGCCAACGGGAGACCCAAACAAAGTAGAAGTACTGGAGTTTTTCTGGTTCGGTTGCCCACATTGCTTTGCCTTTGAGCCCGCAATAAACCAGTGGAAGAAGAACAAGCCGGACTATGTGTCTTTTGTCCGTGCGGCACCGCCGCTAAATCGCAGTTGGGAAGGGCACTCGCGTTTCTTCTATGCGGCAGAACAACTGGGTGTAACGGAACAGGTATTCGAACCACTGTTTGATGCCATCCATAAGGATCGACGACGCTTGCGCCAACCCAAAGACCTGGCCGCGTTTGCCGGTGAAATGGGACTGGATAAGGATAAATTTTTGAAGGCGATGGATTCGTTCTCCGTGAACGCGGGTATCAAACGATCGATCCTGATTGCGCAAGGTGCGCGGGTCACCGGTGTGCCGAGCTTGATGGTAAATGGCCGTTATATGACCAGCCCGTCTATGGCGGGTACCTACGAACAAACGTTTGAAATCCTGGATCGGTTAACCGCGATGGAAAAAGAACGGATGGCGGGTTAACAACATAGGAATGTCTGTGAAGATTCTACGTATTGCTGCGGCCTTAATGCTTAGCTCAACCGCTTGTTGGGTGTTAGCTGATGAACCGGTTATCGCCAACGGAGCGGGGCCAGACGTGGCGGAACCGCTGCTGCAAGCTTACGAATCGCTGGGGGCTGATTACAGCCCCCGCACAGAGCACTTCTTGGAAGATGGCCGACCCACCTACATCAATCGCCTGATTGTAGAGAAGTCACCGTATTTACTGCAGCATGCACACAATCCGGTGAACTGGTATCCGTTCGGTGAAGCAGCGTTTGCGTTAGCAAAGGAACAAAATAAACCAGTTTTCTTATCCATCGGTTACGCCACCTGTCATTGGTGCCATGTGATGGAACGCGAAAGCTTCGAAAATGAATTGATTGCTGAAGTTATGAACGAACGGTTCATTAACATCAAGGTAGACCGCGAACAGTTACCGGACGTTGATGCGTTGTACATGAACGCGGTGTTAATGATTAATGGCCGCGGTGGCTGGCCAATGTCCAATTTTTTGGATACCGCTGGCAGGCCCTTTCATGGTGGCACCTACTATCCGCCTGAAACCTTTTTGCAGTTGTTAAATCAAGTAGCGGACTTATGGGTTGCAGATGAGGATGCACTGACTGACGTTGCTACCCAATTAGGTAACGCCATGACCCAGGCTAATGCCTTGAGTACGACCGCGAGGGACATTGGGCTGCGTGAAGTCGGGCGTGCGCGGCAAATGGCGTTGTCGCGTCATGATGACTTTGACGGCGGTTTTAGCCCCGCGCCGAAGTTTCCTCAAGAAGCCCTGTTAACGTTTTTGCTAAACGAGGCTCGCTTGCACAACGATGTACCGTCGTTTAATGCAGTGAACTATACGCTGCAACGAATGACAGCCGGTGGCATACACGATCAAATCGCAGGCGGCTTCCATCGCTATGCGGTAGATAACGAATGGTTGGTGCCTCACTTTGAGAAAATGCTCTACAACCAGGGCTTACTGGCTCGCGTATTAGCACAAGCTTATTTGTTGAGTGCAGACCCTGAGCATGCACGCACCACGCGGCGCATTCTCGATTACGTTCAGCGTGAAATGACATCGCCGGAAGGCTTGTTTTACTCCGCTACCGATGCAGACTCAGAAGGTGCAGAAGGCACGTTCTTTCTTTGGACCCCCGAATCGCTGGCCGAAGTATTGGACGCTGATGATTTAGCCATAGCGATGGATTTATGGAACGTGACTGAATCGGGCAATTTTGAACACCAGTCGATTTTGTATGAACCCAGCGATTTACCCGATGTTGCCGAGCGATTATCTCTGACGGAAGAAGAACTTCGACAGAAGCGCGATGAGATCAGTACGGTTTTACTGGCCGCACGGGATAAGCGAATTCGGCCGCTACGCGATGAAAAGATCATCACAGCCTGGAATGGTTTGATGGTGTCGGCGTTTGCGGAAAGTGGTGATGCTTTGGATGATGACAATTACTTGCAGGTGGCTAAGCAAGTAGGGGATACGCTATGGGAGGCCATGCACGAAGACGATGGCCAGTTATGGCGTACGCTGTACCAAGGTGAAACGTCTATTGCAGCTAAGCAAACAGACTATGCGTACTTAGCCGAAAGTTACTTAACACTGTACGACATCGATCACGACGAGCGTTGGTTGAGTCGTGCAGAAGCGCTAACCGCGACAATGATTGAGCGCTTTTGGGACACCGCTGAGGGCGGCTTCTTTATGGGTGAAGCCACGGTACTGGGTACCGCTTTGAGCGTGCGTCCAAAAGATATGCATGATTCTTCAATCCCATCGGGTAACGCAGTTGCCCTACGTGTGTTGGCAAAGCTATACCGCCGGACGGGTAATGAAACCTACGACGATTATGCAAATGAATTAATCAATGCGTTCTCGGATAATTTGGTTGAGCGCCCGGGTGGTTTTTATTACATGCTCACTGGCGTTAGTGATCATATCTTTGGCGAAGCCAGCCGTACTGAATATGCGGCACGTGGTGTGGTCAGAGTGTCGGGACAGAAGGTAGACGACAACACCGTAGCCATCGAACTGGCGATGAAGCCCGGCTGGCACGTCAATTCCAACACCCCAACATTGGAATATCTAATCGCGACAGACATTACCAGCGATAACGATGACTTGATTACAGAACTGAGTTTTCCGGAGCCGAAGATGTCAAAGCTGGGTTTTGAAGACACGGAGCTATCGTTGTTCGAAAGCACCGTAACGGTGCAGGTCAGCGTTGACCCCGGCGGCATCGACATGCAGACGGTTCCGGTGGATGTACACCTTCAGGCGTGTAACGATGAAGTGTGTCTTGCACCAGAATCGGTCTCATTAAACGTACCGTGGATTAGCCCATAGTTTAGTGATACTCACTCCCCAGCTATCCCTTAGCGAATGTAGGGGTAAACCAGTTTTGTGATACGTACCCGCGTTTAATGGCCGGGCATGCGTAATGCCAGGGCGTTCTTTATCTTTTGTTCTTCGTTCGACTGCGTGTTAACCTAAAGCGGTTCGTCGGATTCATCCCACGAAATCAACACGACAATCGGAGGAAATCAATGAGATTGCGTTCCACTTCTATGGCCATGGCTATCGCAGCCGTCGTCGCTTCAGCGCCTACTGTGGCAGCTGAGCAGCAGTTCATTTCAATCGGTACCGGTGGTGTTACCGGTGTTTATTACCCAACCGGCGGCGCTATCTGCCGTCTGGTCAACAAGAACCGCAAAGAGCACGGCATTCGCTGCTCAGCCGAATCAACCGGTGGTTCGGTATACAACATCAATACCGTTCGCGCAGGTGAATTAGAGTTTGGTGTTGCTCAGTCCGACTGGCAGTTCCACGCTTTCAACGGCACGTCAAAATTCGAAGATCAAGGTGCTTTTGAAGACTTGCGTGCGGTTTTCTCTGTACACCCAGAACCCTTCACACTGATTGCTCGCGCAGGATCAGGCATTGCGGGCTTTGAAGACCTCAAAGGCAAGAAAGTGAACGTGGGTAACCCGGGTTCTGGTCAGCGTGCAACCATGGAAGTGGTCATGGACGCGATGGGCATGGAAATGTCTGACTTTGCGCTAGCTTCAGAACTAAAAGGTTCTGAAATGGCACAGGCCATCTGTGATGGAAAAATCGATGCCATGATTTACACCATCGGCCACCCGGCAGCGGCTATCAACGAAGCAGCGTCTACCTGTGACGTTGAGCTGGTTTCAGTTGCGGGCGACGCCATCAACGGTTTGGTTGATGACAACCCGTACTACCGCGTAGCTTCCATCCCTGGTGGCATGTACAAGGGCTCGCCAAATGAAACCACCACCTTTGGTGTAGGTGCAACCTTTATCTCATCCGCAGCAGTTCCAGAAGAAGTGGTTTACACCGTTGTTAAAGCGGTTTTCGATAACTTCGATGACTTCAAAAAACTGCACCCAGCGTTCGGCAACTTAGTTGAAGAGCAAATGATTGCAGACGGTTTATCTGCGCCATTGCATGATGGCGCGGCGAAGTACTACAAAGAACGAGGCTGGATGTAAGCCTCTGGCTACTCTGTAGTTTAACTAAGCCTGGGTGATTCGTCGCCTGGGCTTTTTTATTTCCGATAATAAAGGGGTATCCCGTGACTAACGAACCATCCCAAACCAGCGGTGTAAGCAGTAAGGCCATGTCTGATGTGGACCAGATGGTGGCCGAGGTAGAAAGTGGTGCTCGCAATGCTACTGGTATCGCCGGGCGCATCGTATTAGCCATAACTTTCTTGTGGTCGGTGTTTCAGTTATACACCGCCTCTTCATTGCCTTATTGGTTAGCCGAAAACGCAGGGTTCAACGCGGTTTTTAACAGTCAGGAAACGCGGCAAATCCATCTAGCGTTTGCTTTGGCTTTGGCCATGCTGGCGTACCCCTTATTTAAAAAATCCTCCCGCACCAGTATTCCGTGGTTCGATTGGGCGTTAGCCATCATTGCAGCGTCCACCTGTTTGTACTTGTTTGTTTATAAAAACGACATCGCAGGCCGCGCGGGTTTACCCACTACGGCGGACATCACGGTCTCTGCCATCGGCATGATCACATTAGCGATCGCGGTCTATCGTTCATTGGGTTTACCGCTGTTGTTGGTGGCCAGTGTCTTTGTGTTTTATGTGTTCTTTGGTGATGCTGAGTACATGCCCGATGCCATCCAGTGGAAAGGGGCGTCGCTGAACAAAGCCTTGTGGCATTTTTGGATGCAGACCGAAGGAGTCTTTGGTGTTGCACTGGGTGTATCCGCATCCATGATTTTCTTGTTTGTACTGTTTGGGTCGCTGCTCGAGAAAGCTGGCGCCGGTAACTACTTTATTAAGTTAGCGTTTGCGTTACTCGGGCACTTTCGCGGTGGGCCTGCGAAAGCGGCCGTTGTTGCTTCCGCGCTATCGGGCCTGTATTCGGGTTCATCAATAGCAAATGTGGTAACCACCGGTACCTTTACAATCCCGCTGATGAAGCGCACGGGTTTTAAGGCCGAAAAAGCCGGGGCGATTGAAGTTGCATCGTCCACCAACGGCCAGTTAACGCCACCGGTTATGGGGGCGGCGGCTTTTTTAATCTCTGAATTCACCGGTATCTCATACCCTGAACTCATTAAGCATGCGTTTCTACCGGCGATCATCTCGTACATCGCCCTTGTCTATATCGTTCACCTCGAGTCACTAAAACTCGGCTTAAAAGGTATGGAAAAACCGACCCCGTTAGGTACAGCCGCCAGTCGATTATCCGGCGTGTTATTCGGGTTTATTTTTATGGCTGTGTTGGCCGGTGTGGTGTATTACGGCTTAGGCTGGATTAAAACCGCCATGCCAGGTATGGGTTTAACCGCTGCGATTGTTCTGTTCCTCGTGGCGTACGGCATCCTGATTATCAATGCGTCGCGCCACCCGGATCTTGCGATGGACACAGGTGAGAATGACACAGTATTGCCACGCCCCTGGGATGTCGCAGTAACCGGTTTCCACTTCATCTTGCCGATCATTGTGCTGATCTGGTGCATCCTGATTGAGCGTTTGTCGCCCACCTTATCGGCGTACTGGGCCACCATGGCCATGATTTTCATTGTGTTAACACAGCGCCCGTTGAAGGCCATATTTCGTGGTAACGCCGGTGTGTTCTTCGCTGAAATCAAGGCCGGCTTTGGCGATTTCTTCGAAGGCATGATTGCAGGTGCCAGAAACATGATCGGTATTGGTGTTGCCACCGGTGCGGCCGGCGTAATCGTAGGCACCGTATCGCTCACCGGGGCCCACGGCGTGGTAGGTGAATTTGTGGAATTTCTATCAGGCGGCAGCTTAATCCTGATGTTGTTCCTGGTCGCCATCATGAGTTTGATCTTAGGCATGGGGCTACCCACAACGGCCAACTACATCGTCGTGTCGTCGTTAATGGCACCGGTCATCGTGTCGGTTGGTGCACAAAGCGGATTGATCGTACCGCTCATTGCTGTGCATTTATTCGTGTTCTACTTCGGCATCCTGGCGGACGATACACCGCCGGTGGGCTTAGCCGCATTTGCGGCTGCAGCCATATCAGGAGGTGACCCAATCAGAACGGGTGTGCAGGGCTTTACCTACGATATTCGTACCGCGTTATTGCCGTTCCTGTTTATCTTTAACACCGAGTTGCTGCTGATTGATGTTGGGCCGTTAAAGGCGGTGTTTGTATTTTGCATCGCGGTAGTCGCCATGATGTTGTTCGCAGCCGCGACGCAAGGGTACTTTTTTGCGCGCAGCCGATGGTACGAATCACTGGCGTTGTTGTTAGTTGCGCTAACGTTGTTCCGACCGGGTTATTGGTTAGATCGAGTACAAGCGCCTTACGACGAAATCCCCGGTTCAGAAATCATGCAAGTGGTTGATGAAACGCCAGCGAACGTGCCGCTGCGCTTAGTGGTTAGTGGGCCCGATTTTGATGATGCGGATAAAACGCTTACGCGTACCGTGGCGTTAATCCTGGAAGAGGGCGACGATGCGACGTCCCGGTTAGACGCTGCGGGTTTGACGGTATTCGTAGACGATGGTGTGGCTGCGGTTGATGAACCGTTCGCTGGCACACCGTTCTTCCAGGAGTTTGCCGACTACGATTTTTACGGGGATAACCCGGTAGAAATTAAGATTATCCAAACCGCTGCGGATCGCATGCCTAAGGAAGTGTTTTACATTCCCGCCTTGCTACTGCTGGGACTGGTGGTTTGGCTACAACGACGTCGGCAAACTGTCCCAGCCTTCTGGGGCAGTAAGATGCCCGCTTAGCTACACCTCAACAGAGCCCTCATCCACCGGCTTTTGATCAAACACTTTACGGTAATGATCAATCGCCGACTGAGGGCCGGTAGCTTTATGAAAGTTGTCCGATAACTTCACGGTCGGTTTGCCATTGGCGTGCGTTACTTTGCACACTAAGGAGATCGCTCGCAAGGCGTCGTTTTGACGCGGGGCGCAGTCTCTAAAATCGTTGGTCAGGTGCGTGCCCCAGCCAAACGATAAGCGAACCTGGCCGTGAAATTCGTGATACACCTGCTCGATTTTATCCACGGTTAACCCATCGGAGAAAATCAGCAGCTTGGATTTTGGATCCACGCCGCGGCTTTTCCACCACGCGATCAGTTCATGGCCGCCGGCAATCGGTTCTTTTGAATCAATCCGAAAGCCACTCCAATCGGCGACCCAATCCGGTGCGTGTTGTAAGTAGGTATTGGTGCCGTAGGTATCCGGCAGTACGATCAACAAGTTGCCATCGTAGGTTCGTTGCCACATCTTCAATACTTCGTAGGGTGAGTGCAGTAATGCCTTATCGTCCGCCGCGCAGGCAGCTTCCACCATGGGCAGTTCGTGTGCATTCGTTCCGATGGCTTCCAAATCCAACTGACTTGCCAGCAACACATTGCTGGTGCCAATAAATTTTTCGTCCAAGCCTTCTTTCATGGCGGCAATACACCATTTTTGCCACAGAAAACTGTGACGACGACGCGTTCCAAAATCGGCAATGCGAAGTTCGGGTAGCTTTTCTAAACGTAATACCTTTTCCCACAGTTTGGATTTAGCGCGTGCGTACAACACATCCAGTTCAAAGCGTCCGATGGCTTGCATTGCAGCACGTGAGCGCAATTCACTGATGATGGATAACACAGGGATTTCCCATAGGGTCACATCGGCCCAGGAACCCTCGAAGGTAATTTCGTATTGCCCATCTCGGGTGGTCAGTTCATAGGCTGGCAGTTGATAGGATTTCAGCCATTTTAAAAATTCCGCGCTGAACAAACGCTCTTTTCCATAAAACGTATTACCCGCTAACCAAATCCGCTCTTGTTTAGACAGCGTTAAGCTTCGCGCGTGGTCAAGTTGTTCACGCAACAAAGTCTCATCCACTTCATCTGCCACCCGAACCGAAGTGGTGCGATTAATCAATGAAAAGGTAACGGGTACATCCGCGCGTTCTTTCCAAATCGTTTGTAGCATCAGCAGCTTGTACACATCGGTGTCCAGCAAACTGCGAACGATAGGGTCTAGTTTGAACGTGTGGTTATAAACGCGGGACGCGATGTCCGGCATCGGTTGGGCCATCATGGCATCAGTGCTCGTTTAGGAACGAAGCCATGCGATCAATGGCCTGTTCGATGTTCGGTAATGAGTTGGCGTAAGACAGTCTTAGGTAACCTTCACCTAGTGTGCCAAAGTCTGGCCCACCAATGACAGCAATACCGGCCTCTTCCAGCAAGGCAGAGGCGAGTGCTTTGGCTTTCCAACCGGTATGAGAAATATTTGGAAACGCGTAGAACGCCCCTTTTGGAGTGACGCAGCTGATACCGGGTAATTCGTTTAGTGCAGCAACCACAAATTGCCGACGCTCATCAAACGTAGTCACCATTTCATCCACAGAATCCTGCGGCCCCGTAAGCGCAGCCAACGCAGCGTACTGCGAAGGTGTATTCACGCAGCTCCAGGCGTTTACGCTGAGTTTTCTAACGGCATCAAACAAGGCCTCCGGCCACAGCGAGTAACCCAGACGCCAGCCGGTCATCGCGTAAGTCTTTGACCAGCCATTGAGTAGGATCAAGCGGTCTCTGATGCTGGGGTACGACAGCAAACTGACATGCGTTTCATCGTCGTACAGCAATCGGTCGTAAATCTCATCGCTCAGGATGGCAACCGATGGGTGATCGGCAAGTCCTGCAACCAACGCATCAATCTCGGCTTTCGGTGTTACTCCGCCACAAGGATTAGCCGGTGAATTAACGATTAACAATCGCGTAGATGGGGTAATGAGCGATAGGGTTTCTTCGGCTGAAAAAGCAAACCCGTTTTCTTCACGTATGGGTATTGGGACGGGGTTCGCACCGGTGTACTCAATCATAGAACGGTAAATGGGGAAGCCGGGGTCGGGGTACAGGATGTCCACACCGGGCCTACCGAGCATCAAGATGGCTGCAAACATCGTCACCTTGCCACCAGGCATGATGCTAATGAGCTCTTCATTTACCGTGGTGTTGTAGCGACTGCCTAATTCAGCTGCCACCGCTTCGCGTAGTGCCGGGATTCCCGTGGCTGCGGTGTAACCGTGCTCACCGTTTTGCAGTGCAGATACGGCCGCCTGAACAATATGCGGTGGCGTTTTAAAGTCTGGCTGACCAATGCCCAGGTTGATGACGTGTTTGCCTTGTGCAGCCAGCGCCTGTGCTCTTGCTAACACCGCAAACGCGTTCTCTTCTCCAATGCGTGAAAACGCGGGGTTTAATTCCATAGCGGTGACTCAGCCCTGTGGGTTTACTGACTTTCAGGGGTTTCGAACGTGTGACCTTCCATGGCTTCGGTTACGAAAATTTGACAGCTTAAACGTGAGTTGTCACGCCGTTCAGCGCTTGTGCCTTCCAGCATGTCCAACTCGGTGTCATCGGCTTCGTCAATAATGGCGGCAGTCTCGTCCGAGACATACACGTGGCAGGTTGCGCAGATTAAGCTGCCGCCGCATTCGGCTACCACATCGTCGATGTCGTTTTTAATCGCGGTTTCCATCACGCTGTCGCCTACAACGGCGTCTACTGTGCGAACTTCGCCATCCGCCAATTTGAAATTCAGGGTTATTTCTTTCGCCATGATTACTAATGTCTAAAAGGTTAGGGTGAATACCCGAAATGGTAACCCATGCGGCCGTGCTATCCGCTCATAGGCGTCAGATCCATCACAATTTTTAATGCCGCTAGCGCCGAAAGCGCCGCTGAGCGGCTGTACCACGCGCTTCCAGTGGCATACTTGCCCGTATTCCCTTTCGGCAGGAGGCCACGGTAATCGCCGCGCTAGACACCAAGGTGTACCACGAGCAGGTACGGCTCATATACAACCAGGGCACAGTCCTGGTGTTGGGAGCGTTGCTTAGTGGTCTTATCGTCAGTGCCGTACTTTGGAACGAGGTGCCACGCAGCACGCTGGGCCTTTGGATAGGCGCTTTGCTGATTACCGGCGTACTCAGGTTGCTGGTAATAAGAGCCTACTTTCAATCAGATGATGATGAACGACAGGCGGCCCTGTGGGGCCCGGTGCTGTGGGTGGGTGCGCTGGCCGCGGGCTGCATCTGGGGTGTGTGGCCCATGCTTTTTTACGAGTATGTTCGCACCGATTATCTGTTACTCATCTCCACGGTATACGCAGGCATGGTGGCCGTCAGCAGTGCCTCTGGCAGTGTGTACCTACCCATGTTCACCGCCTTTTCGATGCCGCTGACCATTCCTTTGGCCATCTCGCATTTAATGTCTCAGAACAGTGCCCTGTGGACAACTGGCATTTTGTTATTGATGTTTTTGGCCGTAAACATTTTTCTGGCGGTAAGAGGTAACCGCAGTTCGCGTGAGCTGATCGTCGCGCGATTTGAAAACCAGGCGTTAATGGAGAAGTTAGCGGATGAAAAGCTGATTGCAGAACGTGCAGTCATTGCAAAAAGTCGCTTTCTTGCGTCAGCCAGTCACGACTTAAGACAACCCTTACACGCGATGGGTTTGTTTCTGAATACCCTGCGCAATCGTGAACAGGACAGTGAACGATTAAAGATTATCGATGATTTAGACGCATCCAACGATGCGTTAAAAACCCTGTTCAATTCGTTATTGGATATGTCACGTCTGGATGCGGAAATCATCGTCTGCAACCCAAAGCATTTTTTACTGCAAGACGTGCTGATTCCAGTTCAAGTCAGCCTGGAATCCCAGGCGGCGGACAAAGGCATCACGTTGCAAGTGGACGGGGCAGGGGTGGCGTTGTACACAGATCCCATTTTGATGGAACGGGTACTGCGTAATTTAATGTCTAACGCCGTGCAATACACACACAGCGGCTCGATACGTTTATGGGTTGAGCACGCCGGTAGCGATGTCGTCATTCACTTGGAAGACACCGGCATTGGTATTCCATCCGATGCCATTGACGAAGTGTTCTCAGAGTATTTTCAATTGAATAACCCGGAACGTGATCGTGGTAAGGGCCTGGGTTTGGGCCTTGCGATAGTTCAGCGTTTAGCAAAGCTTATGGACATGTCCATCGATGTCGATTCGAGCGAAAACGTCGGCACACGATTTAGCATGACCATTACACGAGGGGATGAGAAAGCCATTGGCACACTCGGTACTGCCGTTGATCAAAATGGTCGTGCGCTTTCCCGTGGTCATCGCGTGTTGGTTATTGATGACGAGTTACAAGTACTGAAAAGTATGAAAAATACGCTCGAAGACTGGGGCTGTGATGTGTTGCTCTCAGAGTCCGCCCGGGATGCTTTACGCCAAATGGCGTTAAGTGAATTTGAGCCGGATTTGATTTTGTCCGACTACCGATTGCGCGGTGAAGATAATGGCATTGATACGGTTATCGCCTTACGAGAATCGTTTGATAGAGAAGTGCCGGCCATTATTCTGACCGGTGATACATCGCCAGAACAGTTGCGCCGCGTGCAAGACAGCGGGCTTGAGTTAATGCACAAACCCATTGGTGTTCCCGAGCTGCAATCGGCCTTGGTAACGCATTTGGGTGGCCCCGTAGCAGCTACGCCTCCGGTTGCGCCGCCATCTTAATCAGCTTGCCAATGGTCAGGCCCTGCAACAGTATCGAGAGCACCACAATCACATAAGTGATGGCAACGATGATATCCCGTTGCTCACTTGCCGGAAGTGATAACGCCAGCGCTACCGAAATACCACCGCGCAGACCACCCCAGGTTAAGATCTTGATGACATGGGGATGAAAATCGCGTCGCAGTTTTAACGCAGTTATCGGAATACTGACAGCAATCAAACGAGCCAGCAGGGCACACACCGCCAGCATCACCCCGGCCACGCCAATCGTTCCACTGAATGTGATGATGATGACTTCCAAGCCGATGATTAAAAACAATACCGCGTTAAGAATTTCATCCACCAACTCCCAAAAGGTATCCAAATGCTCGGCCGTGGTTTGACTCATGGCGCTTTTCTTACCGGTGTTACCAATCATGAGCCCAGCCACAACGACGGCAATCGGTGCAGACAAGTGCAAGGCGGCTGCACCGGTCGCGCCTCCTGCCACCAGCGCTAAGGTTAAGAGGATTTCAATCTTGTAGTCGTCCACGCGCTTAAGCAGTTGCATCACAAACCAACCGGCAGCGAATCCGAATAGTGCACCCCCAATGGCTTCCTGAACAAACAATAGCGATATGCTTTGCGCACTTAACGGATCGCCGTTAATCGCGATGCCAAAGATGGTTAAGAAAATAACGATCGCTACCCCGTCGTTAAATAAGCTTTCACCAGCAATTTTGGTTTCAAGGCTTTTACTTGCCCCGGCGGTTTTTAAAACACCCAGTACAGCAACAGGATCAGTAGGTGCGATTAACGAGCCGAACAGCAGACAATATAAAAACGGCATATCGATGTTTAGAAAACCAAACACCACATAAGCAGCGCCTGCCACCATAAAGGTGCTCATAACCACACCAAACGACGCCAGCAAACCGATCGTCCATTTAGACTTCAACAGCTCTTTCAAATCGATGTGCATGGCACCGGCAAACAACAGGAACGCAAGCATCCCGTTCAGCAGTGTTTCGTCAAATTCTATTTGCCCCACCACATCACGCGCTAAATCAACGCCGGTGTTAAAGCCGAACTTACTCAGAATGACCAGCACCAACGAGAACAGTAACGAGATCACCATGATGCCAATGGTGGTGGGTAGCTTCAGCGTTCGATAATTCACGTAGGCAAATAACGCCGAAACGGTAATCAGAAGGCTGGAAATGCTGAGTAGCGACATGGGACAATCAACGGTTGAGAACACTCGGTGCTAGAAGCTTAACGTGCTTAACGACATTCCGTACACGGTAAAGGTATCGCCGCGCGCGCGGCGCGTAACGTTGCGCATACAGCCCGGTGTGGGCCTTGTGGTCAGCATTCCAAAACGTTTTGCTAAACGTGATATCCCGGAAGTGCTGGCAGAACACGAAACGTGGATTCGGAAGTCATTGCAGGATCAAGAGGCGAGCACGCCGGAAGCGTACCGCCAATGGCCACCGCAGACGCTGTCATTACAGGCGATTGCGGAACAATGGCATTGCCACTTTGATGCCCAGTCCAGTCGATTAGACGTATCCACTAGCCCCGAATGTCATCTGCATTTGAGTACAACCGCTGATGATCGACCGGCAGTGGCGCATGCGGTCGCAACGGTTTTGAAGCGCCGAGCTCGCGCTGTATTACCCGACTGGGTTCAGCGCCTGGCTGCACCCCATGGCCTGAGCGTCAAACGCGTATCCGTGCGCGGGCAACGTACCTTATGGGGCAGTTATTCTTCCAGTGGAACATTAAGTCTTAATTATAAATTACTGTTTTTGCCGCCACGCTATGTGGATTATGTGGTGCTACACGAATTAGCCCACACCCGCTTTCTTGACCACTCGCCTCAATTCTGGGACCTCCTGTTTAGCCTCGACCCAGATGCTGAGCACCTGCATCACACCATGCAGGATGAGACGCACGCGGTACCCCCGTGGCTTGATTTGGCATAGCCACAACGGCGATGTTTTTAGCCCGAAAGGTGCGATAGCACGGGCGGAGATTGCTTTTCTTATCGAATTGGACTACCACGCAAGTCATTGAAATCTGGGCTTGCTATTTGTGAGGTTCTGCTATTCTTGTGGTGCATTAATGATCAATTTCTTATTCACTTGGTGCCCGATAATGCTCGGTCGCTGAAGGCCAGTTGACTGAAAACGTGTCTGTACCTCGAACCAACGAACTGCTTGTGCGAAAACCAGATTCTGTTGAAGTTTGGCTGATTTTGCCGCTGGCTATTGCCGCGGTCAGCCTAACGGTCGGACTGGCAATGTTCCTGAGCGGAACCGAACGACCTGGCGATGTCATTCAACCTGTGATCGTTGTCTTAGGCGGCACGCTGGCTGCGGTACTGATTACGTTTCCGCTGTCGCAGATTAATGAAGCACTACGAACCGCGCTGCTTCGCGGCATCCGGGGCGGCACCAAGCCCAGCGATATGATTCGTGCGATGTCCAAGGTGTGTGATGTCAGCCGACGCGATGGTTTATTAGGTGTGGCTGATATTCGTTCTAATTCAGAAGCGGTAGAAGATGCGTGCCAGCTGATCGGTGATGCCGCCAGAGAGCCGGCCATTCGATTTAAGTTAGAGCGCCGCGTTGCTAACGAACGTGCATTTCATCAAATGACGTCCGATGTCTTTGTCTTTACCGCCGTGTACGCCTTACTCATGGGCGCGCTTGCATCGTTTATACAGTTTGGAGTCGCGAACGCGGGTGCAAGTGCGGCTGCAAGTGCGGCTGCAAGCACAGCAACCGGTGCGCAGGTTGCGCTACCGTTTGTGATCGGCGGCAGTCTGGTCATTTTATTGGGTGTGTTGCTGGGGCGTTTACGTGCCGCACACTTAAAAGAGCTGGTGGTTATCGAAATTGCCTACAGTGGTGCGTCATTGCTACTGGAAGACAACAACGTTCAGCGATTTCGTAACCGGCTTGCGTTACTTGTGCCTCCTGGCTTACGACGGTAGAAAGGCCACAGTATGAATGCCATTAATGTTGCGGCTAAGCCGTCACGTCGCGTCGCTTATCGCGTAGTACCCGACCGTGATGACCCGGCCATCTTCCAGGTGGATGGCGCACTGACGCGTGTTTTAGAAATTAGCGCTCAATGTGTATTAACGCCAGAAACGGAATTGAAACTGGGCCGGCGTTATCCATTTAACCTGGATTTGCCTACCTCAAAAATCGGTATAACCGGTTATGTTGATGTTCTGCCAGAACTGGATAACGGCGATGTTGTGTGCTTGTTTGTCGACCTATCGCCCGAAGAGCTCGATCAAATTCACTTGTACGTACTGATGCGCCAGAAGCAAGTAATACGTGAGATGAAAGAATCCGCGTA
>JAHDCO010000032.1:30252-44271 GCA_020629835.1 Granulosicoccaceae bacterium
TGTACGTACTGATGCGCCAGAAGCAAGTAATACGTGAGATGAAAGAATCCGCGTAACGCGCCGGTATCGCTAAGCCTGCGCCCAGACCGCTAGTCAAGTCCGCTCGCCATGACCCCGAAGGCACGTTATCAGCAAGAGATTCAAGACGGCTCACTGCAGCCGGATGCTGAACAGGCCGCTGTTATGGGTCTGCTTGATGACTTAAGTTCCCAAATTACTCAACAAGCCCCGTGGAAGCCGACTAAAGCGTCCTCATGGAAAAGCTGGTTTGGTGGTTCGGCGGCCGCTTCCGTTGTTCACGGGCCCAAGGGGTTGTATTTGTGGGGCGGGGTAGGCCGGGGTAAAACGCACTTATGCGATTTGTTTTTCGATGCGGTACCCATCGCTGAAAAGCGTCGATTGCACTTTCATCGATTTATGCAGCGTATCCATGATGACCTGCGAGAGCTTGGTGAAATCGAAAACCCCTTACAGCGTGTCGCGGATGCCTGGGCGGTAGATGCGAGGCTCTTATTGCTGGATGAAATTCACGTCAACGACATCACCGATGCGATGTTGCTGGGTGGACTGTGCTCTGAATTGTTTGATCGTGGTGTCACGCTGGTGACCACCAGTAATGTGCCCCCCGATGGCTTGTATCGGGACGGTTTGCAACGCGCGCGATTCATTCCCGCTATTGAACGCATCAAGGCCCACACGCAGGTGATGGAGATGGTGGGAGACACCGATTACCGCTTGCGACTGTTGCAAACTGAAGCCACCTATTTGGTAAAGACCTCACCAACGGGTGATGAGGAAACCGCACAACTGATGACCGAGCACTTTGAGCGCCTGGCGTTCGGCAACGTGGATGAACGGCAAGCGGTCAGCATCAACGAGCGAGATATTCCGCTGCGCGGCCGGGCAGGCGATGTAGTGTGGTTCGACTTTAAAGCGTTATGTGCAACGGCGCGATCCACCCACGACTACATCGAAATCGCCACGTTATTTCGTACGGTATTGATCAGCGACGTACCGGTGATGGACGATATGAAAAATGATGAGGCGCGGCGTTTCGTCAATCTGGTGGACGAATTTTACGATCGCAATGTGAATTTGATCGTGTCGGCGGATGCGCCCCCCGATGGTTTGTACACCGGGAAGCGCTTATCGTTTGAATTTGAACGCTCGGCCAGCCGCCTGACCGAGATGCAAACGACTGAATACCTGGCTAAGCGGGTAACGGTCGTACCGTCTTAACTGCGCTCAGCTCGCTTTAGCGGTACGCGAATTCCGCTTACGCTCATTTTCGGTCAGGTGCTTCTTGCGCACACGAATGGACTGAGGTGTTACTTCCACCAATTCATCGTCATCAATGAATTCCAACGCTTGCTCAAGAGATAAACGAATCGGTGGCGTGAGCACGATGTTCTCATCCGTACCAGACGCGCGAACGTTGGTCAGCTGTTTACCCTTCAGTGCGTTAACCGTTAAGTCGTTATCGCGCGAGTGCAAACCAATGACCTGGCCTTCGTACACAGTTTCGTTGGCATCGATAATCATGCGCCCACGATCCTGCAGGTTGAATAACGCAAAGCCCAGCGCTTTGCCGGTACCGTTAGAAATCAGCACACCATTGTGGCGCTGACCCATACTGATATTTTGCTTAGGCCCATAGTGATCGAACACGCTGTAGATGAGGCCGGTGCCGGAAGTGGAAGTCAAAAATTCCGTACGAAAACCAATCATGCCGCGTGCAGGTACCACGTAATCAATACGCACACGACCTTTACCGTCGGGCACCATGTCTTTCAATTCGCCACGTCGCTCACCCATCTTTTCCATGATGGTGCCTTGGTGCTGCTCTTCCACATCAATGGTAACTTGCTCATACGGCTCTTCTTCAATGCCGTCAGCGGTGGTGCGAGTAATAACCACGGGTCGGCCCACACCCATCTCGTAACCTTCACGGCGCATGGTTTCAATTAATACCGACAGGTGTAATTCACCTCGGCCAGAGACCTTGAAAGTTTCACTCTGTTCGGTTCGCTCAACACGCAGTGCCACGTTGTGCAGCAGCTCGGTTTGCAAACGATCCCATATGTTTCGGCTGGTGACGTACTTGCCTTCTTTGCCAGCAAACGGCGATGAGTTCGGCTGGAACATCATGCTGATGGTGGGTTCATCGACAGTTAACGCAGGAAGCGGCTCAATGGTCGCGGGGTCGCATAAAGTATCGGAAATGTGCAACTTATCAATGCCGGTGATGGCAACAATGTCACCAGCACTGGCGCCTTGTGTTTCGATGCGCTCTAAACCGTGGAAACCCAAAACCTGCAGCACGCGCGCATTGCGCTGATCACCTTCCGCACTGATGACTTTCACCTGCTGGTTAGGTGCAAGGTGGCCACGCTTAATTCGGGCAATACCAATGACACCCACGTAGCTGTTGTAGTCCAGCGATGAGATCTGCATCTGCAGAGCGCCTTCGGTGTCTACATCCGGTGCGGGCACTTCATCCACAATGGTTTGGAACAGCGGCTTCATATCGCCGTCAGTTACATCGGGCTCCATACCGGCAAAGCCATTGATGGCTGAGGCGTACACCACGGGAAAGTCTAGTTGTTCGTCGGTGGCACCCAGGTTATCGAATAGCTCGAAGGTTTGGTCCAGAGCCCAGTCAGGCCGAGCGCCTTCGCGATCAATCTTGTTAATCACCACAATAGGGCGGAAACCCATCGCGAAGGCTTTTTGTGTCACGAATCGGGTTTGGGGCATGGGGCCTTCAGCTGCATCCACCAGCAGCAAGACCGAATCCACCATACTCAATACGCGCTCCACCTCACCACCAAAATCGGCGTGCCCGGGGGTGTCCACAATATTGATGCGGTAGTCGTTCCACTTGATGGCCGTGTTCTTCGACAAAATGGTGATGCCGCGCTCTTTTTCCAGCGCGTTGGAATCCATCAAGCGTTCTGGCGCGTCTTTGCGCGCATCGAGCGTGCCGGACTGCTGAAGAAGCTTGTCAACCAGGGTGGTTTTCCCGTGGTCAACGTGAGCAATGATGGCGATATTTCGGAGTTTTTGGATCACGGCAACAGATTCAGTTGGATGTGAAAGTGAGCTGCGCGGCTTGGGAACGCGCGCGCGGAAAAACGCGGCAGTATACCGGACGAATTCACCCGTTCGTCGCCACATCCTGCACAAATCCCGCCATTACCTGATTAACTGCCGTGGAGCTGCCTCACGGATAGCGCTATTTACCCTTCCAAACCGGGTCTCTTTTCTCGCTAAACGCCTTAAACCCTTCCATCATGTCTTCGCTGCCGTACAGCGTATCGACTGTGGCAAGTGAACGGCTGGTAATGCGGTTCATGCAGTCCTGGAACTTCGAATCTTCTGCTTCGCGAACGATTTCCTTGATAGCGGCCATCACCAGCGGTGGGCCTGAGGCAATGTGCGCTGCGAGTTCTCGTGCTCGAGTCATTAACTGATCGGCTGGCAAAATTTCATTCACAAAGCCCCATCGATGCGCTTCTTCTGCATCCAGCCAACGGCCGGTCATGAGCATATCCATCGCAATGTGATACGGAATTCGCTTAGGTAATTTTATTGACGCAGCATCCGCAACCGTGCCCGAATTGATTTCTGGCAGCGCAAACGTGGCGTGTTCAGCGGCAAGGATAAGATCGGTTGATAGGGCGATCTCCAAACCACCACCACAGCAAATACCGTTCACGGCGCAAATGATGGGTTTATTCAAATTCGGCAGTTCCTGCATACCGCCAAAGCCGCCGACGCCATAGTCGCCGTCTACTTCATCGCCGTCGGCCGCTGCTTTTAAATCCCATCCGGGGCAGAAGAACTTCTCTCCTTCGCCCGTTATTATGGCGACGCGTAAATTGGCGTCATCCCGAAAGTTAGCAAACACATCTCCCATGATTCGGCTTGTGGCCAGGTCAACCGCGTTGGCTTTTGGCCGGTCGAGCGTCACCTCCAATACGTGGCCTTGGGTGTGGGTTTTTATGGGATCTGTCATGGTGTGTTACTCGTGTGAAGTCTGATTAAGGCATCCACTGCCACGGCTGTGTGTTCACCCACAAGCAAGGGGTTAACTTCCAGTTCGATAAGCTCGTGTTGATGAACTTTCGCGTAGTCAATAACGGCCTGTACGGATGAATTAATGGCGTTCAAGTCGGCCGGTGGTTGGCCCCGGTAACCGTTCAACAGTGGAAACGCTTTAAGTTGGTGTAACGCGTCGCGAATCTCATTCGGTGTGCACGGTAGCGTTACGGTCACACTGTCTTGCAGTATTTCGGTGTACACACCGCCGGTGCCTAACGTTAACGCAACCAGACCCGTGGCATCGGTCGTAATGCCAATGATTAACTCGGCAACCGAATCGGCGCACATTTCTTCCAGCAAAAAACCGTGGCCGGTATCAGCAATTTGCTCACAGGCCAGTTTCAGTGCCGCTTTATCCTGAATATTCAGCACCAATCCATTAGCACCGGTTTTATGCGATAAGCCCAGTGTCTTCAACGCCAACGGATACCGTAACTTTTTAGACGCTTTCACCACAGCACGAAGGTTTTTACATACCTTGTTTTTCGGTATAGCCAAACCGTGTTCGGACAGGGCCTGCTTAGCATCACTTTCCAACAGGGTTTGAACTGGAAGGTCATGCCCATTATTACTTGCCGCAGTCCATAAAGACGCAGACACGTCTTGTTTACCCAGACGGTGGTGAACACATGCTGCTTTGACCGCAGCCAGCCCTGTCTCCATCCCGTTTAACACCACGACGCCATTTTTATGAAACCGCTCTATGGTTTCCATTGCCATGTTTTCCGGCAAGTGAGTTAACACAGCGGTAGCGGCTTGGGTATTCGCGCGTGCGGTAATGATGGCGTCAATCGCGCAATCAAAACTTCTCGGGTCGCAGCGGTCGCTTCGTGGAATATCCAATACAAAGATTGACAGATCGTTCGAGTCTTTAAGTACTGCTTCAAAGCAACGCGTCATGGTTGGTACGTCGCCCCAAATGTAGGTGTGATAGTCCAACGGATTGGCCAGGGTCACGTCAGGGCCAAGTATATGGGCCAATGCGTTCAGGGTTTGATCGGAAAAGTCCGGGTAGTGCAGTTGCATGCGCTCACCCAGGTCCGCCATTAAGCTGGCTTCGCCACCAGAACAAGACACTGAACTAATGCGCTCACCGGTTAATGGTCCAAGGTAATGAAACAGCTTTAACGTTTCAATAAAGACCGCAGTTGAGTGCACTTCTGTGATCCCTAAACGTTGTAAAAATGCAGAACTTACCGCTGCGTTTCCAGCCAACGAGGCGGTATGACTCATCACCGCTTGTTGAGACTTTTCGCTCATACCCACTTTGATGGCTACGATGGGCTTACCTAGTTTTCTTGCCCGGTTCGCCGCTTGTTCAAAACGTGCGATATCCCCAAAGCCTTCAATATACAAACCTATGGCTGTTATGCGGGGGTCTTTCAGTTGCGCATCGATTAAGTCAGCGATATCAGTCTGCGCCTGATTACCCAGCGCGATGATTTGACCAATCGGTAACCCGCGCTGTTGCATAGAAATGTTGATGGCAATGTTTGATGACTGTGCCAACACACCCACGCCGCGGGTAACCACTTCGCCACCGTGTTGATCCGGCCATAACGTCACGTTGTCTAGGTAGTTCAATAACCCATAGCAGTTTGGGCCAAGAAACGGCATGCCATCGGCAGCCTCAATAAGCTCAGCTTGTAAACGTTCGTGGCCCGCCTCTTGAAAACCGGACGCAAAACAAATCGCGCCGCCTGCGTTCATACCTGCCAGCGTTCGGATGACATCAATCGTGGTGTTGCGATTAACCCCTACGAATGCCGCATCCGGCGAACCGGGTAATGCGTCTAGCGAGGCATAACACGGTACACCAGCCACATCCTTGCGCGTTGGATGAACAGGCCATACGTCGCCTGGGTAACCCGACTTGATTAATTGAGTGATGACGTTTTCGGCCCAGCTCCCGCCAATGACGGCAATAGACGCCGGTTTTACCAAACGACTGAGTTTATGCCTTGCCACCTTCTATGCGCCTAATGGCCGAAGGAGTGAGCGCGAAATGATGTGTCGTTGAATTTCTGATGTGCCTTCCCAAATGCGTTCGATACGCGCATCCCGCCAGATGCGTTCTAACGGCAGGTCACTCATCAAACCCATACCGCCATAAATTTGTATCGCTTCGTCCGATACCATCGCCAGCATTTCAGACGCTTTAAGTTTGGCCATCGCCATGTCGGCGTCAGTGCAGGTACCCTGGTCGTATTTCCAGCCGGCTTCAAGTATTAATAACTCAGCGGCTTTCATCTCTGTGGCCATGTCGGCCAACTTAAACGACACACCCTGAAACTTGCCAATAGGCTGACCGAACTGTTCACGTTCTGCAGCATATGCCACCGCTAAATCAAACGCGCGCTCAGCACGGCCTAAGCAGGTCGCGCCCACTTGTAAACGGGTAGCGCCTAACCAGCTGTTGGCCACATCAAAGCCTTTGTGCAATTCGCCCAGCATGGCTTCTTTAGGAATACGGCATTGATTAAATTCTAAAATGGCGTTGCTGTACCCACGATGCGATACGTTTTTATACCCTTCGCGAATGCTTAATCCGGGGTTGTCGTGGTCAACAAAAAAAGCGGTTATGAGTTTTCGCTTACCGCGTGGGCTGTCTTCTTCGCCGGTGGCCATAAACGCAATTGTAAAATCTGCCTCCATGGCGTGACTGATAAAATGCTTGGTGCCGTTTAGCACCCAATCATCACCGTCTTGCTTAGCGGTAGCCGTCATGCCGCGCAGGTCGGAGCCTGCTCCAGGCTCAGTCATCGCTAAACAATCCGATTTCTCACCGCGCAGGCAAGGCTCCAGGTATTTTTCGCGTTGGCTGGGAGTGCCTGCGCACAGAATATTGGAAGGGCGGGCCACACAGTTCCAGTGCAGCGCGTAGCTGGCCTTGCCTAACTCTTTTTCGTATAACAACCACGTCAGTGTATCCAGGCCGGCGCCACCAAATTCAGCCGGAATGTTAGCGGCATACAACCCGGCCTCCATAGCTTTGGCTTTTATCTCGTCAGCCAGGTCTTTACGAAGGGTGCCGGTGGCTTCTACTTCAGCCTCGTGTGGGTAGAGCTCATTTTCAACAAACGCGCGGGTGGCGTCGATGATCATGCGCTGCTCATCGGTTAATCCAAAGTACATAGGGTGATGTTCTGCCGTTGCGGGTATGACCGGCCCGTATAATCAGGTAAAAGTCGTCATCACTCAAGAGAAAAGGAGCGGTTCCCGATGAAAACTGTACCCAGTTGGGCTGAATGTTCGAAGTCGCTGATTGCCGTTGCTATGGGAAAGGAGCCGGCCGATACCGTTATCCGAAATGGTCGATGGGTAAACGTCTATTCCGGAGAAATTATTCCTAATACTGATATCGCCATCAAATACGGCCGGTTTGCCTATGTCGGTCCCGATGCCAGTCATACCGAGGGTGTAGATACTAAAATCATCGAGGCCAATGATCGCTACCTGGTGCCCGGCCTATGCGATGCGCACATGCACGTTGAAAGCGGCATGGTGACAGTGACTGAATTCGTCAGGGCCGTAATTCCACACGGCACCACGTCCATGTTTATCGATCCGCATGAAATCGGTAATGTGTTGGGCCTTGAGGGTGTTCGGCTGATGCACGATGAGGCTATGAACATGCCCACGAATGTCTACGTGCAAATGCCAAGTTGTGTACCGTCTGCCCCCGGACTTGAACACGCAGGCGCAGAACTCGGCGTGGACGACGTGGTTGAAGCCATGCAATGGCCCAACATTATCGGCCTGGGGGAGGTCATGAATTTCCCCGGAGTGACGGCTGGCGACCCCACTATGTTAGGTGAGATTGCGGCAACTCAGGCAGTCAACAAAACTGTCGGTGGCCACTACGCGTCCCCAGATTTAGGCAATGCGTTTCATGCCTATGCCGCAAGCGGTGCCGCGGACGATCATGAAGGAACACGCTTAGACGATGTGATCGCGCGTGTGCGACAAGGTATGCGCGCCATGTTGCGCCTGGGTTCGGCGTGGTACGACGTTGCGCCACAAATAAAGGCGGTAACCGAACACGGCCTGGACCCACGAAACATCATTCTGTGTACTGACGATTCGCACTCGGGCACCCTGGTCAATGACGGCCACATGAACCGCGTCGTGCGTCATGCCATTGCGCAGGGTTTAGCGCCGGTTACTGCCATACAGATGGCCACACTAAACACCGCGCAGCATTTTGGCTTAGAGCGAGAGTTGGGCTCCATTGCGCCGGGCCGGCTTGCGGACCTGATCCTAACGTCCGACTTACCAAACTTGCCGATTGAAATGGTCTTAGCGCGTGGGGAAGTCGTTGCTGAAAACGGTGGCCTCACACAAGAAATCCCTCCCACCACCTATCCAGAATCCGCCATCGATACCGTAAAGCTAGGGAAGGCGTTAGCAGCAGATGACTTTGCCGTTAAAGCCTCCGACCACGGTGTAAGCGCATCAGCAACCGAAGCGTTAGTCCGAGTTATCGGTGTCATCGAGAACCAGGCACCCACACAAGCCTTACAACGCACCGTAACCATTGCCGATGGTTTGTTGCAGCCCGACAGCGAGAACGACGTGTGTCATATCGCGTTAGTCGAACGGCACCAAGGCACTGGCGCGGTGGTTAACGGATTCGTATCCGGTTTTGGTTACACGGTGCCTTGCGCCATGGCATCTACGGTTGCTCACGATGCGCACCACATGATTGTGGTGGGTACCGATCGAGAGCTGATGGCTGCGGCGGCTAATCGCTTAGGGGAGGTCGGAGGCGGGGTCACGCTGTTCACCTCCGATGGCGAGCAGGCCATGGTGGAGCTACCGATCGCGGGTTTAATGTCAAACGAAAGAGCCGAAGTGGTGGCTGAGAAAGCACAAGGTTTGGTCAACGCGATGCGTGATTGCGGTTGCACACTAAACAACGCGTACATGCAGCATTCGCTGCTGGCGTTGGTTGTCATACCGGAGCTGCGTTTATCGGATGTCGGCTTAATTGATGTAACCACATTTAAGCCAACTGATTTGGTGGTGGCTGAATAGGCGGTTGCGGCGGGTTGTCAGGGAATTTCCACTGGAAACAATGGCACTTAAGGGGGGATTGACGCCATACAGTCAGCTGTTAACCTCATGCGATAACGATTATTAGCACCAGAGGTTTACGATGAAAATTCTCGCAAGGCTCGGCATTGTTGCCGCGTTATCGCTCCTTGTTCACTCAGTTGCCTTTGCGGATTTACCCAAAGTTCGCGCGGCGGTTTTAAAGATAGGCACCGTTAATTGGGAACTGCAAACCATCAAGACACTAGGGCTCGATACCAAACACGGTTTTGAACTTGACGTACAAGGTTACGCAGGCAACGACGCAACGCGCATCGCGTTTGCGGGTGGCGAAGCTGACATTGTGGTGGCTGACTGGATTTGGACAGCTCGCCAACGCGCCGATGGCAAGAACTACGTTACTTTCCCGTATTCAACCGCAGTCGGTGGCGTAGTGGTAGGCAAAGACAGTGACGCCAAGACATTGCAGGATTTAGCCGGCGCCAAAATCGGTATTGCAGGCGGTCCTGTAGACAAGAGCTGGTTAATCCTGCGCGCATACGCGCAACAGGAATATGGCATGGACTTGGCCGGCAGTACCGAACAGGTGTTCGGGGCACCGCCACTGATTTTTAAATCCGGCTTGAAAGGTGATGTGGATGGCGCCATAAACTTCTGGCACTTCATGGCAAAGATGAAGGCCAGCGGTATGCGTCAAATCATCTCCGTCAGCGAGGCGGCAGAAGCCTTAGGTCTGGATCCGAAAACACCACTACTGGGTTACGTCATGACCGATGAATTTGTTGCGGCTAACCCGAAAATCGCCCTGGGTTTCTACAACGCCACACGCGATGCCAAAGCGGTACTGGCATCCGATGACAGTGCCTGGGAAACCTTGCGGCCATCTATGAACGCTAAAACGGATGCTCAGTTCATTGCACTACGAGACGACTGGCGTTCAGGCATTCCCGCACCGGGCCCGGTTGATCAGGATGCTGTGGCAGCGTTTCTTGCGGTCATGAGTGACTTAGGCGGAGAAAAGCTCGTTGGTAAAGCGTCTACATTACCTGCTGGTACGTTCTACTCCATCGAGCCCTAAGGCATTTGATTCGAAAGTTCGCTGTTCCGTGCACCTCACTCGCGCTGTTTTTACTCGTTTGGATAATCTCAGCGCAGTGGGTAGCCGACGCACAAATACTGCCTAAGCCGCAAGCCTTACTGCAACCGTTTTGGCAAGAGCTGCAATCCGGTGATTTGGCGTATCACTTGGGTCAAACGCTAATACGAGTGGCCTGGGCATTTCTGTTGGCCATGAGTATCGGGTTTGCCATAGGCTTTGCCATGGGCCGATCGCCTGGCCTAAACCGCTGGTTAGATCCCTGGTTAGTGGTTTTTCTTAACCTGCCTGCGCTTGTGCTTATCGTGCTGTGTTACCTATGGATTGGTTTGACCGAAGCGGCTGCCATCGCCGCGGTAACACTCAATAAAATTCCCAATGTTGCCATCACTATCCGTGAGGGCGCGCGCGCACTGTCTTCCGATGCTGATGCGTTGGCAAAGGTCTACAACCTCAACGTCTGGACACAACTACGCCACATTCATCTGCCTCAAATGGCGCCATTTATCGCCGCTGCCGCACGTGGCGGAATCGCGGTCATTTGGAAGATCGTTTTGGTCGTGGAACTGTTAGGCCGATCAAACGGCGTTGGTTTTCAGATTCATCTGTTTTTCCAGCTGTTTGATGTGGGCATGGTGCTGGTGTACGCCTTTTCGTTTATCGCGGTGATGTTGTTTGTGGAGTGGGTTGTGGTTCAACCGTGGGAACGTTCCACGCGGCGCTGGCGGCAAGCCTGATGCGTGTTGATATCAAAGCCAAACGCTATGGCATGTCAGAGCCCAATGATGAATCACAGGCCGAATCACAGGCCGATGGCTGGGTGCTGGATGCCATCAATTTCTCATTGAATGCGGGCGAATCGCTGGCCATCACCGGGCCATCAGGCGTGGGTAAGTCCACGTTACTTCGCATTGTGGTCGGGCTCGATACGGAGTTTGAAGGCAGTGTTGAACGCCCGGAACGCACCGGTATGGTGTTTCAAGAACCCAACCTGCTGCCATGGCGAAAGGTTCTGGCCAATTTAACTCTGGTTCACCCGTCAGTTTCTGTAGCCGAAGCTCAGGCCATGTTAGCCAAAGTCGGCCTGGCGGATAAAGCACACGACTGGCCACAACAGCTTTCATTAGGACAGCAGCGCCGGTTATCGTTAGCACGCGCCTTTTTGGGGCAACCGCAGTGCTTAGTCATGGATGAGCCGTTTGTATCGTTGGATGAAGCCACGCACGCCGACATGATTCACCTAACACAACAGCTGATGTCCGACAGTGGGGCAGCGGTTCTTTTGGTAACGCACGATGCACAGGAAGCCGACGCCTTAACGCAGCGCCGCTGTGAACTGCGTGGCGCTCCAGCAAGGTTGTACGACCTCGTTTGACGCCAGCGAGTTTGGGCCACAGAATAAGCCCATGATTCGCTTTCTACTGAACAACGACCTCATCGAGCTGCCGGATGCGCAGCCGGATTTAACCGTGCTGGATTGGCTGCGGCTGCATCAGCATCAAACCGGTACCAAAGAGGGCTGCGGCTCGGGTGATTGCGGCGCTTGTACCGTGGTCCTTGCCACCCCCAGTGAAACCGATACCGGTTTACCACTTACGTATACGCCAGCCAACAGTTGCATATTAATGATCGGTGCCCTGCATGGCGCCCAGCTCATCACGGTAGAACACCTTGGTGCATCGCATGACCTGCACCCAGTACAGCGCGCCTTGGCAGAACATCACGGCTCACAGTGCGGGTTTTGCACACCGGGTTTTGTCATGAGTTTGTTCGCACTGTTTCATCAGCGTTTCGATGAAGCAACTGCCGACACTCTGTTAGACGATAAAGAACAACGCCACGCGCTTATTGAGCAATACCTGGGTGGCAACCTGTGCCGTTGCACCGGTTACCGACCGATCATTGCTGCAGCCGACCATATTTTGAAGCAGCGCTTTGATCAAGGCATCAAAGACTCGTTCGACAACCAGGCAGAAACCGTTGCAGCAACCCTCAAGGATATCGCCGCGCCATCTGAATCAACGCGGGTCCACGTTCCCCAAACGCTAAAAACCGCGTTACAGCTTTGGGCCGAATACCCTGAGGCCGCCATAGTTGCCGGTGGTACTGACGTCGGCCTAGAGATAACTCAGCAAATGAAAACGTGGCCGTCAGCCATCCATGTCAAAGGCATTGAAGAACTCAACACCCTACAACATGAAGATACTGAGCTAGTCGTAGGCGCAAGTTTAAGTGTGGCGACCTTGCTGGAAACACTCACCCTGGACTTCCCCGACGCCATACCCATGTTGCTTCGTTTTGGGTCTGAACAAGTGCGCTCACAGGCCACAGTAGGCGGTAACCTAGGTACCGCATCACCCATAGGCGACTTGCCGCCATTGCTATTGGCCTTAAACGCCAGCATTGATCTTGTGTCGTTAAACGCCTCAGGTAGCGAGGTGGTCACCCGTAACATTCCACTTAGTGATTACTTCACCGCGTATCGGCAAACCCAACGCGCACAGAATGAGTGGATCCAAGCGGTCCGTATTCCATTACCTGGACCGGATGAGCAACTGCGCGTGTACAAAATCAGTAAACGCTTTGACGATGACATTAGTTCCGTATGCGCCGCGCTTTGGGTAAAGCTCGATAGTGATACACCGACAGAAAACACAAAAGTCATCGCCGCCCGTTTCGGCTTCGGCGGCATGGCGGCAGTGCCCAAAAGAGCAAAAAACACTGAAGCCTCGATAGTTGGCCAATCATTGCAGACTTTGTTAAGCCCCAAAACGGCCGACGCACTGCGCAACGACTTCGAACCCATAAGCGACGCACGTGCCTCATCACACTACCGCCAGGTAGTAGCCGCCAATTTACTCAAACGCTTCGCACACGCACTGTGTACACCCGAGCAAGCACTAGAGATTCATTCGGTCGCAGCAGGAGCAAGCGCATGAGTGCTGGTAAACCACTTGAGCACGACAGCGCAACGTTACATGTCAGCGGTGAAGCAGATTACGTTGACGACTTGCCCGCACCATCGAATCAGTTACACATCGCCATTGGTGGGTCCAGCGTTGCTGCAGGGCGACTGGTATCCATGGATCTGGCTGCCGTCAAATCCGCACCTGGCGTCGTAGACGTTATAACGCATGCCGACCTGCCAGCCGAAACAGACATCGGTCCCGTGTTCCCGGGTGACCCACTGCTAGTAGACAAGGACGTTTCCCACCATGGGCAGCCCGTATTCGCGGTTGTCGCCACGTCACACCGTTCAGCCCGCCAAGCTGTGTTACTCGCCGACGTGCAATACGAGCCAGCCGAACCGATCCTGACGGTGGAGCAGGCTATGGCACAAGCCCACTACGTCAGGCCGCCTTACACTCTGCAACGAAACGATGCGGATGCAGCGATTGCCAGCGCACCTCATGTATTGGAAGGCAAGCAAAAGATCGGTGGCCAGGAACATTTTTATTTAGAAGGACACAGCGCGGTCGTACAACCGGATGAACACGGTGGTGTACGTGTCACGTCATCGAATCAAAACCCGACGGAATCTCAGCATATCGTAGCTAAGGTGTTAGGCGTGCCTATGCACCGAGTCACCGTGGTTACTCGTCGCATGGGTGGTGGATTTGGTGGCAAAGAAACACAAGCCAACTTATGTTGCGCCCTTGCAGCCGTAGTGGCCAATAAACATCAATGTTCAGTCAGTTGCCGCTTAAGTCGTCGCGATGACATGATCATGAGCGGTAAACGTCACGGTTTTTACACCGATTGGA
>JAHDCO010000099.1 GCA_020629835.1 Granulosicoccaceae bacterium
CCGATGCCGGATTCACCATAGAAGACGTGAGACCCTTCAGTGATCATGTCCTACAAGCATTCGGAGCCGATCGCGTCATGTGGGGCTCAGACTGGCCGGTCTGCCGATTGCAACTGGAATACAAAGACTGGTTTCGCATGGCGATGGATCTCACCTCTTTTCTCAGTGAACAACAGCAAGACCAGATTTTTGGCAGTACTGCGAAACGCTTTTACCGGTTATAAATTGCGACTGGTTTTCCATATAGGTCGCCTCTATTACAGCGAATACCAATCAACGATCTCGGTACAAAGCCGGTGTACTAGCTTTCTCGTATTCAATTTATCCTTCGCACCGACAGCATCACATTATCTCCTGTTGCTTCTCGCTAAAGACCCCAAATAGCGGCTGTTAGTGACGATCTGAAGACGGTCTGCGGCCGTTACACAGTCAATTCTATAAATTCGAATACAGTTTTCAAATCTCTCTATCTAGTCGAACAGTACGAGAATGATTAGCCTAATTGAACAACAATCACTCAACACTGGATCACCAAGAATGAACGTATTAAAGACTGTTGGAAAAGTATCTGCAGCTTGCGCTTTAGCATTGACTGTGGGCATTTCTACACATGCAATTGCTGATGAAGCTCTGGCAAAGAAAGTACATGCGATCAAAATCGAATTGGCAGAGCTAACAGGTGTAACTGCAGGTGTGGACAGAGATAACGGTATCGTTACATTGTTCGGCCACACCGACGATCTGCCAGCGCTTAATGCTGTTATCGCCAAAATCAAATCAATTGAAGGCGTCAAAGAAGTACGAAACTCAGTTTCAAACTAAGTAGTAATCTGTTTTGCGTTATCTGTTAAGTAAGTAGTACAAAAAAAGGGTTATTTAGTCGAATCTACGGCTATCTAGCCCTTTTTTCATCTTCAAGTAGTTGGCTTAAAGTGACTGCCAGCTCAAAGGGTTTTACAGGCTTATGCAAGTAAGGTATTCCAGAATCCTTAATCTGCGTAAGTACGGCTGGAGCCGTATCTCCAGTAAGAATCAACGCCGGCAGTTCCGGCTTGGCCAATACAGATCGAAGCTTACTGACGGTCTCAATACCATCGGTATTTTCCGACAATCGGAAATCACTGATTAATAAATCGGTTGACTTTGAACTGCTGAGCAATTCAATAGCTCGTTCCTTACTCTGAGCAAGAACGGTGTGCATGCCGAATGATTCCAGTACACCCGATACGGCAGACAACCCAATCAAATCATCATCTATCACCAACGCTGTTAAACCCTTCAATGTAGGATATTCGTCACCTACACTCTCGAGCTTACGCTCATCGGTAAGAGTGTTGATAAACTGAGGTACATCGCTGGCCACTGTGTTAATCAACGGCAAATCGAATCGAAAAACGCTACCCTTGCCCGGAATGGACTTTAATGAAAGACTCGTTCCCAGCAACTCCGCCAACTTTTGACATATGGAAAGGCCCAGACCCAACCCATGCTCAGCGTTGCGGGATTGATTACCTACTTGGTAAAACTCTCTAAAAATTTCTGCTTGCTGATGGGCATCTATGCCGATGCCGGTATCCCAAACCTCGAATCTAACGCAACTCCCTACTTTACGAAAAGCTAGCAGAACTCCCCCTTTATCGGTGTAACGCACAGCGTTATGTAGAAGATTTCGCAGTAATCGAATGAGTAACGTTTGGTCCGTATTAATCTCACCATCAGACTGATGTATTTTAAATGTTAGTCGCTTACTGGTTGATAACGATAGAAACTCGGAACGAAGTTGCTCCGCCAGTTGATATAGTTGAATACGAGTGGGTGTGACGTTGACTGCTCCCGCCTCAAGCTGCGACAAATCGAGTAATGATTCCAATAGCTTATTGAGGTTAGTCACTGTCTGTGAAAGCTGAGTAAAAATCCTCGAACCCTTTTCGCTTTTTATTTCTTCTTTTAATGAAAAGGATAACAGGGATAATGCGTGCACTGGTTGACGCAAATCATGATTAGCGGACGCGAGGAATTTGGTTTTCGCGCGATTGGCATCTTCAGCACGACTTTTTTCTTGGTTCAATCGCTCTATCAGATCAAGGTTTTCAAATCGAAGCCGTATACCGTCATACGCCTGATCTCGTGATTTGCGCGATACAGAAATCAACATAAAAAGAAACAGAGTCAACATAAACGCCAAGACACGCTCGTTGCTATCACCGTTGAATACCAAACAGGCGATCATCATGCTGACAGCTGGTATGGCGTATAGAAGATAACCTGGCAACCAGTAGGAAGAGATCATAACCGCCCCGGCCGCTGTCCCAACAATCAGCACATACAATACGACGAGTTCAGTTTGCGCATCAGGCGAGTAGAACAGCCACGGCGCAACTCCCCATAGCAGACCTGACACTAACGATGAGAAAGTAAAAAGCCGGCCCCATTTCCATGGATTGTCATCGGCCTCATTTTGTTTGCGATACGCAAGGGTCATGAGCATACGTGCGACGTATACCGACAATGATGCAGCACCCCATAAGAGATTCAACCAGGTGTCGATATCTCCCCAGAAGATCCAACAGATTATGATCGGGTAAATCATCATTACTCGACTGACGTCGAGCAAGTTGGCGTACACAAACTCTATTGCGTGCCGGGCTGTTCGCCGATCTAGATCAGGTAACAGACTTTTCAGTTGCATGACTTATTTCGAGTTATGGCCAAAGATAACTACTCACGCAAGCCTGCGTCTTTTGTCTTTTTTCGTAAGCCACAGCCGGTACAAACCCGCCAACGAGATCAATATCCAGGATACTTGTATCAATAGCGAAGCCAGGTTGAACTGATGAAGCAGACTGATCAGTACCAATATCGCAGCCAGCATGTTCATCAGCGTGTAGCTATACCCCTGGCCAGTAATCTTGCCCATCTGCAAAAGTGCGTAAGCCAGCATGTAAAACAGGAAACCAGCCACCCCTGTTAGCTCAAGCGCTTGTTGAGCGTGAGCGCTCTGTAAAAACTCTGTCGAAATCACCTGCACCATCTCCTACACAAGGCATGCAAACAGCCTCCGCATGCGCTTTCACACACCTTCAAAGCAGTGAGAACGCTCCATAATTCAATTATGGGCAGGACGAAATAAATGCGGTATCGTACATGGTGGGTAGCGCCTCCCCCCAATGGGGGAGTTCTTACCCCCCGAAATACAAATTTATCCGCCCGTTATTGAGAATTCATGGGGTAAGTTTTAATGCGCGTGCTGGTAGTGGACGACCATGAAATGTTTGCCCAAAGTGTCAAGCACCTGCTCGGTACGTCTTATAAAGTTAGCGCCGTAACTTCCGGCACAGAAGCACTTAAAACACTCTCAGACCAACGCTGTGACGTGGTGTTGCTCGACCACAATCTGCCCGATGTGGATGGCCTGACGATCCTGAAGGTTATTCAGGCATTGCCGACTCCACCGCCGGTGATCATGTTAAGTGGCAACGACTCGGCAAACCTGCTACAGGAGGCCAAGCGATTAGGTGCTGCAGGCTTTTTGCATAAGTCACTGCCCGCAGAAGAGTTACTGTCGGCCGTACGCCGAGTGGCCTCTGGCCAATCTTACGGAATCGATGATTCTTTCAAGAGTACCGATTCCTTTCAAACGAATGACATCATCGATACGCGCAAGTTTAATGCGGTGGTGATTGACGAACTCGGAATCACTCAACGCCAACTTGACGTGTTGCTGCTCTTGATGCAAGGCGATGCCAATAAAACCATAGCGCGCAAACTTGGCATTGCAGATTCCACGGTTAAGACACACGTGAAAACGCTGTTTCAGGTATTGAAAGTGAATAATCGGGTTGCCTGCTGCAACCGAGTGACAGAACTGGGTTTATTGGTCGAACCCACCCTATAACGCCTCCGCAGTACCCCTAGACTAATCCTATAGCGACCCCTAACGGAGATCTTAAGAACGAAGCTTAACGACTGGAAGCGGTCTCTCTAACGCTCCGAAACAAAACAGAACGACGTGCCCCGCCTGCCGACTACGCGCGTTTTAAACGTAGCCAGCAGACAGGACTCAGGGCTTTACCCTCCCATAACTTTGGGCAGCCACAGAACGAGCTGCGGAAAGATGAATATCAAGCTCAGGCCAACCAACTGAACCAGCATGAACTGCATCATTCCCAAGTAGATATCTTTTAAGTCCCAATCGGGCACAACGCCTTTCAGGAAGTAGGCTGAAAGTGCTACCGGCGGCGATAGCCACGCGGTCTGCAGATTCACCGCCACCAGAATACCGAACCACACCATCAGGTCGTAGCGCTCTAACCCATGGACCGATAAAGCCTCAACCGTCGGCAATAGTATCGGTACTACGATAAGAACAATCGGCACCCACTCTAAAGGCCAACCGAGCAAGAAGATGAGCGCCATAACCAGAAGCAGGATCAGATAAGGCGACATATCCAGACCCAGTAGCATCTCGGTCATCATCTTGGGCGTGCCCAGCGCACTGAACTCTGCGCCAAAGAAGTTGGACGCAGCAACCAGGAACATAATCAGTACGGTAATTTCCAACGCTTTCACCAAGCTATCGAAGAAGCTTGGAATGTTGAATTTGCGGTAGCCGATTGACAGCAGAATTGAGCCGAACGCACCCATGGCGGCCGCTTCTGCAGGTGTAGCAAAACCCAACAAGATTGAACCCAACGCAAAGGAAATCAGAATCGTTGGTGGCATTAGGCCTGCGAAGAATTCATTCCACAAATCGGAGAAGTAGAAGTCTTTCGCGTATTCACTGTTGTAGATAGGACGACCAAGGTACGCTAGCAGGACAATGAACGCACCGAAGATGATGGACCACACAGGCAAACCGCCCTCGCTCATATTGGCAACGATCATATACAGATGGAACAGAACGGCGACAGGAACAGCAACTCGCAGAATACCCACGTTTCGATAGGCTGCATACGCAAAAGCCATCGTGGCCAATAAGACAACGAGCCCGCCGAACGGCATCAGCCCGCCAAAGGCACCGCCGATGCCGAGTCCAAAAATACGACAAACGGTCAACACACCTAAGCAGATTAAGGCAACTTCAGCCCCATAAAATTTAGAAGTATCCGGTTGATCCTCTTCCGAAAGGATTGGACCCAAACTCGGGTTGATCCAGCAGCGACCGAGTGTGTACACCAAATAAAGTGTTGCTAGCAAAGCACCGGGGATGAAAGCACCGCGGAATAAATCCAGCGTGGAGACTTCCAACACCGGCCCCATTACGATCAACATGATCGAAGGGGGTATCAATATTCCCAAGGTACCACCCGCTGTAATCGTACCGGCAGCCAGCTTTACGTTATAGCCAGACCGGCTCATCGTGGCACCGGCCATGATTCCGAGCAGCGTCACCGAAGCACCCACGATGCCGGTGGCTGCCGCGAAGATGGTGGACACGATCAGAACAGCAATAAACAGTGCACCGCGTACACGCGCCATGATCATCTGGATGGATGCAAACAAACGCTCCATCAATCCGGCGGCCTCCATAACGATGCCCATCAGTACGAATAGAGGCACCGCCATGAGCTGATCATTCAGCATGGTTGAGTTGGTGTTCAGCGTCATAAGCAGTGTGGTGAGCTTGAAGTTTGAACCCCAAATACCAAACACAAACGCTAAGAAAATCAGAGTAAACGCAATTGGGAAGCCGATGAAAATAACGAACAGCATCGCACCCAGCATAATCAAACCGATCGTAGGCTTATCAAGACTTGGCTTGGCTTTCATTACGTCGGTAAACCACTCACCACCTGGTACCAGGTCAGGCGTAAAAACCGCTAGCACCAACCAAAGCAAAGCAACCAAATACACCGGCAATACTTTTACAAACAAACGCTCGCGAGCTTTCCCCATTTTATGAAAGGCACGGAAAATCTCCGGAATGCCCTGGAGCGTCAATAGAAATGCACCAACCGGCATCGCGAGTCGTGCCGGCCATAACAGAGGGCCCCACGCGCTATCAATCTGCATGGTCTCGCCACGGGAAAAAGCGAGCCACCAAAATTCCGCCGAGACGATCGTGAAGAAAATCATCGAAGGGATGAATAGCAAAAGATAAAGCGTTGCATCCACAGTGGCTTGTGTTTTCTCTGACCAGAATCGGTAGAGAAAATCTGCCCGGATATGCACACCTCGCATGAGACCGTAACCCGCTGCTGCCATGAAGAGCACACCGGCTATCATCCGACTGGTGTCGTAAACCCATAGGGTTGGACCGAGATTTAACGAGCGCGCAAGGTCTTCAAACCCCGCGTTTTGCAGGATTGAGAACGCATTACGAGAGATAACTTCGAACACCACCACGGCAATCAAAGGCACCAGAAGTAGTGCAATGATTTGACCGGCCCGATAGTTAATAACGTCTATCGCGGCTGTTATCGGTCGCTGCCAAGAGGTCATATCCTCCGGGGTTTCACCGGGGGCTTCAGAGCGTCGCTCAGCGATAAGCTCATCCGCGATTTCTAGATCATCCGGATTAGGTTCGTCAGCCATTGGGGTGGTGTCCTTAGTTAGAAGGGGTGCGAAGCCCTGTCCTCCAATTTCAACTCATAGGAGGAGACATTTCGAAGACAAAAAATTACGGGCTCCAAAAATGAGCCCGTGATTAACTGAAATAGTTCAGTAGTAGCAGCACAAAAAAGTACGGGCCCTGTATGAGAGCCCGTACCAATTCAACTTACTTCAATGTGTCTGCGTGAGCTTTACCCAAGCTTGCATTTGAAGCCTGTGCACCAGCCCAGAATGGAACCGCGATGTCAGCGAAGTCTTTCTGAGACTGCCAAACTTCAGCAAAGAACTCATCTTCGTCAGCCGCTGCCTGCAACGCTTTCTTTGCTGCAGCCATGTACTCAGTGAAGTAGTCAGCTGGAGTGTCTTCAAGGATAACTTCGTGGTTATCTGTCAGATCTTTCAGCGCTTTACCGTTTTCGAAGATGCGGTATGACATGGACTTGGACAGAGATGCGTTAGCAGCAACTTCAAGTGCCTTCTTTTCCAGATCGGTCAAGCCGTCGTATACGTCGCCGTTCAAGTACAGGTCAGCGTTTACAACAACCTGGTGTAAACCCTGGAGGTAGTAGTGCTTCAGTACCTTCTGGAAACCGAATACTGAGTCAGGCTTCGGGCAGCACCATTCTGCTGCGTCGATTGTGCCTTTTTCCAGTGCTGGCAAGATGTCACCACCACCCATTGCAACAGCAGGTACACCGATGTCAGCGTAAGCTGCGCCAACCATGCCTGGAGGTGCACGGAAACGCATCTTGCGGAAGTCATCCATAGACTCGATTGGCTCTGGGAACCAGCCTAATGCTTCTGGACCTACTGGCTGGAGCATGAAGCCTTTTACGTTAACGCCCATTTCATCCCACAAACGGTCGTAAAGCTCTTTACCACCACCGAACTGGAACCAGCTCAGGAAAGCGATGTTGTCCAAGCCTACACCGGCACCAGCAACAGGTGCACCGAACAGGTTCGCTGCAACGTGCTTACCACCCCAGTAGTGAGTCCATGCGAAACCAGCTTCAACGAGGCCAGCATCAACCGCGTCCATAATGTCGCGAGGACCAACAACAGCACCAGCGGGTAACACTTCAATCTGTACTGAACCGCCAGTTAAGTCCGCAACGTCTTGTGCGAATGCTTCCAACATCACAACTTCGTCAGCCGTGTTGGGCAGTACTGATTGCACTCGAATCGTTGTGGTGTCGGCGTGTGCAGTGCCCACTGCCATCGCCGCACTTAGCGCGGATGCGCCAAGAAGAGTCGTAAATTTCATACTTCCTCCAAAGGAATTATTATTTCTGCAGAGGAGTTTGGCTTGCCCGATTTGGCGCAAACTTTTCTCCCCCATTTGGGTATTTAATTTGCGCCGCAACGCCGCGCGTTCGTAAGCGGATGGATTTGTACGTCACATCCAAAGAGCCGGTCCAGTTTCTCACTGATAAGCAGAAAGTGTCAAACCCAGACAGTAAGATAAAAACGAAGTATTTATCAGACTTTACCGAAAGATAGAGAGAAAAAACAAGCCAAACTGAGACCGACAGCCTCATTATAGCGCTATTTTGTTAAAACAGCCAGATTTTGGCACCATGAATTAGCGTGTGATGGACCCCTGAATTCTGGAGAAAAATCTACTCTCAGCTAAGCGAAATTACCGCTCACTGCGCGTGTTAAGGAGAATTTTGTGCTTCAGAGTGAATACCCGCCAGAAGCGGGAACTAAGCGGTGGGACTTTTTGAATTGCGGCCGCCCGTGTTTTGGGTTCTTCGCTACTTTTTAAGCGCACGCATCAGCCAAAGCATGTGCATTGTCACGGCAGCTGAAGTCCTGGGGCGAATGTTATGGAGGCGGCCGTTGCGGCCATGAAAGCAATGATGAGGCGATGCATATCCTATGACGCGTGTAA
>JAHDCO010000004.1 GCA_020629835.1 Granulosicoccaceae bacterium
TCGCAACATCAACACCAAGCTCCACGGTGTCTGTTATACCGTCGTTATCCGAATCTGTATCGCGGTGGTTGGGTAGGCCATCGTTATCAGAGTCTGCTCGCAGCTCAGCTTCGTCGGGAAGTCCATCATTGTCCGAATCGGCATCCTGGAAGTCGCGCAGCCCATCTCCGTCTGAGTCTATCGGTAAGGCTTTATTACTGCCAGCTTCATCGGCATCGCTGTAGCCGTCGTTATCGGCATCAAGATCCAGGTAATCTGGTGTGCCATCACTGTCTGTGTCATCCGCACCCTCCATGGCATCTGGTATTCCATCCGCATCTGAATCTATGTCCAGATAGTTGGGGATACCATCGCTGTCAGCATCACCATCGGCTTCCACAGTGTCATTAATGCCGTCGTTATCGGCGTCGTTATCCAGATAATCCGCAATCCCGTCGGCATCACTGTCGGACAGTGATTCTTGCTGGTCTAATACGCCGTCATTGTCAGAGTCCGTATCCTGCGCGTTAGGTACGCCATCGTTGTCAGTATCAAGCGAACCTTCATCCTGATCACTGATCCCATCGGCATCAGAATCCAGATCCAGATAGTTGGGTTGGCCGTCATTGTCGGTATCGGATGCCCCTTCGAACTGATCATTAAGACCATCGTTGTCGCTATCGGTGTCTAAATAATTTAGCTGTCCATCATTGTCAGTATCGTCTCTACCTTCTATGACGTCGGGAATAGCATCACCATCGGAATCCGTATCTATGTAATCGGGCGTTCCGTCGCTATCGGTATCGCGTGGATCGCCAGCGATATTGCCGCCTTCCTCGGCGTCAGATACCTGATCGTTATCAGAATCCGCATCTAAATAATCAGGTGTACCATCGCGGTCCGTATCGACGGGAACGCTCGGAGTTGAACCGGCTTCGATTGCATCGGGTAACCCGTCGTTGTCGGCATCCGTATCATAAGCATCGGCCCTGCCGTCACTGTCGGTGTCCGTGCCGCTTTCGAGAAAATCGGGTATCCCATCCCCATCAGAATCGGTGTCTCTGTAATTGCTTACACCGTCGAAATCGAGATCGTCAACGGTTTCAACAGCATCTTTTAAACCATCGTTATCGGAGTCGGTATCTACAAAATCGGGTTGTCCGTCGGCATCGGTATCTAACGGGTTACCGGTTATGGCCCCGACTTCTTCGGCATCGGGAATACCGTCATCATCTGAGTCTGTATCACGATACTCGGGTAAGCCGTCGGCATCCACATCCCCAATACCGTCCACACCGTCGCTGATGGAATCATTATCTGAATCCACATCTATGTAGTCGGGTAAGCCGTCGTTGTCGGTATCGATCGGGTTACTTGGATCTGCACCCACTTCAAACGTATCGCTCAGTGAGTCGTTATCGGCATCCAAATCCAGGTAATCGGGTAGGCCGTCGTTATCTGTGTCAGTGGGTCCATCAGCGGTGATTCTTGCCTCAATGGCATCGCTGATGCTATCGCCATCGGAATCCAAATCGAGTACATCAATCGCACCATCGGAATCGGTATCCACCGGCGCTGCTGAGTTTGCTCCAGCCTCTACCGAATCGGATATACCATCGTTATCCGAATCTGCATCCAGGTAATTAGCAGCACCATCGGCATCAAAATCCAGCGCGCCTTCTAACGCATCACTAAGACCATCATTATCTGAATCTGTGTCTTGAAAATTTGCAATGCCGTCGGCGTCAAAGTCTGCGGCAAGCTCCATCGCGTCATTGATGCCATCACCGTCCGCGTCGAGATCTAAAAAGTCGGCAGTGCCGTCGGCATCGGTGTCGGTTGGGGCTGTCGCTATTGGACCGCGTTCTTCAGCATCGGTTAAACCATCGCCATCAGAATCTGCGTCCAGGTAGTTAGCTACGCCATCGTTATCCGGATCGCTAGCACCTTCAACCGAATCGGGTATGCGATCCCCGTCCGAGTCGTAGTCGCGGTAATTCAACACACCGTCGTTGTCGGTATCCACTGTCGATTCATCAGCATCGCTTATGCCGTCATTATCAGAATCTAAATCCTGATAATCCAATGCACCGTCTAAATCCGAATCGATTGGGTTAGTTGGATCAGCGCCTGCCTCCACGCTATCTGGAACGCCATCGCCATCGGAATCCACGTCAGTGTAGTTGGGGATTCCGTCGTTATCTAAATCCTGTGTGCCTTCAAGTTGATCAGACATCCCATCGTTGTCCGAATCGTCGTCAAGCGCATCGGGAACACCATCATTGTCTGTGTCTGTGTTGCCTTCTACGATATCGGGAACGCCATCCCCATCAGAGTCATCATCGAGATAGTTGGGCGTGCCATCTGAATCGATGTCGTCTTCACCTTCGGTAGCATCGGGTATCGAGTCGCCATCCGAATCGGTGTCGATGTAGTTTGCCACGCCGTCCATATCGGAATCGATCGCTCCTTCGTTCACATCAAGGATGCCATCCGCATCGGAGTCTGTATCCTTAAAGTCAGGTGCGCCATCCAAATCCGTATCAACGGGGTTGTTAGGATCGGGACCGGCTTCGTCGGAATCTAAAATGCCGTCGTCGTCACTGTCCAGGTCTCTAAAATCCGGCTTTGCGCCGCCATCGGACGAACTACTTAGCTCAACGGCGTCGGGTATTGTGTCGTTATCCGTGTCCAAATCGAGATAGTCTGGCGTACCGTCCTTATCCCTATCGGGTATTACAACTTCTATGCGAAGATCATCAATCCCAAAATCGTTTCCTTCTCCAGGCCCACCAACGTTGTTTTCAATTTCTAATGTAATGTCCCGGGCGTTGTTCGTTTGAAAATAAACGATACCTTCAGTCCATGTTTTCTCTAGTTGTACATCAACGATGCTTTCTGCCAGCGTTATGCCGCTTGCATCTTTGAGGCGAAAAGTCAGATTTGGATTTAAGGATCCGTCGTGCGTATCGATAACCCAGCCACTGAATTTGTACAGTGTGTTTGGAGATAATCCGCCTATGGGTCGACGATAGATAACACCTTCGGTTTCTGACGAATCCATACTGAGCCAACGACCATCGGTATCGGCAACGGTGTGGTCCTCTGTTATCTGCCCGTTGTAGTTTGACCATGCGCCAACGGGTTCGCTTGGATGAATAACGGCGTAATGACCCGAAGGAATTGCGTCTTGTGTGTCGTAGTAGTACAGCGTGAAAGGATCCGCAGAACGACCCAAGCCGGTTCCAAAATCTTCGTGAAATACTTCCGCAGTGTTGTAGTTCGGAACAAAGGTTCCACTAACAGTAAAACTTGGCTTGCCTTCGAGTTCGTCTAATAACGTATCGCCATCGGAATCGGAATCGAGGTAGTTAAACTGACCATCGCTGTCTGAATCAAGCGGAGCTAGTGGATTAGGACCGACTTCTACGAAATCTGGCAGGCCGTCATTGTCTGAGTCAGCATCAAGAAAATCGAATACGCCATCAGCGTCAAAATCATCGGGGGAAGTCGGGTCTGCACCGGTTTCATCAACATCAACAATTCCGTCGTTATCTGAATCGGCGTCTCGATAATTAGGTATGTCATCGCCGTCACGATCTGGAAATACGACGTCCAAACGCATGTCGTCTATGGCGATTTCGTTTCCATTTTCATCAACGGTAACGTTGGTACGAATCTGAAGGGTTACATCATCGTCGGTGGCTGCGGTAAAAAATACTTCGGTATAGTTCCATGTAGGGCCTTCGACTACAGCCATGGGTGCCGAGGCGATTATCGTATTCGAACTATCAACTATTTCAAAATTGACATCGGAATTTAATGGGCGCCCGTGGGTATCAACGCCCCATGCGCTGAATCGGTACGTTGTGCCCGACGTTAATCCTGTTATCGGTTGAGAGTAAACAACGTCTGCGGTGGGTAAAAAGTTAATACCCAACCATCGGCCATCCGTATCGCCTTCAGTGTGATCTTCAGGGAGCTGCCCGTTGTAGTTCATCCATATGCCAGACATCTGATCTGGCTTGGCAATGGCGTACTCACCATCATAAATACTACCGGTGTTCTTGAACGTATACGACATATAGGGGCTGGATACTCGCGTAGTTCCTGTCCCAAAGTCTTCAGTGAAGAGTGCTCTTAACCCGTAGTGACTGTACAACTTTCCATTCGGTTGGATATTAGGTTGAGCTTCCAGCGCGTCCAGTAAGCCATCGTCATCTGAATCGGTATCGATATAATCCGGCGTACCATCCGAGTCGGTATCTAGCGGTGCAGATCCGTTAAAACCGGCTTCAGCAAAGTCTGGCAATCCGTCATCATCTGAATCTTTATCCAGGTAGTTGGGGTTGCCATCACTGTCTGTATCTACTGGTGCCGTTGGATTAGCACCGGCCTCCAGACTGTCGGGTATGCTGTCACCGTCGGAGTCGGTGTCCAGGTTATTGGGTGTTCCATCACCATCGATGTCTGCAGTGCCTTCGATTGAATCGGGTATACCATCAGAATCACTGTCGCCGCCACTGCTGTCGCTGTCACGGTAATCAGGAATGCCATCGCTATCGACGTCCCCCGTGCCATCGATATCATCGCTGACGCCATCGCCGTCACTGTCATTATCCAGATAATCGGGTGTCCCATCGCCGTCCATGTCCGGGTAGAACACTTCAATCTTTATGTCGTCTAATCCAAAGTCCGCACCTTCCCCGGACGAATCGCCGCTGATACGGGTTCTAAAGCGCAGGGTGATATCGTTAGCATTCGGCGCTACCCAGGTGGTATTAGTACTTTGCCAGGTTTTTTCAGCGGTCAGAGAAAGCGTATCGACATCAAAAATGTTTCCATCCGAATCCAGAATCTCCACATCGATAATGGCATTCGCCCCGTTTTCATCGGTATCGATTGCCCAGAACGACATGACGTATTTCGCACCATCTCTGATATTTCCCAACGTGCGCTCGTAGAAAATACTGTTCGGGTCCCCGGAGTTGATACCTAAATACCGTCCATCCGTGTCGCCTGGCGTATGGTCGGCGGTGATGTTGCCGTCATAGTTCATCCACTCACCTTCAAGGCTTTGTGGTCTACCGATGGCGTACTCGCTTTCCTTTATATCGTCGCCATCTTTTTCATACTTGTAATCAGCGGGTACATAGGGTGAGGTGGCACGACCGGTTCCTGATCCAAAGTCTTCGAACAAATACAGGTCACGAAAGTCCGGCCCAATCTGATCCCCCATCGCATCAGTGGTGAATGTCTGTTCGTCCATATCCAGAATTCCGTCGCTATCGGAATCAATATGGTGGGCGAGCAAGGGGGTGGCCACTAACGCGCACGCAGTTGCTGACACGCAGAAGCATGCTTTTGCAAACCGTTTAAGCAGTGGCGATAACGTCATAGGGGTTTACACAGATGCGAAGCAGGGAACAGGCAGGCCCTATCGGATATGACGGCGGATTGACATGCAGTCTTTCGCATGAACACGGTTTTTGACGCCTATTTGTGACATTGTTCGCCATCGATGTGCGTAGCGCCGACCGCTAGCGCTTTTTGCGTATCGCCTGTAAAAGTTCAGCGCCGAGTGGTCGACACGCCGCCACATGAGCCAGATCTTTACTAGGCGGCTTTATCCTGAACAGACAAGGCTGAGATCAGGTTGGTATATTCGGCACGTACGCAGTCATATAGGCTTCTAGCAGGTGTTAAATCACCTTGCTTTCCGGTGACTTCCAATGCCTGGCAGTACGCTGCCATGCGCTGACCACCCCAGTTCGCTGTGCCGGATTTCAAGCGGTGCGCACTACTGCTTACTGCGCTGGCATCGTTTTGTTCTATGGCATTCAGGATACTGTCCAAATCACTTTGAGCACTTTGCGTGTACTTCTTATACAAGCGTTCGTAAAAGCCGGGTGAGGCTTGCTCACACATCGTGCAGAGTTCCTGGTACACCACCTCATCCAGGGTTGGCAGGTGTGAGAAATCCTCTATCGCTGCAACGGCCTTTGTCGATGAACCAGCATCGGTGGGCGACTGTATTGTTGCTTGCTGTGATGCAGAAGACGGGCGCGTATCAACGGGTGTGCCGCCTGGTTGCGATTGTGATGGCGCGCAGTTTGCCTTAGGGGAGGTGATGAACTGAGTCAGCGCCGCTTTTAAATTTTCAGAGCCGATGGGTTTGGTTAAGTATTCGTCCATCCCGGCATCCAAGCATCGCTCGCGATCACCCTCCATGGCATTTGCGGTTAACGCAATAATTGGAATTCTCTCAGAGCCGCAAGCCTGTTCATGCGCCCGTATCGTTGCTGTTGCTTCAAAGCCATCGAGAACCGGCATTTGGCAATCCATCAAAACCAAATCAAACGAGGAATCTTGCTGCAACGTTTCTACAGCAATCTGACCGTTTTCGGCTAAAACAGAATCAATTCCAATGATCGCTAAGAGCTCGGTCATAAACTCCTGGTTTACGGGATTGTCTTCGGCGAGCAACACTCTGCCAGACAACTGTGATTCGATTTTGGTGCTTTGCACAACTGACTCACTGGTGTTCTGCTCAGCTACACCGGTGGTTATTGAAGCTAAGCAACGGAAGAGTTCACCCTGACGAACGGGTTTGGTAAGAAATACTTCAATACCATGGTTCTTAAACGCTTCTACATTTGGTTCATTGCAAACTGAACTCATAATGACGAGCTGACTACCGCGTGTTAACGGATTGTTTTTCAGCGCTTTAGCCACCTCTAACCCGTTAAGATCTGTGATGTTCATATCCAACAGAACGATATCGGGGTGCTGATCGGTTTGGCTGAACTTGTTTATCAGTTTAAGACCGGTTAACGCGTTGGGAGCACAGATCGCTTTTGCGCCCCAGTACTGAATGTGGGCTTTTAAAATTTCAACATTGGTGCTGTTGTCGTCGATGACGGCAATACACGCGCCGTTCAGGCAGGCAGTGTCTTTCCACCGCAGGTTGTGTTCCTCGGGCAGTTTTTCAACCAGCGCGGAGAACGAGAAAGTCGAGCCTTCGCCGATCTCGCTTTCCACACGAATTTTGCCTCCCATCAACTCAACTAACTGGGATGAGATTGCTAAGCCTAAACCGGTGCCACCGAACTGGCGTGTGGTTGAGCCATCCGCCTGAACAAACGATTCAAATATACGGGTTTGAGCTTCTTGCGAGATACCGACCCCCGTATCCTTTATTTGAAACCCAATGGATGGATGCCCTTGCGTGCTGGCGCTGACTGATACGGTAAGTGTAACTTCTCCGTCGTCGGTAAATTTTATGGCATTACCCAACAGGTTGAGCAGCACTTGCTGAAGACGGCTGGCATCACCTAAAAAAGCGGTATGCGCGGTTGGCGCCATAACTAAATGCAGTTGCACGTTCTTTTTGTGAGCCGATTCGGCGACTAACTCAACGATGTCTTCAACCAGGTCCCGCAGATCAAACGGGCTATTGTGTAGTGCTAGCTTGCCAGCTTCTATTTTCGAAAAGTCCAGGATATCGTTGATGACGCTAAGCAGGGATTGACCGGATCTTGATATCGTGGAGGCGTAGCGGTGTTGGGTAGGGTTAAGTTCAGTGTTTAAAATAAGCTCGGTCATGCCGAGCACACCATTAATGGGGGTGCGTACTTCATGACTCATGTTAGCCAGAAATTCGCCTTTGGCTTTAGCTGCTTGCTGAGCGACTTCACTCTCGTGCACCAACTCGCGCTGTTTTGTTTGTATGGAATCGCGCATGGTTTCGAAGCTTCGAGCCAGTTGTCCGATTTCATCGCGCCGCGTGGTTTCAATAGGGTGCTCAAAGTCGCCTGATGCAATTCGCTCAGCACCCTGTACCAAGGTTTTTACCGGCATGACGATGGATCGAGCGAGGATCAGACCCAGTACCGTTATCAGCAACATGGACACCGTCGCTGCAAGCAGGAAGTAGCGTTTGGTGCCATTAACCATTGAGTAGGCTTTTTCTGAATCCAGCAACACATACAAACGCCACTGTGGATCACGAAAACCATCGATTGCCATTGAGTCGGCGGTTGCCACAACAAATTCGCGCTCGTTATGGTTAATTTTGTAGAAGTCTCCGGCGCTTTCGTTCAGCAGTAAGTCATCGGCCGTAATGGTCGAACCATCCGGTGCGTATAAAATAGTCCCGTCCTGAAGAGATTTTAAAATGAGCTGGCCGGTCTCATCCTGAGCGTTACCGAATAACGTTCGATTGGCCAATAAACTTTGAATAGATGACCAATCAATTGAACCTATTAAGGTTCCGATAATTTCTTTCGGATTACGTTCGTCGTATATCGGTAGGCTTTGTGTGGCAATGGGGCTGCCTAATCGCATAGATTTGACCACTGGGCCATCGAATACGATGCCAAGCCTTGGCGCTTCATACTCCCAGGTTGACTCAAGGCTCGTGTACCGCATTTCAGGTACCGTGCTGGCAATCGCAATACCCGTATCGTTGGTAACGGCAAGCTCTAGAAACGTGGGGTATTTTTCGGCGAACTCTTCGAGGTCGTGTTGAATACGCCGATTGCCCTCGACGGTATTGATGTCCTGCATGATAGACATCGCGCCCAGAGTATTAAGCTGGTACTTCGCATCTTTTAGCGCTTCCTGGACGGCCAATACTTCCTGTGAAGCTTGAGTAGTGACCGTTCTTTTTACAATGCCTTCCAACGAATCACTGACTTTGTTATAAATCAACGAACTGGTGATGACGAGCGGAAGAACAGCGCTGGCGAGTGTAAAGCCTGTAATTTTATATTTCAGTGACACCGCATTTACTTCCACTTACCAATGAACCCTGAGAGAGGCACCGATGTTCCGGAGCCTGCTTGACTGGACTCGGTGTATACAAGCTACAGCGCTTGTTCTGCAGGCGGGGCTATGGAAAAAATCCGGCCGCGCTTTGATAAAAAGTCGGCGAGAGGTGTATGAACTGAAGGGAAGGGCGTGTTGACCTGGACTGGAAGGTACCCGAGCAGGGTAAATCAGGCGGTTGCGCACATTCTGGGCCGTGCTCTGCGTTTCCAACGCATGCAAAGGGCACAAGTTTCATACCGAAAGCGCAAATATAGGAAAAGATCAAATAGAGAAATCTTAGCTCTTAGACCGATATCCAGCAGCCGGTGCTGCGAGTGAATGTCTGCGAATTATCTGGGTCGGGACTTCCACACTGAGCGCTGGTTTAGTATCCGACAGCTGCGTCAATAGCAGCTCAGCGGCGGCTCGTCCCATGGCTATTTGTGGAACCTGTACCGTGGTGAGAGTGGGCTGAACAACGCGAGACAAATCAATATCATCGAACCCGGTAATAGAAACCTCGCAAGGCACCTTAACGTTTTGCTGATTTGCCCGAACAATAGCGCCTGCGGCTAAAACATCGTTTCCACACACTATCGCTGTGGTCTGAGGGGCATGACGCATTATGTCTGCAAACGCATCGCCTCCATCGGTCAGTGAATACCCAGCTTCAATAACGCCGGTTACCTTCGCACCATCTCCAAATGCATCAATCGTATCTTTGAAGCCATTAATGCGTTCGCGTGCGCGGTCATTATCAGTAGACACACCACCCAATATGCCAATGTGACGATGCCCCATATCCAGCACTGTTGTGGCCATGTTGGCTGCTGCCTGATAGTTATCAAACCCCGCGAAAATAAGGTCGGTACCCGACCGATAACTCCATGAAATCACATAGGGGATAGCACGTGTTTTAAGGAAGTCTTGTGCTTCGGGTGTGCGAGACTCACCGATCAACAATAAGCCGTCAACGCCTTGAGCAATCAGAGCGCGTATCTGATGCCATTCGGATTCACTGTCGTAGCCAGTACTCGCAACCAGCATGGTCATGTCGGATTCGGCCAATCGCTCCTGGAAAGCCTGTAAACCGCTTGCAAACATGGAATTGGCCATCGTCGGAATGATGGCCCCTATGGTGTTACTGCGCTTCGAGGCTAACACCCGACTCCAGTGGTTTGGCGTGTAGCCCATCTCCTGAATCAGGGCCTCAATTCGCTCGCGCGTGGGCTTGGCAACTTTGGATGGGGTATTGATCGCACGCGATATCGTCGCGGTGGACACGTTAGCGGCGCGTGCCACATCGTCGATGGTGGGATAACCGGGTTTTGTCATAGAAAATCCACTGATCACCTGGGTATTGTGTGCTGTGCTTTTCGCATCTGAGCGCAGGAACCGGGCTCTTGCCCTCTGCAATCAACGCTCAGGTAATGCAGCGCTTGCAGCACACGATGTAATAGCTTACACTAATCGAATGTAAGCTGTTACATTGAATGGAAATCGGTGGTTTGATGAGGTAAGTATGAATCTCAGATCAGCGAGAGTACTGAGTAACCTCGTTTATTCAGACCTTATTAAGACTGTTTGGTAACGGCACAAATTTAAAGACTACAGAGCTTGATGATGACCCGAACGTATTTAAAGAAATCGACAAAAACTGCCAGCACTGACGCCACAGACGTGCGTGAAACGGTGCAGGGCATTCTGAACGAGATCGAAGCTGGCGGTGATGAGGCTGCGCTTCGTTACGCGGCCAAGTTTGATCAGTACGAAGGCAACATCATTCTGACTGATGAAGAAATCGAAGCTGCGTGCGCTGCGGTACCGCAGGCCTTGAAAGATGACATAGCGTTCGCGCACGACAACGTAAAACGTTTCGCTGAAGTGCAAAAGCAAACCATTTCAGATGTGGAACTGGAAGTGGTTCCGGGTTTTACGCTGGGGCAAAAAAGCATCCCGTGTAATTCCGTTGGGTGTTACATACCCGGTGGTCGTTATTCGCATGTGGCCAGCGCCATCATGACGGTTACCACCGCAAAGGTAGCCGGATGTGGTCATATCGTTGCGTGTTCGCCACCACAGAAAGAAGGTGGTGTAACCCCTGCCATTGTGTACGCTGCGAAACTGTGTGGTGCCGATAAAATCATGGCTATGGGCGGTGTACAGGGTGTGGCGTCTATGGTGTTCGGCTTATTCGATTTACCGGCTGCTGACATTATCGTCGGCCCTGGCAATCAGTTTGTCGCTGAAGCCAAGCGAATCCTGTACGGCCGTGTGGGTATCGATATGATTGCCGGGCCTACCGACAGCCTGATCCTCGCGGATGAAACAGCAGATCCTATGGTGGTTGCGGCTGATCTGGTTGGTCAGGCAGAACACGGCTACAACTCACCGGTTTGGTTAGTCACTGACAACCAACCGCTAGCGGAGAAAGTGATTGAATTGGTGCCTGGTTTAATTGCTGATTTACCCGAGGTTAATCGAGTCAACGCAGAAGCTGCGTGGCGCGATTACGCGGAAGTGATCTTGTGCGATGACCGAGAAGAGATGGCACAAACATCCGATGAATACGCACCGGAGCACTTAACGGTACAAGCTGATGATATCCCGTGGTGGAAAGACCGTTTAACGTGCTACGGCTCGGTATTTTTAGGTGAAGAAACGACGGTAGCCTTCGGAGACAAAGCGTCAGGCACCAACCATGTGCTACCAACAAACCGATCGGCAAAGTACACCGGCGGCTTGTCGGTTCATAAGTACATGAAAATCGTCACGTTCCAACAGGCCACGCGCGAAGGGTGCAAACCTGTGGCAGAAGCGACAGCCAGAATATCCCGTCTGGAAGGTATGGAAGGACATGCCAGAACCGCAGACATTCGACTGGCAAAGTATTTTCCCGATGAAGAATTCCAACTCAAGTGAATGAACTCAAGTAATTAACGGGCAAAACCCGAACAAGGAAACCGTATTGTGTCTGTAAGCGAGAAGATAGTTCAGGATTTTAAAGCGAACGATATTAGTTTTGTTACTACCGTTCCGTGTAAACAGTTAGCCGGCGTTATCGATGCCATAGAGGCTGACGAATCGATTTATCACATTCCTTCTAACAAAGAAGATGAAGGTATGGGGCTGTGCGCTGGTGCGTTCATGGGCGGTAAACGACCTGCGATCATTATGCAAAACACAGCCATTGGGGTGACGATTAACACACTGGTTACACTGACTCAGTACTATCGCATGCCGTTGCCGATGTTGATCAGCTACCGAGGCGAACTCGGTGAACCAGTAGCTTGTCAGGTTGAGATGGCGGTTCATACCAAAGCTCTGTTAGCGCAGCTCAACATTCCCACCTATCACTTTCATAAAGAGTCTGATGTAGAAGAGCTCGATAGTATTTTGAAGTACACGTTCATGTGTAACAAACCTGTTGCCGTGTTAACTGATGCCAGCTTTTGGAACGGTTATTAAGCGGTTACAGCCTTTGGCAATCCACTAACGATTTTAAGGAAATGCAAACATGATACGTTCAGAAATTTTAAAAGAAATTGCCCCCATTCTTAGAGATCAATTGGTCATCTGCAACATTGGCTTACCCAGTCAGGAGTTGCACATGATTGACGATCAGCCCACCAATTTCTATATGCTGGGTACGATGGGCCTGGCGTCGTCCATTGGTTTAGGGGTTGCTTTAGCTCAAGACAAAAAAGTCATCTCAATTGATGGTGACGGTTCTGTGCTGACAAATTTTGGAACCCTGCCAACCATCGCTAACAACGTGGCGAATAACTTCATTCTGCTTATTGTTGACAACGGCAGTTATGGATCCACTGGCGATCAGCCCACTTACAGCGGCAAGAAGACCTCACTCACGGCCGTTGCCAAAGCGTGTGGATGCGAAAATGTGGTTGAGTGTCAGGCGGAAGATACGCCGGCGGTGCTGCAAGCAGCGATAGACAGCGATCAAATGACCATCATCGTTTGCAAATGTGAGTCTGGTAACGTCAAGGTGCCAGTGATTACGATGGATCCCGTCGTCATTCGTGATCGTTTCATGAAATCCATCGCTACACAGGCATAAGCGGCATCATTCCTTCAACTTCGATTCATTGCACCGACGACGCTCGGCGCCTTGCAAAAAAACGCCTGCCGTGGATGGTGTTTGATTACATCGATGGTGCCGCGGGTGAAGGTTACGGCGAAGCGTTAAATCGTCAGGTATTGCAGTCGGTTCGTTTGCAACCGGCTGCCCTGGTTAACGTTGAACAACGTGACCTTAATGTGGATGTGTTTGGCAACACGTCGTCCATACCCTTTGGTGTGAGCCCCATGGGTATGTGCAACTTGTCCTCACCTGGCGCCGATTTAATGTTGGCCCGAGCGGCTGCGAAACATGCATCACCGGTAGGGGTGTCTACCGTTGCATCAACGTCTATGGAACGCATGATCGAAGTGGCTCAGGGTCACGCGTGGTTTCAGCTGTACTTTAGTGGGGATGGCCGCACAGCGGGCAGTTTGATTGACCGAGCGGAAGCGTCCGGTTATCAGACGCTGGTAATTACCGTAGATGTTCCCGAGATTGGCCGTCGACCACGAGAGCTTGCTCACGGGTTCAAGATGCCGTTTCGGATTGGGCTGCGACAGTTTATTGATTTCGCATGTCATCCGCGCTGGTCGTTATCAACACTCAGGCACGGAAAACCCGAGATGGCCAATTTCGGCGGTGTAAACGGCGAATTTGATCGTACTGAGACTCGAGCGCGTGCCGATTGGACCGATCTGCAACGCATCCGTGATCGCTGGCGCGGCAAATTGGTGGTGAAAGGCGTACTTAACGTGGCGGATGCAAAACGCTTACAAGCGGCCGGCGTCGACGCCATCCAGATTTCAAGTCATGGCGGGCGCCAGCTGGATGGTTCACCACCCGCCATTACGATGTTACAGAGAATTCGCCAGGCGTTAGGGCCGGATTACCCGTTGTTCTATGATTCGGGTATTCGGTCGGGTGAAGATATGGTTAAAGCGTACGCGTTAGGCGCTAACTTTGTATTCATTGGGCGCGCGGCGCTGTTTGCAATGGCTGCTCAGGGCGAAGAAGGGCTGCATACGTTGTACAACGTACTGTGCGATGAAGCGAGCATAACGATGGCGCAACTGGGCAAACGCACATTAAGTGAGATTGGGGACGACGTTTTGTGGGAATCGCAATAGCTCGATAAAACTCATTGTGGTCTTTCGGCGATAACGCCGAAGATCATCTCCCCCACATACGATGCCTGCTTATCCTTACGTTCCTGCTTGAGTCGTTCGTCCAGCGTTGCAATATCGAGTGACTCCATTTCCTCATCAGAGGCAACACCGGCTGCCACAATGCGCTCACGCATGGCTTGAAGAATCATTTGAGTGGGGGATGCCTGATCGGGTGTCTGCACCACCGCTTCGGCTCTGATCGATGGACGTTTGCCTCCTGCAGCGATAATCAGGTCGTGTAACTTCAAGCCTACTTTGGTGTCTGCGCCCTCTGCCCGGACGGTGTCCCAAATCAGCCTATGTGCATTTTCTGTTTCTGGCAATGACGCTGAGCTAATCGAAACACTGGCATCATGCTCTTGCAGTACTAGACGTCCGCCCGGTTTTAATGATTCAAAAAGGCACCTTAGCGCGGCCACTTTATCCGGTAAATACATAAGCACTCGACGGCAAGTAACAACATCAAAGTGGGGCTGCCTTATGGATTCGGGTAACGTGTGTAGATTGGCTTGTAAAAACGACACGTTGGTAATACCACGTTCCAGCGCTTGTGCCTCGGCACGCTCCAACGCATCATTGTTCAAATCGATGCCAATAACTCGTCCTGCAGAACCGACACGCTCTGCAAGTCTGAAACTGATATCACCTGAGCCGCAACCCACATCCAAGGCTAATTGCCCAGATCGTATCTGTGCGTCGTCGAGTAATCGATCCGTAAACGCGCCACCATTATCCATGGGTTATCTCTGCCTTAAATTTAAGAATCCGGATATTCACTTCACGCTGAATTACCGATGTTAGTGTTTTACAACCAGCGACGGACCGATTGTTGGTACTGCCGATAGTCATCACCAAACAGGTTCTGGAGTATGGCTTCTTCTGGCTTGATCTGGAATTCGGTGATATACGCCCAAAATACGCCCAGCGATACGATGCCAAGTGGGTTGCCAAGCCAAAGGGCCAGGCCGCATAACATCAGAAGCATTCCCACATACATTGGGTTACGAGTAAAGCGGTACAGGCCGTCAGTCACCAATTGTTGGGTGCGTTGGGGTGTAAACGGATTAACGGTTGTCTTCTTTCGAAAAAAAAGACTCACGCTGAATAGTTCTATGGCTAGCCCAGCTAAGACAAATGCGATTGCAACTGGCTTTATCCACGATGAGGTAAAGCTCCATTCGTTGAATATGTGGTTAGTGGCGAACAACAAAACAACGCACACCAAACCCACGGCGGGCGGAGGGATTTTTAACTTGAGCAAGGTGCGACCTGTCTGTTTTTGTTTTCTAGATAGTAGCACCTTGGCAACATGGGTTTCGTGCTTTCGAATTGGCTTTGTGCACGAATAAAAGAGGGATAAGAACGCTTAATGATGGTGTATTCGGTGAACGGTGCGTTACGAAAAATTAAGTCTTTAATTCGGTTGAAAATCCCACGCCTTCCCTTATCTCCCTCAGGTTTAGCTCCGACGGCAGCTGTGCCCAGCTGCCTCTCCGAATAAATACCATCCTGCAGAGAGTACGTAATGCGTCACGTCAATTACAGCCATTTGTTTTATTTCTGGAACGTTGCAGAAGCAGGTTCAATTGCGGCCGCGTCGAAGCGCCTTTACTTAACGCCACAAACAATCAGTACACAAATCAAGTTACTTGAGGAGGCCACGGGTACTAATTTACTGCGCAAATCCGGTCGCCAGCTCGTGCTGACTGACGAAGGTGTGACGGTTAAGCAATACGCAGACGGTATTTTCTCACTGGGTGCTGAGCTATCCGATTACTTAAGAGGCGGCGATACGCAAAGCGTTTCTGAACTCACCATTGGCATCGTTGAGACCGTACCAAAAGTCGCGGTGGAAAAACTGCTGGAACCGGCATTCGATTTGGGAACACGCCTGGTTTGTCTGGAGGGTCGTCTACCAGACTTACTCTCAGACCTAAACCAGCACAAACTGGATTTAGTGTTGTCTGATCGTACGTTATCGACAGCAGAATCGAAGGGTATGGTGATCGACTTTCTGGGTGTCAGCGGACTCGCCTTGTATGCCCCTGATGCAATCAGTCAAAAACTTGCTAACAAACTGCCAGAGGCCTTGGAGGGGGCACCTTTGATATTCGCTACCGATAACAGCCCAATAAGACGCGCAGCTGAGGAGTGGTTTCTACAACACGGAATCAGCCCGAAGGTTGTGGCGGAGTGCAGTGACAGTGGTTTGATCAAATCCATGGCAGCCGCCGGTCGAGGGATTTTCGTTGCACCGCTCAACATAAAAGCCGAGCTGGAGCGGGCCACAGGCTGCAAGTTGTTAATCGAGCTGGAGGGTTTTGACGAGCGTTACTACGCCATCACATTAGACAAACAACGAAAAAATACAACAGCGGAAGCGATCTCTGAAGCCGCTCGAACTTCTCTCTCATTGGATCGAAGCCTTCACCCAGGGTACGACAACTATTGATTCGTTTTTTTTGAAGTATCACGAAGAAAAAATTTGATTTAAATCTTGCCGGTGCACCCTAGCTTCTATCGCGTTGGCATAGCCGACTTCTTTTATTCACAAAACGTTTAGAAGGTTTAGGAGATATTATGAAGAAGGTACTTGGTTTAGTTGCAGCACTTGGCTTATCGACTGCAGCATTTGCGGGTAGCTATAAGAAAGATCTTGTTGATACTGCATCGGCTGCGGGTGATTTCGATACGCTGGTTACCGCTATTGAAGCTGCTGATTTAGGAAGCACGCTGAAAGGTGAAGGGCCGTTCACCGTATTCGCTCCCAGCGATGCAGCGTTTAGTGCGCTTCCCGAAGGCAAAGTAGAAGACTTACTCAAGCCAGAGAATCGGGAAATGTTGGTTGAGCTGCTGAGTTATCACGTCGTTCCAGGAAAAGTGCTGGCAGAAGACATCACTGAGGGTATGGAGTCAGTCGAAAATCTCGCAGGCAGTGAGCTGAATGTTGAAATAAATGAGGGTGTATTAATAAACACCGCTTCAGTAACGAAAACGGACATCGAAGCATCTAACGGCGTCATTCATGTTATTGACAGCGTGATCATGCCTTCGGATTGGCCTTCGTCATAAAGCGTTTTGTAAACTGCTGCCGCCATCCGACACTGTCGGGTGGCGGTCTACTGGCCCCGATCGCTTACCCCTGTATTTGCAATGAGTCGGAGTTCACATTTCGGGCTATTACGTTTCACAAATGTTTATGTAGTTGCTGGACGAATTCCGTGTTTTTGCGCTGGTGTCCTGTAACCTCGAATTAGGTTGAGGCTCGAGGTGTTTCTTGCGTGTCCAAACCACCGAAACGATAAGGACAATTGTGGCCACTCAAATCCAATCCAAGCGCTTAGAGTCAAAAGTCAGAAGTTACTGTCGCCGTTTGAATGATGAGTTCAGCACGGCATCGGGTGCACTGATTTCAACAAAACAAGGCCGGACTTTGATTGATTTTCTCTCGGGGTGTGGCTCATTGAACTACGGCCACAACGACCGGGATATGAAAGAGGCGTTGGTTGACTACGTTACCGGCGACGGCGTGACACTGAGTCTCGATTTTCATTCTGTGGCCAAAACCGCTTTCATGCGAAGCTTTCAAGAGCGTGTTTTACAACCGAGATCATTGGACTACGTCATGCAGTTCACTGGTCCAACCGGCACCAATGCAGTGGAAGCAGCGATTAAGCTTGCGCGTAAAAAAACCGGACGAAACACTGTCGTTGCATTCAGCAATGGGTTTCATGGTTGTACGCTTGGCGCGCTGAGCCTGACCGCAAACGATTACTATCGACAGTCTTCTCGTGAGCTGTTGGTCGGCGTAGAACGAATGTCTTACGACGGAGATTCCGGTTCTTCTGATTACTCTGCAGACTCCATTGAGGCACTGTTTGATAACCCGTCCAGCGGCGTAGAACCGCCGGCGGCCTTTGTGTTTGAGTGCGTGCAGGGTGAAGGCGGTTTGAACACGGCCTCAGCTGAATGGGCACAAAAAATTCAGGCGATTGCTCGTAAATACCAGGCACTGGTCATTGTTGACGAGATTCAAACCGGATGTGGCAGAACCGGCTCTTTCTTCGCATTTGAACAGCTGGGCATTGAGCCGGATATGGTGACTCTGGCTAAATCCCTATCGGGTTATGGTTTGCCGATGGCCATGCTACTGTTAAAGCCTGAGCTCGACGTGTGGGCAACGGGTGAACACAACGGCACATTTCGCGGCAACAACCATGCATTTGTTACCGCAGCAGTAGCTCTTGAGAAGTTTTGGTCAGACAGCACTTTTGAGCGATCTGTCCGAAATAAATCTGAGCAAATTACCTATGTACTCAATTCCTTAAGCGAACAATTCGATTTGCAGGTGAAAGGCCGCGGTATGATGATGGGCTTGAGTTTTGATGAACCTGAGCTTTGCGCAAAATCCATTGCACAGTGTTATGAGCAAGGCGTTGTGGTGGAATCGTCTGGCCCTAACGATGAAGTGTTGAAAGTTATGCCACCCTTAACGATCGACCAGAATGAACTTGCAAAAGGGTTAGAGATCATCTCGCGATCGGTTGGGCTTGCAATGACAGAGGCACTGTCAGCTGCCGAAACAAAAGCGTGTGCTCAGGTCAGGTAATGCACCTCGTTTTGATCAACAAACAGCGCTTGAGAGCTCGTTGATGGGCAAAAAACACTCAAGCGCACTGAGTTACATAAGGTTAATCGCTGGCCAGTAACTCATCCAGAACCTTTACAAGTTCTGCATTTTTATTTGAGTCAAGCGCATCGGGGTGAGGGTTTGCAAACTGTCTACGATCATTGTCGTAGTACGTGCCACTGGCGTTGTTAAATTCTTCGCTGGTAGCGGCTCTAACCAAAATATCCGCCCCGATGGATAAGTCGTGACCCGAAACGCCATAGGCTTCCTTCACCATTTTGCTACCGAGAAAAGACGCGGGATTAACCGCCACGATGACTGGGCTTTGACTCAACGTCTGTGCTAAATGGAAAGACCACATGGTGATAGCGAGTTTACTCTGCGCGTAGGCTTGATCATCGCCGAGTTTTTTGCCACCCGTTAATGCTTGTAGATCAACCGGTGCCTGAGCGGCGGAGGAAAGATTGATAACACGTGAGGCCTCAGTAAGACAAGGCAGTAATTGGCGGGTCAGCAAATAGGGTGCGAGCGTATTAACCACGAAACGAATATCTAAGCCATTGGGTGTGAGCGTTTGTGGCACTTTATACACACCCGCGTTGTTGATGACCGCATCAATGTGAGTGTGTTTACTGATCAGTTCGTCAGCCAGTGTCTTAACTTGCGTTAAATCCGACAGATCGGCACAGTACTTTTCTACAGAAGCGTTGCCATGGGCGGCAACGAATTTGTCGTAGGTGCTCTGTAATTTTTCTTCATTGCGTCCGTGCAACAGAACCGTGTGTCCTTGGTCCAGCAGTTTTTCGGCTGTTTTTAAACCGATACCATCGGTGGAACCGGTGATCAAAATGGTTTTACTCATGAATTAAACCTGGTGTAGAGAGAAATGAGGAAGAATGTGTTGCGCCAATTCGTTAAGTGTGTGTTCGATACCCACGCGGTTAAACCTGAGATTGATGGCGATGTGATTAACACCGATGCGCTCTCGTGTTTTTAGGTACGTTAGTAACGAATTGACGCCAGTGTGGATGCCTAAATGAATGGGGCGGGGCGGTGTTTTGAGATCCGGAGCTAAATCTACGTACAGCGGTTCTATAACTGGTTTGTTAGACGTGTTTTTACTGTCTGACCTTAACGTTTGAATAAGTGACTGTTGCTGATTGGCTGGTCTGGGGTAGGTGATCCAACCATCACCGTGAGCACTGACCCAGTCCAAAGACTGTTGGCTGAATCCGGTAAGCAATAACGGTAGCCGCCCGGAGGTTGGTTTGGGCAGAAGATCGATCCCTCCAGCTACGTGTCCGAATGGGTTCTGCAAATCTGGCGTGGTACCGGCCATACTGCGTATGTAGTGATAACTGTCGCGAAAGCGTTGCCCTCGATCATCGTAGGGAACGTTCAGTGCGGGGAATTCTTCCGGTCGGTCACCTGACGCGATACCCAGCAGTAACCTGCCATCAGATAAAACATCGGCCGTTGCAGCCGCTTTTGCCACGTGTGCGGGGTGTCTCAACGGCAAGATAAGACTGGCCACTCCGAGAGCGATAGTGCTGGTTGTGGCGGCTAGGGCACCCAGGTATACAAAAGGGTCGTATGTTTGCCCTGCGTCTCCAAACGACGGTACGTTAAAGGGTACGTCGCGCAACCAAACAGCAGCAAAGTTAAGCGATTCAGCCAGCTTGACCCGTTGAATGTGATCGTTCATCTCTGGCACGGCAGAGTGCGGATACGCTTCAATGGGTACCACCAATCCAAGGCTTAAATGATTGGGCTGAAAAGTGCGTTTATAAGCCGCATTAATTGGCTCAAAGGGTGTTGCTTCGGTTGGCAAAAAGGAGGAACTCCACAGGGGTGACTGTAGAGTGTAAGTGCAGAGGCCTGCCTTAAAAACAAATGATCAATGAAATCAGAATTTAGATTTTGAATATAATCGCAGGTAAGGGTGCAGCTTGGTTGAATGCTGGCGATGTTTACGCCGCGTAACGCTGCGATTGAAAGCTGGGTGTCATTAGCGACCTGTCGACCCGCAATGATTCAGCGCTACCTATAACCAATCAGTGACCGGTTATAAGCAGCGCATTGATAGGGCGTGATATTACGACGAAACTAAAGCGAGTTCGAGTAGTGCTTGTATGTCTTCGGTCCGAGTTCCTGCCACCAGTCGGCCGAGCTCTTCATCGCCTCTGAGTAAAATGAGTGTGGAACGCCTTGGCACCTGTCGAGAGGTAGTGACTTCGTGTGAACGATAGGTATCCCAATCCACCCGAACAAAACTGATGTTCTCATCAAAGCTGGGGTTAGCGGCCCGCAATTCGTTAATAACCCGTTCCTGGCGTTTGCAGGTGCTGCACCACGACGCGGCATAGTCTATTAAGACGGTTTCCCCCGCGAGTAACTTTTGTTTGATTAATCCGGGCGTGTAGTCAACAGTTTTATTTTCAGCCGCCAGAATGACGCCGGGTACGACCGCTAAAGCCGTACCCATGCTTAGAAAGTGTCGTCTGTTCATAGTTAAATTCTCATGCTCATGTCGAATGGAGTTGTTCAGTGGCGTGTCGTTAAAAGTAGGTAGATAAATCCTGGAACCAGTAGGGCAAAACAGTAATCAGCCAGGCTTCAATCAGATGATGGACTTTAAAAAATATCATGAGCCCAACCAGTAAAAAAATGAAACCCATAATCGGTTTTGCCCGGTTGGCTAAACCTCCCATGCTGAGTTGACGTCGCCTTATCGCTTCCTGCGTTCCGTAGCCTAGCGTAACGATGACAGTGGAAATTCCTAATCCAAAACTCAACATGATGAAAAATGCCCACAGTAAATTCTCACCCTGACTGGCCAGTGAGATCGCCCCGCCGAGTGTGGGGCCGACACAAGGCGACCAAACTGCACCAAGCAATACGCCGCCCATGAAATGCGTTTTCAATTGGGTGATGGGCATTTGTGCCAGATTGCTATCTGCACGACTGCTGAATGAGGTTGTCGCCGTGGCAAACGCCGTATTCAGTTGTGGCACCAGGAGCACAAGCCCGAACAGCATCATCATGACTGCGCCGATTTGTGCCAACGTCTGGTCATCCAGGCCGATGCTGTGACCGAACACGGCGATGAGCATCCCGAGGCTGACAAATGAAATACACATACCCGCAGCGATGGCCAGCGGTCCGTATCGGCCAGCCTGCATAGCCGAGGCCAGGATGATCGGTAGCACCGGCAAAACGCACGGGTTTATCAGTGTTAAGAGGCCTGCCAGGTAGCCAAATACAAGTTCCATTTCGGTATAGAAACTGGCATTCAGCAAAAGTTCACTGGCGAATACAGATTCTGAATTGCGGACGGTGTACGGGGTGTTTGGCGGTGTCGTTTGCTGCGTCCGGCGTCACGGTTTACGCAGGAACCTAAGTACCGTGTTGGCGGTACGTTCAGGGCAAAGCAACATAACCCCATTGTCGATTTTTTTGTGCGGTAATTCTGAGCGATCGATAAAACTGCATAGCTTCTCTGGATCTTCTACCGAGAGATCCATCCCTGCAATAAACGGTGATGAATCACCAGCAACCGCTTCAGGTAATGGGCCAATGTGCTCTAGAAAAGCGTGTTTTGTACGCACCTGCACGATGCCGTTTGCTGTTGTACAGCTGAAGCCATGTTGCTGCATTCGAGTGCTGCTGTATAGATTCGCGAAGAGCTTGTTCAGCTCATCGTGGTGCTCAGTTGCTGCAACAATATGCACGCCGCAAATACCGTGAACCGTATTGGGGTGCGCAAGCCATTCAGGCACATAAATCAACTCTGGTCGGTGCTGTTGACACAGGAAAAACGATAACCGAGGGAAGCGCGTGTTCGGAAGTAGGGCAAGCGTCGTTTTGGTGTGGTCCGTTGCACCATTGGGCAAGGTTACCGTGCGGCCAAATTCCAAATGCCCGGCAACATTTAACCCCGCACGCTCGGCATGTTCTGCATCGGTAACGCTATCAAGGCTGTGTAGCGCGGTGAGGGCTACACCCTCTCGCTGTTGAAGATGTTCGTAAACATGACGACCAAAGCGAAAGTCACCGGCAGGTACCTCGTCAATGAGACTGGCATCGTAGATACCCATAATCTCGAGCAAGCAGCCTTCGAACATGGCAAGGCTGGTACTGGTGCCCCAGGGGTGTTCGCCGATGGGCGTCATCGTAAAGCCCAAATCACTAAGCAACTTTCTCAGCGCGTTGATATCGTGGGTGGCCAGTAATGGGTGGTCGATTCCAAATGATGCGTTCATAACCATGACTCGACTGAGTGTGTCCTAGACGTATCCGAAAGCGATTTGTGGTGTTTCCCCGGTATCCACCCAAACACTCTTGGCCATGGTGTATTCCATAAGCGCATCGGTACCACTGGAACGTCCAAAACCAGAATTGAGTGAACCACCAAACGGAGAAGACACATGAATGGCCTTGTAACTGTTTATCCAAAAGGTGCCAGCTCTTACCGCATTGGCTATACGATGTGCACGCCCCACATCCGCGGTCCATACGGCACCGGCTAAGCCAAAGTGCGTATCGTTGGCTAAGGCAATCGCTTCGGCTTCGGTTTCAAACGTCAGTGCGGTAACCACCGGGCCGAAGATTTCTTTCTGTGCCGCATCTGCTTTGCTGGACGCTCCGTCAATTACCGTGGGAGGCACAAAGAATCCTTGGTCGGTATCAGACTGTCTTGTCCGGATGGATGCACCCTGGTCTTTCGCTTGGCTGATCATCTGTGTGACGTGTTCGTACTGTCGTCGATTACTGATAGGCCCAACTTCCGTCGAATCATCTAACGGATCGCCTAACTTTATGCGGTTCATGCCATTGGCCAGCAACTCAAGCAGCTCATCTTTAATTGATGCATGAACCAGTAAGCGCGAACCGGCTACACAGCTTTGTCCTGCGCCAGAAAAAATAGCGGCTTGTGCGCCCAAGCACGCGTGTTTTAAGTTCGCATCGCTGTAAATGATGTTGGCGGATTTGCCGCCCAACTCGAGCACCGCAGGTTTTAGCTGTGCTGCCGCCGCTGTTGCTACGATGCGCCCGGTTTCTGGAGAGCCTACAAATATCACTTTGCGTACTGCCGGGTGTTCGATAGCGGCTTGCCCTGCTGTAGGTCCTAGTCCACACAGTACATTTACAAGGCCCTTGGGTAATCCCACGGATTCGGCTAACTTAACTAAGGCTACGGTGGTGATTGGTGTGAGTTCGCTGGGTTTGATGACGACCGCATTTCCCGTTGCGATGGCCGGTGCAATCTGCCAGCCGGCGGTAAACAGTGGCGCGTTCCAAGGGGTAATCTGAAAGACCACGCCTACCGGTTCCCGCATGGTGTAGTTCAAATGGCCTGACGGAACGGGGATGACATCACCGTGCATTTTGTCGCACCAGCCGGCGTAGTAGGCCATCATTTCCGCCACCTTGGCCACTTCGACTCGGCAGTCCCGGATGGGTTTTCCTGCCACGATAGCTTCTATCGTGGCCAGCGATTCCGAATGTTCCAACACGGTTTGAGCAATGGCTTGCATGACCTGACCTCTTGCCGCGCCTGTGAGGTCTTTGTACCAATGCGATTGGGCGCTACTCGCCGCATCACAGGCGAGGTTAGCTAGTGAGGCATTCGCGTCATGATAAGTGAACAAACGCTCCTCACTGTATGGATCAATCAGTTCAATCGTCTCACCGTCACCATCAAGTAATTGGCCGTTTACAAAGCTCTGCGGCAGTGGGTTTAAACCAACGGACTGCATAGCCTGGTGCAAGGTTAGGGCGCGTTCAGACATTATTGGCTGTCTCATTAGTCGTGCGAGTAATTTCGTTAAAGTCAGCGTTGTCGGGCAAGTGGCTGGACTCGGTTAACCAGAGCTTTGCAATGTTGTCAAAGCCAGGCAGGCTCACACCTGTTGACTCGGCAAGTTTTATAGCAAGACCGACGTCTTTTCGCATCAAGCCCATAGTGAACCCGGAATCGAACGCGTTGTTTAGTACCCATTTGGGAAAGTTGACTTCGCTAACACCGCTTCGCCCAGAACCTGCGTTAATTCCCTCCAGTAAGTCTTGCGCGTTTACACCCGACGCTTGCCCAAGGCGAACCGCCTCAGCAACGAGTACGAGGTTGGCCGCACAGAGCATGTTGTTTGCGATTTTTGCCGCGTGACCAGCGCCGGAACCACCCACGATTACGGTTTTAGCGGTTAAGACAGAAAGTAGTGGTTGCAATGACTCAATTGCGTCGTGTGCTCCGCCTAGTAGCATGGTCATAGTCCCGGCGTTAGACGCGGCCGGGCCGCCACTGACCGGTGCGTCGATAAACGTGTAGCGACCTTGCGCTTCTCCCTGGGCTGCGAGCCGCTGTGAAGTTGTAGGCTCAGACGTAGACGTATCTAAGATAATCGTTCCATCGACAAGATGGGGTGAAAGTGCCTGCATAACGGACTCAACAATGCGGGCATTGGGTAGTGACAGAATGAGGGTAGAGGCGGCAGTTGCCATCGCGTCGAGTGAGGGTGCGACGCTGGCACCAGCGGCCTGCATCTGCTGTTGTATCTCAGTGCTCGGGTCGTAGCAGACAACGGAATAACCAGCGGTTAACAAACGCCTCGCCATACCGCCACCCATATTCCCGCAGCCGATGATTCCGATTTGCACGATAGCTATACCAAAGTCTAGATTAACGGTGCGAGTATGACGGACACGGGAAGGTAATGCCAATGGTTTACAAAGTAAATCAGTAGCTACGCCTATTTCACGGACCTATTCGGTTATCGAGTGTCTATACGAATGTCTAGCTGTAGTTGCTTTGTCTGCCAGCCGATACATCAAACAGGCAAATAACAAAAAGAAGTTGTACGAACTATGTCAACTGCAACACTAACGCCGGATACGCATAACCCCTACGAAACACCCAAGGCAGATCTTATAGAGAGACGAACGAAAGAGGGTGCTTTGCCTTTGTTTGTTGTTTCAACAAACAAGCTATTGCTTATGTACATTCTCACCGCAGGATTGTACGGAGTGGTCTGGTATTACCAACACTACAGAGCCATTAAGCAAAGCACGGGCGAGTCTTTATGGCCAGTGGCAAGAGCTATTTTTGTCGTATTTTTCACCCACAATTTATTCAAGCGAATACACAACGAGGCAACAGCCCAACAGGTGAACGTGGGCTGGAACCACTCAATGTTGGCAACGGTGCTAGTTGGTATCTATCTTATTAGCTACGTAGCTGGAGAGATTTCGCCGTGGCTCTACCTTGCTTCCCTCGCGTTGTATATCGTAATGGCCGCAATACTCGTAAAGGTACAAAAAACAGCAAATGCAATTCAGAACGATGAGCACGGTTCTCACAACTCGCGCATTACACTGCTGAATGTTTTTTGGATTATTGTGGGCTTGTTTCTTTGGTTGGGACTGGTTACACAAGCCCTGTTCCTGTCAGGTGTAATCACACTGTAAGCTAGTAGTCCGGGACGAAGTGGTAGCAAAGACTAGTCCTTCCTCCGACGTTGTTTCTTCAACGAACGCGAGGGAGGGCAAACTTGCTGCATGTAACCAGCCAGCGTTCCCGACAACGTATCCTTTCTCATGACGTAGTAGATAAATTGCCCGTCTCTTGACTTATCGAGTAGCTCAGCATTCTCAAGAATTTTTAAATGCTTAGAGACTGCAGGTTGACTCATCTCAAATTTATCGGCGATATCACCCGCAGAGAGCGGAGTATCTGAAACATAAGCCAGAATTTTTCTTCTTACCGCAGACGATAGCGCTTCAAATACTTTGTCAACGTTAGACATAGTTCTCTATTTAACTAAATAGTTATATGGTAATTTGATTATACAGGTTATCGGCTGGAAATAGAAAAATGTTAGCAAGCAAGCTTGAGTCAACGGAGCGAGTAAAGGTTCTCTCAACGACGGATGATCAGTTGGGTGAGATTCGATGGAATCCTCAAAAGTCATTGTTCTTCTTTGCGATGACAGTCACAGGGCTACTTGCATTACCGTACACCAACACCAAGGAATGGCTTATCTTTACAGGCTTATCCGGTCTTACCATTATGGCAGGGCACTCGGTAGGGATGCACCGTTTACTGATCCATAAATCATTTAAAACAGCAAAATGGGTTGAACACACGTTGGTTTACTTGGGTGTGTTGGTAGGAATGGCAGGCCCTTTTGGCATGATTCGATTGCATGATATGCGCGATTGGCATCAACGACAAAGTCAGTGTCCTGCGTATCCATCGCACTCAGCAGGGTTTTGGAAAGATGCATGGTGGCAGCTGCATTGTTCGTATCACCTGCAACACCCCCCGGAGTTTGTCTTAGAATATACGGTGGCTAATGACCGGTACTACCAATGGCTTGAGCGAACCTGGATGTGGCAACAATTGCCATTGGCCGTTGTTTTGTTTGCAGTCGGAGGTTGGAGCCTTGTCGGGCTTGGCGTAGGGTTTCGAGTATTCGTTTCGCTGACCGGTCATTGGGTAGTTGGCCACTACGCTCATAGAACAGGCAAACAGCGGTGGGTGATTGGCAGTCTGCCTGTTCAAGGTTATAACCTGCCATACCTGAGCTGGTTAGCGTTTGGCGAGAACTGGCATGGAAACCATCATGCATTTCCCGAATCTGCCAAAATGGGAGTGGAAACAGGGCAAAGCGATCCGGGGTTTCAATTGATTCAGGGATTAGAAAAATTAGGCTTGGTTTGGGATGTGAACTTACCTGAGCACTGTATACCTCGAGAAGGTCTCGTCAGACTTCATTAGCTGTCTGCTTAAGCACACAGGGAAACGCCAAATCCATAGCTTTGTTTTGGTTAAATCCAACACCAGGTCTATCGGGTTGCGGCCATAAAAGCGCTACCGCCTAATAAACACCCACCGCCAACGTAGCCGAACCGCTGGTGCGCTTTGTCACTAGAAAAAACCCGTCGGGCCTGAACAGCCAGCAACCCATAACCGCTTAGAACGCTAGCAACGATAACTGTTGAACTCAGTACAACAACAGTTAATTGCCTAAATAAACTGCGTGTAGAATCGAGAAATTGCGAAAGAAACGCCAGATAAAACACAATCGCTTTTGGATTAAATAGGGCAGTGAGAAATCCGGCATGAAAGCTAGGCATAGCGTTTTGGGCCGCGGGTTCTTTGTTACCGGTTGCTTCACTAGTGTGTGCACTTAGAATTTTCGAAAAGCCAAGGAACGCCATGTATGTTACGCCAACCCATTTTATTACTTGAAAGCCTATAGAAGACGCAGCCAGAATTGCGCCCACACCGAACAGGGATAGCGTAATGATGACCAAACCGCCAACGAGCTCACCAAGGATGGAAACGAAAGCTGCTCTTGGTCCATTTGCGAGTGCTTGGCTGACAACCATCAGTACGCTAGGGCCAGGAACCAGCGATAAAACGGTATAGCTCACTACAAATGTCAGCCAAGCATCAACGTTCATAACGTATATCCGGCACAAGCTGTGCGCATGCTATATCAATTCAGATAGTAATTTCGGTTAACCTAAATTTTATTCACGCAGTGTTTAATCGTTACTCGAGAAATCAGATGGACGTAATATGCAAATAAATTCGACCAACAGCAAGACGAAAATCGAAACCACTATGATCTGCGACCCGGTTGGAGGTGTCCCAGCAGCCCATTGAGGTACTACGAAGCTGATAATCCAAATCGTTTTGTAGATGAATTGAATCAAAAATAACGGTAAAAACTTTATTGGTTGCTTTAGACCGAATAATGAAACAACTCCAATGGCCAGCCAAATACTTCCAAGGATGGCCATGGTCGCGGGATCTTGCTTCGGCCAAAGCACAAACTGTTCAGAGAACTTAGGGAAGAGCACGATCAAAACCCCTGGAATACCAGCCCCTAAAACGTTGATTGCATACATCGCACGCAGTAGGTTTAGTCTTTTGCGGTTCATTGTGATACTCCGTTCTTATCTGTACTTTGTGCGTGTGTTCGGAGTAAACCGAAAGCTAATGCAAGCGAACTTGCCGCTAGTACTGCTGCCCCGATGTGGATCAGGGCAATCAAAGCATTTGGTTGGGTCAGTTGGCTGCCGATGGCCGACAGAAAGAACCCGGCGCTGATTAAGACGGACGCTGCTGGAAACCCAGTACAAATAACCCAATAAAGCCAACTCTTAATATTGAATGCATTGAGTAGAATCAAGGCCACAAGAGCCAATACGACTAAAACGCCGGCGTGTGCGTGTCCCGCTCTAAACATGCTTTCTTGAAAAGCGGTAAGACCAAGTTCTGCTTCTCTACCTGACAGAATATTGAACAGAAAGTAACCACCAAATTCAATGGTGGGTAGCGTTAACACAGTAAGTCCCGCTGTGATTCGGGTTGATTTTTTCATCATAAAGCCGCCTGTTGCGTAATCGGTTCGGAGATGATCGCCGCAGGTGGGAATAGGTGCATTGACCTAGGTCAATTTGAACCGGAACCCAGTTTTCGTTTCAGCCGGCTGAGGCTCTCGGGTTTAACGCTTAGGTAAGACGCCACGTGATATTGAGGAACGCGCTCGAGCAAGCTTGGAAATTGTTCGATGAGCCAGCGGTAGCGCGCTTCAAGGTCCGCGGTGTGCAACAGGCGCATGCGAGCTTCGATTTCCACAAACGCCGACTCGGCCAGAACCCGAAGAAAATTCGCAATCTGAGGATTTTTATTGCTGGCGTACAGAATCGTTTCGCGATCTATGAAAGCTAATTGCGTGGCTTCGATGGCGTCGAGAAAGAATTCGGTAGGTTAATCAGAAAATAGTGCGGCAAAATCTCCCGCAAACGTAAGCGGCTTATTAACGGCGTCTAGCGTAATCACCGTCAATCAACCATGCTTGTCTCCAGCCACAACGGAGAACATGCATGCCTCAAACCCAGATTACCGAACGCCAGCAGTATTGGCGAGACCATGTATTAGCCGCAGCACAATATGAAGGCTCGATTGTCGAATACGCAGCAGCCAATAATTTAAAAACCAAAGACCTCTATCAGTGGAAAACAGCGCTGACCAAGCGCGGGTTTCTTCCTTTGGAAAAAACCAAACCGGCTACTGACTTCGCTGAGGTTAAACTCGACTCGGCCTCAACGGCAAAACATCAACTGATACTTCACCTGTACAGTGTCGGCTGACACTGCCCTGCGGTTCGACCCTAGAATATTTTAACCCAGTTGATCCAGAATCCATCGCTCAGTTGCTTGCTGGACTTCGATCCTAAATATGCTTCGGCCCCAGAGTGATTCCGGCACGATCTACTTGTACAGAAAGCCTGTGGACATGAGGAAGGCCATCAATGGCTTGGTCGCCATCGTCGAAACGGAGATGAAGCTAGACCCGTTCAGTTCGCGTCTGTTCGTTTTTTGCAATAACAACCGCACTATCGTGAAGTGCGTGTATTGGGAAGGCAATGGTTTTGCACTGTGGATGAAGCGCATGGAGAAAAATCGATTCCAGTGGCCTCACCAGTTACACCTGGACGTGATTGACCTGAATGCACAACAAGTTAATTGGCTGTTTGACGGTTATGATTTAACGTTGATGCAAGGTCATGCATCGTTGCCACACCACACAGTTTTATAGTGAGTGTACGGTGTTTACGCGCTATAATAATCGCCCATGAGTAGCGCAAAGACATTGCCGGTTTCTGTTGATGACTTAACGGCATTGGTCATCGAACAACAGAAAAAGCTCGACCATCAATCGTTGTTTATTGAACAACTGCTCGAACAAATTAAGCTGGCGCAGCACAACCGCTTCGGTGTCAAGAGTGAGGCGATATCGCCCGATCAACTACGACTGCTGCTCGACGAGAAGCCAGCCGCAGAGCCCATTGCTGATGATGAGGCAGACAATCCTGTTGAACCAGCCTCACAAGCCCCGATTGCCAAAGCCAAGCGTGGACGCCGCGCACTACCGGCACACTTGCCCCGTATTGAGATTAATCACACGCTCGATGATGAGCGTTGTCAGTGCGAGCACTGCAATGAGCGAATGGTGCCGTTGAGTGAGAAAATCACCGAGCAGCTCGACATTATCCCGGCCAAAGTCCGGGTGCTTCGACATCACCGCACGACGTATCACTGCCCGGGATGCAAAGACGCATTAAAAACAGCACCACTGCCACCACAGCCGATTCCAAAGATTAACGCGACACCGAGTCTGTTGGCCTGGTTGATTATCGCAAAGTATCTGGATGGAATGCCGCTGTACAGAATCGAAAGAAAACTTGCGCGCTACGGCATGCCATTAAACCGCTCTACTCAGGCAAGCTATATGATCCAGTGTGGTCAGTTAATACAGCCTTTAATAAACCTGATGCGAGACGGGTTATTAAGCTACGACATCATTGCGATGGACGAGTCACGCTATCAGGTATTGAAAGAAGACGGTAAAACACCGCAGAGCCAATCGTATATCTGGGTTCAACGAGGCGGGCCACCTGAGTCACCGGTGATCCTGTACGACTATGATCCAACGCGATCCCAATCCGTGCCGCTTCGACTGCTCGATGGGTTCAGCGGTTATCTGCAAACCGATGCGTATGAAGGTTACGGTGCGGTGTGCCGAGAAAATAAACTGACGTCAGTTGGTTGTATGGCCCACGCTCGCCGTAAGTTCGATGAAGCGTTGAAAGCCCAGCGCAGTGTGGATCCGAACAAACAAAAAAGCACACTGGCGGCCAGCGCGTTAAAACAGATCCAAGCGCTGTACAAAATCGAACGAGACATCAAGCATCTCAGTGCTAATGAGAAATACGCCATTCGACAAGAACAAGCAGTGCCGCTACTGACCGAGCTAAGAGAGTGGTTGGACACCAATATGCTTGTTGTGCCGCCACGTTCCACGCTGGGTAAAGCGATGAACTATTTGCATAAGCAATGGGATAAGCTCACCGTATACACCACCGATGGTCGACTGCGAATAGACAATAACTTGTGCGAAAATGCAGTGAGACCCTTTGTGATGGGCAGAAAAGCCTGGTTGTTTGCAGCGTCCGTTGATGGCGCTAAAACCAGTGCCAATTTATACAGCTTGGTGGAAACCGCCAAAGCCAATGGACATGAGCCTCACAGCTATATCCAGCATGTGTTAAGCAAACTACCTGCCGCTCAATCGCTGGAGGATCATATTTGAAATTAGCAAGATCTACTTTATTTCAGTTCAATGCTATTGGCGTGGATAGACTATTAGAGGTTGATTCAGACTTACAGATTATATTAGTCAACCTAAGTGCCAAGGAAATAAATGACGTTATCGAAAATACACAGAACGTCATCGACCGGATAGAGCAGTACGAAAAACCAGAAGATTCAATTACACCGGCTATGCAATGGTCTGAAATCTGGAGTCACGCAAGATTCGGGCAACACCAAGGAAACGGCATCGCTATTTGGCAAACCGAAAACGGATGTCCTCCAAATACATTCATGGCAAACTACAACAGGGTTGCAGGTGCCAATACCCAACATTCCAGAGACATGGCGACAATCATACGCTCGGTCTCTCCATTAGCAAATATTCAATGCCGAGGAGGCCCGATTTTTCCAACAAATGCGCAAGCTAATACTCCCAACCCGCAAGTGCAAATAGTCAGTAGATCTAATAACAATGGGATTAACCCTAATGCATATAATAACCAAGATCAAACATGGGACGATAGGATTTATAACTCCCTACTAACAGCTACTCAATCATCTGGAAATACACAAAACGCAGTCATCAGCCCCGGTAAAGCGCTTAATGCTATTACCGTTGGAAATGTTGATATAGATGCAAATCCTGATGTCATCTGGTTTACGTCTGGCTGGCAAGACAGCGTGCTTGGAACCGAAAAACCAGATGTCGGAGCTCCGGGTGAGGGCACAGCGTTACCCGCTCCAAACGGACCGACCGGTGGTACTAGTGCCGCGACCGCTCATACAGCCGGATTTATTGCGAATTTGATGGACTTCGACGCCAGTTTGATTCGCAATCCTCAGCGCACAAAAGCTCTTTTACTTTCTGGTGCCACCACCTCTGTAATCGGTGGGACAAGTAAAGTTGGGGCTGGGGGTATCGACTACAGAAACACATCTCAGCACTATCAGACTTATGATTTTGATGGGCCAAATATTAATTGGAACGCATTTGACGCCGCTGATGGCAATTTAGATGGCTGGATAACAGTTACCAAATGGCTGCAGAATAATAAGCCTAACGTACGAGCTGCGATAGCGTGGATGAGTAGAGGCGTTTTTGTTAATACAAATGCCGTGCCTTCTACTGACTACGACATTGAGGTATATGATCCAAATGGGAACTACGTCGGCGGTAGTCACAGCAGAGTTAATACCTTTGAACTAGTCGATGTTACGGTGAGTATCTCTGGCAATTATCAATTTAAGATAAATAGATTTGCGAATCCAGATCCCGCTTCTCGCGTCGCTCTCGCATTATCTGTAAATTTCGATAATTAATCACATGTCCATATACACAATAGTCTTCAAAGCACTGTTAGTGTTTGGTCTTCTACTGCAATATGGCTGCAATAACACAGAGCCAAATAATCAGACATCACCGCAGGCTCAGGATGACTCAGCGGTGAAGTCTGATAAACGCTGGTCCCTAGCATCATATTCTATCGAAGGTGATGAACATACATCTGCTCTTCGTAATATTAACGTCACGATTGCATTTACAAGCTCAGATCAAGGGACAATAACCGGATTTACTGGATTTGATGGCTGTAACGTATTTGTATCAGATCAGGTAATGTTGGTTGGAGAAAATGTGTTGCAAGTTAATGGAGTAAATGTAGATGCAGGATTCTGCGCTGAATTGCAAACCACTGACTACCTGCAACAAAATGACTTCTTTTACTCTGTTATCACATCATCATTTACTTATGTGAATTCTGATGAGCAGATAATTTTACAAACGCCAACAAAACGAACTTTACGATTCGAACCGTGTATTCCTATTGATCCCGATTCACTTGATTCTGGATGCGGTTCTATCCCACAAGGTTAGTTCTGGAAAAATGAGTATTGCTTGAGGCCTCAGATGTATTGTGTTTAACCATGAGAAAAATATAGTACTTAATGTACTGAAAATGATCAGCGATCGTATCCCGAGTAAGCGTTTTAGGTGGCCTGATATTCCGCCGGCCGCAAGTAAAAAGGCAATAGTGCTTCGATGTCTTTTAGTGTCTGCGCTGCGGAAAATTCTGCCAATACCCGTTTGCTGTAGACATAGGGTTCATGTCCGTTAGCTTTAGTCGTTACTACTAGGCAGTGTTAGTTTGCGCTTGCATCGGCTCCAACCACCTAATAGGCAAGGAGCTACGATTTTTTACCCATAACAAAAGGCTCTTACCCGCAAACTGACCTTCAATAAAAAATAATCGGTTTTATCCTCACCATTGATAATTTCATAAGACCGCACGATTCCAGACTCAACAAATAAAATCGCGTTTTGCGTATCGCCAGGCTTTGCGATGATTTCGCCGGGTTCATACCCGCGCACAACAGATGCTTTCGCTATCTGCTCACAGGCCAACTCGCTGAGTCCAGTTGCTAATAGATAACTTCGTAGGTCTGATGCCATACCGGGCTGGATCGTCTTCAACTGATTTCATTGGTGGGCTGTGGGCAGATGATTGATCTGAACTGGTTCTGCCAAACGTCCGAACACAGACTATGCAACAAAAACTGAGATTAATGCGGGTGCTGCCAGCAACGCATCAGACCGGTTATGTAAATCGCAGCACGGCTCATAGTGCTTCAAAACGGGAGCAAAGAGGGTTCTGGTTACGGCCTAGCGGATATTCCCAGCAGATATTGTATTTAACATAATATAGATTATGCGCACATATGGATTTAAGCATCAATGGGTTAGCGTACCGAAATGGTCATAATTCGAGCACTGCCTAGTCATATTCACAAAGCAAACTCACTGGATGAATCGGTTCGTTCAATGAGCTTATGAAAATCAAAATGATACTGCCAGCGTTACTTGAAGCAGAAAGTCCAGCTTGGCGTCCCGTTAAGTATTCGTTATTCCCGCCCTTAGGTCTAGCCACCCTGGCAGCCCATTGTGCACCCGATGATGAAGTGACCATCGTGGATCAGCATGTGGAGCCGTTGTCTTTAGATGATGAGCCGGATTTGGTAGTCATTCAGGTTTACATTACAAATGCCTACCGGGCCTACGCTATTGCTGACGAGTATCGCGCACGCGGTATCTATGTTGTCCTCGGCGGGCTTCATGTCACATCAATACCCGCAGAGGCTTCCGTTCACGCAGACACAATCTTTCTTGGTCCTGGAGATTGCTCATTTCCTAAATTCTTAGCGGACTTTAGACGTTTAAAGCCTAAACCGCAGTATCAGGCCGACGCTAGGAGCCTTGTCGGTATTCCTCCGATACGCAGAGATTTGATTAAGCGGAAACTCTATCTCGTACCCAATTCGATTGTGGTTACACGTGGTTGTCCATTTCATTGTTCATTTTGTTACAAGGATGCATTCTTTAAAGGTGGAAAGTCGTTTTACACACAGCAAGTTGACGAAGCGTTAAGAGAAATAGATCGCTTACCGGGTAAGCATTTGTATTTTTTAGATGATCATCTACTCGGGCATCGCAAGTTTGCAGCAGAACTCTTCGCGGGCATGCAAGGTATGAATCGTTTGTTTCAAGGTGCGGCTACCGTTGATTCCATACTGCGTGGAAACTTAATTGAACAAGCTGCCAACGCTGGATTGCGAAGCCTTTTTGTGGGGTTCGAATCGATAAATTCTCAGAACCACTTAGCCACCGGAAAAACACAAAACGTAAATCGAGACTACGAGAAAGTTGTTAAACGTCTCGATGATTTGGGCATTATGATTAACGGCAGTTTCGTATTTGGGCTTGATCATGATAAGCCAGACGTTTTTGATAAAACAGTTGACTGGGCGGTTGAACAAGGAATAACTACAGCAACCTTTCATATTGCAACACCGTACCCGGGTACGGACTATTATGCGCAATTGCGTAAAACAAACAGAATTGTGACTAGTAACTGGGATAAATACGATACGCGACATGTCGTGTTTAAACCCAAACATATGGATAAATCAGTGCTGGAAAATGGCTACCACCGAGCATACAAGAACTTTTACAGCTGGCGGAACATTGGACGTGCCAGTTTGCAGCATCGATCGGTAAAACACCGAGTGAAACACTTTGCGTACACAACCGGCTGGCGTAAGTTTGAGCCGCTTTGGGATGTCGTCATTCGTGCGAAACAACTTAAGTTAATGACACCCATGTTGGAAGGTGTTTTATCTAAGGTAACAACACCAAAATCTGCCGTGAGCGACAGCAGTTCAGCATCGTGCTCTGAATCGATTGTTCATTTCAAAGAACGCAATCTCCCTACCCCAGTCAGCTCATTTAAGCCACCCGAATATTAATAATCCAATTTTACGCGGCCAAAATTGCCTTTCAGTTCGGCCCTGGCCTGTTGGGTGCCGTCCGATGCAAAAGTCCCATTGTTGCTGTCGGAGTTAAGCTCTAGTTCAATGTGCGCAGTGGTAATCAAGCCATTGTTAAACTCTTGCTCTCCTTTACATTGATGCTTAAGCAAACGTTTCGAATGGCAGAGTCTGTATCAGTATTGTCGTGATAGACAATCGTCGGATCAATTATGCCGCTTTAGACCCTGAATACGAAGTAACGAATGCAAAAAACTCATCCGCAGGCATAGGCTTCCCAAGCCAAAACCCTTGCAGTCGCTGACAACCGTAATCCTTCAGTACGCGCACTTGGGCTTCTGTTTCCACGCCTTCTGCAACCGCGGTAATTCCCATGGAATTGGCAATATCCAGAATCGCTTTCAGTAATTCTCGCGCGGATGCGTCATCGGCGATGGGTTCAATGATCTGTTGATCAATTTTGAGTCCGTTAGGCGAGATCTTGCTCAGGCTGACGATGCTGCTATGGCCTGTGCCAAAGTCATCTATTTCGGTTGCGATGCCGAGTCTCTTGACCTCATCAAGTATTTTGAAGAACTGCTCATCTTGTTGTTCGAAGAATATTGACTCTACCAGCTCTAGTACCAGATTTTCTGGGGGTATTGTGCAATAACGCAGTGACGTTATAAAGTCTGGATGATGTAATCTTTTCGCTGAGACATTAACCGAGATTAAAGGAACGGTTAGCCCTTGGTCACGCCACTGACCGAAGTCGTTTGCTGCTTGCTCTAACATGACGCGGTCAATGTCTGGAATGGCACCGATTACTTCAGCGACTGGCAGAAACTTCTCCGGCTCTAGCAAACCTTCTTCGCTCTGCCAACGCACGAGCACTTCCGCACCAGCAAGTTCCATGGTTTCGGTATCAAATTGAGGTTGATAATAAGGAATAAAATCACCGTTGTTTAGCGCCTCGCGTATGTTATCGGTGATCTTCTTGCCCTCATCCACCTGTTGTTGCATATCTGGTGTGAAGAAAACATGACAGCCTCGGCCTTGTTCTTTCGCACGGTATAACGCGATATCTGCGTTAACCATTAATTTGTCAGGATCAATCTGCAGACCTTCTGCCTGTGCGATTCCGATTCCTATACTTGCTCCAAAGTGGCAAAGGCTATCACCAAATTTTATTGGCTTCGAAAGCTCGTAGATCAACTCGCGAGAAATGCCGCTGAGTTTCTCAGTGCTAGCCTCTCCACTGCATGCGATGACAAATTCGTCGCCGCCGACACGAGCCACGAAATCATCGCCTGAAACAACCTTGCGTAAAACGCTGGCAACGTGTTCTAGAACATGATCCCCAGCGGCATGGCCCAAGGAATCGTTTATCTGTTTGAAGCGATCAAGGTCAATATGCAGTAGTGCAAGCTTACCTCCGGAGCTGGACAACTCTTCAGCTCGGGCCGAAAGCTCGGTATCCAGATATCTTCGGTTAGCCAGACCGGTTAGCGCATCATGGCGTGATTCGTGATGCAGGTGCGATCGCGTTTCTTCTAATTCTTTATTTCGATCTACCGCATCGGTGTGCGCTTTTTCTAATTCAGATTGCTTTTTTTCAAGCTTGAGTAACGTTGAAATAGTTATTTTGTGGGCTGGCCAAAAAATGAATAACGCCTCTAGAAATAAAATTATGACAGCGCTTGCAATCGAAAGACTTTGCAGAAAAGACAACTCATCTACTTTCTTTTGAGCGTAATTCTCAAATTCCTGAACCGCAGTATTGAGCCTTTGCAATAAGTGGTAAGGACCCACTTCCTGCATTCTGGCCAGTGCATCTGCTGCCTGTGGGGACCTTTCTAGAACACTTCGAGCGTCTTTTATGTAGTTGATACTCAGGGTGTTGACCGCGATAGATTCATCATCAGAAAAATAAATTTCTTTCAAATCGTCGCTGCGGTTGCTCGCGATAAGCAGGCCGATATGTGCAGTTTCGAAACTGTCAATTGCGGCTGTGAGATCTTCCGCGAACGCGTTATCCTGTGCTTTTGCATGTTCGGTTGCAAAATACAGTATGCGCTGGCTTAACATACGTTGCCGGCCACTATTGTCGATATCGCTCGCCGTACTGTGGGTGCCCGAGATCGTAAGCACTGCAGATAAATGCGAACCCATGAGAAACAGAAATATCAGCCCCAGGGCTACAACATAGCGTCGCCAAAGTTTCTTTGGATCTGGCACCCCAAACATGGAGTTTCTCCTCGAAAGGTCTGTATCAGATTGGGTGGTCGGATTCTAACTGGCCTATTCGCTAGGTAGTTTCACCGGGCGAAAATCCGTCAAGTCGGATCTTAAAAACTACCCAACTGTAAGTCGAAGCGGCACAATGCAAAATATCCTTATCGGTATTTGGCAGCGCCTACAGTTCATGCGACACAAGGCACACTACGGGTCAACAACCCATGAGACTGTAAGGTGTTGTTCCAACTCAAGACAAATGAAATCCGCGCAAGTCCGGATCTTGTTATGTAGCTAGCGCTACTATTATTTGAGACTGGTGGTAACGTGTAGATGCGTTTAGGGGAAATTGAATGGCTAGAACTCGCTCTGAAGACTACGAAGACAAGCAGCGTCACATACTGGATTCTGCGGCGGCCGTGTTTTCTGAGATGGGCATGGATAAAGCGTCGATGTCACAAATTGCTAAGCGCGCATCCGTTTCCAAAGCGTCCCTTTATCACTACTACGACAGTAAGTCGACGTTACTGTTTGACATTATCCACGAACATTTGCTGGAGTTGGATCAAGCCTTGTCGGCTGTAGAAAAAGACGAGGTGAGTGCCGAAGATTATCTGCGCTCGCTGATAAAGGCTTTGCTAGAGCAATATCGTGATGCGGATGATCGACATCAAATTCAGCTAACGTCGTTAAATGCAGTCACCGATGAACATCGTGCCATTATTCGTGAGGTGGAACGAAGAATTGTTGAACGCTTTGAGAACACCTTGCTGCGAATTAACCCGGCACTGGAAGGAGCAAAGCTCACTCCTATGACGCTCTCGTTGTTTGGCAGCTTAAACTGGACTTATCTTTGGTTTCGGGATGATGGTGCCATTAGCCGAGAGGCCTATGCGGATATGGTTGCTTCATTGATGCTTAACGGCCTGCAGGGTGTATAACCTTCGAGTGTTAAATACAGCGCTACAACCGTTATGTGATTGAAAAGATGGAGCTCACTAATTAGAACGAATTTTGCGAGCGGATTTTAGTGTAGCGTTTTTGCTACCAGTGTTAGCACATCATAGTGCGCCACAATTTGTTCATCCTGGTTTCGTACGGTGCAATCCCAACGTACCTCCCCATAATCCTCATTTTCCCTTGGGTTTATTTCTTTGCATACCAACATGACTTGCAAGCTATCGTCAGGGTTTACCGGGGCCATAAAACGTAAGTTATCAACGCCGTAGTTGGCAAGCACTGGCCCAACGTCGGGGTCAACAAACAAGCCTGCGGCGAATGACACAATCAGATAGCCGTGTGCGACACGGCCTTCAAAAAACGGGTTAGCCTTTGCCGCGGCTTCATCCATGTGCGCATAAAACGTATCGCCGGTGAAATGCGCAAAATGTTCAATATCGTCGAGGGTGACGGTTCGTCGCTCGGTCAGTACCGCATCCCCTATTTCCAGTTCAGCAAGCGATTTTCTGAACGGATGACGCTTCGCATCGGTTTTTGTGCTTGCGCCACTTATCCAGCGCCCCGCAACGGCACTGAGCATGTCGGGGGTACCCTGAATGGCGGTTCGTTGCAGATAGTGCTTTACCGCTCGAATACCGCCAAGCTCTTCGCCGCCACCTGCACGCCCCGGGCCGCCATGTGTCAGCATGGGTAAAGGCGAGCCATGGCCAGTTGAGGTTTTAGCGCTACGCCGGTTACCAATGAGCACTCGTCCATGCCACGGTGCCAGCCGGGTGACCAGCTCACGCGCAACCTCAGTGTCATTGGTGAATACTGACGCAACCAAACTGCCTTCCCCGCGACGTACGAGTGAGGCGGCATCATCTAAGTGTTCATATGGCATAACGGTGCACACAGGGCCAAAGGCTTCAACAGCATGTACCTTAGTGGCTTCTTGTGGTTTTTCACAATGCAGTAAAACCGGTTTTAAAAATGCACCGTCTGCTGCGTTACCCGAAACTAACGGAACAGCTTCTGGGTTTGCGGTCACAACTCGGGCTTCGGTCTTTAGGGCTTCGATATTCTCCAGCACTTCCTGACGTTGTGCAAGGGATGCAACTGGCCCCATCTTGACGTTCTCATCATTCGGTAACCCAATGGGTACGGCTTCCAGTTTCTGAACAACGGCTTGCATCAATTCCTCAACGCGGTCGGCTGGCGCCAGCACACGGCGTATGGCGGTGCATTTCTGTCCCGTTTTACTGGTCATTTCGCGCACGATCTCACGCACACATAATTCAAATTCTTCTGAGCCTGCGTTTACATCGGTACCGAGAATCGTGGCGTTTAAGCTATCGGCTTCCATTGTGAAACGCGTGGCGTTAGCAATGATGTTACGGTTACTTTTTAAGTGATGCCCAGTCGCCGCTGACCCGGTAAAGGTGACGGTGTCTTGTGGGCCAACGTGATCCAACAAATCCCCAGTTGAACCACAAATAAGCTGCAAAGAACCTTCAGGTAAAATGCCGGACTCGATGATATGGCGAACCATTAATTCCGTCAGGTAGGCTGTTTGACTGGCAGGTTTTATGATTGCTGGTAATCCTGCGAGCAGTGTGGGTGCCAGTTTTTCGAGCATGCCCCAGCAAGGAAAGTTATACGCATTAATGTGTACCGCCACGCCTTCCATAGGTGAAAGCAAATGCAGGGCTGCAAAACTATTGTCTTTAGAAAGCGGCTCGACATCACCGTCCATTAATAGTTGTGTGTTGGGTAACTCTCGCCGCCCTTTTGAGCCATAAGATAACAACGTGGAGATACCACCTTCAATGTCTATCCAGCTGTCGGTGCGTGTTGCACCTGTGGCAGTGGATAGCGCATAAAACGCTTCTTTATTTGCCATCAAATGCAGACCGAGCGACTTAAGCAGTAGCGCTCTTTGATGGAAGGTCATGGCTCTGAGCGCGGGCCCGCCTTTGTCCCTGGCATACCCCAGCATAGCTTGATAGTCTAAGCCCGTGGCATCGATCGTCGCGACGGCCTGGCCGGTTGATGCGTCTTGCAGAATGATACCGTCACCCTTTCCCGCATACCATTGACCATAAGCGTAACTGTTCAGTGCCGTGGCTGTGGTGCGAGATGTGGGCATATCGAAATACCTTATTGGTCGTAGCTAATGACAACGTGTTTTGATACTGGGTAGCATTGGCAAGTAAGCACATAGCCACGCTCAACTTCGTAGTCTTCCAACGCGTGATTTTTTACCATCTCAACCTCACCTTCTTTCACCATGGCTCGGCAGGTAGAACAAACACCGGCTTTACAAGCGTAAGGCGCATCAATGTCGGCGGCGAGTGCAGCGTCCAGCAGCGACTGTTCGCCGTTGTTCCAGTTAATATCCTGAGCGGTTCCGTCTACGACGACTGTAGCCGTTGTGTTGATACGCTGCGCCGTTGAGCTTTTGGTTTTTGACGGTGCCCGTCCGGGTTGATTGGAGGCGAACAATTCAAATTTAATCTGCGCATCGCTCTTACCGTGTTCCCTTAAAGATTCAGCAATGGCTAGCATCATGGGTTCGGGTCCGCAAATGTAGGTCATATCGATTGCGGCAATATTCACCCAGCGTTCAAACAGTTCACGGCATTTTTCCTTACCTATACGCCCTGAAAATAACTCGACATCCTGCGCTCCGTTCTCAAGTACATGCAGTACGCTGAACCGCCCCATGAAAGTATTTTTTAAATCTTCCAGTGCTTCGCGAAACATAATCGAATGAACGGATCGGTTGCCGTAGATCAACGTAAAGCGTGAATGCGGTTCGCGGCTTAATGTTGTTTTGATAAGACTTAACACCGGTGTGATACCACTGCCACCGGCAAAGGCCAGATAGTTTCGCTGCGCTGTGGGTTCAAGTTCTGTATGGAATCGACCCATAGGAGGCATGGCGTCGATGATTTCACCCGGTGTCAATGTTTGATTTGCCCAGCTGGAAAACGCACCACCTTCTACGTGTTTTATACCCACACATAACTTGCCCTCATCAACACCGGTGCAAATGGAGTAGGAACGACGAAGTTCATGGCCATCAAACTCACGGCGAAACGTTAAGTACTGTCCTTGAGTGAAAGTGAATTTGTCTGCGTCTTCTGGCCTGGGAGTCAGAGTAAGTACCACCGCATCGCGGGTTTCCTGTTGACGATCGGTTACTTCCAGGGGATAGAACTTAGCCATGGTGGGAAGCCTTGATAATCAAATGCACTTGAAATAATCGAACGGCTCTAAGCAATCCAGGCAGCGATAACTCGATTTGCAGGGAGTAGAACCAAACTGGCTGACCATCTCAGTATTGAACGATTGACAACGCGGGCAGCTCACAGCAGCTGCTACCGTAATAAAGCCGTTTGCCAATGTTGAAGGCGTTTTCGAAGGCGGTGCAATGCCATATTCTTTTAGTTTGTCCCGACCTTCCTCGGTTAACCAATCGGTTGTCCATGCAGGGGATAAACGCCGCTCAAACCGAATCGAGTCGATGCCGCACGCGGTTAAGTGCGTTCGTATATCGTCGTTAATCACACGAGTGGCGGGGCATCCTGTGTAGGTGGGTGTAACCGTAACCACCAAGGTGGCATCGTCCCATTCCAATTCACGCACAATGCCGAGGTCGATGACTGAAATCACTGGAATTTCAGGATCTGGAACGTCGGCTAACCATTGCCAAACAGTGTCCAGGCTTGGCTTAGTGCTGGATGATGAAGTGTTGCTTGCCATGATCACAAGATGCACCCGCTACCACGTCGCGTCGGGATAGGCTCGTTGCAAAAACTGCAGATCGGCCAACAGGTATCCCAAATGCTCAGTATGCCGGCCACGTCGTCCGCCACCTGGAGCGGCGGGTGAGTTAGGTCGACTTAACGTGGCTAATGCAAGCACGCTGTTCACCTGTTCTTCCCACTGCGCAGTGACGGAGGTAATGTCGCCAATGACACCTTCTGAAATCAACAACGCATCGCCGTCGGTAATCTGAAGTAGCTCATAAGCGTGTGGCATCAGCGCATCCAATGCACGTTGCATACGCCTATGACTTTCCTCTGATCCATCGCCTAAACGAATCACTAAGTCGCTGCTGCGTTCCAGGTGATAACGCACTTCTTTGCTGATTTTTTCTGCAATATCGGCGATGCGATTATCAGGTGATTTCGTTAACGCAAGCAGTAGGGGTAAGTGCCAGGCATCGAACAAGAACTGCCGCATCAACGTTTGCCCAAAGTCACCATTAGGCTGTTCCACTAAGTGCGCGTTACGAAAATCAAATGCATCACGGTGATAGGCCAATGCATCTGCACTACGGCCCTGCCCTTCAACATCACCTGCCAGCTCTAACCAAAGTTGGGTTTGACCGATCAGGTCCAGGGCAACGTTCGCAAGTGCGATGTCTTCTTCCAACGCCGGGCCATGACCGCACCAGGCAGACAATCGTTGCCCCAGTATCAAGCTGTTATCGCCTAGATGGGTGAGTAACTCGAACAGTGCACCGTCAATGGTTAACGCTGGGTTGGCCGCGTGCAGTGCATTCATTACATGTGCCCCACATCGTCTGGTATGTCGAAGAATGTGGGGTGTCGATACACCTTGGAATTAGACGGCTCATACAGTGGCCCTTTATCCGACGGTGAACTGGCTGCAATCTGACTGGATGGAACCGCCCAAATGCTTACACCTTCGTTACGCCGCGTGTATACATCGCGCGCGTTATTGATAGCCATTTGCGCATCAGGGGCATGCAAGCTGCCCATATGCCGGTGGCTTAATCCATGCTGGCCCCGAATGAAGATTTCCCACAAAGGCCACTCGTTGCTGGACTCTTTGGCTTCAGTCGCCTGTTCGTCAGACACGGCTTTTTTCTCGTTATCAGAGGTTGCATTCATGCGGCGTCACTCGCAATGGCTGCGCGTTTTTTGCTGTGCGCAAGTAAACCCTCACGAAACCACTTACCGTCTTCCCAGGCGGTGACTCGCGCACCCAGGCGCTCTTTGTTGCACGGGCCGTTTCCAGCCAGTACCGCATGAAACTCATCCCAGTCAGGGTCGGCAAAATCGTAACCTTGCTTCTCCTCATTCCATGCCAGGGTGTCATCGGGTACGGTTAAGCCTAAGTACTCGGCCTGTGGCACCGTTTGATCAACGAACTTCTGTCGAAGTTCGTCGTTGGTATTCATTTTTATTTTCCACGCCATGGACTGCGCGGAATGCACCGAATTTTTATCGGACGGACCGAACATCATCAGTGATGGGCCCCAAAAACGATTGAGCGCATCTTGCGCCATGCGTTTCTGTGCGGCCGTACCTTTCGCCATTTTCATCATGATGTGAAAGCCTTGGCGTTGGTGAAAACTCTCTTCCTTGCAGATACGCACCATGGCTCGCGCGTACGGGCCATAGGAGGTGCGTTGCAGTGGCACCTGGTTCATGATGGCGGCGCCGTCCACTAACCAACCCACGGCGCCTATGTCCGCCCAGGTTAATGTGGGGTAGTTGAAGATAGATGAGTATTTGGCTTTACCGCTGTGCAGTTGGTCGAACATTTCATCGCGGCTGATCCCTAAGGTTTCGGCTGCGCAGTACAGGTACAAGCCGTGTCCGGCTTCGTCTTGAACCTTGGCTAGCAAGATGGCTTTTCGTTCCAACGTCGGCGCTCGGCTTATCCAATTGCCTTCTGGCAGTTGGCCAACGATCTCTGAATGGGCGTGTTGGCTGATTTGCCGAATCAGGGTTTTGCGGTAGTTGTCCGGCATCCATTCCTTAGGTTCGATTTTCTCATCGCGATCGATTCGAGCCTGAAATGCGGCCTCCTGCTCGGACATGTCATCAATCGATTTGACACCGGTTGAGTCGGTCTTGACCATTTGCGCGTACATGACGTCCCCTGGTAGCTGGTTCGCTGAAAATCCATCCTGAGCAGCGGCTGCGATACCTTGCTACCGCGCGCATGAAAGGATCTACCTGCAATTTCTAATCACAAGCATATCATCGACCAATCGGTCGGTCAATTAATGGCGTGGGTTTTTTAGCCGTCTGATCTTTGATCGATCACGCGCTTTGCTTTGCCCTGAGAACGTTCCACACCGCCCGGTGCTCTCACATCAATGCGCGTTGATACCCCCACCTGAGCTTTGATCCGCGCCTGTAAAGCATCGGCCATAGCCGCGCCGTCGCTATCTGAGGTGCCTTCACGCCGTTCAACCGACACCGAGAGCCTGTCCATATGTCCGTCGCGATCAACCACCAATTGGTAGTGCGGTGCAAGACCCTCCACTTTCAGAACCAGCTCTTCGATTTGGCTCGGAAAGACATTCACGCCCCGTATGATCAGCATGTCGTCCGAGCGCCCGGTGATTTTGTCGATACGGCGCATTGAACGGCTGGTTGGTGGTAGCAGTCGCGTCAGGTCTCGTGTGCGGTATCGAATCATTGGCAAGGCTTCTTTGGTTAAGGTGGTGAAAACCAATTCACCGTATTCGCCTTCAGGCAATACCTCACCGGTTACCGGGTCAATGATTTCCGGGTAAAAATGATCTTCCCAAATGACGGGGCCATCTTTGGATTCAATGCATTCGTTGGCAACACCTGGCCCACCGATTTCAGATAAGCCATAGATATCCACGGCGTGCATACCACCACGGGTTTCGATTTCCTCGCGCATGCTGTCAGTCCACGGTTCAGCGCCGAAGATGCCGATTTCCAATGAAGAGGTTTTCGGATCCATGCCTTCACGTTCCATCTGGTCGAGCACGTTCAGCATGTAAGACGGGGTGACCATGATGATGCGCGGTTTAAAGTCGCGTATGAGTTGGACTTGTTTTTCGGTTTGACCGCCACTGATCGGTACCACGGTACAACCTAATTTCTCCGCGCCATAGTGAGCGCCAAGCCCGCCGGTAAATAAACCGTAGCCGTAGGCGATCTGAATGATGTCGTTTCGCGTTCCGCCGCTGGCGTGAATGCTGCGCGCCACTAGATGCGCCCAGTTATCAATATCATTTTGGGTATAGGTTACGACCGTAGGCTTACCCGTGGTGCCGCTGGATGCGTGGATACGAACCACATCTTCCATCGGAACAGCGGTTAATCCGAACGGGTAGTTAGCTCGCAAGTCATCCTTTAAGGTAAACGGAAAACGTGCAATGTCTTCCAGGTGTTGCAAGTCGTTTGGCGTTACGCCTATGGCTTTGCACTTATCCTGGAATGGCTGCACACGATCAAAGGCGTGCTGCACTGTTTGTTTTAAGCGCGTGAGTTGCAGCGCACGAATCTCATCCGTGCTGGCGGTTTCGATGGGGTCAAGCCCTGCGGATGGATTCGTCATGGCGTTTGTCCTTACTGTTAAACACGCTCAAGAAGTAGAGCAACACCCTGCCCGACTCCTACGCACATGGTGCACAGTGCGTAGCGTAACGTGTGGCGTTGCAATTGTGCAGTGGCTGTTAAGGCCAGCCTCGCACCGCTCATTCCCAACGGGTGTCCCAACGCAATGGCACCGCCCTGAGGGTTTACAAAGGGTGCATCGTCGTCAATACCCAAGGCCCTGAGCACCGCTAAGCCTTGTGCGGCAAACGCTTCGTTTAATTCGATGAGGTCAATATCACTAAGCGATAACCCCGTTCGTGCTAATACCTTGCGGGTTGCCGGCTCTGGCCCGATGCCCATAATCCGCGGTTCCACACCCGCGCTGGCCATTGACAAGATTCTCGCTCTGGGTGTCAATCCATGGCGTTGCACGGCGGCATCGGACGCTACAATTAACGCACAAGCACCATCGTTAACACCGGATGCATTGCCAGCGGTGACGGATAAATCCGGCCCGTTAATACCGCGAAGTTTTGCTAACGATTCCAGGGTGGTGCTGGCCCTCGGGTGTTCATCAGTGTCTACCACTAGGTCTTCTTTGCGTTTTTGCGGCACGCGAACCGGCACGATTTCATCGTTGAAATAGCCAGCATGAGTCGCTTCCGCACAGCGCTGTTGACTGCGTAACGCAAACAGATCCTGATCCTCTCGACTGATGTGAAATTGTTCGGCCACATTGTCAGCGGTTTCAGGCATAGAGTCGCAACCAAACTTTGATTGAATAGCTGGGTTAATAAATCGCCAGCCGATGGTGGTATCAAAAATAACGGCGTTGCGAGAAAAAGCGGTGTCACTTTTTCCTTGTACAAAGGGTGCCCGTGACATGCTTTCCACACCACCGGCAATCATTAAATCGGCATCACCGGCCTTAATAGCACGGGCGGCCATGCCAACGGCATCAAGCCCTGAACCACACAAGCGATTGATGGTGGTTCCCGCCACGGTATCGGGCAGGCCGGACAAGAGCGCAGCCATTCGGGCCACGTTGCGGTTATCTTCACCGGCCTGGTTGGCACAGCCGTAAATAACATCGTCCACACTCGCCCAATCGACCCCGCCGTTACGGCGTACGAGCTCCGCTATTGGAATAGCGGCTAAATCGTCGGTGCGTACCGACGATAGCGCGCCAGCGTAGCGACCAATCGGGGTTCTCACCGCATCACAGATAAAGGCATCAGTCATGGTTCATTGTCTCGCTACGGTGTGTCATTTGCCTGAAAAGTTCGGCGAACGTTTCTCCATAAACGCCGCTACCCCTTCTCGGTAATCGCTTGATTTGCCGGCTTCGCGTTGAAGAGAACATTCGAGCGCCATTTGTTCTTCAAGCGTATGGTTCGCAGAAGCATAAATGGCGTGCTTGATCTTTGCGAGCCCGCTGGTCGGTTGTCGAGCCAAATGTTCTGCTAATGTACGAACACTCTCTGACAGAGCATCATCGTTAACCACTTGCCAGATCATGCCCCAACTGGCGGCTTGTTCAGCGCTGATTTTATCCCCCAGCATCGCAAGGCCCATGGCTCTTGGGGTTCCCACGGCGCGAGGTAGATGCCAGGTACCTCCCGAATCGGGCACCAGGCCCAAACGGCAGAATGCCTGTACGAAGCTAGCGCTGCGCGCTGCCATGACTAAATCACACGCCAAGGCGATGTTCGCTCCGGCGCCTGCGGCGACACCATTCACGGCACAGACTACTGGCAAGGGCAACGCTTTTAAGCGCGCGATCATCGGGTTGTACCACTGCTCTAACGACTCGCCTAAATCGGGCGCTTCCGCATTTGCTGAGACGTGACGGTCAGACAAATCCTGGCCGGCGCAGAACGCACGACCTGAGCCGGTGATGACCAACACGCGAGCGCTTGAATCCGGTTTCTCGAGTTCGTCTAACAATGCACTCATGCGCTGATGCATCGCTACGTTAAAGCTGTTTAATTTGTCAGGCCGGTTAAAGGTCAGTGTCGCAACATTTCCTGTGAGGTCGAAAAGAATGGATTCAGACATGGTTTGCGATTCTCAGAAGCTATTGATCAGCAATGGATGCATCGGACTCAGCGCAGCGCAATAGCCATGGGGATACTTTCCAGGCAACCGGATCCTCGGTTTCCAATTGCTGCAGTTGGCTTACTATTGCCTCCGCGCCCAGACTGTCGGCGTAGTGCATTAACCCGCCGCGCCAACGTGGAAAGCCATAGCCATTCACCGTAACCAAATCGATATCGGATGCCGATTGCGCAATGCCTTCATCCAGTATATCCGCCGCTTCATTGATCATCGCCAGCACCAGGCGACGACGAATCTCATCGGCTGAGTATTCCGTTCGAGTCACTCCGGCGAAATGCGCTTCTTCTAACGCTAAGTCGGCAACGATAGGGTCTTCAATCTTGTTCTTGCCATCGGGGTAACGATACCAACCGGCACCGGTTTTACGACCAAGTTTGCCAAGTTCTATCATCCGGTCGGCGATGGGGATGTAACGTCGGTTCGGATCGCGCGTGGCGTCTTGACGTCGGCGGTTGGCGAATGCGATATCTAATCCGGATAAGTCTTGCGCCTCATAAGGCCCCATCGCGTACCCAAATTCCACCATGGCTTCATCAACTTCCCAGGGTGTTGAGCCATCCATAAACACGGTGTCGGCTGCTTCGCGATAGCGTGCAAGCAGTCTATTGCCAATAAAACCATCACAAACCCCCGCAAGCACAGGAATTTTGCGAAGTGTTTTCGCCAGTGCGTAACCGGTAGCCAGAGCGGTGTCGCTGGTATGCTCGCCACGCACGATTTCCAGCAGTTTCATAATGTGTGCAGGTGCGAAGAAATGCAGACCCATCAGCCGGCTCGGGTCTTTAAGGCAATCTGCCATTTCATTGATGTTGAGATAGGACGTATTCGTACTGAGTATGGCTGAGTCGTCCAAAACGGCTTCAAGTTGGGTGAGTACGTCTCGCTTGACCGCCATATCCTCAAACGCCGCTTCTATGGCAAGACTTGCACCGGCTGCCTGCGTGTATTCATCACTGGCATTGAAGCGTTGCCTGCAAGCGATAGCCTCGGCGTCGGTAATTAATCCTCTGGTATTACTTGCGTTAATGAGGTTCTCTACGCGCTCTGTTGCACCTTTGACTGCTGCATCGTCTGTTTCAATTAAGGTGACTGCGTAATGTTTATTTAATAAAGCGTAAGCTATGCCCGCGCCCATGGTGCCGCCACCAACGACCGCAATATGTTCTAAAGGCAGCGGTGCAGCGCTTAGGCTGGCCGGTGCTTTAGCTGCACGTTCATTGAAAAAACAGTGGCGTAACGCTTTGGCCTGCGGCCCGGATTTGAGCGATAGGAACGCTGCGCGTTCGTCTGTCAGTGCGTCGTGAAAGTCTCGGTTCAAACCCTCGCGAATACAGTTTATAGCGACGATAGGCGCGACTTGTTGTGGCATTTTGCGGGCAACAGTTTTTTCTGTTGCTTCAAACAGTTCAGTATCAATCGCGGGTGATGGCAATTCCCAAGTGGGTACCATGCAGCCGAGCTCTTCTGTGTTTACCATGTACGCAGCCTCTATCGGGTCATCGTCGACTGCGTGTATCCAGTGCGCATCCAGTGCTGCATGAGCGTTCATCGGTTTGCCGCCAGTGATTAACGCTAAGGCGGTTTCAAGACCCACCAATCGAGGTAAACGCAAGGTTCCCCCGGCACCCGGAATTACACCTAACGTAACTTCAGGTAATCCTAATGCCGCCTGTGGTGAGGCGATGCGCATTCGGCAGGCCATGGCGATTTCTGCACCGCCGCCAAGCGCTACCCCGTTAATGGCAGCAATCCAAGGCACAAAGCTCTCATCAATGGCGTTCAACACATCCGGTAAATGCGGTTCCATCGGTGCCGCGTCGAATTCTTTCGCATCAGCACCGGCGGCAAACGTGCGCCCCTTGCCGGTAACGATGACCCGAGTCAGCATAGCCGCTTCTGCCCAGTCCACCGCCTCCAATAACCCTTGGCGAACCGCTTGGTTGATGGCGTTAACGGGTGGATTATCTATTTCAACGTAACCTACGTTGTCTTCAATGCGTCGTAATACGCTCATACAGGGTTACCTTAAGAGAGTGCGATGCCTGAGTGATACGTCTTTTGAATAAAGCGTTCATCAGTAAAACGTCCATCACGATAGGCTATTGCTACGACGCATTCAATAACTGATGCGTTTCGATAAGTTTTGAAAGCTCAGATACGCTGGTCTCTACACCTTTGTGGCTTGTGTCCAGTGAATAATCGGCTTGTGCATAGAGTGCCTCACGCGTTTTTAATAAGTGCTTAAGCTGAGTCATGGCTTGCGGGTTACCGGCCATGGGACGAAGGTCGCCTTGCGCACGCACGCGATCCATATGTTCGTTGGATGACGCTTTTACCCATACAGTATGAAATCGCCGCAGAACCGTATTGAAGGTTTCCTTTTCAGAAACTAAACCACCGGCAACAGCGAATACGGCACGCTGGTGTGCGGCGATGAGAGTGAACAGTGTATCGGCTTCAAGCTGCCGGTAACCATCATGACCGTACAACGCAATGATTTCACCAACGGGCATCCCCGCGCCTTTGGCAATTTCTTCGTTTAACTCTATAAACGGTGCATCGAAATGATCACCAATGCGCGCACCTAAGGTGGATTTACCCGCACCGCGCAAGCCAACTAAGCACAAACGACAGGCTTTTTCTTTCCGTTTTTCGGCCGGGTCTAGAAGCTGCAGGGCACGTGCTCGTGTTTGTGCATCGGCTTTATAAAACAGGGTAATCAGTTGGCGTAACTCGCGAGCGTCTACGTCTCGTTCGTCTAAAAAGTAATCGATGGGTGTTTTAAGTGCGTTGGATAGTTTTTTTAACAAACCAATCGAAATGTTGCCATCGCCACCTTCTAACGTGGCTAAATACCGTGGCGATACGCCCGAGCGTTCCGATAACTCACGACGCGATAAGCGCTGTGCTTTGCGCGTATCCATCACTCGAACACCCACTTGACGGTTAAGCTCCGTGACAACGCTGTCGGCTTCGTCTTTGGTGTGTTTGCGCTGCTCCATGTTAGTAGGTCTCTACATGGTATCGGCCTTCCTCTCGCAATGTGTCACGTAAGGACGGCCATGATTGCCCCATGGAATCGCTAATTGCCGTAAAGGCTTCTTCAACGCCTGCTTCCATGGCTTTCAATCCACAGATGTACACATAGGTGTTTGGGTCTTGAAGCATATCCGCCACTAACGCGTGCTGCTGCCGCATTCGATGTTGCACGTACTCTTTTTCGCCCGCTCCGGTTCGACTAAACACCAGATGTTTATCCAGAATATTGTCGGGCACTTTGTTGAGCGGTCCAAAGTAAGGCAGGCTGTCAGGCGTGCGAGCACCGAAGAACATCACCATCGTGGGAGCTGTTGCCGCAACAGTGCGTTGTCTTGCCATGGTAAACGCACGCATTGGGGCAGCACCGGTGCCTGTGCAAATCATCAATAACCGAGCTTGTTCATGGGTAGGCATTAGGAAGGTTGCGCCAAACGGGCCGGTTACATTGACTTCGTCACCAATGTTCAGGTCACACAGGTAGTTTGAACAAACGCCCGCTTCCTCACGTTTAACCGTGAGTGACACGTTGTGATAACCCGCACGTTCACCGTCTTTCGGGCTAGAGACTGAATATAACCTCGGTAAATGCGCTTTGCCTGCAGCGTCTACACCGGGTGCCAGGATGCCGACCGACTGCCCTTCCAACACAGGAAAAGGTGTGCCCTGAAAGTCGAGCACAATGTGTCGCACATCAGAATCGGACTGCTCGTCGGTGATTCGGTAGTTGCCCTGCACCACGGCGGTTGCGGGGGCGCCCAGGTTGTGTAAATTGATGGTGGGTTTGGCTGCGGTGTCGGGTGCGCGTGACGCGCCGCCGGCACCCTTATGTGCCTCAGCGAGTAAGGCAGCAACCGGATCAAGCTCATCAGCGCCGGTTGAATCCTCACTGGCCGCTTCAGTGTTTGATAGGGCTATGTCTTCTTGTTCCGGAAGCTCAAGCCATTCAAATTGTTCTTCCAATGAATACGGGGTGTTGACCACGCGCCATTCATCAATCGATCCCGTCGGGCATACCGGTATGCAATCCATACAGTGATTACATTTGTCCGCGTTCACAACCACGTTGTTGTCGTCGTGTTCAATCGCCTCTATCGGGCAGGTCATTTCACAGGTGTAACACCGAATACAGATCTCAGGATCAATAAGGTGCTGCTTTAGCGGGCTGTTCATGCGGTCTCCGAGCGGCGAATAATGCAAAGGTTGGTGGGGGGGGTTACCCTCCCCGAACCGTTTAGGCCATGTGAAGTTTTACAAACTCAAAATCGCCGGGTTTGTTATCAATACTCACCTTGGGTGCAGCAATCCAGGATGCAAATTCACCCGGTTCATAACAAGCCACCATGAGGGATTCGATAAACGCGCCGTCCTGTTTAGTGGGTAGCCAGTTCTCAACTTCGTTAGCCCACGCTTCGCTGGTGATGATGTCACCTGCTGGGCTGGCTTTTATCGCGGAGAACACCCCGATTTGTCGATGAAACGCTTCGTGCGGCAGCGCGAGTTCAAATTCAATATTCGCTTTTTGAATGACTTTATTCCATCGACCGATTCCACCGGATGCATCGCGAATGTAGTCGTCACGTAAGCGCATGTTGATGGCAGTTAATGCGGGCACTTCTTCGGCTACGATTTTTCCATCAACAACGTTTCGCACCACGTAAGTGTCGTTCTGCAGCTTGTGATCGTCCTTGATGCGCATCTCCATGTAACGCCCTTTCACGCCTGCGTTAAACGCGTTGGCTGCGTTGGTTGATACTTCCTGACCGAATAAATCTAACGACAGGGAGTAATGCAGGTTCAGCTTTTTTTGTATGGTGGGAAGATCGATAACGCCCAAGTCTCTGATGCGACCAATATCATAAGGGTCACTGATGCCGGCTTTGTTCATGGCTTCGCAGGTCGCCTGCACCACACGGCTAACGCCTGATTCCCCCACGAACATATGATGCGCTTCTTCAGTCAACATAAAGCGGCACGTACGTGACAACGGATCAAAACCCGACTGAGCCAGTGACTCAAGCTGCATCTTACCGTCGCGATCAGTGAAGTAGGTAAACATAAAAAACGACAGCCAATCGGGCGTTTCCTCATTGAAAGCGCCCAGCATACGTGGCGCATCGTCAGAGCCGGATGAGCGACGCAATAGATCATCGGCCTCCTCGCGTCCGTCTTTGCCAAAGTACTTTTGCAGTAAGTACACCATGGCCCAAAGATGCCGTCCCTCTTCTACATTGACCTGAAACAAATTGCGCAAGTCGTACAATGACGGCGCAGTTAAACCTAAGAAGCGTTGTTGCTCAACCGAACCGGGTTCCGTATCGCCTTGAATAATGATTAAGCGCTTGAGCATGTTGCGATATTCGCCAGGTACCTCTTGCCATGCTGGTTCACCCGCGTGCTCCCCCATGGGGATCCGACGATCTTCCACTTGCGGCGCTAACAAAATTCCCCACCGGTATTCCGGCATTTTTACGTAGTCGAATTTCGCCCAACCTTTCGGATCAACCGATACGGCCGTGCGCAAATACACCATCGATTCCTGAAAGTTTTGCGGGATGAGTTTATTCCACCAGTCGATGTATCCCGGATGCCATTTTTCCAGTGCTTTAAGCACTTTCCTATCCGAACTTAAGCCAACGTTATTCGGAATTTGCGTGTCATAACTTACGTCCATCGCGTTTAGCATGATCTCTCCTGACAGTTGGGTCGGGTTGCTTTGCAACCCTAAAGGTTAAAAATGAAATTCAATGATGAGTGGTTGAGTTCGGACAATGGCGGGTTTGGGCCGTCACACCCGTTCCATTTCAAAGTGGCCTCGTACACCGGTTCCGTAACGTTGCAACGCGCCGTCTGAACCGACCGCATTGGGCCGGTTGAAGATCCAATTTTGCCAAGCCGTTAAGCGCCCAAAGATGCGGGTCTCCATGGTTTCAGGGCCTGCGAAGCGTAAGTTAGCTTCCATGCCGGTCATCGCATCGGGTGAAAAGCTTGTTCGCTCTTCGACAAACATGCGCACCTCATCGTCCCAGTCGATATCGTCCAAAATCATGGTGACAAGGCCAAGCGCATCGGCCGCTTCAGCCTCAAGTGGTTTGCCCTGCGCGGCCTCTGCTGCCGCCACTTTCTCCGGTTGTCCTAAAAATCGCGTTTGTAAACGGGTCAGTGCATTACTCATGGGGTAATGACCAAAATTAGCTGTGGTTAACATCACGGCAGCTTCTGCTCGCTCATCGTCTTCGAATTCCCCTTCCATCATGTAGCTGCGATCAACGGCGAATAGGAGTTCAGCCAGAACACCGGTGAAGCAAGACCCGTTTTCAACAAACGCCACCAATGATCGAGAGGTGACGTCAATGCGCTTTAACGTGCGTTTCCAGTAGTGACGAACTTCGGCGGCGAGCCAATGGTTCTCGTCAAAACACACCGCTTCATGTTCAGCAAACAGCCGTGCATCCCCTGCGGTTTTAAAAACCCAAAGACCAATCTCCATTTCATTCATGCGTAAATGCAAAATCGCGTCTTCGAGCTCACGACACACTTTCAGAAAATACGCTTCATCGCCTTGAGCCTCGAATTCGGCCATATCTTCAGGCGCGGCTTCGGTTGGCGCTTGAATGGTTAGGGTTGCACAGCGCTTGTCACGTTCCATATCGATTTGCACAAATTCGTACTGCACTGAATCTTCGGCAATCGTACGGTTGAGGGCATGCAACGCGATCCCCGAAGCAATATCCGCCTTGGTGGATGCCGCGGCAAACTCTGCTGCGCGTTGTTGTACGGTTTCATCAAATGTGGAATTTGGGATTACCTCATCCACCAATCCCCATTCGGCAGCGCGCTGACCTTTTATGCCCTCTTCCATGGAACAAAACACATCGGCTAAGTCTCGACGAACTTTGCGTTTATCGGTAACCCGAGTTAATCCACCGGTTCCTGGCAACACGGCGAGTAATGGAACTTCGGGAAGTCCCACAGCCGACGTTCTGTCGTCGGTTAACAGGATGTGGTTGCACGCTAAAGCAAGCTCATAACCACCACCTGCGCAAGCACCTTTGACCGCGGCTATGTATTTTTGACCACTGTCTGCTTCAGCCGCTTCAAACGCGTTGCGGGTTTCGTTGGTGAATTTACAAAATCCCACTTTGTGGCTGTGAGCTGCCCCACCCAACATTCGAATGTTAGCGCCTGCGCAAAAGACGCCGGGTTTTGCTGACTGCATAACAACCACTTTTACCTCGGGGTGCTCGAAACGCATGCGCTGCACGATATCGTTGAGTTCGATATCCACACCGAGGTCATAGGAATTTAGTTTGAGTTCATAGCCGTCGAACAAGCCGCCGGCTTCATCGACATCCATAAACAGATTGGCCACGGGCCCATCGTATTCAACACGCCAGTGTCGGTAACGGGACGGATCAGTTTGGAAATCGATTGTCTGGCTCATACGCGTTTTCGACAAACACCCTAAAACCCTGTGGGGCCTAAGGTTATACCGGTATAGGTATTACAGAGCAATAAAATCGGAAAAACGGCCTATATTTTGGACAATATTGGTTGGTTTGGATGAGTAATAGGCTCTGTAGAGCAAAATTAGACTACTGAGTAAACTCAATCAGGAAGGCGGTGATTGTTAGGGCACCGAAATGCCCTGTTCAATCTGTCGCACCTGCTGGCGCAGGCCCTCGACGTCGATAGACATGAGCATGGGGGATGTCACCGCGTCTGCCACTGCGTCTGCGACCGCGTCTGCCACCGCGTCTGCCACCGCGTCGAGAATCCCATCGACCAAAGCGCACAGCCGTAATGCGGCTTTGGGTCTTTGCATGCGTATTTTTAACTGTGCGTTCGATAACTGAATTAAGGCTTGTACTAAGCGCCTTTCTTCTGCGCCTTCTGGCATAGCCAGCCATACCGCTTCCAGCACCTCGTGGGCTTCCCAATAAAACCCCAGTTGCCTGTATTTAATGCCGGCTCTAAACGCGAGCGTATCGCTCATTGCCGATGGAGTAAGACACAGGAAAACGGATGCGCGTATGTCGTCAAACGCACCTTCGGCGTGACGTGCATTAACACCGGGTATGTAGGCATGGCCTGGTAGAGTTAACGCCAGCGAATCGCAAAGCACTTGGGGCGGTTTTAACGCTTGCCTTATCGAGTCGAGACTTAAACAGTGTTTGACGACAAGCTCCACAACGATGTCGGGTTGATCAAACTGTGGCGAGTGGCGGCAGTCAGGCAGTAAGTGTGTTGTGACCGGTTGCGTACAACGTTCTTTCATGACTTTTATCTGTGCGTCGGTGCCGTATTGATCGGCATCACCTTGAATCGCCAGTACAGGGACTTGCACAGACGCTAAAACGTTACTGACATTCCAGTGCTTAAAGTCTTCATGTAGCCAACTATCGCACCAGCCGTTAAACGCGTTTTCAGGGTGTTTATGATAGTGCGCAAGTCGAGTCTTCAGTTCACCCGAATCAAACCAATCGCGCGCTTTCGCGATCTCGTCTGTCGCGATTTTTTCTGTAAAAAAATGCGGTGCCATGACGATCAAACCACGGATTCGTTCATCAGCGTAAACACCTGCATGAATCGCCGCAATGGTCGCTCCATCACTGTGGCCGAGTAATACGCCCTGCTGAATACCCATGGCATCCAGAACCTCGGGTAAAACGTCGCGTGCCTCCAACGTCATGTAGTTAAGTGGCCTGGGCAGTGACACGGGATCAGAGTGTCCGTAGCCTGCACGCGAATACGCCAACACGCCAAGGCCCGTCGAGTGCATAAGTTGCTCGGGAAAGTCGCGCCATAGTTCAATGCACCCTAAACCTTCGTGCAACAACACCAGTGTTGGCGCGGCTTTGGGTGGCGGGCCCCAGCAGGCGTATTCCAACCTATAACCGTTGGCGGTTAGTGTGCCCTGGGTTTGCCAGGGCACGGTGTGGGTCATGCGAGTTGCCGAAGTTTGAAGCGCTGAATTTTTCCGGTTGCGGTTTTGGGTAAATCATCAACCGACTCGATCCAGCGCGGGTATTTCCACTTGCCAATTTTTTCTTTGATGAAGTGTTTGATGTCTTCCAGGTTATCGCTATCGTGGTCATCTTTGAAGACCACAAATGCCTTGGGCTTTTCCAGATTATCTTCATCCCGCTGGGCGACCACCGCAGCTTCCAAAACGGCTGGGTGTTCAATTAACGCTTGTTCAATTTCAAATGGGCTAACCCAAATCCCCGACACTTTAAACATATCGTCTGTTCGGCCACAGTAGATGTATCGGCCGTTGTCGGTCAGTTCGTATTTGTCACCGGTTCGAGTCCATTCGCCTTCAAACGTACGGCGAGTTTTATCACGCTGGTTCCAATAGTCGGACGCGGCAGATTTTCCGCACACCAGCAGTTCACCAATCTCGCCGACACGTACGGGCACCCCGTGTTCATCCACAAGTTTCACATCGTAGCCAGGCACAGCCGTACCGGAAGTGCCGTACTGCACATCGCCTGGGCGGTTGGACAGAAAGATATGCAGCATCTCTGTGGACCCCACGCCATCGATAATGTCGATGCCCCAGAGTGCCTGCCATTTGCGACCTATTTCTGCCGGTAACGCTTCGCCTGCGGATGTGGCAAGCCGCAGCGGGAACTCGGGGCGGTTATCGTTAGCGTCCCAGTAATGAATCATGGCAGCGAACAAAGTGGGTACCCCATAAAAGACGGTTGGCTTATGTTGTGTAAACACGTCGCTTACCGACTCAGGGGTTGGACGGCTGTTTAACAACAGACTGGTCGCACCGGCTGATAAGGGAAAGGACATCCCGTTACCCAGACCGTACGCAAAGAAAAGCTTCGCGGCTGAAAAAACCACATCGGTTTCTTTAATACCCAGCACTTGGTCTGCAAATGTAGTGCAAGTGACTTGCAAGGATTCGTGCACGTGGCGTACACCCTTGGGCGCACCGGTTGAGCCCGATGAATAGAGCCAAAACGCCACTTCATCTGGCGAACACTCAACCGGTGTGATCGGTTCAGCGTCCTTAATAAAGTCGGACCAGGAAACGGTACCTTCCGGTGCCCGTCCTCCAATAACGACGGTTTGGCGAATGTGGGGGCTGCGTTGAATGGCAGGTAGCACCGTATCCAGTAGTTCCACTGATACAAATGCGATAGACGCACGGCTATCGTTAAGCATCGCGGCGTAAACATCGGTCGCTAACAGCGTGTTAAGCGGTACCGGGGCAACACCGGCTTTTATTGCTCCCCAAAACAGCAATGGAAATTCAATTTGATCAAGTACGCACATCGCCGCGCGTTCTTCGCGATGAATGCCCGCTCGTAACAGCGCGTGGCCCACCTGCCCTGACTGTTCAGCTAAGGCCCCGTATGTGAGTTCCCGACCATCATTAAAGGCTTCTCTAAACGCGACTTTCTCGCTGCGCCCTGCTTCTATGTGCCGATCAACAAACCAGCTAGCTGCGTTTCCTGTCATCACGTGTCCGAACTGTCAAACTTGCCCCAAGGCTAGCATGAGCGCGTAACAACCCAAAATTTGGTTGGGTTTTGTTGCCGGCTAGCGCAAACTTTTGGCGTTACACTGCATAAATTTGAACGCCCGAGTTTCTGTGCGCTTTGAAGCGTGGACGGAAGGTGCGGTTGTTGTTATGTACGACGAGAGCACGGCGTCTTAACCCGCTTAGCTTCGCGGCAAACGTACCCCAGCATCAAGCCGAATAACCGTACCGTTCAGATAAGGATTTCCGACAATGTCGCTTGCCAATTTGGCATATTCGAGCGCATCGCCCAGGCGTTGTGGAAACGGAATCGCTTGCGTAATGCCTTCAATGGTTTCCGCTGGTAAGGTCTCCATCATGGGTGTGTGAAATAAGCCCGGTGCAATGGTCATCACTCGTATCCCCAAAGGCGCGAATTCTCGTGCAGCGGGCAAGCACATGGATGCCACGGCACCCTTAGACGCTGCATAAGCGCACTGTCCGACCTGGCCATCTTCATAGGCCACCGAAGCGGTGTTGATGATGACACCACGTTCGCCATTATCTAACACCGGCACGTCCATCAAAGCCTGTGCTGCGTAGCTCATGGCGTTATACGTTCCTATTACGTTCACATCCATAACGCGTCGAAATCGATTGATCGACACTTCGCCGTCGCGGTTGATTATGCGAGCGCCCACCGCAATGCCCGCGCAATTCACAGTGATTCTTGGCGCTTGACCAAACCGCGCCATAGCCGCGGTAACGCCAGCGGCTACCGATTCAGAGTCGCATACATCGCATTGCTGCGAATACCCGCCGATATCGGCAGCAACTTCTGCAGCGGCTTCACCGTTGATATCAAGGATGGACACATCAGCACCCAGCTCTGCAAAGTGCCGTGCCGTTGCTTCTCCTAAACCGCTGGCACCACCAACCACTAGCGCGCTATGCCCTTCTATCTGCATAGTGATGACCGAGTTAAGCCGCGTAAACTCACCAAGGTAACAGCGCTAGGGTAATAAACGGAAAAGCAATCAGTATGGCCACGCGGATGATGTCTGACGCAACAAAGTACAACACCGCTTTATAAGTCTCCACCATGGGCGTGCTGCGATCCATTGCGTTAATCACAAAAAGATTCATACCGACCGGTGGTGTGATGAGCCCTACCTCCACCACGATTAGCACCAATATGCCAAACCAGATAGCGGTGTGTTCAAGATTAACCCGGTTAAGTGCACCCTTGGTTACACCTCGCAATCCAAGCTCTTTTGTTATTTCCCGGCTGAGTTCCTGCCCACTTGCGAGTAGCGCTTGAGCCTCATTAAGCACCGCTGCAGGCAGCTCTGCCCCACTGGCAATTAATGCCTCGAGTTTTGCGCTTTGTAATTCGACCATAGACACCAAACCAAAATCCAGGCCTTGAACGATGGGCCAAAAAATAGGAATGGTTAGAAGAATCATGCTGAGGCTGTCCATCAGGCAACCGAGCAATAAATAGAACACCAGAATGACAATGAGTATGGTTAGCGGACTGAAACCGCTGTCGGCCACCCACGCTGCCGTTTCCTGAGGTAATTGCGTTAGCGCTAAAAAGCCATTGTAAAACGCAGCGCCTAACACAATAAAAAATATCATCGCTGAGGCTCGGGCGGTAACGTAAAAGCTTTCGGATAAGGTATGACGATTTAACCCACCGGAAAACCAAGCAATCAGTGCTGTACCTAAAGCACCCACGGATGCACCTTCTGTGGGTGTAAACCAACCTAAGTAAATGCCACCGACGACCAATAAAAACACCAACAGCACCGGCCATACTTTCATCAAAGCGGTGAGTCGCTCCTGGTAAGGCACTCTAGGGCGAGTACCAGCAGAATTAGGATGCACCCGCACATAAATAGAGATCGCGACGATGTAACCTAGGGCCGCCAAGACCCCTGGAATAAATGCAGCCAAAAAGAGTTTGGCAATGTTCTGCTCAGTCAATATGGCGTAAATAACCAGAACCACCGATGGTGGTATTAAAATCCCCAGGGTGCCGCCTGCGGCAAGGGTTGCGGTAGAAAAACCACCCGCGTATCCGTACGCTTTCAGTTCTGGCAGCGCAACGCGACTCATGGTGGCCGCTGTAGCTAGCGAAGAACCACAAATGGAACCGAATCCTGCGCACGCGCCCACTGAAGCCATCGCCACCCCACCTTTACGATGACCTAACCAGCTTTCCGCGGCTTTAAACAGCGCTTGACTCATCCCGCCCAGGGTTGCGAAGTGCCCCATCAATAGAAACATGGGTACGATCGATAGGGAATAATTCGAAAACGTACTGTACGTTTCTGACTTGAGTCGCCCGAAGGGCACAGTGGTATCGCCAGTGACGATCACAAGCCCAACAAGACCCACCACAAACATAGCCAGGCCAATCGGAACTCGTAAAAAGATCAGAACCAGCAACGTTGGGAACGACGCTAAGCCGATCATTAAATCGCTCAATGCTCAGCCCCTAATTCGGCTGGCAAAATTTGTCGCCCAGTTACACATTCGGCAATGCGGGTTGCTGCAACAAACACCGACAATGCGGCGGCAACAACAGCGCCAGTGAGAGAAAGCGCATACGCCCACCACAAAGGAAAACCCAGTATGAATGTGGTTTGACCTGAATTTCGTTTGCTTAGGGTACCTTCAAACAACTGCCACGCAATCAGCAGCAGGACGGCTGCGAATAACGTATCGATAACCGCACTTAATAAACGATCACTACGTGGTGGTAGGCGTGAGGTAAAGATATCTACTGCAGCATGGGCACCGCGTAATTGACATAAGGGCAGAAACGCAAATATGGCAAACGCCATACCGGCTTCCACCAACTCGAAATCCCCATTAATTGGCCCGATGCCCACGGCAAGAAGCGATTCGCTGATTGAAGGTAAGGTTGTTGAAAACCAGTCGCTATGCAAGAGCCCGTTGAGCAAACGTCCCGCAATGGATAAGCAAGTGAGCAATATAAGCGCGGACAAAACCAGCCCGCCCAGCTGCGCAAAGAGTCGCGCAATACGATCAAAAAATCGGTACATGAGGTGTCGGTTACGGTTGTTATAACCGCCCGCTGATGCGAGCGGCTACATAACCAGTCAGTGGTTTGTTAATAGCTGGACGTAGCGCCCATGCAATCACCACCCATCAACGCTTTCGCCTGATCGATACGCGCCTGGCCATCGATGCCTTTCTCGTTCATCTCGGCTACCCATTCAGCGTAAATGGGTTGCACGACAGAGCTCCACTCAGCGGTATCGCTTACTGTGACGATGTTGTTTCCGTTATCAACGGCGATCGCTCGTGCCGGGCCATCCGCGTCAGCTTGAGTGCCACCAGCGAAAATAGAGAATTCCAAACCTGAGTTGGCGTCGACGACGGCCTTTAAGTCATCAGGCATAGAATTGTATTTCGCTTCGTTCATCGCCAGCACGAAGGTCAGGGTATATAAGGCGGGTCCTTCGAATTCAGTGTGGTTTTCAACCAGTTCGGGAATCTTTAACGCTGCCGTCACTTCCCAAGGGATGGTTGTGCCGTCGATAACCCCTTTAGACAATCCTTCAGGAACAGCCGGTACCGGCATACCAACAGGTGTTGCACCAGTGAGTTCGAGCAGTTTGTTCACAAGTCGTGAACCACCACGAATCTTCATACCTTCTAAGTCAGCTGGTGTTTCAACAGGGTCAGCGGTATGGAACATACCTGGGCCGTGAACCCAAGTACCCAGAATCTTTACGCCTTTGAATTCACCGGCTTCCATGTGCTCTTCGAACATGTTCCAGTAAGCACACGAAGCGGCGCGCGCATCATCCACCATGAATGGAAGTTCAAACACTTCGGTGGTGGGGAAACGACCGGGTGTATAGCCAACGACTGTCCAGACCACATCGGCTACACCGTCGATGGCTTGATCCATGAGTTCTGGTGGTGAGCCGCCCAATTGCATTGACGGAAAGCGATCGACTTTGATACGACCTTCTGAAGCTTCTTCAACTTTGTCTGCCCAAACATCCAACACCAATTTGGGTACGTTGGCTTGTGCTGGCAGGAACTGATGCAGCTTTAAAGTGACTTCCTGAGCCGAAGCCTGGCTAGCGAGAACGGCTGCTCCTGCAACGCCGATAAGCGCGCGGCACAGCGTTTTTTTGACGGTCATAGATATTCCTCCGTTAGGTGCTTTCAGGTTTTTTGTTTTATTTGGACTGACGAATTTGTACTACTCATCTCAATATGACACACCCTGCCGGGTTTGTCGTGCAGTGAACGCCAAGACGTTGATCCGTGGGCTTGTCGGCGCCCGTAACCCCATCGGCTTTGCATTGAGGTGCACAAATTAAACGTTGCACAAACACGCGTTGAATCTTCAAGTACGCCCGCGGGGTGGGTTGCTCCGCACTCATCGTTTCAAGCGGTGCACCCGCTTGGTCTTGCTCAGAGCGGCATTGGCTTACAGATGCAGGTGCCCTACTCGTATCGGGCGGTTTTACCCGCCAGGACCAGGGTGCTGGCGAGAACGGGTACTTGACATTACGTAAGCTGTCACTTACGGTAAGTCATGACTTACGGTAAAGATCTGAACATCACGCTGTTGGCATTGGCTGATCCAACCCGCAGAGAAATCATCAATAGACTTCGTCACGGTGAACTGGCCGTGGGCGAAATTGCCGCGGGTATGTCTATTAGTCGGCCCGCGGTCAGTCAGCATCTGCGGGTGCTCTCTGATGCCGGCCTGCTAACCGTAACCCCGATGGGTGCAAAGCGGCTTTACCGCATTGCGCCGGAAGGTACGCAACCACTACGTCAATACCTGGATGAACTGTGGGATGACGCCCTGACGGCATTTGCAACAAAGGCAGAAGAACAGGCAAAGGAAACTCAATGATTAACCCGATACGCAAGTCCATTACGGTTCCGTTGAACCCAACTGATGCGTTTACTTTATTTACTGAACAAATCCATGAGTGGTGGCCCGGGCACACCTTTTCGGTATCGGCATACAGTAACGAGGTACCTAAAACCATCGTGTTTGAATCATTTAAAGACGGTGAAATTTTTGAATTGACTGCAGATAACCAGAAACATGTTTGGGGAAACGTGATCGCCTACGATGTGGGGGCTTACCTGGCTTTTACCTGGTTTCCGGGTCGAACCGCTACTGAAGCAACGGTCGTGACAGTTAGCTTTAAAGCGGCTGACGGTGGCACGCAATGCGAATTAACGCACGGTGGTTTTGGTGTTCTCGGTGACGACGCCGAGAAAATCTCAAGTAATTACGTAAACGGTTGGGATGCCGTCTTAGCGCCCTACATAAACGCGGCGTAGGCTTCACAACATCCCGCGTACCGTGGGTAAGCGTGTATGAGTTGAGCTTAAATCGGTGTTGCGCTTAGTCCAAATAATTTTTTACTAGTTTGGTACGACACAACTGTGCAATGGAACAAAAACACCCGGAGAACGCTGGATGTTTAACCGCAGTGTGTAACAATTAAAGGCAACAAGGCTCAGCCTCTGGGACACTTACGTTTTTAGCATTTGCTTTAAATACCCTGACTAAAAACAATAACTAAAAAGTCCACACCTCTTGGAAACCAGGACATACAAAAGAATGAAAGTAAAAGCGGCCTATTACAAGGGCAATAAACATTTTTCGGTGGAAACCATCACACCGAATGCACCCGAAGCGGGTGAAGTGCAAATCGCTGTTGCCTACTGTGGCATCTGTGGAACCGATCTTCACGTATACCTCGGGCACATGGACGCGCGCATCGGGAACCATAGAGTGATTGGGCACGAGATGTCCGGGACTGTGGTTGCCGTCGGTTCCGGCGTGTCTGACTATTCAGCGGGTGACCGTGTAGTCGTAAGGCCACTGGTTGCGTGTGGAAAATGCCCTGCTTGCTTGCGCGGTCATGCGCACGTTTGCCAGAACCTGACCTTTCTTGGTTTAGATACTGACGGTGCTTTTCAAGAGCGTTGGAACGTACCCGCTCATACGTTACACAAAATTCCGGATAACCTTTCACTTGACGAGGCAGCCTTGATTGAGCCAGTGGCCGTTGCCTGTCACGATGTTAAGCGAGGGAATGTTCAAGCCGGTGAAGATGTATTAGTCATCGGAGGTGGTCCTATTGGCATGCTGGTCGCACTTGCCGCCAAGAACGCAGGCGGTAAGGTCACCGTTAGCGAGATCAATCCGAGCCGTCTGGCCGTTGCAGAAAAGCTTGGAATGAAAACGATCAATCCCAAAGAGACGGATGCGGTTGAAACTATCATGGCCGACACGAACAACAAAGGCATGGATGTCGTATTCGAGGTTTCAGGGACTCAACCTGGTATTGATCTGATGACGGCGGCTGCGTCTGTACGAGGCCGCATCGTTATGGTCGCGATTCACGCGACAAAACCTGAGGTCGATGTATTTCAGTTTTTCTGGAAAGAACTGGAAATGATTGGTGCTCGGGTTTATGAACCAGCCGACTACGACGATGCGATAGCGTTGGTTGCAGACGGTGGAATACCAGCTAAAGAAATCATCACCGGTGTTGAAGCGCTTGCGAATATAGAGCACGCGTTTTCAGACCTCAGCGGTAATCCGCAAGCGATGAAAATACTTATCCAATGTGCTGAGGAGACGCCAGCATGAGTGTGTTAAACGCATTTGATTTAAGCGGTAAAACCGCACTGGTAACTGGCTGCAAACGGGGTATCGGTAAAGCAATGGCGTTAGCGCTAGCCGAAGCCGGTGCAGATATTGTTGGCGTATCGGCAAGCCTTGAATCCAGTGGCAGCCAGGTTGGCAAGGAAGTAGAAGCTCTGGGCAGACGCTTTACCGCCTATCAATGTGACTTTTCCAACCGCGATGCCACCAAGGCGTTCACTCAAAGCGTTCTGGAGAAGCACGACCGAATTGATATCCTCGTCAATAACGCCGGCACCATCAAGCGTGCGCCAGCGGCAGAGCATCCGGATGAATTCTGGGATGAGGTGATTGAAGTTAATTTAAACGCGCAGTTTCTGATTACCCGAGCCATTGGTGCGCACATGCTGAAGAACCAATCGGGAAAGATTATCTTTACCGCCTCCCTACTCACCTTCCAAGGCGGCATTACCGTTCCAGGCTATGCGGCGAGTAAAGGCGGAATTGGTCAGTTAACCATGGCGTTTGCGAACGAATGGGCAGCTCGCGGTATCAATGTCAATGCCATTGCGCCGGGATACATACGAACCGACAACACTCAGGCGTTACAGGACGATGCAGAACGCAGTGAGTCTATTTTGCAACGAATTCCCGCAGGACGTTGGGGTGAGCCAGACGACTTTGCCGGCCCTGTTGTGTTCCTGGCATCAAGCGCATCGAATTACATGCACGGCACGGTGCTCACCGTTGATGGTGGATGGATGGGCCGGTAATTCCATGCCTCCAAAAACACTTAGCGCGGAGGACATTGCTGGCGCAATGGCTGAACTGCATGCAGATTGGCAATACAGCAGCAACACCCACGCTATTAGTCGGGAGTTTAAAACCAGGGATTTTGCTGAAGCGTTATTGGTTACGAATTTGGTTGCTGCGGTCGCTGAGCGTCACAACCATCATCCGGATATAAAAATGGGTTGGGGTTATTGCCACATAGAGTTTACTACTCACTCCACTCAGTCATTAACCGAGCTGGATATACGGTGTGCTAAAAAGTTGGATGGTTTGCATACGTTTTTGATCAGTGAGTAGAGAGGCAATTCCGAGCGGACTATATATACAAAGCCGACGGAATTGCCCCGATCAAGCCGCGCTCAACACCTGGGTGCATTTTGCGCTTTGGGTTACACAGAAACCTAAACTGGTAACGGCTTGTTTAGGTTTCAGTTTGCAAATATGACTCCAGCGAATCATCTAATGCGTCTTTCCATGGTGTGTGGTGCGCTGGTGCCATGGTACCGGTGAGAGCAGATTTGTAACCGTGGTTACGAAACGTCATGATGCCCTGCTTTTTGTGCTTCTTCCATTCGAAAAATGCCTGGTTTGCGCCTTCAATATCAAACTCAGGGTAATCCGTTAACGCCATAAGGCGAAGCGTGTAGTCACCTTGAAAGCGAATGGATTCGTAGTCGTCTGCTATAGCGTCCTCCTCAGCCCGCCAGTGATCGATATCCGCTTGCATCTCAGGCTGAGGTGGTAACGCTATACGCTCTAAGATGACATCTCGGGCGTACCATGCCTGTGCGTCAAACATATTAAAGGTGTACCACTGATCCTGCATGCCCAGATACATCAGCTTGGGATTATGTTGCCATACCACCCCATTGTATAAGTCAACGGGGTATAGCCGATTATTGGTCTCCAGTCTCAGATCATCGGCCATAAACGGAAAATAATGTTGATAGCCTGTGCACAGGATTATGGCGTCGATCTTTTTTGTCGTACCGTCTTTAAACGTCGCGGTGCTTCCTTCTACCTGAGTTAGCAGTGGCACTTCTTCCCAATTGTCAGGCCAGTCGTAGCCCATCGCTGCTGTGCGGTGAGACACGGTGACAGATTTACATCCATACTTCCAACATTGAGAGCCAATATCTTCAGCAGAATAGGAGGTTCCAATAATCAGCACGTCCCTGTCTTTAAATTCTGTTGCATCTCGAAAGTCGTGTGCATGAAGTATCCGCCCGGGAAAACGATCAAACCCTTCGAACTCCGGCACGTTAGGGGTTGAGAAGTGGCCCGTCGCCACAATGACGTGGTCGAACTGTTCGGTGTATTGCCTGGCCTCAGGTAGGTTATTCACAGTGACATCAAACAGACCACGGCTTTCATCAAAGCTAACCTGGCGTACCGCGGTATTAAAACGAATCCAGTCCCTGACGCCGGCCTTTTTAACGCGCCCTTCGATGTAGTCAAATAGCACAGCGCGTGGCGGATACGACGCGATAGGTTTTCCGAAATGCTCTTCAAACGAGTAGTCTGCAAATTCCAACCCCTCTTTGGGGCCGTTAGACCACAAGTACCGATACATACTGCCGTGTACGGGTTCGCCGTATTGATCTATGCCTGTACGCCAGGTGTAGTTCCATAGCCCTCCCCAGTTACTTTGTTTTTCGAAACAGACAACTTCGGGTATATCAGCACCGGATTGTTGAGCTGACTGGAAGGCGCGGAGTTGTGCAAGACCACTGGGCCCGGCACCGATTATGGCAACTCGTTTAGTCATGGTAAGAATGCACTCCTCTTGTTCGTAAGTTGATTACGCTGTGTATTCAAATCAATGCAAACGGCCAACACAATAATGCCGCCACCCAGCATTGATAACATTGTTAGCTCGGTACCGACTAACCATGCTGCGGTACTCGTGGCTACAAGAATTTCAACCATGGTTAGTAAGGCAGCGGTGGGAGCGGGTATTCGGCGTGCGCCCCAGATCTGTCCTAACATCGACGGAAAAAGAACGGCGGCACCAAAAGCTGCTGCCAACGGGACTGTTTTTAAAAGATCCTTTGATTCGTTAACCAAATTGCTTGTTGTGTCGGCACTGTCCCAACTTTGTAATAGGATTGCGCACAGACTTGCCAACAGGCATCCCGCGATGACTGTTGCCGTCGTACTCGCATAGGCGGGCGTGTCCTGTTTGCCACGCAGCAGAGATAAACTTACGCCCCAGCAAAAGCCGGACGCGATTGCACACCAATCACCAGCATTGTGTGGCAACGGCAATGCGAATCCGCCTCCAAGCAACAACCAAACACCGATTAGCGCCGCTGCAATGACCCACAGTTGTTGCTGTCGAATGGGTTCTCCGTAAACCACACGTGCCGAAATAGTTGTCCACAAAGGCAATAGGTAAAACAGAAAGATGGCTCGAATCACATCGGTGTAGAGTACGGCAGTGAAGTACAGCACAGTGGCTAAGCCAAGCGCAGCGCCCACGATCCATCCGTCGGGTGTTGCAAGGTCTTTGAATTCGCCTTTTACAACAGTCACACAGAACGCCGGCAAGCCAGCTGCAGCGAGTACCATTGCGATGGCCCACAATCCCGGTATTCCAGTCTGCTCAAGATAGCGTAGTGGAATCCAGAAAAGTCCCCATATCGCCGCCCCGGCAATAACCGCCCATGCGCCCGCTTTGTCGGTGCCATTAGCTTGTACCGCGGTGGTACTCATAAAGCGCTGCTCGTTTGCTTCAGCACGCGTTTGTATACGCTGTGACCCATTCTCCCTTAATCGATACCTAAGGCTGCTTTTCGTTTGTTGGCCCACGTTCGCAGTATTTGATCTATTGCAAGGCCAATAAACGCTACACAGAAGCCAAGAACCAAGCCGTTACCCACGCCTTGTCGATCGGATAATGAACCTAAAATTAATTGGCCTAAATCATCGGTACCGATGAGCGCTCCAATAATTACCATGGCGAGTGCGAACACAACCGTTTGATTGATTCCGAGGGCCATATGGGGAAAGGATAACGGCAGCTCGATGGAAAATAATCGTTGAAATCGATTAACCCCAGACATGGAACCTGCGTCGTGCAGTTCGCTGGGTACGCTGCGTAAGCCAACGACGGTGTAACGAGCCGCAGGTATAGTCGCGTAGACCACGATAGCAATCAGCACAGAAGTATCAGTTACACCGAACAACATCATTACCGGTATGAGGTAGATAAACGACGGAAACGTTTGAAAGGTATCGCACCAAGCCAGTAGGATGCGGGTGGCCGTTGCGTTCTGTGCGCACAGTGTACCGACGACAATACCAATGACTCCGGAAATGAGTACCGCCATCGTCATCAAATAGGAGGTGATCAATGCCCTGTCCCACCATTCAGTCATCGCAATAAACAGTAGGTATCCGCCAACGATCAGAGCGGATCGGATGCCGCCAACAATAAAGCCGATGCCCATCACCAGAGTAAACGTAGCAATCGCAGGCATCGCCAGAAAGGCTTTTTTCACTGGGATAAGCACATCCACAATAAGCCATTCATTAAAGCCTTTGAGCGCGTAGAAAAACGTATCCCACATCCAGTCCACCCCGGCTTGCCAGAACGGCTCAGTCGTAATGCCTTTGTTGTGCGGTATGAGATACAGATAGTTGAAACCTTCTTTAAAAATCAACTGACCGATACCTGCGAGCGCGACGCCTGCTGCAAACACACCCGCAAACCAAAGGGTGTATTTGTGTCGTTCTTTAAAGGATTGATCTGCAAAATAATCGGTTTGCTTATTGGCCCACGCCAACGACAGTCGATCGAGCACAATCGCAATCAATACGATGCACACGCCAATTTCCAACGCTAACCCGATCCGCAGGCGGTTTAGCGCGATGAGTAAATCGTTACCGAGGCCTTTGGCGCCGATTAGTGAAGCGATTACTACCATAGCAAGGCACTGCATGATGACCTGGTTAACGCCCAGCAGGATGTCGCGTCGTGCAGAAGGAATTAATACGCGGCGCATGAGCTGCCAATCGGTGCAGCCATTCATTAGACCCGCCTCAGCTACTTCAGCGGGTACTTTCTTCAAACCCAGATTTGTCAAACGCACCATTGGCGGGGTGGCAAAGATGATGGTGGCAATGGCCCCCGCATGATCGCCTATTCCAAAAAACACCATGACGGGTATCAGATACGAGAAGTGCGGCATGATCTGCGCAACGTTCAATATGGGATTCAGTACGGCTTCAACCGTTTTACTTTTGTAACTCCATACGCCTAAAAGCAGTCCAATCAATATTGCTGTTGGAGCCGCAATCAATACAAACGACAAGGTTTGCATTGACGGTTCCCACTGCCCGAAAACAGCAATGTAGGTGAAGGCAAAACCAACAAAGCACGCAAGACCAACACCGCTCAGCGCATAACCCAGGATCACTACACCACCGGTGACGACTGTCCACGGCAAACCGGGCCAGCGTGCCCAGGGATTCTCCGTTGCCCAGTCCCAACTGGTGAAGGTTACGATGGTCTTGACACCTCCGAGCATCAGTTCACGTACAAATTCAATTAAGAACAGAACAAACCCGGAAATACTGCGGGTCACCTGACGCATCAGCGGTTTTTCTTCGTATTCCTCAATGTCCGGATCCCAGACATCAATCAGCCACCAATCGAACATCAGGTAGTCCACCGAGTTATTGATGACGACAGGAAGGCTTTTTAACAACGTGGGAAATCGCCACAGCCAGTTGCCCTCATTGGCGGGTACAAGCAGGCACAGCAATATAAATACAACGATCAGCAAGAGCAGTTGTAACGGTTTACTTTTTTGGAGAGTCGCCATCATGATGCTCGCCCTGCTTCGTGTTGGTTGTGCCCCCCAAACAGTAGGCTAATGACTTTCGAAGCACGTACCGAACCCACCACCTGTCCAGCATCGTCCACCACGGATACGGGTTTGTCTGAGCTCAGCACTAACTCAGCGACCGTTTCGATGATGGCATCTTTTTCCACTTTCAGATCGCTCACTTCATGATTGGCTTCCAGTGGTTCCATGACGGTTTCAATCTTTAAAACTTTTTCACGCGGAACTTCTTCGGTGAACTTTCTAACGTATTCAGAAACCGGGTTTAACACGATGTTGGCCGGAGTATCGAGCTGTTCAATGATCCCATCTTTCATAATGGCGATCCGATCGGCCAATCGGAGTGCTTCATCGAAATCGTGTGTGACGAATAAAATGGTTTTACTCAGCACACTTTGCAAACGCAGAAATTCATCTTGCATCTCTTTTCTGATCAGTGGATCCAGCGCAGAGAATGGTTCATCAAGGAACCAGATGTCCGGTTCAATCGCTAACGAGCGCGCAATACCAACGCGCTGTTGTTGCCCTCCGGAAAGTTCGCGTGGAAAGTAGTTTTCGCGCCCGGACAAGCTCACCAATTCGACCATTTCAGCAGCTCGCGCAATACTGTCTTTGGTGCTGACGCCCTTAACCTGGAGTGGGAAGGCAATATTTTCCAGGACGGTCTTATGTGGCAGTAACGCAAAGCTTTGAAACACCATGCCCATTTTACTGCGCCGCAGTTCAATGAGCTTTTTGTTGTTAAGCGAGCGAATGTCCTCACCATCGACGTAGATCTTGCCGACGGTAGCTTCTGTCAGCCGAGAGATACAGCGAAGTAGCGTGGATTTGCCTGAGCCTGACAGGCCCATGATGATAAGTAACTCACCCGGGTACACTTCAAATGACGCGTTATTGACCCCGACAATACAGCCGTTTTCCTGAAACTTTGCGGCATCCACCACTCCGCCGGACGATTGCAGCATGCGTTTGGCATTTTCTCCAAAAATCTTATAAACACCATCACAGCGGATAGTGGGATCTGTTGGGTTTGAAGCGGTCGATGACATGGTGGCGGTATCACTCGATTGCCAAGGTCGTTGGCGTGGTGGAAACGTTTTCTGTAAAAACCAATAAGCCCTCTGGAACTTGGATGAACCAGAGGGCTTAAGTCGTACTCATTAAAGCTTACAAAGCGGCTTCAGCATACTTGAATAGTTACTAAAGCTATTTGCAATTAACCAACGTTAGCCTTACTGCGTCCAGGGCATCCAGACGTCTTCGTTATCTGCTAACCACTTTGCTGCAGCGTCTTTATGGTCCATCTTGTCGATATCAACCAATGCCGCCATTTCGCCAATCTGAGTGGTAGTGAAGTCAAGCTTGGAAAACGCCGTGTAGGCTGCGGGGTGAGTCTTTGGGAACTTATAGTTAGCTGCTTTCTTCAACCAGCCTTTTGGTGAACCACAGCTGCCGTCACCACCATCTTCTTTACGGCACCCATCGAAATACTCTGGGAATTCGATGAAGGTGAAACCATCAGCATCGGTAAAGTTTGGCGTCCAGTTAAAGATAATGGTGCCACGCTTTTCTTTCTTGGCAGAAGCCAGCTCTGTCCACAGTGCATCAGCGCCACCTGCGAATTTCACTGTCCACGTATCGGCCAAACCCAAGGCTTCCAAGCGCACAGGCATTAAATCACCGTGCCAGCTTTGTGGCCCTTCCAGCCAACGTCCTTTACCTTCTGAATCGGCGGTGGCGAAAACCTCAGGGCAATCTTTCAGCGCTTCCCAGCTAGGTAATCCGGGGCAAAGGTTTTCTTCAATAACCCAAGTCGGTACACCCATTTCTTCCAGAGTGGTCGCTGAATGGGTACCAGCGTCAATGACGCCGCCTTTAGCCATTGCGTTATAGAACGACTTACCGAACGTTGACTGCCACACTTCGTGGGAAATGGTGACGTCACCGTTACGAATCGATTCGTAAACGGCCTGCGAATCAGCAGGAACGTATTCAACGTTGCTGCCCATGCTTTCAAACATACCGCCAATAACGTAAGCCATAACGACTTGGCTTGACCAGTTGTGCAGTGGAATGACGATAGGCTGTGTGCTGTCAGCAGCTTTTGCCGCGCCGCCCATGGTCATCAGTGAAACACAGCTTGCAGCCGCAAGCGTGCGAAGCATCTTTGGGGATCTAAATTTCATAGTGTAGTCTCTGTTGGTTCAACGTCTGTTACTTGTCTAGTTATATAAAGGCTTTCGGTCTAAATTCATGAAGCCTCCTCCACATCTTTCATTCGAACGTTCCTGTGCGGTAGAACGCTATCATTATTCTTTACAGCAAACAAATCCAAATTTCAGAAGCACAAAACGAACGAATGAAGTTGCGCCGGTGGCGCAATTAGATTTAGTAATTTCCTTTTACTCGCTCCTTCGTTGGGTCGAACATGGGCGTGGTTACAACCGTTGCACTTAAGCGCTTTTGTTGTCCGTCCAACTGCCCTACTTCAATACGCGTACCCGGTACGGCGTGCGTTATGTCAATACGTGCCATCGCAATCACTTTACCGAGAATGGGTGATTTTATTGCTGAGGTTATCTCGCCCACCTGAGCTCGTCCGACCCGAATGCAATCGCCCGATGTGGGGACTGTCCCCCCGTCGAGTTCTAAGCCCATTAGCTGGCGTTGCGGATGCAATTTTCGTTGCTCCAACACTTCTCTACCGACAAAGTCATCTTCTTTCGACTTCAACGGTACGGTAAAGCCAATACCTGCTTCAAATGGATCCGTTCGGTCTGTGAACTCATAACCTGCGAAGATCAAACCGCTTTCTATTCGCAACATGTCCAGCGCTGCAAGTCCTAAAGGCGCCATGCCCAACGGTTCGCCCGCCTCCCAGATTGCATCAAATACAGCGCGCGCATCGTTGGGATGACAAAACACCTCAAAACCAAGTTCACCGGAATAGCCGGTTCGACTTACCACAACCGCTGGTCCGTGAAAGTCGCCTATGCGACCAACACAGAAACGAAACCAACCAAGATCTTGTACGGTGGGTTGTACCGGTGCCGTCCAAATGATTTTCGACAAGATCTCTCGTGATAACGGACCTTGTACAGCAACGTTACACAGGTGGCTGGTGCTGTTGCGTACCCACGCATTCATGTTATGCGCGGCAGCTAACTCTCGAAGTGCAAGACCACTTTCGTCATTACCACCTACCCAGCGGAAGTTTTCATCACCTAACTTGAATACCGTGCCGTCATCAATCATGCCGCCATGCACGTAACACATCGCGGTGTATACCACCTGCCCGATAGCAAGCTTCTTGATGTTTCTTGTCACAGCAAGTTGCATTAACGCTTCTGCGTCTGGCCCTGTCACCTCATACTTTCTTAATGGGGACAAATCCATAATGGCGGCTTTTTCACGGCACGCCCAATACTCTGCGGTTGTGCCGTAATTGGTCATGGTATTGGCTAGCCAATACCCGTTGTATTCGATGAAATCTCTTGTGTGTTCGGCAAAGCAAGCGTGAAAGCCTGTTTCCTGCGTCTGTTCCAAATCTGCCTCCGCCGTTTTTCTAAAACCGATCGATCGTTTAAAAAGTTCTTGTTGCCCATATACCCGCGTTTGTATGTCGGTGGGGTTCCAGCCGTTAGCCGCGTCAACGTCACAGGGACAGGCCGTCGCAATACACACAATGTCCGACAGCGCTTTTAGTAAGACATAGTCGCCCGGGCGTGACCAAGGCTCGTCCATACCCAGTGCATTTGTTTCATCGAGTAAGGTGTTAAAGAAAAAGTTAATCGCAGGCCAACCACCGCGCGGCCGGATGCCATAGTTAGCCAGCGAACGGTTCATGTTGCTTGAACAGTTAATGTGGCCCGGGTAACCGAGATCCTCGTAATAACGCGCAGTGCAAGCCAGCCCAAAGGTATCGTGACGCCCACAGGTATCCTGAACGATCTCTACTAAGGGTTCGTGATCGCTGCTGAAGTATTTTGAATAGATACCCGGTGCCGGGTATAGCAACCCGCTCAACGAGCGTGTTGTTGTCGGGTCAATGTCTCTTTCCAGGCCTTTATCCAAAGCTCTAGCGGAAAACGCTTGAAAGTCCGAACATTCACGGCCCTGTACATCCAGGATTTGAATGTACTGACCGGCTTTAACTTCGAAAGAGAACGCGTTACCGGGCAGGATGTTTTCATCTAGCACGGCATCCGCTAAGGGTGCCGGTGGTTGCAGCTTTTCGCCTGTCATTCGGGGCGTCGCACGCTCAATGAACATCACAACGTCCGTGGGTGAATTTTGTTGTTCAGGCGACATGGGGCCACCGGGTGCTGCAATGCAGAACAAGCCACCCGCCATAACCGTAAGGCTTCGAATTTCGCCTGCGTAAGATTCACCGTTGAACAACACGACAGAGTCCGCGTTTGCCAACGAAAAACCTGCGTTCTCCAATACGCCCAATACCCGTTGGCCGCTAGCGCCGCCAGATCGCAGAGTATTTAGTAGCCCATTAGCGTTCGGATCCCCTACTGCGCCGAGTCTTGCCGCATCAGAGATGCCATCGGGCGTGAAGTGCACACACTCAACCGCTTGCAAACCTTCGGTGTCCTGAACATTGATGACGTCGCCTGCCTCGACCTCCAGTGCGCGTGAGCCGCCGCCTGGGATGACGTGACGCTCAACGTTATCGGGCAATACAGGCAGGCCTGGCACGGTAATCCCTGATCGGGAGAACGGGGCTGGTGTTACTGGCGCATTCATAGCAATACCTCTGGCGAATTAACATCGCCGCCAATTCCGCATTGCGTATGGAAATCGGTAATCACGCGGTAGACCTAAAAGCGAGACTTTCGTCAACGCCGCTACCTTACACTAGATTTTCCTGTAATGAAAATAATGTAACTGGCCTTAAATCAGTCTAAAACGATTTTTAAGATTCTACGGCTGATGTTTTCGACGTTGGATAGGCGATGATGCAAACGTATTTGGCTGGCAGGTCTATGAGTTTGGTGGGCCCGTGAGGCGCATCGGCATCAAAGAACAACGAGTCACCGGGTTCCATGATGAACACTTTGTCGGCATGACGGTATTCGACGCTCCCCTCCAGAAAGTAGAGAAACTCAATGCCATCGTGCTGAAACGTTTCAAACACGTCGGACTCGTCGGTTAGTGTGATCATGTAGGGCTCGCCGATCACGCCGCTGCTGTTTGCACCAAGATAACCCAGCAGTTGATATTGATGCCCAGCTCGTGTGCCACGTCGTTCGGCTGAGACGCCCGCTCCGCTTTTAACCTGCACGGCCATACGTTCTTGTTCGTACCGCGCCAACAACTGCGAAATCGGTACACCGAGAGCGTTCGATAATGACTGCAGCGTGGTCAGCGATGGCGAAGTCATGCCGTTTTCGATTTTGGACAACATGCCTACCGATAAACCGCTGCTTTCGGCCATTTCTGCCACGGTAATACCCAATTGACGTCGGATGGCTCGAACCTCACGGCCAATCGCCACCTCCAGTTTACGTTCGGTATTGTCGCGGAGTGAATGCGGGTCCTGCTTCAGCGGCAACGTCACCTCAGGTGCCCCGACTACAGGCTCATCGGCAGCAGCTTTGGTTGGTGATTTGCTCATAACGGCTTGATTTCGGCAAGATTTGTAGTCAGAGTCTACATGCTCTGTCTTGGTGCGTTGGGTAAGTTTTTGTGCTCACTGAGTGTTTTTGAACGAACTGTCAGCCACGTATGCAGGGCATCAAAATATTATTCAGAAGAAAATATCATTCCTTTCTTGAATATCCGATGGTTCGGTGATACCGTTTTGCGACTTGTTACCAACCAGTGTGCAACACCATGTGCGGAATTGTCGGTTTGTATCTGAAAAACGAAGCGTTGTATTCACAGCTTGGCGCGTTGTTCAAGCCAATGCTTGTGGAAATGACCAGTCGAGGCCCCGATTCGGCCGGTGTTGCGATCTACCGTGATCCGGTGCCAAGCGATCAGGTGAAATTTTCCTTAGCCCACGATAGCAATCAGTTTGACTGGAAGTCGCTGGCAAGTGACCTGTCGCAAGCTCTGGACTGCAGTGCTGACGTTTCACAACGAGACACGCATGGCATCCTGGTGACCTCTGGTGATGAGAAGGCAGTGCAAACCTGGCTTGCTGAAAACGCACCGGACGTTCGCGTTGTGGGTAGTGGGAGCAGCGTAGAAATATACAAAGAAACCGGTTTACCCGAGGACGTATATGAACGCTTTGGATTAGAGAACGCCGAAGGCCGACACATGATTGGTCATACCCGCATGGCCACCGAAAGTGCGGTAACCACTGCGGGTTCTCACCCTTTTGCAACCGGTGCGGATCTTTGTCTTGTGCACAACGGGTCGTTGTCTAACCACAACCGGTTACGAGAAGAACTTAAACGTAAAGGCGTAACGTTTGGCAGTCAGAACGACTCTGAAGTGGCAGCGGCTTACCTTACGTGGAAGTTGCGTCAAGGTGTATCGCTAAAAGATGCACTTGAACAAGCGTTGGACGATTTGGATGGGTTCTTTACGTTCTGCATCGGTACCAGCGACGGATTTGCGGTTCTTAGAGATCCGATCGCGTGTAAGCACGCTGTGCTAGCTGAAACCGATGATTGGGTTGCTATGGCTACTGAGTATCGCGCTATCGCCACACTGCCGGGTGCAGCCCAGGCGAAAGTGTGGGAACCTCGGCCCTCGACGGTGTATGCCTGGGGTGCAGAAACGCTTGATGGGCAAGCGGCCAACGCTTTTGAACACGCTGATAAGGGTGCTGCGTAATGAACGTCATGGATTTCCAGGAAGTTGGTTTACGTGAAATCAACAGCACACTGCAATCACTTGAGCCACTGTCCAACAACCGCGAATGGGTCATTGATAACCCAATGGGGCAGCACGCTATCGCATGTGGTCTTAACGCGCCTTTGTCTGTACATATCAGAGGCAACGTTGGGTTCTACTGTGCGGGTATGAATCAGCAAGCCGAAGTCACGATTGATGGTCATGCAGGCGTTGGACTGGCGGAAAACATGATGAGTGGCATTGTTCGAGTCAAAGGCAATGCCAGTCAGTCGGCGGGTGCAACCGGGCACGGTGGTCTGCTGGTTATTGAAGGGGATGCCTCTTCACGTTGCGGTATCTCGATGAAAGGTATCGACATTGTAGTTGGTGGCTCTGTTGGCCACATGTCAGCGTTTATGGGCCAGGTTGGTCATTTGGTCGTGTGTGGGAACGCCGGTGAGGCATTAGGCGATTCCATTTACGAAGCGAAATTGTATGTGGCGGGTTCGGTAGAGAGCTTGGGCGCTGATTGCATAGAAAAGGAAATGACTGCAGAACATGAACAAACGTTGGCTGATCTGTTGGAGCGTGCTCAGATCAACAAAGACGTCAAAACGTTTCGCCGTTATGGCTCAGCGCGAAAGTTATATAACTTTGATATTGACCACGCTGATGAGTACTGATGACGTGACAGTGCACGAGCTAGTGACCTTACCTTTTGTTTTACTTGAATCAACCTTGAGCTTTTCGCTCACATTAAACGGCTTGAACGCATAATGGATGAGAACACACCACGGGTTACCCCTCGGGAGTCGGCTACGTTTGATGAGTACACGCGCTCTGAGATTCGTCGTGCAGCGAGTACCGGCATCTACGATATTCGCGGTGGTGGCGCAAAACGGCATTTGCCGAATTTTGATGATCTGCTGTTTTTGGGAGCCTCTATTTCGCGTTATCCGTTAGAGGGCTACCGTGAGCGGTGCGGGACTGATGTCACCCTTGGCGGGTTGAACGCTTCGAAACCACTCGAATTAAAGATACCCATTACGGTTGCGGGTATGAGTTTTGGGTCGCTCTCTGGGCAGGCTAAGGAATCCTTGGGGCGCGGTGCAAATTTAGCCGGCACCTCTACCACAACCGGTGATGGCGGTATGACACCGGAAGAACGCGGCCACTCAAAGCAGTTGGTGTATCAATATCTCCCTTCCCGTTATGGCATGAACCCGGATGACTTGCGCAAAGCCGATGCCATTGAAATTGTCGTCGGTCAAGGTGCAAAGCCAGGTGGTGGTGGCATGCTCATGGGACAAAAAATTAACGATCGCGTTGCTGAAATGCGTTCGCTTCCGAAAGGTATTGATCAACGCTCGGCGTGTCGGCATCCGGATTGGACAGGCCCGGATGACCTTGAGATCAAAATTTTAGAGTTACGGGAAATCACTAATTGGGAAAAACCGATCTACGTAAAGATCGCTGGTTCCCGCCCCTATTACGACACAGCGCTTGCGGTTAAATCCGGTGCGGACGTTGTGGTACTCGATGGCATGCAAGGCGGAACGGCAGCCACACAAAATGTGTTCATTGAGCATGTTGGACAGCCAACACTTGCGTGTGTGCGCCCTGCAGTTCAGGCACTGCAGGAGTTGGATATGCACCGCAAGGTGCAGCTCATCGTATCCGGTGGCATTCGTAACGGCGCGGATGTGGCCAAAGCGATGGCATTAGGTGCTGACGCAGTTGCTGTAGGCAGCGCGGCCTTAATAGCCCTGGGTGATAACGATCCGCGTTGGGAAGCCGAGTACAACGAGCTTGGTTCCACGGCCGGTGCCTATGACGCTTGGCATTTGGGTAAAGACCCGGCAGGTATTACCACCCAAGAGCCGGAGCTTGCCCAGCGGCTTGATCCGGAAGTTGCCGGACGCCGGCTTGCCAATTACCTTAAGGTGATGACTCTTGAAGCTCAAACCATTGCGCGCGCGTGTGGTAAGAATCACCTACACAACTTAGAGCCTGAAGATTTGTGTGCGCTTACCGTGGAAGCGGCTGCGATGGCGGGTGTGCCATTAGCAGGTACATCATGGATTCCCGGGCAAACGCCCTACTGAAGTCAGCATGTAACCACTTTACGCTTCGATCAATCATAGGAGTTGCAGTCAGCATGGCATTGGACTTAACCGATTACGCAGAAAAGAACGGCATTAAGTTTTTTCTTTTCAATTTCACCGATATCGCTGGAACCCAGCGCGCCAAGTTGGTACCTGCGGGACAAGCCAGCAAAATACAAAAAGCCGGTGCCGGGTTCGCCCCGTTTGCAAGCTGGCTTGATTACAGCCCATCTGATGCTGACATGTTGGTTATTCCCGACACCGATTCCTTAATTCAGTTGCCGTGGAAACCTGAGATCGCGTGGATGGCCGGTGATTGCTGGATGGATGGGGAGTTGGTGGGCCAGGCCCCGCGCAACGTACTCAAAAAATTAATGGCCGAATCCGCTGAACATGATTTGTTAATGAAAGCGGGTGTTGAGCCAGAGTTTCACATAATCACCGCCGACGGCACCGCCATTTCTGATGAGCGTGATGTGCAAATGAAGCCTTGCTACGATCAGTCAACGATCATGCGGCGTATTGATGTAATTGCAGAGATCAGCTCTACCATGACGGAACTGGGTTGGAACCCTTATCAATGCGACCATGAAGATGCAAATGGTCAATACGAAATCAATTGGGATTTCAGCAATGCACTTACCTGCGCAGATCAGCTTGCGTTCTTTAAGTTCATGGTCAAGTCAATTGCTGAAAAACACGGGTTGCGCGCCACGTTTATGCCCAAGCCGTTCTCCCATTTGACAGGTAACGGCTGTCACGTGCACATCTCCATGTGGTCTAACGATGAGAAGACCAATAAGTTCTCCGATGCGGACGGTGAATTAGGCTTATCGGATGTGGCTTATCACTTCATCGGTGGTTTGTTAGAACACGCAGAATCCTTAGCGGCTATTACAAACCCTACCGTTAACTCCTACAAACGCATCAATGCGCCTCCAACTTTGTCCGGCGCCACGTGGTCGCCTAGCTCGATAACCTACGGTGGCAACAATCGAACACACATGATTCGTATTCCTGATGAGGGGCGCATTGAACATCGCTTGCCGGACGGTTCAGCTAACCCGTACCTCCTCATGTCTGGGTTACTGGCCGCGGGACTGCACGGCATTCAAAACAAAACAGCTAGCGGTGAACGGTTGGATATCAACATGTACACCCACGGTCACACCGTTGAAAATGTTCGAAAGCTTCCGTTGAATCTGCTGGATGCGATCCGCTTATTCGATTCCAATGCGGGACTGAAGTCGGTACTCGGTGATGATTTCAGTCAGGCTTACGTGAATTTGAAAAATGATGAGTGGAATCGTTATGCGTGTTCATTGTCGGCTTGGGAACGCGAACACACACTCGACTGTTAGAAAAAAACTAACGCGGCGAACCTGGCAATGGGTGAACCGCATGTTGTTACCGCGGCCTTCGACGCACTGTAAAACCAAGTAATTGTGTCTGCTTTAATCAGACGTTCAATGAACCACCAGGAGAGATATCATGACTGCAAGCTGGCGTTTTTCAACACTGGCCGATCGACACCGTGCGATGGGCTCAGAACTTGAAGACTGGAGTGGGATGGGAACGGCCTGGACCTACGACAAGGATCAGGAAGAAGAGTACCTGGCCATCCGCACCAAAGCAGGTTTTATGGATGTATCGGGTCTGAAGAAAGTGCACGTTACGGGTCCGCATGCCTCTCACGTTATTGATCGCGCCACGACTCGCGATGTTGAGAAAATCTCACCAGGGCGTGCATCCTACGCTTGCATGTTAAATGATGCGGGTAAGTTTATTGATGATTGTGTTATCTACCGTACCGGCGCGAATTCCTTCATGGTCGTTCACGGTTCGGGTGAAGGGCATGAGCAACTCACACGAGCTGCTATGGGACGTGATGTGTCGGTTCGGTTCGACGATAACCTACACGACATTTCGTTACAGGGCCCACTAGCGGTTGATTTCCTTGAAAAGCATGTCGAAGGCATCCGCCAGCTGAATTATTTCGGCATCATGCCCACGCGCTTGTTTGGCCATCCTGTGACCATCACACGCACCGGTTATACCGGTGAGCGAGGTTATGAGATTTTCTGTCGTGGTCAGGATGCACCGAATATCTGGGATACGCTGGTTGAAGAAGGCGCACCCATGGGTATCATCCCTACCCGTTTCACCACGCTCGACTTACTGCGTGCTGAAAGTTACCTGCTGTTCTTCCCATACGATAACTCAGAAATGTACCCGTTCGAAGACGATGTAACCGGTGATACGCTCTGGGAGCTGGGCTTAGACTTTACCGTCAGTGAAGGAAAAACCGGGTTTCGGGGTGCTGAAGAGCACTACCGTTTGAAAGGTCGTGAGCGATTCAAGATTTACGGCGTGAAGTTGGAAGGTACCGAAGCGGCTGAGGAAGGTGCACCGCTGATGCGCGATGGCGAACAAGTTGGCGTTGTGACCATTGGCATGTATTCTTCGCTAAACAAACATAATGTGGGTATTGCTCGCATGCCTGTGGATTGCGCCACACCAGGCACCAAGTTGCAGGTTAAAAACGCATCAGGCCTTATCGATTGCGAAACTGCGCCAATGCCTTTTTATGACGTTAACAAGGATCGCCGAACTGCCAAGGGGTAAACGATGAGTTCCATCCGGTACGCCGAATTTAAAAGTCGACCTTATTATGGGGTGTTAGAACCTGCATCCGCTTTGGAGCATTTGATTGTTGCCGAAGGCGAAGGTGCACACGCTGTGATGGAGCTGGTAGCAAAAGCGCCGGCTGGCTTTACCAGTCAGGCGACGCTTTTGTATGCAGAAGGCCCGTATTCCCCAGACAATGGGAATACGGAAGCCTTGCGCGAATTGGGATTTGCACGCTTTCACACCAGTGCTACAGCCGCGGCTGCCGTACCCAGACTGGAAGGGGCCTTGGAGCGATTAAAGATGAGCACCGAGGTATACCTAACCGGCAGCGAATCCGCACTGAGCATATTTGTTAAAGCGTGCACTGATGCTGGGCTCGATTATCAGGGTTTGCAGACCGAACACCGAGGTAGCCTTGCGCGTCGCGTTCAGTGTGTGCACTGCAAGGGCATAACAGAAAACGTCACAACGCAGCCTGCAACCTGTGCACATTGCGGATTGTTGCTGTTGGTCCGAGATCATTACTCACGGCGTATTGGCGCTTTCCAGGGCGTCAACATCAATGCTGAAGATCCTTCTGACATTCCTGCCAAAGAGGAGATGTTTCGTTGAGTACCCCTGCTGCAATTGACGTCGTTGTCTCTGAAGTGGTTGAAGTTAACTCACTGATTAAGCGCTTTCATTTCAAACGACCAGACGGCGCACCACTACCTGCATTCTCTGGTGGTGCCCATATCATCATAGAAATGCAAGATGGTGATCAGACTCGCCGTGTGCCCTACTCGTTAATGAGTTCACCGTTAGACACCAGCGACTATCAATGCAGTATTCGTCGTGACGACGAAGGCCGTGGTGGTTCGTTGTATATGCATAGAGAAGTGGTGCCGGGTATGCAAATGACCATTAGCCCACCGGCTAATCTGTTTGCGCTTGACTTGCGAGCCAATAAACACTTAATGATTGCGGGTGGTATTGGTATTACGCCATTCTTAGCGCAAAGCAGTCAGCTTGAACGGACCGGTGGGCAGTACGAATTGCACTATGGCGTTCGTAGCCGAGAGTTGGGTGCGTATATAGATGAGCTGCAGGATCGTTTACAACACCGCTTGCACATGTACTACGACGAGCATAACGAAGCGATGGACTTCGACACGCTGTTAAGCACACAACCGGCCGGAACCCATCTCTACGTGTGTGGCCCTGCCCCGATGATTGAAAAAGTCCTGGACACCGCACGAGCAGCGGGTTGGCCTGAATCGCACGTTCACTTTGAGCACTTTTCCAAAGCGCCTCCTGGTGAAGCCTTTAGCGCAGAGTTATCAGAGAGTGGCATTAGCGTGGAGGTGGCACGTGAACAAACGCTATTGGAAGCTATGGAAGCGGCGGGTGTGGATGCGCCGTATTTATGCCGCGGCGGTGCCTGCGGACAGTGCGAAACCGATGTAGTGGAATGCGACGGTGAGATCATGCACGAAGACTTTTGGTTAGAAGATGATGAACGTGCCAGTGGCAAGAAAATCATGCCCTGTGTGTCCCGTTTTCGCGGCAAACGTTTAGTGATTGCTCGATAACCAACGCGTGAAAACACGTGCTCTTTTACCTTTTTTATAACTAACGCCGAGGTTCATCATGGGTAGCACCGCTAGCCTTCCGACATTTAAAGACGGAACTTACCGCGACGATTTTAGCTTCAAGAATTCTCCTGAAACCGTAGTCCGTGCACCGTTTCCGTTTGATAAAGACGAGTACATGTACGCAGTGAATATGGAGCTGCATAAGGACGGCCGAAAGGGTACGGCTTATGAAGAGCCTATTGATATGGACGAGCATTATCTGGCCGAGATGCGTGACAGAGCTCTGGTGCTTGATGAGGATCCCTTGCGCTGCCAGTCGCTACCTCATATGGAAATGGCCGGATGGGATACCCTGGAATTGCTGATGGAGTGTAAAGCGGCAAGCTTTCCAGAGGCGTTCTCATTAGAGCGTGACGGTGATCAATGGCACTGGATAAACCGCCCGATGGGTATTGATCAGCACTTTACGTTTGGTGATGCCACAACACTGCCCTATGGTCCGCTGGAGTACATCACGCGACAGGCGCAAGGCGACTTTGTTGTATTGGATGAACGTGATGGCAATCTGTGGATGGACGCAGGTATGGTGACCACGCAAGCCGACTGGTCACTGGATTTTGATATTGGAATGAATTTTTTCGAATGGCATGCACCGGTTCCGCTGGCGCACGAGAAAGGCATTTTTCAACGTGCACTGAAGTACTTATTGGCCGTTCAACAAAGCAACCCCGCCAGGCGTTTGAATTGGACCATGACGGTAAATCCGAGGTTGGATACCAGCCCGGAGAATTACCATCAATGGGGGCCAGAGAATACCCACATCACACCGGAAAACGTAGCGGACAAACTGTTTCTGCGAATAGAGCTACAAAGCTTCTGGCGGCTACCGCGCTCTAACGCGATCCTGTTCCCTATTCGGTGCTACTTGCTCAGTATGCGGGACTTATCAACCGTACCTAAGTGGGCCACGCGTATGCATCGAGTGCTTAAGTCACTGCCACCGGAATTGTCATCGTACAAGGGCCTGGACAATTTCCGAGAGATAGCAATTGATTGGTTGTCAGAGTATGACGACGGCTCTCCAACTACTCCGGGGCCTTTCCCCGACTAGCCAAGATGGCTGTTTAAAAAGTAAAGCGGGGGCGTCCTAAGACGCCCCCGCTTTTTTTATGTCTTGGAAAACTGCGGCGAAATTACCGCGAGAACTGCGGGTTTACGACCAACTTTAGGTTGTAAACCCGCCGAGTGTAGACATACCCTCGCCTCGAATATCTTCAGTCCTTCTTACTGTAAGACTGACTTTCGTGGCGTGCACCAACAAGTAGCGCGACCACACACAAGATGATGGAGATGATCAGCCAAACCGCTTCGCCGCCACCGTGGCCGACGTAGTAAGCAGCATCGGTCATGCTGTTCCACGATCCATCTTCTACGGGTGAACCAAACATAATGTGCTCCTTATGAACTGTGTGCTGTGTGAGTGGCTGAACCTGTCAGGCCTTCGGGATAAGCGCTGGAGGGCACTTTCGTCGCATCTAAACCCGCGACTTCGGCATGCTCAGGCACACGTAACTGACCGATAACACGCAAAATCAACGATAAGACATAGCCCGGTATGAAGCCCAGAGCAAGCATGGCGACTACGCCAACGAATTGCCCAAAGAAGCTAGTCAGCGGAACGCCTGCATCGCCACTTACCGCGGGGTAACCTGAAGCAAAGATACCCACGGCTAACACACCCCAGATACCTAACACGCCGTGCACACTCACCGCACCAACCGCATCGTCAATGCCCATTTTCTCTATGGCTTTGGCTGCGTAAGGCATGATGCAAGCGCCGATAAATCCAATGGCGAAAGCCATCGGTGGCCACCATAAGTCAAGACCCGCTGCGCAGGAGATGATGCCACCCAACGCGCCGGACATCATCCAGAACGGATCTCTGGTTACCATCCATGCGCCAATAATGCCGCCTGCAAAACCCATCAAAATGTTGAAGGCAAGGGCCGATAAGGTAACGGGTGTGCCGTAAATGGTGGAGAACTCTAACGTCGACCACGACCAGGCTTCACCGGGGAAGATGACACACGCCATGAGAAAGCCCCAAAACCCGACAATGATCAACATCAAGCCCACGAGCGTTAGCGGTAAGCTGTGGCCCGGAAGGTCATTTGCTGAACCATCGCTGTTGTATTTTCCTATGCGAGGTCCGAGGTTGATCAGTACGCCTAACGCAAAAAAGCCTGCAACCATGTGTACAACGCCAGCGGCGCCGAAGTCATGAAAGCCGTACTTTGTGACTAACCAACCATCCGCATGCCAGCCCCATGCAGCTGCAATGACCCAGGCAACCGCGCCCAGTGCAATCGCGAGAATGATAAAGCCGAATAACTTTATGCGTTCGATAACAGCACCCGACATGATTGAGGCTGTGGTGGCCGCGAACAAGGTGAAAGCGCCCCAAAAAACACCTGACGCGTTGTCGCCTAGGTGAGGCCCCATGACCTCTGAGGCTGGGTTTGCCACTGCAGCAGCGTACTCTGCGCCACTGATGCCGTTAGGCCCTGCTGATAAATCAAACCCGGTTGGGAACGCCCAGTAGATGTACCACCCCACGTAGTAAAACGTAGGAACAAGAAACGCAAACGCCAGAATGTTTTTGATGCCAGACGCTAAGACATTCTTACTGCGTGAAGCCCCCATCTCATAGGCAAGGAATCCCGCGTGAATCAGCACCATCAAGGGAATCGTCAGGTAGTAGTACATCTCCGCTAATACGGTGTTGTTGGTTACCGCTGCAGCCTTCATGGCGGCGAAGTCAGCGGTGAGTTGCGCAAGTTCAGCTTCCATTCGCCACTCCTTGTTGAGACGTGTCTTGAAGGGTTTTCATTGGAACGGTTCTCCTGAATAGGTCAGTTTTTGTACACGCCCGGAATCTCTCGCGTAGTGGGCTAGGTTGAAAAGGTTCTGTAAAGTTTCTTCTAAGTGAAAAAATTTTCTGAAAGGTACAACCACGTCCGAGGGTAAATCAAAATGTGACTACTCACAAGTCTTGCGAGTAGTCAATGTGCTGTCACTTTTTCTTTACAGTGGCTCGCCTTTTTTTCCCTTTGAGCGCACACGACTCGGTGAACAGCCGAACTTTCTGTTAAAGCTCCGGCTGAAATGTGCGTTGTCAAAGAAACCACAGGTAATTGCAATTTCTGAAACGGACATGGATGTTTGCTTTAGCAAATTAGCCGCTTTATCTAACCTCAAATCGCGATAGAAGCTGATAGGCGTGACGTTCAGTTGATCACTGAATAACCGGTTCAGTTGCCGGCTACTGAGCCCCGCGACTTTAGCGAGCTGCGCCATATCCATGGGGTCGCCAATGTGGTTCTCCATCAGTTCGATAACGGTCAAAATCGCTTTGTTGTGCACATTGAATCGTTCTGGCAATCCGGCTCTTTGAGCATCTTCTGAGCGACGAATCTCTGTGTGTAAAAACCAATCACTGACTTCAGTGGCAAATCGTGCGCTGTGCTGCCGCGATAGCAAGGCGTGCAACATATCCAAAGCGGCGGTACCACCAGCACAGGTCAATCGGTTTCTATCCATGACGTACCGAGAACGTTCCAGCAGTAATTCAGGATGCTGTTCACGCAACACCTCGGCGTGGTCCCAATGGATTGTCATGCGCCTCTGCGCCATGACGCCGGCCTTTGCCAATATGGCTGGCCCGCCAGAGACGCCGGCAAGCAGCGGTACCTGCCGCGATTGTTTTTTAAGCCAATCAAACATGGCTTTATCGTTAAATGCTAACAGTGGCTGATCGCCTACTTCACCGCCAGCAACAATCAGCAGCATGTCTACTGACAGAGCGTCGCCGATTTTATGGTCGGCTTTGACAAGCGCGCGACCAGAACTCTCAGCAAACTCACCTGCAGAGACAAAGCTCACCGCGTACAGCGGTTCACTCGCCAGTAAATTTGCTGCCCTGAATGGTTCAACGGCTGCGGCAAACGATAAGGTGGCGAAACCATCCAACAACACAACACCCACCCGAAAAGGTGCATTGTTACTCATAGCATGTCCGCTTTATACAAATATACGGCATTCGTATACCATGAATTTGCCGTCGTAAGGGGCATAGTGTGGCTACCGACCAGGGAAATTGCTGATGCGCTACTCCGCTCTAAAAATTCTCAAAGAAGGGTTATCCGGTAACAAAGGCTGGAAGCCTGCGTGGCGAGAACCAGAACCCAAAACTGAATACGATGTGGTGATCGTTGGCGGTGGTGGCCATGGCCTGGCAACCGCCCACTATCTGGCAAAAGAGCACAACATCACCAATGTGGCGGTGCTTGAAAAAGGCTGGGTAGGTTCAGGCAACGTCGGGCGCAACACAACCATTGTGCGTTCCAACTATCTCCTGCCAGGTAACCAACCGTTTTATGAGCTATCCATGAAACTGTGGGAAGGTCTTGAACAAGACTTCAATTACAACGCCATGGTGTCGCAACGTGGTGTGCTGAACTTATGCCACAGCGATGCGCAGCGTGATGCATACATTCGTCGCGGCAACGGCATGAGAATGTCGGGTGCGGATGCCGTGCTTCTCGATGAGGCTGGCGTTAAAGAGATGTGTCCATTCCTCAACTTCGACAACGCACGCTTTCCTATTAAAGGTGGCTTGTGGCAACCCCGTGGGGGCACGGTTCGCCATGATGCTGTGGCTTGGGGATACGCCCGTGGCGCGGATTCACGCGGCGTGGATATTCTGCAGCAATGCGAAGTTACCGGTTTTCAAATGGACAACGGAACTTGCGTTGGCGTTTATACCTCACGAGGTTCCATTAAAGCGAAGAAAGTAGCCGTGTGTGTAGCCGGCTCTTCCAGTCGTGTCATGGAGAAAGCTGGCCTGCGTTTGCCAATTGAAAGCCACGTTTTGCAAGCGTTTGTATCCGAAGGGTTGAAGCCCGTGATACCCGGGGTAGTGACCTTTGGTGCTGGGCACTTTTATATCAGCCAATCTGATAAAGGCGGGCTCGTGTTCGGTGGGGACATAGACGGCTATAACAGCTACGCACAACGCGGTAATTTACCGGTTGTGGAAGATGTGTGCGAAGGCGGAATGGCCGTCATGCCAATGATCGGTCGTGCGCGTCTATTGCGTATGTGGGGCGGCATCATGGATATGTCTATGGATGGTTCTCCATTCATCGATAAAACCGACGTTCCCGGGCTCTACTTTAATGGGGGTTGGTGTTACGGCGGATTCAAAGCAACGCCTGCCAGTGGATGGTGCTACGCACATCTATTGGCAACAGATACGCCACATGAAGTGGCTACCGCAATGCGGCTTGACCGATTTATGACTGGTCGAATGATTGATGAAAAAGGCATGGGTGCACAACCCAATTTGCATTGATGATACCCAATAAAACGATGAATCCAGTTAGAAGGAATCGCCTGCCATGATGATCAACCATCCCCTACTCGGCTTACGCGATGCGGCGGAGTTTGTGTACCTGGGCGACGCGTCTTTAATAAACCGTCCAGACCGTGATGCGCCGGATGCAGCGGCAGCGTTTTATGAATACCTACATCTCAGAGATAACCCCGCAGGTACCCACCGTGAACTTTGGTATCACGAGCAAGGTGATCGCTCATGGTTGGTTGTTACGCGCAATACGCTAACTCACGACATTGAATCTGTAGAGCTGGCCTCTGACGTGGCACGACAACAAGGGCGCGATGTATGAGCACCGAACAATCACAGCGCAGCCAACGTAATCGCGTCGATGGTGGGTTAATTGATCGTTCTGATACCCGCACGTTTGAGTTTAATAATAAGTTGCTAACAGGCTTTGCCGGTGACACTCTGGCGTCTGCGCTACTGGCTAACGGGCAACGGTTGGTGGGTCGATCGTTCAAATATCACAGGCCACGCGGAATCGTTTCCGCCGGTGTTGAAGAAGCCAACGCACTTGTAGAGCTTAGAAGCGGTAACCTCACCGAGCCGAATACACGGGCAACGGTCACCGAACTGTTTGATGGATTGGTAGCCAAAAGTCAAAATCACAAAGGCCCGCTGGCCTTCGATGTCATGGCCGTTAACGATGCGCTGGCTCCGTTTCTTTCGGCGGGGTTTTACTACAAGACGTTTATGTGGCCAAAAGCTTTTTGGGAAAAACTCTATGAGCCGGTGATAAGAGCTGCCGCCGGCCTGGGTTCGTTATCGGGTGAAGAAGATCCGGATGTTTACGATAAAGGATTTATCCATTGCGACGTATTAGTCGTGGGTGGTGGCCCGGCGGGGTTATGGTCTGCGTTGATGGCTGGGCGTGCGGGAGCGCGCGTTGTTTTAGCCGATGAAGACTTTCAACTAGGTGGCCGACTTAATGCGGAGACCCACACGTTAAATGATCAATCAGGGGCATCGTGGGCGCAGCAACTCATCGCTGAACTGGAATCGTTACCCAATGTGCGAGTCATGCCTCGAACGACGGTATATGGGGCCTTTGATCATGGTGTATACGGCGCTCTGGAACGAAAGACTGATCATCTTCGGTTGAGTGAAGGCAAACCTCGGCAAGTGCTGTGGCGGGTTTACACCAAGCGCACCGTACTGGCCAGCGGCGCCACTGAACGTTCAATAGCGTTTGGCAACAATGATCGTCCGGGGGTGATGTTAGCGGGCGCGGTCAGAACCTATCTGAATCGATTTGCCGTCACGCCGGGTCAACACGTCGCGGTCTTTACCAACAACAATGATGGTTGGCAAACAGCCAAAGACCTGGTTAATAAAAATATCAACGTTACCGCGGTAATTGACAGCCGTGATACTGATGCACCGTTCGAACTGAACGGCGTCCAAGCGTGCATGGGCGCACAGGTAGCCAGCACCTCAGGCAGATTGGGTTTAAAACGCATCACGCTAACCTCAGGTAAATCCTTTGAGGCTGACTGCCTGGCAGTATCCGGGGGCTGGAGCCCTAACGTGCATTTAACGTGTCACCAACGCGGACGGCCGGTTTGGAACGATACGATTGCAGCCTTTGTTCCAGGGGCTGATTTACCTTCGGGGATGCTGGTTGCGGGCGCTGCAAACGGTGAACTGTCATTGTCTGATGCCTTGCGATCTGCACAGCGTGTTGTCAACGAAGTACTTAACGACCTGGGTCTAAGTGCCCCAGCGGAAGCATTGCCAACTACAAGCGACAGTACGGTAGACATCACCGCGTTCTGGCATGTCAAAGAAAGTAAGGGGCGTGCCTGGGTCGATTGGCAAAACGATGTCACCACTAAGGATGTTGCGCAAGCGCACTTGGAAGGTTTTCATGCGGTGGAGCATTTAAAACGTTACACCACATTGGGAATGGCGACAGATCAAGGTAAGACGGCGAATGTCCTCGGGCTTGCCATCATGGCGGAATACTCGGGCAAATCGATACCAGAGACTGGCACAACGATATTTCGTCCACCGTATACACCGGTACCCATCGCTGCCTTTGCCGGACGATCCAGAGGCAAGAACTTTCGCCCTACGCGTTTAACCCCCAGTCATGATTGGGCCACAGAGCTTGGTGCTCAGTTTGTGGAAGTTGGCCCGTGGCTTAGAGCGCAATGGTTTCCACGTGCGGGCGAATCGCATTGGCGTGAAAGCGTGGACCGGGAAGTTCTGCAAACCCGCGCATCGGTGGGAATTTGTGATGTCACCACGCTTGGAAAAATTGATATACAAGGCGCGGACGCCGGCGTCTTTCTGGATCGCGTATATGCAAACACATTTTCAAGCCTGGCTGTAGGCAAAGTGCGTTACGGATTGATGTTGCGCGAAGATGGCATTGCGATGGACGACGGTACGACTGCCCGTTTAGGTGAACACCACTATGTGATGACCACAACCACCGCGAATGCGGTATCTGTTTTTCGGCATATGGAATTTTGCCGACAGTGTTTATGGCCAAATCTTGATGTGCACTTGATATCGGCCACAGATCAATGGGCTCAGTATGCGGTCGCAGGCCCTAATTCCCGATCGTTATTGCAGAAGATTGTTGACGATATTGATTTGAGTAATGAGGCGTTTGCGTTTATGGCATGCGCTGAAATTACGGTTTGCGGTGGTACACCAGCGCGACTGTTTCGTATTTCGTTTTCGGGTGAACTGGCGTACGAGATCGCGGTACCTACTCGTTACGGCGACAGTATGATTCGAGAACTGATGCAAGCGGGTGAAGAGTTTGATGTGGTGCCCTATGGAACAGAAGCGCTAGGCGTTATGCGTATTGAAAAGGGGCATGCGGCGGGTAATGAACTGATCGGTACAACAACCGCTGCCAACATTGGTTTGGGCCGAATGGTGTCGAAGAAGAAGGACAGCATTGGCAATGTACTGTCCGAACGTGAGGGCCTGAACTCTGAATCCGATAATCGCCTGGTGGGGTTCATTCCGGTGGATAAATCCAGGGAACTTCAAGCCGGGTCGCACTTTGTGCAAACCGGTCATGCAGTGGTTACCGAAAACGACCAAGGCTGGATGAGCTCAGTGTGCTACTCACCAACTCTCGGCCATTCTATTGGGATTGGTTATTTGCAACGCGGTCAGGATCGAATGGGCGAGGTGCTGGATGCCGTAAGTCCGCTAACAGATAGCTCGGTTGCAGTGGAAGTGGTATCACCCCATTTTGTTGATCCTGAAGGGGAGCGTCTCCGTGGTTAATAACAGGTTAAGCCCCCGCCCTGCGTTAGGCGGATATGAGTTAACGCACGCTGGAATACAGGTAAAAGAACGTGTTGATACCGAGGTGTTTTCGTTAGCGTGTCGCGAAAGCGAAAAAGCATCCGTTAACGACGGTTTGCAATCCTCTTTGGGGGTTGTTTGGCCCGAAGTGGGATCCTGTTCAGTCTCAACCGATTCGTCGGTTCGCGTTTTGGGCCTGCAGCGGGATCAGGTTTTTGTTGTGTTGAATTCCAGTCAAGTAACTGATGGTTTGTTAAACGCTTTAACTAACGTTGCTTGGTGCACCCAGCAATCAGACAGTTGGGCAACCTTGGAAATTTCTGGCCCGAACCAATATCAGGTGCTCGAATGCACGTGCCCGATCGATCTATCTCCTTCGGTGTTCACCGAACATCATGTTGCCCGAACGAGCATGGAACATCTGTCAAGCATCATCTATCGAAACAATGATTCGTTCGTCTTGATGACACCCACGTCATCGGCTCGAGGCTTTTTGCATATGATCGAAGAATCTATTCAGTTTGTTGATTGACGAATTGGGTTAACAATCGAGGTATCGTGGGTTTCATTGCACAACGCATAGCGGGTGCTACGACCTCCTCCTGGTAGTTTTGTCAGGCAACCTTTGGCTACTAAATCCGACAGTTCGCGTGTTGATGTGGCCTTACTGACCCGCCCTACTTTGCCGTACTTACTGGCGTTTATCCCGTCGATAAAATCTTCGCCCCAGCTATCCAGTAAGCGGTTTAGTACCTTTATCTGACGCGCGGTTAAGGGTGTTTGTGCGTGCACTTGCCAGAACCGAGCCTTACGCACCACACGGTCGAAGCGATGTTGCCCCTGTTTCATTGCATCCAGCAAGACGTCTAAAAACCATTCCAGCCAAGTGGTTATGTCCAGCGATCCGCGTTGAGTGGATTCCAGAATGTCGTAATACTCTTTTCGGCGCTTCATGATGGCAGCGCTTAATGAATAGTATCGAGCACTGATGCCTTCGGCTTGCGCCAGCGCTCTATCCGTTAACGCTCGCGCAACTCGGCCATTACCGTCATCAAAAGGATGTAACGTGATAAACCATAAATGCGCTATGCCCGCACGTACAAACGGATTAAGTTCATCAGACCCTGTATTAAACCACTGGTTAAATCGTGAGAGTTCCTTAGCTAATTCCTGCCCGGGAGGCGCTTCGAAATGCACAGTGGGCCGATCAATGCGCCCTGAGACAACCTGCATTTTGTCGTTGCCCCGGAGTTTTCCTATACGTAGCCCCGCGTGTTGTTCTGGGTCTGGAAATAACGCGGATTGCCATCGACATAGCTGTGCGGTACTCATGGCTTGATGGATGTCGTTTGTCGCGCTGAGTAGTAACTGCACCAGGGCATCCGTTTGCTGCGTGCCATTGTTTTTGTGTTGATGTACACCGCCTCGATCCAACCCTAGCTGGGTAACCACCGATGAACGCAGCGAAGAGACGTCCAGATGCTCTCCTTCGATTTCACTACTGCGCAGCGCAGATGCCACCACCGCATCAATATGCGCAGCGGTAAGTTCTTCGCTGAGTTTGCCGGTTGGGTTTGCTCTATCCAGTGATTGGTGGCGTTCCAACAAGTGTGTCTGGTGGTGCTCCAGTTCGGACAGTTGGGCACGAACGGCGTCTGAACCCCAGTCAAACTGCGGTTCCTGATCGGTTTTCCAGCCGGGTAATTCCCAGATATACATGGCCGTTTTGCTCGCATCTCAGAGAATGAGCCGAATAAATCGCTCTATTCGGCTCAAAATATGAGCCAAATACTAGCAAATATTCGGCCCAACGGCCCAAACTCCCTATTTAATAGTCCACGGGTGTGGGATCAACCAGGCATTGCTCGCTGCAACGCATCCAGCAAATCCGCACGGGATACCGGTTTAGACAATCGTTCAAAAAACGTATCTTGCCCCATGGTCTCAAAATCCACTGGGTTACCGGATAAGGCGATTACTGAAGGTACTGACTCAATGTCAGACTGAGAAAGCATGTCCAACAGATTGTGTGCTCGTCCATCGGGTAAGTTTAAGTCCGTTAATACCACGTTAGGCTGGTGCAAAGAACTGAGCAGTAGCGCTTCTTCAATTCGCGACGCCGTTATGACAGACCATCCGTCCAATGATAATGTTCGGGTCAATGCATAGCGCGTGTCCGCATCATCCTCAAGAATCAGTACGAGCCCCTTCGACTCTGTTGGCGCTGTCCGAAGCGCGCTTCGCACTTGAGTTCTCGTTTCGGCAACTTCTTTACCTGTGGGGGGATTCAGCTGAGCCTCGGATTTATGAGGAGGATTTGTATCGCTATTGCTAGCTTCGGATAGTGTGTAGCCTGCTACTACCTCTATTAGCTTTGCCTGCTTGACTGGTTTAGATAAAAATTCATTGCACCCGGCGTCAATGCACTGCTGCTGTTCTTCGGGTAATACTGACGCAGTTAACGCAATAATCGGCTTATCAAAACCCGCCTTTCTCAGTCTGCGCGTAGTGTCAAACCCGTCGAGACCTGGCATACGCATGTCCATAATGACGAGGTCAAAATCGTTGGCGGCTGATTGCACATGCGTAATGTTGTCTAAAGCTGTTTGACCGTCCGCCATGGCCACCACGGTAGCGCCCGCGGTTTCTAAGTGCCATTGCAAAAAGCTTCGAATATCTGGCCGATCATCCACCACCAGAACATTGGCTGTGATTGGAAAAACGGTGGCCGGTTGCATTTCTGGTAACGTGGCTTTGCGCTTGACCGGTTCGATAAGCGTGGATGATGCGTCGGAGTCTACGGGTAAGTGGAATGAGAAGATACTTCCTTTTCCGGGCTCACTGATTAAACTCATTCGGCCACCCAGTAATGAGGCGAGACGTCGACAAATCGACAACCCCAAACCGGTTCCTTCATCGCGATCGCTACCATCGGTGTTGAGTTGCACAAAAGGTTTGAATAAATCCTCCTGCTGGGCACCGCTGATTCCGATGCCGTGATCTATGACGTCAAAAGTGAGCGTTTGACTATCTGTTTTACCAAAACTCACCCGCAATTGAATATCGTAGGCCTGCGAAAAATTAGGACGGGTAAATTTAACCGCATTGCTGAGTAGATTGATCAGAATCTGACGAATTTTTACCGCGTCGCTAACAATCACTTCAGGTACCGCCGACGTGTATTCAACGTCAAAACGTAAATTATTCGATTCAGCTTTCAGTTCCATTAGTGTCGAAACGTCGCTTATCAAAGATTGCAAATCGGTCTCACTACGTTTAACTGGAAGCTTACCTGCCTCAATTTTCGCAAGGTCCAACACATCGGCTACGATAGCTTCCAGGTATTCGACGTTTTGACGTATTACTGACGTGGCATGCAAATCATCGGGATCGGTAAGCGTGTGTTCCAGAATTTCTGCAAATCCGAGAATAGCAGCCAAAGGCGTCCTCACTTCATGGCTCATACTCGCTAAGAAACTGCTCTTGGATCGGCTTTCTGCAACTGCCGCGGCTTGCGAAAGCTTCGCTCTGTCGATGGCTTCGTGTACGCGGTTCTGTTCTCGTTTGCGATCGGTGATATCGGAAAACGCGAACGCCACGCAGTTTGGCCCAATGTCGCCATAGCGAAACGCGTGTACGTCAAACCAGCGGTCGCCTAACGCCGGTGAATGTTCTTCAAAACGTACGGGTTCGTTCGTAGCTACCACATCAGCAAATCGAGCTAACCAATGGTGTTCTATGTCTGGAAGCACTTCTTTGATACGTTTTCCTTTAACGTTAGCAAGATGCGCCTGAGCCTCGAAATGGCTGTTGGTCACCAGGTACAGCCAATCTACTGCTTTGCCCTTTTCATCGAATATCAGCTCCACCACAGCGAAGCCAAAATCAAAGGATTCGAATAGATCTTTGGACTCTGCTTTGTGCTCTTCCAGATTGGCGATTAAGTTTATGCGCGCAGTAATATCGTTGGTAACGGCAACATAATGAGAAAGCTCTCCGTGCCGATCGAACATCGGTGAGAGTCGCAAATCGTTCCAAAACGGCTCTCCATTGGCTCTGTAATTAAGCACGGTGACGTTGCAGCTGGTTTTGCGATCGATTGCATCGCGTATCTTTGCAACGGCTTCAGGGTCAGTGTCCTTGCCTTGCAAAAATCGACAATTCTGACCGGTGATCTCGTCGCTCGAGTAACCCGTCATTTGCTCAAACGACTGATTGACATACGTTAGTGGTTGATCCGGTTTCCGGGCGTCTGAAATCAGCACACCGTCACGGATCGCTGTAAGCGCACTTGCCTGCCATCGCACCATGGCGAGCAATTCGTCTTGGCTCAAGCGATTTAAATTGGTCAATTTCAGTTTGTTTTTTCCGTTGTCCATCGTCACACGAAACTACGCACCTGAAATATCAGGCTTGGTCAGAGTTATACAGCTGGGTGGGTCCGGTACCTTGTAAATATGAGTCAGGCGGCTGGGTGCCGGGCGGACCGTGGGATTACTTCTTTTACGCGTGGTGCTAATTTGAGATCACCACCGTTTGTCAACACATTTGTGCTTTTTACAAAAACACTTATGTCTTTTTCGTCTCTTGAAATTAAGGCATTGGCAAGAACCGAGCATCTCTGTGTAAATATCACAAACCGTACATCCTTATTGCGTGGCTTGATAAGTTTACCCAACCACTACGATCCTCGCCCAGGTGACGCCTGTGTTAAACAATCCCGAAAATGCAACAGACCATGAAGCGCATGGACGCATTGACCAGTGCTTACGGCAATTGTCTATGGGCGAGGATGTCGAAATTTTCTCAGAAATTTATGACTACTATGCAGGACGGGTATTGACTCTGTTGCATTCGCGCGGGATTCAGTCCGTTGACGCAGAACATTACATGCAAGACATCATGCTCCAGGTTTGGCGCTCGGCAAGGTTGTACGACGCGAACACCGTGTCATCCAGCACTTGGATTTTTGGGCTAGCGCGAGATTATCTACTAGAGAACGTGCGTGGAGAACCTCGAGTGGAATGTGATTTTGCATCTCAATCGGACACTTTATGTTCTGGCCGACCGACAAACGCAGTCTGAAGGTCCTGCTCGAATGTTCGCCGCGCTAATTTTCTGACGTCCTGGTCTTTCGTTCGAAGAATGGCTGAGGGATGGTTAGTGATGAAAACGGGTACATCGAAAGGCCCCCGTTCCCACGTGCCCCGTTTACCGTTAATTGATACGTCGTAGCCTTGTAGTGATTTTGCAGCACTGCGTCCTAACGCAACGATACGCTGAGGTTGAATAAGACGGATTTCATCGATAAGCCAGGGCCGACAGTTGTTTATAGAAGATTCGGTGGGCCGGGCGTGCAGCCGGCGTTTACCTTTTACTGAGTACTTAAAATGCTTTACCGCATTAGTAAAGTAAAGAGTCCAACCTTCAATGGCTGTTTCTTGTAACACATGACGCAACAAGGTTCCCGCGGGGCCTTGAAATGGAAGGCCTGAGAGATCTTCAGTGTCACCGGGTTGTTCACCCACTATCATCACGACGTTCTGTTGATTTTCGCGACCAATAGTACCTATTTCATCGTTAATGACACGAGACGATGGGGTATTCATGCGAACAGTTTGGAATTGCCCGAATACAGACTGCGTGGCCTTTGAGGCGTGTTCGCACAGCTCACAGGCAGACACTTGCTTTGCCAGCTGTATCAGCGACGTTGCTTGAGACTTTTCGGTTAACGGCGCACGGCTTTTCGATCGATCGACCGCTTTTTCTGCAAATTTTGGGGCTGAAGTTCCCTCTCGATTCAACATAGACTGCGTACGAACATGCGAGTTGTGTATTAATTCAGCGATGAGCGGTGCTTCGGGGAGATTCTTCCAGTACTTCACGGGCATTTCGCTTTGCATGGCATCAATGCGCAGCCGTGCTGGGTTAAAGGTATTGGCGAAATAACTGCACCAAAGATTCTCCATGCCTTCAGCATCCGGTAACGTATCTTTTGCACCGCCAGCGCCAAACACGATGCGTTCGCCGTTCCAATGAGCACTGTCCTCGGGTGTATAGATCGACCAGTTCATGTTGGTAAAGCGCTTCATAAAGAAATCACTGGTTAATCGTAAGATGTGATGATCCGGTTCAAACCACGCGATGTACTGCTCAGGCTCCTCTGTCGAGGTCCGCTCATAACCATCTACCTGTGCTTGATTTTCCAGCTTTCTAAATCGCACAAACGCCGTCATCTTGTGCCGGTCTCTTGATACTGATCGACGTAAGTTGTGAGCCCGATGAACATCGTCATCACACGGGTTTTTAAGTAAGTCCGGTTCACCGTGGGTCATGCGCCATAGAATGCGATACAACAACGCGAACCGGGTGGGTTCGTTATGGCACACCACGTACTGACTCAATCGAATAAAGTCATGTGGTACCGAAAACGTCGCTCTTGATACGTTGGAAGACTGAGTAGGAATTTCTTTTTTATAAGGTGTATCGCTGCTGATATCACCAAACAGATCGCCTGACTCTAAACCGGCCAACCACACGACATCCTCCGGTGGGGTGCCATCATGCAGTAAGGCTCGAGCCTTGTTACGCCAGCCATCGAAATCAGCCGGGTGTGCAAGTTGGATTTGCTGCATTAGCTAAAAAGATCTAACTGCGCTGACGGCAATAAAAGCTGCTGTTTAAGTAAATCGCTATCGGGTGAGGTTTTCGGATACCAATCGGCGGTAACAACAAACGGCAACATACGAGATACCGAACGAGACATCTTTTTTAAATCGGCAAGGCGAACTGGGGACACGCGGCGAGCGTTAAGAATGCGAAACACGCCTTTGATGCCAAGGCCCGGTACTCGAAGGAGTTGGTGTTTGTCTGCTCGATTAACATCGACGGGAAACCACTCACGATGTTTTAACGCCCATGCAAGCTTGGGATCAATGTCGGGTTCTAACATGCCCTGCTCACCACCTGCCACGATCTCCGGCACACTAAAATCGTAAAAACGCATGAGCCAGTCAGCTTGATACAGACGGTGCTCTCGATTTAAATTGGCCGGCGTTAAAGGCAACTGTTGGCTCGAGTCCGGTATGGGGCTGAACGCTGAATAAAACACCCGTTTGAGACGGTAGGAGCCGTACAAAGATTCACTGCAGGCCAGCAACTCGCCATCGTCGGATTCATCCGCACCCACAATCATTTGTGTACTTTGCCCGCCTCGCGCAAAGGAAGCAGGCGCTGCGCCGGAATGGCTTTTGTCTCGGCTTTCGTCCAGTTTCACTCGGATGGCTGCCATGGATTTGCGGATACTCGGCGCGTCTTTTTGTGGTGCAAGCTGTTGCAAACTTTTTCGGTTTGCCAGTTCGATATTGATAGACAAGCGATCGGCGTACCGCCCTGCTTCGGTGAGTAAATCATCGCTTGCCTCAGGAATCGTTTTTAAATGAATGTATCCCCGAAAGTGATGCTGCTGTCTTAATCGCCGAGCCACTTCAACCACTTGTTCCATCGTGTAGTCGGGAGATTGAATAATTCCTGAGGACAGAAACAGCCCTTCGATGTAATTACGCTTATAGAACGACAGCGTAAGCTTGATTACCTCATCTATCGAAAATCGAGCGCGTGGCACATTGCTGGACACCCGGTTTACGCAATACAAGCAATCAAATGTACAAAAATTGGTGAGAAGGATTTTCAGCAGAGAAATGCACCGCCCGTCGGGTGCGTACGAATGACAAATTCCTGCACCACCTGAGGAACCGATGCCCGCTTTGTTCAAGGAATTTCGGTGTTCGGAGCCGCTGGACGAGCATGACGCATCGTACTTTGCTGCATCGGCAAGGATAGCCAGTTTGTTCTGTAATCGTATGGGTAACGCCGGAGGGTGACTGAATCCAGCATCGTTCGAACGGCTTGGTGCGGACGAGGATGGTTTAGGACGTGTTTCAGTATTGATCTTAGCGATACTGTTCATAATTACAGTATACAACACTAAAGATCAAACAGGCACATCTGCTGCGCCTGAAACGCTTGCTCGGGTCTAGATCTGCTTTGTCGACTCGTAAAGTGTCAAGGCTGCCCCGGCAGGTCTGCTAACCATCAGTCATTATCTTTGGCGGGGCCGTTTATCTCTGCCAAAACCGAATCATCGTCATCCTTCGAGCGTTTATTGTCGGTATCTACGTCCTCACCAACGGGCTTTCTGGAACTTTTATTCAAATCAGAAATCGCGCTGGTGTCTTCTGGTTCAGTGTCATTACTGTTGCGAGTGTCAGCCTGAGTGATGTCGTTATTCATTGTCTTAGCTCTTCCTTATTAAGATTTCCCGTGCTCAATGGTAGGCCGACTCGATGGTGGGTCACTTCATGGATGAAAAAATTACGTTCGCAGCCAGTGGTCGGTGATTTGTAGACACTCTATGAATCATTGGTTAGGTAAAGTACTGGATGGACCTGCGTCGAGCTCTTTTTGCGTAGGATTTCCGTAAAGGGTTTCATTAAGACCGTTTCCGCAACAAAAATCCTTGGATAGATCGGTATGAACACATTTGATAAGCGACATTTAAACCGTTTGTTGACGGTGCTTGCCACCGCGGGTTTAGCGTGCTGCTCGGTCATTAACTCATCGGCCTCAGAAGGCAGCTATTCAGAGACGAGCGACGGCTTGGTTATTACTGGCAGCGACGGACAAGTGCTCGTTGGCGAGGTATTAGAAACGTTCAGTTCGCCCTGGGCTATGACTTTTCTGCCCTCGGGTGAAGCGTTGGTTACCGAAAAAGGCGGCAGCTTATGGCTACTCGATGCACAGGGTAAAAAAATGGCTGAAATAGCCAATGTGCCGGACGTCGTGGCGCGTGGTCAGGGAGGCTTGGGAGACGTCGTGCTTCATCCGGGCTTTGGTAAAGCCGGTGATGGGGAAAACGTTGTTTTCATCAGCTACGTCGAACGTGATAGCAGCGATCGTTCTTTGAGTGGTGCTGTGGTAGAGCGAGCCGTACTTGACCGGGGGCAATTAGCCCTGACTGATCGTCGAATTATTTGGACGCAGTTGCCCAAAGTGTCCGGTAACGGACACTACAGCCATCGCATCGCGTTTAGCCCAGCCGGTGAGCTATTCATTGGGTCTGGTGAGCGACAAAAGTTTACCCCGGCGCAGGATATGGATGCCAATTTGGGCAAGATCTTACGCCTTGATGAGAACGGTGCTGCGCTACCGTCAAATCCGTTTTTTGGTGATGGCGCGGTGACTGATCAAATTTGGACCTTGGGTCACCGCAACATATTAGGCATCGATTTCGATGCGGATGGGCAACTTTGGGCACATGAGATGGGCCCCAAAGGTGGCGACGAACTGAATCGAATCGTGCGTTCGGAAAACTATGGGTACCCAGAGGTTTCTAACGGTTCGCATTACTCGGGTAGATCCATACCTGACCACAGTTCAAATCCAGACTTCACTAAACCTGCCCTGTCGTGGAATCCTTCTATCAGTCCTTCGGGGTTTGTAATTTACGATGGAGATCGATTCGACGGCTGGCAAGGCAACGGGTTAATGGGTGGTCTCAGTTCCAGAGCGTTAATTCGTGTGACGCTTAGCTCTGCCAATGATGCAACATCGAATGCTGTGAAATCCTCAAACGGATCGGATTCAGGGCTAGCTGAGGAAGCCGCACGGTACAGCTGGGGAAAGCGTATTCGCGAAGTTGAACAAAGCGCCGACGGATATCTATACGTTTTGGAGGATGGCGATGGGGCGCGACTGATTCGTCTGCAACCCCGTTAAGCCGCTCAGCGACTGCTGAGTTACTCGTCAGAATCGATTTCGGGCGTGGGCAAAACCATCAGTTCGTGTATATCGACTGACGCAGGCTGGGACAACGAAAACAGGACGGTACGTGCTACGTCTTCCGGTCTTAGCATGGTGGGCATCGGCTCATCGAAAAATGGCGTGTCAACAGGTCCTGGCTCAATCAGCGTGACCCGCACGCCGGTTCCACGCAGTTCTTCTCTCAATCCGTAGCCAATCGCTGAGACGGCCCACTTGGAAACCGAATACATGGAGCCTGCTAATGTGCGTCGCCCAGCGACTGAGCCTGTGATAACCACATGCCCTCGGTCTCGTTTTAACGTTTTTAAGCTTGCTCTAAGCGTGTAGGCTGCACCGAGAATATTGACGTTTACGAGTTTTTCCCATGATTCCACTGGTGCGCTGGAGAAGCCTCCTTGTACGCCGCCAACGCCGGCATTAACGAAGACCGCATCGATGCGATGAAAATCCAAATCGATTTGTCTTACAACGTTGTCGAGCGCGTCGTAGTCGGTCACATCGCATGGGTAGGCGGATACGGCGTCTTTACCCAATGAATCAACCATTTCATCCAATTTATCGGCTGACCGTGCAACCAACGCTAAGCGCCAACCAGCCTTGCGGGCGGCCTCTGCGGTGGCTTTTCCAATGCCGCTGGTAGCGCCGGTTATGAGTAAAACTTTTTCATCCGTCATATCAAGAGTAATCCTTTTAAAAAATCGTAGATTTGCTTTGTAAGCAAAGCAAGCGTTTGAGGGTACGCGATACGTCAGCGCGTGCGCAGCGTATGGATAAATTTGCAAATCCACAGAACCTTTGTACAAATCGCCCGTAGAAAACGCATACATTCATTCAGGCTAAAAGACCCTTACAACCGTAGATTGAGTTATGAAAGCGCTATTATTCGGATCGATCGGCACTGTGTGTGAAACTTCGCCCATTCAGTTGGCGGGATACAACACGGCCTTTAAAACCATTGGGCTCGACTGGTATTGGAGTGAGTCGGTGTACCGAGACTTGCTTACGGTAACTGGTGGACAGGCACGCCTGCACCATTATGCTGAGTCGCAGCACACAGACCTGAGCGATGCGGCAGTGACTGACATTCACGCGTTAAAAACCCAGTACTTCACCGAGCAACTGCAGCAAGGGTTCATACCTTTGCGACCAGGTGTATCGAGGCTGGTTCATAGTGCTCGTGAGTTCGGTGCACGGGTTGGCTTTATCACAACGACCGAGCCTGACAACGTAAGCGCGTTGTTGAAGAACAGTGACGCGCTGAGCCGCGCTGATTTTGATTTAATCACCACACGAGGTGTCGTGAAACGCGACAAGCCAAACCCGGATGTATATAGCTACGCATTGCAGACGCTGGGCCTGGATGCAAGCGAGACGATCGCGATCGAAGATACCGCCGATTGCGTTAACGCGTCTGTTAAAGCTGGCATCGCGACCCTGGCTACGCCGCACGGTTTCTCTGCTGATCAGTCCTTTGCAAACGCAGCCTCTGTGGTAACGAGCTTAGGCGATGAAAAAAGTCCCGCGCGCCACCAGTCAGGGGTTCGAGTCTTGAAAGACGGTATTGTCACCATCGCGTCTCTTCGCACCCTGCTGACGGTAGATGCGCATGTAGCCTGATTTATAGTCAGCTTATCAGAATGGGAAAAGACGTTGGTAGCGCTACTTGAGCCTAAAGACGGTGGACTAATCTGTAAGCCCGGTGGGTTTGCTATAGACCCGTGGGAGCCAGCAGAGCTTGCATTAATTACCCATGCGCATGCTGACCATGCCCGCCCAGGTTCGCAACAGTACATCGCCGCCGATAGCTGTGTTCCGTTACTTAGAAAACGATTGGGTGAGGACATCGATATAAAAGGTGTGCCTTTTGGCGAGCCGCTTACCTTTGGGGATACAACAGTTTCCTTTCACCCGGCAGGTCACGTCTTGGGTTCTGCACAAATCCGTGTAGAACACCAAGGCGAGGTTTGGGTGTTTACTGGAGATTTCAAACGAGATAACGATCCAACAGCAGAAGCGTTTGAACTAGTCCCTTGTAATACGCTCATCACTGAAGCAACGTTCGCCCTGCCAATCTACAAATGGGAAAGTGGCCACGCGGTTGCACAGCAAATCTTTCAGTGGTGGCAGGCCATGAAAGCAGAAGGTCGACCTGCGGTTTTATTTGCTTATTCGCTTGGGAAGGCGCAGCGGGTGCTTGCAGAACTCATGCACTTTACGGACGAATCGGTCTACTTGCATGGAGCCGTTGCAAATATGACGGATGTGTATCGCCGGCAAGGCGTGCCCATGCTACCCACTCACCCAATTGATTTAGACGACAAGTCGAAAGACTATGCGGGCCAATTGATTATTGCGCCCCCTGGTGCAAGCGGTTCTGCGTGGATGCGTCGGTTTAAGAATGCATCGACGGGTTTTTGTTCAGGATGGATGCGGGTACGTGGTAATCGTCGTCGGCGAGGCTACGATCGCGGGTTTGTGTTGTCTGACCATGCAGATTGGCCTGCACTTTTAAAGACGGTTGAACAGTGTGGAGCGCAACAGGTGCTTACTACCCATGGGCGGGGCGATACGTTTGTAAAGTTTTTAAAAGAACAGGGGTATGTGGCAGAGGAACTATCAACTCGCTTCGCAGGCGAAGCAGATGTAGATACGGGAAGCGAGTCCAGGGGTAGTGCTTAAATGGAAGCGTTCGAGCAATTATATGTAGCGCTGGATAACACAACGTCTACAAACCGAAAAGTTCAGGCCATGTCGGCTTACTTTGCGAAGGCCGCTTCCAGTGACGCGGCTTGGGCGGTATATTTTCTTTCTGGCCGGCGTTTGAAAAGCGTGGTTCCTTCAAGCGTACTGAGGTTGTGGTTGGTTGAATGCAGTGAACTGCCGACGTGGTTGGTCGAGGAAACCTATGAGAGCGTTGGAGACCTAGCTGAGACGATCGCACTATTGGTATCCGAGCCAGACGGTCATCGTGCTGGCGCTATCAGAGAAGTGTCGTTAACTAACTGGGTCAATGAACGCATTGAAGGCCTTCGGAATACCGATGTTTACACACAAAATCAACGCGTAAAGCACTGGTGGAAGAGCCTGCCCTACGGCCAGTGCTATGTAGTGAATAAGTTACTGACTGGCGGGCTGCGGGTTGGCGTCTCACAAGCACTGCTGGCAAGAAGTATCGCACAACACGCGTCACTCGATCGTGCGGTTGTGCTTCACCGTTTGATGGGTGATTGGTCACCCAATGCTGACTTCTGGGAGCAACTGATTGCCAAAGATGAAGGCGAAACGCTCAGCTCCCGACCCTACCCATTCTGTCTCGCTTCGCCACTCACAGAGCCGCCAGAAGCCTTAGGCGATGTAAATGAGTGGTTGGCGGAATGGAAATGGGATGGCGTGCGCGCCCAGGTCATTCGGCGCGACGGTCAAACCTATATCTGGTCACGCGGTGAAGAGCTAATAACTGAGCGATTTCCTGAAGTAGCGTCTGCCGCTTCGCAGCTACCGGACGGCACAGTACTCGATGGCGAAATTCTAGCCTGGGATGCCAATGGGGTATTGCCGTTTAGCGCATTACAAAGGCGCATAGGCCGAAAGAAAGTGGGTAAAAAGCTTTTGACCGAAGTCCCGTGCTGTTTGCTTGTCTACGATCAGATGGAGCAAGGAAACACCGACATTCGACAGCAACCCATGAATCACCGTCGGGCTGTACTAGAAAGTACGCTCAAACGTTGGGCGCAGGAGTCTTCGGATTCTGTGGCCGCTGCCCTACCCGGTTTGCGAATTTCTGTACAGCACAAGGTGAGCAGTTGGGATGAGTTGCATGCCATACGAGCCGAATCACGCGTTGAGCGGGTAGAAGGACTGATGCTTAAGCATTACAGCGCCTTATACGAGACGGGACGTAAGCGCGGCTTATGGTGGAAATGGAAAGTGGAGCCCTACACGGTAGACGCCGTGCTACTTTATGCTCAAGCTGGACACGGACGCCGTTCTAATCTTTACACCGATTACACATTCGGAGTTTGGAACGACGATGAATTAGTTCCGGTGGCCAAAGCGTATTCGGGGCTAAACAACGATGAAATAAACACGCTGGATAAATGGATACGCAAAAACACGCTCGAGAAATTCGGCCCTGTGCGAGCGGTGGAAAAGCATCATGTATTTGAACTGGCGTTCGAAGGCATCAATGCCTCGACCCGCCATAAGTCAGGTATTGCCGTTCGCTTCCCACGTATTGTCCGCTGGCGGCATGACAAAAGTGTGCGTGATGCTGACAGCCTGGATGATGTTCGAAAACTCATGGATCCTGCATGACTAGTTAGTCTTTTGTTGTAGCTGAGACGGAGCCTGTCTCACTGTTTTCTTCCCCGCCTGTGCTGTTTTCAGATTTTACATCTTCTACACCACCTTCTACCCCGACTTTATGAAGCGGAACACTCTTGTCTATTGCTTCGGTTTCCCAATAGCCATCGCGTGGGTACGCGCTCTCATCTTTACCAGCAGGCTGTGCTGCTGGTTTATTCATTTTATCTTCGCTCGACATCAATAGTATATTCCGCTCTAAAGGTTGATGGGTTTATCAGGCTTCTTCTGCTAGTGCCTGTTTTGCCAAGACATGAGATGTCAGGCGGTCGTACAAAGATCCGTGTGTGTCGAAAAAGCCTGACCGCCAATCCTGCTGAACCTTATCGATAACAGCGGTTGAGGGTGCGCTGTATAGGTTCTTGCTGATAGCTGTCAACGAGCTATCAAACATAGACAGTGGATCATACTGTTGGTAGAAGCCAGCCAATTCGCGCACCGCTGAAGCGGGTAATTGATCAAGGTAGTCGAGCACAACAGATTTACGTAACGACGCACTGCGCAGCAATGCATCGACGTTTGTGTCACTGATCAAACGTTCTTCCGGGCCTTCACGGCTACCAATAGGCTGCCGAGTCAAACAGTCCAGTACACCGAGGATTAATATGGCTCGTGAGGCGTGCAAACGATGCGTCGAAGCCGCCACTGCCAGTTCAATGATTTCCAAGTCAGCGGGACTAACGTTTTCTGTACGCGATTGTGAGTGCGTTTCTGAATCATCGATGGGCGCTTGATTCTGCGTGATTTGCGATTGTGATGTTTCCATATAACCTGCCCCTTTGCTAGCGAGTTAGACTAATAATTCGCGTTCATTACCGATTAACGGGTTGGTACTGTTGGACGATCAGTTGCCTTACACGATCAGGTACTTTAGACGTAGAGGTTATTCGCATTGGCTTCAGAATATAAAATTTGGCCAAGCGCTAACCTTGAGGCCACGGTAGCTCAGTGATCCTTGTTTAATTAGGTAGTTGGTAAAATTACTCCGATGATCGTAAAAAATACAAAAAACGCTGCTGAGTATGTGTGAGTCGATCTTGAGGAGAGGGATTCGGCTGGCCGTTCAGAAAAAGTTACACACCCGATTATCTGTGCAAACCCGATGCTTCATACTTCAACCAAACCTGGCGCAACAGCCGGGCAAAGAATGGAGATTTGCTATGTTAAGTTGGGCAGTTACATTTTTTATTATTGCGATCATTGCCGCCGTATTAGGTTTCGGTGGTATCGCTGGTTCCGCCTCATCCATTGCACAAATTTTGTTTGTTGTTTTCTTAATTGTTGCGGTGTTTTCGTTTATTCGCGGGCGGAGTACGTAGGTTACTCCTGTTTTAAACAGCGCCGTGAGCCCTCAGCAACTGCTGAGGGCCCATGGCCAAATCAAAACAGAAATTTAGGCGTGTTCCAGCTCCTGCGATTTTCTGTCCTCGAATACACCCAACATATTTTCAATTTCAGTGTCTTTCATTTCCTTTCGAACAGCGTCAAAAACACTCGATTCTTCCTCTTCCATATGATGCTCGTTCTCGTCGGCTAATTTCTTGAACGTCGATAACCACTCTTCGTCCGAAACATTGAGCTTCTCTAGCTCCTCCAAAAGTTCAATTGCATCATGATGTTCAGCCACACTGTGGCGTGATTGATCGGTTGTTTCACTGTTTTCAAGCATTGGCGCGTAGAACGATTCTTCTTCAGCTGCCGCATGCGCTCTGAATTCAACTCTGAATTCATCGAATAATTGCTGCCGTTCTGAAACTGAAGTATTCTCATTAAGGATGCCGTTCATTAATTCGCGTTGCTTTTTATGGTCGTGCTCAATTTTCTCAAAGATATCCATCTGCAGGTCTCCTGGTTGGAGACCGGATAATACGGTTGTACAGATCCACTCAATAGACACTTGAAAGATTGCATCGCTAGCCGTGTAATATCGTTAACGCTGATTGGCAGGCTGTAGGTGTCACCGTCGTCTGCAGGGTTTTGACTGCTTGCAATAATTACAGGAGCAAGACACTTCCTGTGCTTGCACCCGTAACCTATTCCCTTCCAAAGAATATCCAAAAAGGCACCTACATTATGGAAACAGTCAAAGTACAGGAACAAACCGATGCTGCGAAGGAAGCCGCAGAAAAGGTAAACGCGACGTTATCCGACGTCAGTAACCGGATTGAAAACGCTTCGGCCGAAGCTGCCCTGAATGCAGAGATCATGGCTGAAGAGGCGCAAAAAAAAGCAGCCGACACAATCAAAACCGTTGAGCGATATGTTCAGGAAAAACCATTGCAAGCTGCCGGCATTGTCTTCGCTGCAGGCATATTAACAGCTGTACTCTTACGCAAAAAGTAGTGTTTATTTGGTCTGGGTGGTCGCGTAAGGCGACCACCCTTATAAGCAGTTCTACTGTACAGCCTTCAGTCGGTTATACAGCGTTTTAAGACTGACACCCAAAAGCTTCGATGCTTTTTGCTTGTTGCCGTTCACCGATTCCAACGTTGCAAACATCAGTTTGCGCTCTAAATCCCAGAAACTTTCTCCCACAAAACTGTTGATTGCTGAATCAGCCGTGGATTGAAGGTTAGGAAGCAGCCGGGAATTCATAACCATTTCTTCACCATCCTCTGTTGCCGTGTAGGAGGTAAGCAACACGTTTTTGAACTCGGTGAAGTTACCTGGCCATGCGTATTTTTCCAGACATTGTTTAAGTTCGGCGGATACGGATTTTTCCGAACCAAACAGGTGATTCATTTCAGCAACTGCCACGTCAATCAATGAGCTGATATCGCCACCGCGCTCTCTTAAAGGCGGCACAGCAATCTCGTTGCGAGCCAGTAAGTAATACAATTCGGGTAACAATCTTCCGCTGTTCAAAGCGGTCTCGGCAGGTTCTCTTAATACTGCCAGAATTACCAAAGCAGACTTCGAGGCATTCAACGCTCCATTAGGTCGATACTGTCCCGTTCTCAGGTAATCCAGTATTGCCGATTGCAAGTGCTTAGGTAGGTGCGTAAGGTCGTCCAAAAGCAACGAACCTTTCCCCGCTCTTTGAAAGTACCCTTCCTCAATGTTTGCCTCAGTTTTTGTGTGATTCGCTTCAGAGGGTGCTTGCCCAAAAAATCGGGTTGTCGCCAACGCATCGTTCTCTACACCGCAGTTTACATAAATAAGCGGTTGATCAGAATACCGATGCTTGTGCACCAATGAGGCGATCTCTGGTTTTAGTACACCGGGTTCGCCGGTCACCAGCGTGTGCATGAACGTCGATCTTGCCGCACTTTTAATCGAAGATCTCAAAACACAGCTTTCCTTAGAATCTCCGTTCAGGCCGATGACTCGTGACGGCATCTCGAACATTTCATCATAGTAGTGAATGCGTTGCCTGCTTTCTGCGCGAGTAATTCGGTTTAACGACCCAATGAGTTCCTGAGCACTGACGGGTTTCTGTAAATAATCGAAAGCGCCCGCCCGCAAACAGTCCAGTGTCGTGTCCATGTTTTGAGAGCCGGTCACTACAATGATATTCCTGACGTTGTATTCGCCCAGCGTTTGTATGAGACTAACTCCACCTCCATCTGGTAAACCAAGATCGACTAAAGCGATGCTCGGAGGAGAAATCCTGACGGCCTCTTGCGCTTCACTAATGGAATAGCAAGCTGATGCGTTATACCCCGCCCGCTGGATGATCTTGCACAGTAAGTCTGCGGTATCCCGATTGTCTTCAACGACTAAAATTGAATGAGAAGCCCGAGTATCAGATGGTGTTTTCCGCTGATTTTGTTTGCTTTGAACACGACCGGTCTGTGGGGTAACCTCGATTGAGGAAATCATTAAAACATCCTTTATTGGTAGGCGTTAATGCGGTTGTATAAGGTTTTTAAACTGATACCCAGCATTTTGGCGGTCGCTCGTTTGTCGCCGGCATGATGGTCCAAAGTGGCCAGAAGCAGCTGTTTTTCCAGCTGCCAAAACGAAGTCCCCACCAATTGGTCGATATCACGTACCTGCTCATCTTCTTGAGGAGCGTTGGTGAGTAAATGGGTAATTTCCGATTCGTTTTCGGCCATATCCGCGGCTGCTGTATCGAGTGCCATAGATAGCTCCAGGACGTTGTTAGGCCAACTGTGTTTAGCGATTAGATCTTCCGCCTCGGCAGAGAGCTTGATCGCTCTGTCATGCTTTTGCGATAACACCTGACAGTAATATCGAGAAAATCGAATGGCATCGTCGATACACTGCCGTAAGGCAGGAACTCGGAGGGTGTATTGGGCCAGGTGAAAATACAGATCTGACCGGAGCGATTCGGATTCTAAAATATTGGTGGATTGTTCCTGACAGATGCTCACGGTGGCGACTGATACCCCAATTCCGTTTCGGCCATTCACACGTCGAAATCGTCCGGTTTTCATGAAAGACAGTAGTCTCGATTGTAGGGACGGGTGTAGCTCGGTAATGTCGTCGATGACCAAGGTGCCTCCTGCGGCCTGTTCCAGATAGCCTTTGTGCAGGCAGTCGCCGGTTTCGGGGTCCTCCAGGCCAAATAAACGTTCAGTTACTCGAGCATCATTTTCTGCAGCGCAGTTCATTCGCACCAGTGGCCCACCTCGGCGACTGCGTTCGTGGATAAGTTCGGCAACCGAAAACTTTTGTGTTCCGCTTTCGCCCTCGATCAAAACATGACTGGTTGGGTGGGATGCAACCCGACCGATCATGATTTTTAGTTGCTGCAACACTGGCGAGTGCCCCACTTCAACCCAAGACGTGATTTCGTTGCTACTTGGGTCGTTAGCCGCTTCGTTGATGAGCTCGTTTTGCTGCGTGCGGGGTTGTATCGCACGCTTTAGCTGTGCAAGGTCCACGGGTTTTACGAGTACGTCCCTGGCTCTGCACTTGATGCTTTTTATGACGGATTGTTGGGAAGTGTTACCGCTGATAACGATAAATCGGTCTTTTGTGGAATTGTTCAATTCCGCCATGAGGTCCAGCCCATTTCCGTCGGGAAGGTCTATGTCTACCAGCATGAGTTTGGGTGCTTTTTCGAGGATAATCCGGCGCGCATCCGCGACGCGATGTGCGGTCGACACCTCATAGCCCTGTGACTGAAGCACTTGAGAGAACAGACCGGATAACGCCAAATCATCATCGAGTACGAGTGCAGAAGGCGGTTCGAATGGAGTAGCCATGGTGGAAGGGCCCTATGGAATGAGTCAGTTAGCCAATTTAGCGAGCTTAAAGTCGCATCAGAAACGCTGATATCAGGCAGGATAGTGTTGGCTTTCGGATGAATCTCCACGCTTGTCATTTTTACAACGACAGCGCCACTGAACCCTGTAAGGTCAAATACTCAAGCTCTACAGGGAAAATCCGCGCCCGTGATGGGGGCGGATCTACTTAGCAAACAGGCATCAGAGAATGCACAGGATTTAAAGACAGCGAGTGCATTACTATGAGCGAAGAGAAGCGACCACACGGCCAGATCATAATTATCGGAGCGTCCGCCGGAGGGCTCGAACCACTGCAGACTATCTTCAGCCAGCTGCCCGCTGATTTCTCTATCCCGATTGTTGTCGTACGCCACTCGCTGCCCTCCAGGCCCTCGTTGCTGACAGACGTACTTGGAGCCTCGAGTAATTTAGCGGTTCGTACCATCAAACACGACTCATTCATTACCCCAGCCGCCGTTCATGTTGTGCCCTCATCACACAACGTAGCTTTCAAGGCCGCCGAAGACGGCGAGATAAAGTTTGTGTTGGTCGAGCAGGAGCGTGAGCTGGGGCCCACACCGAACATTGATTTGACCATTGTGTCTGCCGCTCAGCATTTTGGGAGCAATTGCACAGCCGTTATACTCAGTGGTTACTTGGATGACGGGACTGAAGGCGCTAAATTTTTGGCTAAAGTTGGCGGCACAACAATTGTGCAGTCGCCGGATGATGCGCAGCACGATTCCATGCCGCTAAACATTGTGTGGCGTGATTCTCCTGAACACATTACCCATCAGCAACAGATCGCTAAATTGTTATTGGATCTGGAGCACCGAGCCGCACATTCTGCAGCGTGATCCGAGCTGCTATACGAACGAATAACGTTGTTAAAAGAATACTGTCATAGGTAACGATGAAAAGAATTGTAGGAATCGGGGCTTCCGCCGGTGGATTGGAAGCATTAGAAGATCTGTTTGCCAACATGCCCGAAAAATCGGGCTACGCCTTCGTTATCGTGCAGCACTTATCGCCTGACTTCAAGAGCCATATGGATGAGCTCATTCGTCGGGTTACGAATATCCCTGTTCATGTTGCTACCGAGAATATGGAGGTTCATAAGGACAACATTTATCTGATCCCAGCCAAGAAGGTCATGGTGATATCCAACAATAAGTTGCATCTCACCGATCGGCCGCGTGAAGATGTTTTAACGCACCCCATCGATCAGTTTTTTCGTGCACTTGCCAACGATATGGGCAAAGATGCGGTGGCCATTGTTTTATCCGGCACGGGTAGTGATGGCTCGAGAGGGGTTCAGGCTATTGCTGCGGCGCATGGTTTGGTTATCAGCCAGGACGACACATCTGCCCGGTTCGATGGCATGCCGCTGAATGCGCAAGCTACTGGCTGTGTGCATGCGGTTATGGCGCCAGGGGAAATGCCCGAGGCACTCACGCTGTATCGGCAAAAATCTTTAACTCCTCGGCAGCTAAAAGCGGAAATTTCTTCAGACGACACAGCGGTATTGGCAACGATTTTTGACGCTGTAAAAAGTAAACGCGGCGTTGACTTCAGCAACTATAAACCCAGCACGGTGGGTCGGCGGATTGAGCGTCGAATGGGACTTTTGCACATAGACGATATCGGTGAATACGCGCGCCGTGTTGAGGCCGATCCGCAAGAAGCTGAGGATCTGTACAAAGATCTTTTGATCGGTGTGACGCGATTTTTTCGGGATTCGGATGCGTTTAAAATTGTCGAAGACACTATCCTTCCGGACCTTATTGATCGAGCCCTGTCGACGAACACAATTCGAATATGGGTTGCCGGATGTGCGTCGGGTGAAGAAGTGTATTCCATCGCGATGATGTTGCATGAGCAGCTACCCTCTTCCAGCGAAATCGAAGTAAAGATTTTTGCCACCGATATTCATCAAGGCTCGCTGGACACGGCAGCTCGAGGAATTTACCCTGAAGATGCGGTAAAGGAGCTGTCGGATGATCGCCGCGAACGGTATTTTCAGAAGAACAAGTTAGGCTGGCAGGTGTCGCCTGCGTTGCGCGACATGGTGGTCTTCGCCTCTCACAATGTATTCAGCGATGCGCCCTTCACACAACTTGACTTGGTGTCGTGCAGAAACCTGTTGATCTACCTAAACCCGCAGGCTCAGAAAAAAGCCTTGTCGTTGTTTCACTTTGCGCTTAAGAGCGGCGGGTACCTGTTCTTAGGCCCCAGTGAAACCCCAGGTGAGATTGATGATGAATTTACGACGGTGGATGGGCGTCGGCGCATTTACCGAAAGCGTCGCGATGTGCGTTTGCCGCTGGACTCACGCATGCCGTTTCATGCGGGCACCACCGTTCCCCAAATGCCGCGTGGCTCCACACGTAGGGCTACTGTTACAGACACTCGCCCTGATATGTCGTTGCTGGCCATATACGACCGTCTGCTCGATGAGTACATGCCCGCATCCATTCTGGTTGATGAAAGTTATCGAATTCTGCATACCTTTGGTGGCGCTCAGAAATACCTTGAATTTAAAGCCGGCCGGCTGGATGTGAGCGTTGTGGAGGTGATTGCGCCTGAACTTAAAACAACGCTATCTGGTGCGCTGCAGCACACCATCAGAGAACAAAACGAAGTGCACTATACCTGTCAGATCAATGGGCAGGAGGATGGCTCTGACGAACCCTATACGCTGCATATCATTGCAAAGCCGATTGTTGATCAACGTACGCATATTTTAAATATCCTGGTTACGTTGAGGCGTGAAGATCGCGTTATGGATGCGAAAGCATCCGAACCGGAGGCTACCGTAGTCAGCGTTAACGAGATGGACAAAGCTCGTATCGCATCACTAGAAGCTGAGCTTAGGTACTCAAGAGAGAACCTGCAGGCCACGATTGAAGAACTGGAAACGTCCAATGAAGAGCTGCAAGCTGCGAATGAAGAAATGCTTGCCAGTAATGAAGAGCTAAACAGTACCAACGAAGAAATTCAGTCGGTTAACGAAGAACTGTTTACGGTAAATACTGAGCATCAGAAAAAGATCCATGAACTTTCGGTGGCAACCGATGACATGGACAACCTGCTCAACCTGACAAAAGTGGGCGTAATCTTCATCGATGATGACTTGTGCATCCGTCGGTTTACGCCTGAAATTGGTAAGACGTTTAATTTGGTGACACATGATGTCGGTCGGCCAATCGACGGTTTCTTACATAATTTCAGAAAAGAGAACATTGACGACTCCATACGTTCGGTTATACACACGGGTTCGAAAATCGAACGTACGGTGTTTGATGAGCGCTCCAGACCCTTTTTGATGCGCATGTCGCCTTACAACCGCACAGAAGGTGCTTCTGGTGTGGTCATGTTTATCACTGACATAAGCTCGGTCCTGAATACCGAAAATGATTTAGCGCTGCACCGTTACATGACTGAACAAGCCCGTGACGGTCAGGCACTGTTGGATCGAGAAGGTAACTTCATTTACGTTAATCCTGCTTACGCCACGATGACAGGCTATGCGGTTGACGAGCTTTTAGAAATGAAAGTGTCAGACGTTGATCTGATACATGACAAAAGCTTGTACCGAGATGTGTTTGAGCGCAGCGCGGCGGATGACATCAGCATGTTCCCATCAAGGTTACGGCGTAAAACCGGTGAAATTGTTGAAACCGAAATTACGGTAAATACGATCGAGTTACAGGGCACCCAGCACCTCTTTGCCGCGATACGCGACGTCACTCGGTACAAGGCCGCACGTCAGAGCCTTGCTAACAGTGAAAGTCTGGTCCAAACCTTGGTGGGGTCTGCTGCTATTGGAATTTTTGTTGTAAGCGACACCGGGATTCTTACCTACTGCAATCCAGAAATGCTGCGCTTACTCGGTTATGACACCAGCGCTAACTTCATTGGGGTGAACATACGTAGCGTTGTAAAAGCCGACTCTGAAGGGGCGTCAGAGTTTCTCGATAATATTGATCAGCAGTTGTCTGTTCGTAATCGTCAGGTAGAGTTTGTTTGTGAAAACGGCGACAGCATACCTGTCGAGTACAACGCTGAGGCTATTCAATCTGATAAGGCGAATCCTGGATACGTTGTGTCTTTTGAAGATATCTCTCATCGCTTTGAATCGCAAAATGCGTTGGTTCAAGCCACCGCTCGTGCGGAGATGGCAAATAAAGCCAAGAGCGAATTTCTGGCAAATATGAGTCACGAAATCAGAACCCCGTTGACTGCGATCATGGGCCATATCGACTTGATGCGAACCAACTTAAATACCGAGGAAGAAATCGCTGGCGCGACAGCGATAAAACGTAACGCGATTCATTTACTCGACGTGGTCAACGACATACTTGACCTATCCAAAATCGAAAATAACACATTAGAAATTGTTCATGAGAAAGTCTCAGTTCCTGAGCTCATCGCTGATCTTTACCAAATGATGTTAGTGCGAGTGGAAGAAAAGAATCTGTATTTTGATGTGAAAATGGATACACCAATTCCAGAGTTTATCGAGACAGACCGACTCAGATTGCGTCAAGTACTCATAAATCTTACTGCCAACGCAATCAAGTTCACCCCTTCGGGTGGTGTAACGATTCGCTTAAGGCATTGGGTTGATCAACTCACCATTTCGGTGGCGGATACGGGTATAGGCATCCAGAAATCCTCGTTAGAAAATTTGTTCCAGCCGTTCGTTCGTGGTGGCACGCAGATTGTGGCGGAAGGCACCGGCCTCGGGCTGAGTATTTGCCGACGACTGATGGATCAAATGGAAGGAGAGATCTCGGTTACCAGTCAGCCTGGCAAAGGCAGTGTATTTTCAGTGACTTTGCCGGCTAAAAACGACCACGGGTCAAGGATGATTAATTCCATTACGCTTGACACACATGAGGAATCAGAGCGTACTGACAAAGATGATAGCTTTGTATCGCTTAAAGGTAGCATTCTAATCGTTGAGGACGTTCCGGATATCGTGAACGTCATACGTTCACTGATGGAACAATCCGGGGCCACGGTATCCGTTGCAAACGACGGTGAAGAGGCGGTGAAAAAAGTGTTGGAAAACCCGTCGCTGTATGATTTGTTATTGATGGATGTGCAGATGCCCAATAAAGATGGACTAACTGCCGTACGTGAATTGCGGGAACAGGGTTACGACAAACCGATTATAGCGCTCACCGCTCAAGCCATGATTGGTGACTACCAACGATGCATTGAAGCCGGTTACACCGACTATATTTCCAAGCCCATCGATTTAAAGGCACTTACCAGTAAGATTCAGTTGTTTCTTCAACCGGATACGGTTAACACTAAAAAACTATTGTTTGTGGAAGATCATTTTGCAAGTGCAGAGGTGATGAAACGCATTGCGGTGCGGTCCGGGCAGTTGTCGGAGTTTGCATTGAAGGGGCAGGATGCGTTGGAGATTGCCCATTACTTCAATCCGGATATCTGTGTTATCGACATTAACCTCCCGGATATGACTGGACATGAGTTATTAAAAGCGTTTAAACAGATACCAGCGCTTTCGAATACCAAATTTGTCGCGCTAACCGGGCAGGAGCCAGAGAATGGCATGGAGCAATACATCAGGGCTGGCTTCGACGATGCTTTGCTCAAACCTGTGGACGCCGCATCATTGAGAAAGATATGGACAGAGTAAACTGCACAAGTGCTACAGCTGAAAATTTAGTTACGGTTCTGTTTGCATGTTTGGCTGGCGATGAGGACTTTATGGCGCGACCGAGGAAAATGCCGCGATGAACGATTCAACCGAAATCTCATTGCAGGATAGATTGGATCAGCTGATGCACGATATACGCACACCGCTTCAAGCAGCCAAACTTCGAACTGAACTTCTGTTGTTGGACTGCAGCGATGGAGAATTGGAAGAACAGCTAAACGGAATACTTGATTCCATCGACGACGCCGTGAGCCTTGTTCAAAAGCATGATTAAATCTGATTGATCTTAATAAGGATCAATCGGGTAGTGCATTGAGCCGGTTGTACAGTGTTTTCAAGCTGATACCGAGGGTTTCTGCTGCCTTTGCTTTGTCGCCATGTACCGCGTCTAACGTCAGAAGCATGAGGTGGTTTTCTACCTCTCGGAACGTCTTACCTACCAGTGAGTTCAAAGACTTTCGTTGTTCGGCAACCGAACTACTCAGTGCAAGGCGTTGCGCATCAATACAGACTGACGCTGTGGCACCAAAAAAACTTTGAGCCACAGCGTTCTCCAGTTCGGTTAGGTTGCCTGGCCACAGGTAATTTTCGATTAAGTCGTCATCGATGGTGTCCAGAGATTTCCTCATCCCATGTCGCTTGTTCAGCTGAGTTACCGACAACTCCGCCATGGCAGTAATATCCGATCTCCGTTCTCGCAGAGCAGGCACATCAATTCGGATTACGGCGAGCGTATGGAAGCTCTCAGAATCCAAAGTGCCATCATCAATCGCCACTTGCCAATGCACCGGTATTGACAGAATCAACTGTGCGTTAGGCTCACCCTTGGAATGCGTGTTGGCTGCCTGTTCGTTTAGCACCTCAGCAAATACAGACTGCGCCACCTGCCCTAGTTTTGTAATGTCATCAATGAAAACGGTGCCGCCTGCGCCGGCTTCCAGCAGTTGCGCGATGTCTGTTCTGAGCTGCGCTACGTCGGCGGAACTTGCAGAAGTCTCAGCTTTCGCAAACAGTGAGGCGTGCGCATACAAGAATTGCCCGGTGCGCTTTGACAGTCTGTGTATTGCGACGGCTAGCCCTGCTTTGTCAGTCCCTGGTTCACCGTAGATCAAGCAACTATTCGTTGTCATGGCGATCCTGGCGGCCTTGGCTCTGAGCTCCTGAGCAGCCTGTGAATGCCCTTCCAGTACGAGGGTGGTTTCGCGCGATGGGACGACGCTGTAGCCAGGGGTCGCATTACTTGGTTCTGACGAGGCTGAAGCATCCATTGCGGCATTGATAAAAGGTTTTGATAGGCTGCGCTTGAGTTGGTCCAAAGATACCGGCTTACTGAGAAAGTCGACCGCGTTTGCGCGGAAGCTATCGACCGCAGCGCTTTGGCTTTGGTTGCCTGTTATAACGATAAATCTCGGGGGTCGGTTGGCGCCTGTGGCGTACTGGGTGAGTATGTCCAGACCGTCACCATCAGGCAGGCCCAGATCCAGCAGCACCAGTTCAAAACTCGACTCTCCGAGGCTGTCCTTTGCCGCCTGGAATGTACTGACGCGTGTTGGTACGAACCCCATTGAAGCCATCACGCGGCAGTAGGCCTCAGCGGAAGCTGCGTCGTCCTCTACAACTAGGGCTTGTCGTTCCGTCACGTTTTAAGCTTCTGACTAATTTTGCGGTGCCGGTCTGGCGTAGTCGAGAGTATTACACAAACAATTCTTGGTTTGTAGCTAGCACAATCCTGGAGTTTGGTAGGTTGGCAGCTCTGATTTTTGTGGCGTCAGCGTTGCAGGATTTTAAGGCTCATCGTTCCTGGTCTTGTGTGTCCAAAAATGCCAGGATTGCACTTCGAGTGTCATTTAGGAATGACAACGGTGTAGCAACCCCCGCCATGATGTCAGTATGTCCGACATCCTTTAACAGCTCTAGAGTTGCAGGTACGTTGTTAGCGACCAGTGCCCTGTAGTATCGTCTTGAGTGCAGTACATCCACCCTATCGTCGCCGGTGCCGTGTATGAGCAGTGTTCTGGGGTGCGACAGCGTGATATTTCGAATGGGCTTAACGGAATCTGGATTTTCCACGTTTGGAAACACGTCGGCCACTTCTTCCAATTCGATTGGCAAGTCGTACGGCCCAGAGATGCCTATTAAAGCCTTCACTGTACTGTCGTCCCGATAGTAGCGTGCTTTACTGGTTAACATTGCGGCAGCGTGCGCCCCTGACGAGTGCCCGATAAGGATGAATTCATTGGTGTTGGAGGTAATGCCTAAATTTTCGGTCTTTAGAAATTCTATGGCTAGCGCCACGTCGTCGATGATGGCCGGGTACTGAACCATGGGATACAGGCGGTAGTCTGGAATCACCACGGTGTAACCTTCTTCGGTCAGGGATTGTGCAACGAATTCATAGTCGTCTTTAGAGCCCATACGCCAGGCTCCGCCATAAATAAATATCACCGTTTCGCCATTAGCGCCCTCAGTCGGTTCGTATATGTCGAGTTTTAATCGATCCAGAGGACCGAACGAGATGTCTTTACGCAACGAGTACGTGCTGTCGGTAGCCACCGCGTTAAGCACATCGACAGGTTTTATCACTTGGCAAGCGACTAAAACGGTGGTCACTACACCTAAGGAAACTAGAACGTTTACAAATTTTGATGGCATATGTTGGCGCGTTTTGATTGCGGTTATTCGTCGTGATCGTGAAGCCGCAATCATTTGTTAACTGGGAATTAAACACGAACAACGAGTGGCTAAGCCGTTAAAAGCTGCCCGTAGTCGGGAGGATGAACCACGGGCAGCGTTGTTGCTTACTTAAAGCGTTTATACGCCTTGCAAAGTACTGGTTACTTTTGTTACCCCTTCCATGCCATTCACCGTGTTCTCGATACGTATTATTGCGCCTGATTCCACGTCCCCTGATAGGAAAACGTGACCATCCTCCTGAACATCAACTTTTACCAGTTCCGGGCCGTACCCCATTTCTTTCAGCGCGGTATCGATTTTTTCTTTTAAACCCATGGTTCCTGCGATAGCACCGGCAACGAGTGTTGCGGAAAGTGCTAATGAAGTTAATGCGACTTTTAATACCTTAATCATTTAGAAGTACCTTATCTAATCTTATCCAGTGGGACATCCACAACCTGCAGAGTACGTGGCACAAGCAGCAGAATGTTGGCCATTGCAAAACCTTCGATTTACCTGTCTTATTTACAAATTACCGTGTGTATTGAATAAGGTTTATGTGGGTTTCTTCATGATTTAGGTGGCATAGCACATAGCTAAACCCTGGAAAAAATGGTGTACCTCTATTCCTGAATTGAAACTGGTTCAATTACGGGATGAATATAAATATCGATTGGCTAAGTTCGGTCTTGATGTGGACTTAACTGATGTTGGATATCGCTAAAACCCGATGTTTTTAAGGTGTTTTAGCGTAAAAAGTACAAAGCCAGTGGTCGTATCAATTGCCCTACTTATACTTGCTCGCGACGTACAGGTATCTGTTTAAATTTTCGAAAAATTCGAACAATGCCAAGTAGTTGTTGATGCTTAAAAACGATTTCATATCGAAGAGCTATCAAAGTGGCGGTGCATATAGAGGTCAGTGGTAACCTAGATAACTTTTGTTTTTTTATTTTGGAGTTATGAAAGATTATCGCACGAAAATTTATACAGACTCACGCTACAACAGACACAAATTAATCAATAAAGGAGTCATAAATGAATTGGGATCAAGTAAAAGGAAAGTGGGATGAAATGCAAGGCAAAGCCAAAGAACAGTGGGGCGACCTAACTGACGATGACGTAGCTGAAGCCGCAGGCCAGCGCGAACAGCTCACTGCCAAAATCCAACAGCGGTATGGCAAGACCAAAGAAGAAGCTGAGCGTGAAGTGGACGAGTGGGTTGCGCAATTCAATTAACGCTTTGGGAGAGAGCGGTAGGCACCGTTGAGCGGTGCCTTTTTCTCTCTCTCTTATTCTCTGCTTCTTTTGACTATTCATGACAGGCTGGTTCAGACAATGACGACGTTTTATTTATCCACCCCGCACCCTGTGCCCCCGGTGAATCCGACCCCATTACCAGGTGGTCCCGATAGGCCTGATAATCCGGATAGTCCCAACCCGGAAGCGCCCAAACCTCCGACCCCGCCCACTCCACCGATCACAACGCCGCCATCACCAGCGCCATCGGGACCTGAGAATCCGAAGCTTCCACCTGAATTGCCACCTGAACCCATCCAACCGGAGCAACCGACTGGGCCTGAAGTGCATGCGTTCGGTGGTGGCTATCCGACAAAGCCACCGGTGTGCGAAACGTCGCAGCGATCCGCGTGCTTGGCTCATCTTTTTCTTTGCACGACTCCGCTGTCAGCCTCAGGCTGACCCGAAAAAGTTGCCCATACTATGTCCCTTACGATCATGATCGTGGAAGACTATCAACCGTTATTGCAGGCCATGGTTCAAGCTCTTGAACCATTGGCAGAGTCGATCGTGCAAATCGACAACCCGGTCAATGCGTTGGAGTCAATTGAGAAAAATACTCCGGATATGTTAATCACCGACTGGGACCTCCAGAGTCATCTCAACGGTGGCGATATGGCGAGGTTTGCACTGCAAACCTGTGCTGATATAAAGGTCGTCATCATATCCGGCAAAGAGCTGTCGAAAATTATGGCTGCAACGGACGATGTTGATGTATTCAGGTACGTGGCCAAGCCGTTTGCATTAAAAGAACTGCGCCAGCTTGTGAAAGAATGCCAGTAATCAGGCGTGTACAGAATCTGTGTTTTCCTTATATCACCACAAGTTGTGAACCTTCCCTGGTTCACGACTTGTGCCGAATGGTTCACTGCGACTCGTATGATCTACGACTTGACCACCAATGCGTTTTTTACCTTAGCAACGCCATTGACATCAGCCGCGATTCGTTCTGCGGCGATGCGCTCCGCTTCGCTATCAACGAAACCGCTTAGGATAACCAAATCCTTATAGGTCTCTACATCAATTTGTAATGCGCTGGTTTCATCAGCCAGAGCCAATTCGGTTTTCACTTTGGCGGTAATTGCCGCACTGTCGATGTATTCACCTGTGCTTAAATTGTTTCCGCTTCCCGCACATGCAGTCAGTGAGACTGCAAAAACTAAAGCCATAAAAATTTTTGCGCTTGTAAGTTTCATTGGATCCTCTTCTGTTAAATCGAAATAATGTACAAGTGATGCACTTACACTGCACATGCTAGAAGAGCCGGTCTGGATTCGGTAGCGACTTATAAAAAGTACTGGTGAATTGGAAATCGTTACATTACTAGAAATGTCTGGGAACGATCAATTCCTGGGAAACAACAACGTAATACGCGTCCCTTCTCCGACGTTGGACGTCAGTTCAATCGTACCGCCAAGATCCGTAATGGCCTCTTTCACCAGGTACAGGCCCATGCCGTACCCGGTAACGTTCAGCTGTGCGTCCTGGGATTCATGCGCGCGAACACGGAGTTTGAATACTTCGTTCAGCATGTCTTCCTCTATTCCCAAGCCGTTATCCTCAATCACTATCCCTGCTTGGTCATCCTGATGATTCGTTGCCCGCTTGATCTGTATTTTTCGAGAGTCTTTCTTTGGGTCCCGGTACTTAACCGCGTTGCTAATCAGGTTTGTCATGATGAGCCTCAGCTTGGCTGTTTCGGTATTGATCTCCCCTAGATCCTCATCGCAGTGTATGTCCACATCCCGTAGGTTGAGCGTATCGCTTAACTGACCAATAACGTCTTGAACCAAATCGTGAACGTTGACCACTTGCCGGTTAGGCACGTCCTGCATCGGGTGATCAGAATTAGCAATCAAGTTTTCAATATTGACCAATAATGAAGACGCGTTCTGAATCGATGTTTGTATCATCAGAAGTTCTTTAGCATCGTCCGCACTGGCGTCTTTGTTTTCCATCAACAGCTCCATATTGAGCTGCGCCGCTTGTAAGGGTGTTTTTAGCTCGTGCGATATGAACTGGTTAAACGACACGATCTTATCGGTTTGATCTTTGATCGTGGTCATGTACTTATCCACGAATGAATCTACTGTAGATTGCAGAATGGTGCGAACAATTCTTGCTACCGCGGCCATTAGCCCGATGCTTTGTTTGGCACTAACGGGTTTGTCGTAAAGCTCCGATTGTTTGACAATAAATTCTTCAAGTACCTCGGACAAAAGATCGTACTCGCGTAGCAACTGATTGACACTGGCTTTCTGTTGATGGCGCAGAGTTCCCAATTGAGCGGCTTTTCGCTCTAGCAATGAGTTTGTGAGTGCCAAATCTTCGTCATTGTTTTCCAGGATCTCTGCCAGCTCGTCGAGCATGGCGGGAATATGATCAAGATATTGTTCGGTGGGGAAAATATCCCGCGTGTCTTCATTAACTACATTCTGCAGTTGAACCAGCCAGTGGTCAGCTAGGAGCTGAGAATGTTGTGAGATACAGGAAGCAATGAACAGCCGGTAGTCGTCGTCAGTTTTCATAATTCAGCGTGGTATGTCGCTTGGGTTTCAGGGTGGTGCTTGGCGATAACTCGCAATTCCTCATTGCAAATATTACACGCTGCTCTCGAATTCCGGTGATCTGGAATAGATTAAATGAAAACTGGAGGTAGTAATGTTGGACGTTGAATTGGCCAAGATGGACCCCGAATTAGCAAGAAAAGTTGGAAATCGCCTACACGACGCCGTCGATCGATTCGAGGGTGTCCTGGCCGATGCAGAAACTGAACTGCGTAAAACAAGAAATCAAGCGGCACTTAACGTGAACACGGCCACATCGGATGCGCAGAATAAGCTCATGGCAAGAGCGGAAAGGGTCGACAACTTCCTTAACGAAAAGCCCGCCCAAGCTGCCGGTATAGCGTTTGCCGCGGGTGTTCTGACTGCGCTGTGGTTGAAACGAGGCTAGCCGTGAACGCCAACCAACCCGCTCAACCACCGGTAGAAGAGACTACGGCGTTTTCTGCGGCGAGTGAGTTTGTGCTGAGCCACATCGATTTGGTGAAGGACTCGTCTAGAGTGGTCGCATCTGATGCGCGACTCGCGGTGGCAAGTGTCGTCCAGGTGCTGTTGCTGGGAACATTGGCCCTACTTCTCCTGTTCAGTTTATGGTGTTTGGTGGTCTTCTCTTTAGCTCAAACTGTGCTATGGCTGGGACTCCCGGTACCATTGATGTTACTCACCTTAGTAATACTGCATCTGTTAGCAATTGCAGCGCTTGCCCTGGCAATCCGCTCTACGTTCGCTGGCCTTCGCTTTCAAAACACCCAAGGTCTTTTCCAAAAGACCGCGGAGTAATACTTGATGTTTCGCACACCGATTACAAAAGACGCCATTGAACGGTGCGAACAACACCGTAGCAAGGCCGTGATATCCAAAGCACGCTCGTCCCAAGCAACTCAGCGCATGAAAGACTTAGCGCCGGTATTGGCAACGATTCGGGCTGTTCCGGTTTGGTCATTTGCCATCGGCTTGCTTGCTGGATCGCGTAAAAAAGTGACCACTGTCGTGGAGCGTCCGACGAAAACTGTCAAGAGAGGTTCGGGCGTGATGACGCTAGTGAATTCGGCGCTGTCGGTTGCTGCTTTATGGTACAAATCCAGAGCCAGTCGCCCCACTTCATCACATCAGGAGTTCAAAGCTACCCCGTCAAAGCACACCTAATCACGCTTCATCAGGCTGATTAGCAAATTTCGGCGACCGTGCAGATAGAAATTCCCCAAAGGTCGTCCAACCTTCAACGTGGTCGCAAAATACTTTAACCACGACGAGTATCGGTACCGCCATAAGTGCGCCGGGAATTCCCCAGAGCCAAGCCCAAAAGGTCACAGTAAGAAATACGGCCACGACATTTAACTTCAAACTTCTGCCCACAGTCAGTGGCGTGATGATATTGCCTTCAACAAGGCTTAATGACAGATAAATTGCCGGTGGGATCAGCGCTGCCGCGAAGGAATCGAACGTACCTAAACTGATTGCCGCCAGCAAAACAGTACCTGCCAAAGCACCGAGATAGGGCAGAAAATTAAATAAAGCTGCGATAGCACCCCATAAGGCGGCGCCGGGCATCCCATAAAAGTGCAGTGATATTCCAACTGCCGCTCCAAGCAAGCTATTGATGATGGTGATCGTCAACAAATAGCGAGAGACGTTACCTTCTACCTCCCGAATAATTCGCAGGGCTTTTTTCTTCTCACTGAGTACAGGCATAACAGTGACGAGTTTTTGCTGAAGCAAGTCCCCGGACGCGAGCGTGAAAAGGGCCAGTAGCAGCGCTAGCATCAAAGTCGTGAGCCCGTTGGCCACCGAGGATGCGGCTGACGTAATTAGCCCGGGTTGATCGATCACAACCGTCATGGTTTCGGCATCATCGTCTGAAGTAATTTTTGATACCTGGTCACTTACTTCACTGATGGCCTTAACAGAAGGTTCGTATTGTAGCCACTGCCTTTCCAGTCGATCTTTGACATCGGGTAGCGTTTGCATCAGCTCGGTGATGGGTTCGGTTAAAAATCGGGCACTGAACCCGATAGTAGCGCCCACACTAAAGACAATCAGCAGTGCCGCGAGGCCAGCGGGAATGTTCTTCCTGACTAAATAACGAACCGGCGGCGTAAGCGTCAGACTGATGAGTAAGCCTAAGGTGATGGGCATCAAAATGTCGCGGCCAAAGTACAAAACCACCGACAACATCAATAGCACGATGATCACGAGCAAACGCTTGATAGCCACCAGCGTTGCGTCGGTACTCCGCTCGTTCGAGATGGTCAAATGAAGTTAGCCTAGAGACGTTTGATTCGGAACCATAAGGGGTCAGCATTGAAGGCTGCCGCCCGATTGTTATTTTTTCAATAACTACCGACGCCGCCAAAATTCAGTGATTGAATGGGGCACTGAAGAATATACCCCTGAGCCCAAGTATTTTGCTGAATAAGACTCTGCAACCCGACAGACAAGTGCACTCACCAGAGCACCTCTCGAAGTCTGACGCGTGGGCTATCGTCAAACGAGTCTTCTTCCGGCTGGAATCAGACAACATCACTATGCTCGCCGCTGCCACGGCATTTTATGCGCTGCTGGCACTATTCCCTGCGCTAGCGGCCGTAGTCGCCCTCTATGCATTGGTGGCCAATCCACAGGATATCCTGCAACATTTGAGTGCAATTGAAGGCGTGGTTCCGGCCGATGTGCTGGAAATTGTGAATGGCCAGCTCACAGCTATCACAGGTGAGGAGAATGAGCTGGGCCTACGCTTCATTGTGGGCTTGGCCATCGCTTTATGGAGTGCTCATCGAGGCATCCATGCCTTGGTGAATACCATAACGATCGCGTATCGAGAGCGTGAAACGCGAAACTTCATCTACCTTAACCTTCTTACCCTGGTGCTGACACTCGGGGCGATAATCATGGCCGTGGTGGTTATGATTGTTATGCTCATAACCCCGGTCATGTTGAGTTTCTTTCCGATTTCCGCGTGGGAATCCACACTCACCACGCTGGCCACCTGGGTCATTTTGTTTGTCGTTGTTATCTTGGCTTTAAGTGTGTTGTATCGGTTTTCACCGCCGCGAAAACCTGCGAAATGGCGTTGGTTGTCACCGGGTGCAACCTTGGCCACCGTGCTGTGGGTAAGTAGCTCATACGGATTTTCTATATACGTTAACACCTTCGGCAACTACAGTGAGACTTATGGGGCGCTGGGCGCCATCATCGTGTTGTTGTTGTGGTTTTTCATCACCAGTTTCGTAGTGGTATTAGGTGCTTTGCTGAACGCTGAAATGGAATTCCAAACGTTACACGATACAACTATAGGAGAAGCAAAACCAATCGGTGAGCGTGGTGCTGTGGTGGCTGACACCCACCCTCCGGAAATGTAGTTAACTAATTTTTTCCGCACTATAAAAACGGGCCCTGCTCAGAGTGAATACTACAATGACGGACACAGGACATCGATCTGGCTTGTTTCAGGTGGCGGGATCAAAGTTAGGTTACTTGAAAGGGCTTGTTAGCGAAGTTCGAAACTCGTTCTGGGCTATCCCTTTACTGCTACTGATTTGTGCCGGTTTACTTTCCGTAATCTCTGTTTGGGTTGATTCAAATTGGAAATTCGCCTGGCTCATCGATAGATTCCCGTATCCCAAGGCCGTTGATGACAATTACCTGCATACCGAGCTTGCCACCATCGCGGGTGCCATTCTCGGTGTGGCAGGGGTATCTTTTTCTATCACGATCGCGTCACTGACGCTTGCATCACAGCAGTTCGGCCCGCGGCTAATTCGAACGTTTATTCGAAACCGGTTTATCCAAACCACACTGGGATGCTTTGTTGCCACATTCTTCTATTGTGTTTTCACTATTCAGTTAAGTTCGCTGTTTCTCAGTGGTGACGAGCTACCGATTTTCACCGTCACGGTAGTTATTATCATCACCCTGTTGGATTTGATACTACTGGTGGGTTTTATCCATCACATTTGTAAATCAATTCAGGTTGATTCGGTCATCAGTGAGGTTGTGAGAGAGTTGAATGAACGTGCGTTGGATCTTTTCAAAGAGGAATACAGCGATTCAGTCGGTGTCTTGGACGACGACATTGAAAAGTACCATCGAGCCAGAAATAATTTTCCCAACCGCTTAAAGCTGACTCGGGACGGTTACATAACCTATGTGAATTACGATTTCTTACTGGAGTTTGCCTGTAAAAGAAACATTGAAGTGTGTCTTTTGTATCGTGCTGGGCAGTACGTATTAGATGGCGCAGACGTCTTGTCTTATAGCGGTAGTGAGTTAACAGATGAGGACTCATCTGATCTACTGGATTGCATCCTGATCGGAGAGCAACGCACGCCAATACAGGACATTGAATATTCAATAAAACAGCTTGTGGAAATTGGGTTACGTGCATTATCGCCCGGTATTAACGATCCGTTTACCGCCATCTCCTGCATTAATCACCTGGGCAGTATCATCAACTATTTCAGTCACAGGGCGATGCCCTCTGTGGTATTGGATGACGCCAACGGTACAGACCGTGTGTACTGTCGACAGGCACGTTATGAAGACTTATTGGGGGCAGCTTTTGATCAATTAAGGCAAGCATCGTGTGACAAAATTGATGTGTCAATGCGCATTGTTGAAGTGCTTTCAGATGTGCTGATGCAATGCAGTAGTCCACAACAAGCCCACGCGTTGAGTTCACAGGTAAATCTTGTATTGAGCGCAGCAAGACTATCAGCAGCGCTGGAGCAAGATAAAGCAGCGTTAGAAGCTCGATTTCGAAACTTCATGAGTATTGCTGCCAACCGCTTTCCCAACACCGATTTCGAATTCAATCTACCTGAGTAAGTAATCACTGGTAATCCTATGGAACCCAACGACGATAACCCTAATGAAAACCTGAATGCAGAAGCAGACGATGTGTCCATTCAGGATGTAAGCGATACCTTGTGGAGTACAGGCCTCGATATGGTGCGTGATTTCATTGATCATGTGCCGTTTCTGCTTGCGGCGGTAATCGTGCTTGTCCTGACGTGGGCAACCGCAAGTGCTGTGACTGGTTTAGGCGGGAAGCTACTGGGTTCGTGGCACAAGCGAGAGTCGTTAAAGGAACTGATACTGCGATTAACATCCATTTTGATCTGGGTGTTTGGCCTACTTCTGAGCGCTATTGTCGTGTTCCCGGGACTTACCCCGACTCGAGCGCTTAGCGGGCTGGGGCTCGTATCGATCGCAGTGGGTTTGGCGTTCAAAGATATATTTGAAAATTTCTTCGCTGGTATTCTTATTCTGTGGCGGTTCCCGTTGGAGCGAGGTGATTTTATTGAGTGTGAAGGTATTGTTGGTAAGGTTGAGAAAGTTTGGGTGAGGATGAGCTACATCCGAAAAACATCTGGCGAATTGGTGGTCGTTCCTAATTCATTTCTGTTCAAAAACCCGGTAAAAATCCTGACAAATATGGAAGTACGACGGGTAACCATCACCGTAGGGGTGGCCTATCACGAAGACTTGGAGACGGCCGTTGACTTGGTGGAGAAAACAGTGAAAGCGTGTGATTCCATCGTAAAAGATAAGCCCGTACAGGTGTTTGCCAATAACTTTGGCTCAAGCAGTATGGATATGGAAGTCACGTGGTGGTGTGGAGCCAAACCTGTGGATGTTCGACGTTCTCGGGCTGAAATTGTTATCGCTGTGAAATCGGCACTGGATAAAGCAGGTATCGAAATACCGTTTCCTTATCGAACATTGACGTTCGCGCAACCACTGGAAACTCGTGACGTTGAATCGCAAAGGTAAAATAGGAAACTGACCTTGGTATTAAAATGTACGTAGATGGGTTTGTGCTTCGACGTAGCGGATTGTAACAACCCGCTACCTCTCTGATCAACCTTGTTGAAAATCATGGTTGTGACGGGGTTGCTAGTACGATTAACTTCACGCCCTCATCCAACGTCACGTCAGTATCTTCGGTATGAACCGTGGGTTTGCCGTCTTTATCGATAGCGAACAAAAGTTTATTTTCGCCTAACAATGCCGCAAGCTTTTCATTTTCTGAATCTGAAGGAACATCGTCACCGGCTGCTGCTGAGGAAGCATCATTTCTGATGGATTCTGGTAAAGGTTGGTTATGCGCTCCGGCGGAGCCGTCCCTGCCATCATTGGATTCGTGCATACTTTCAACGGCTTCAGTGTCAATAACCTCAATGCCGGCTTCGCCATTGAGCGCTTGACGAAGTGATGAATACGTTACGCTGTCATCAAACAGGTATCGAAACGCCGTAAGACTGTCAGAGAAATCCCCAGGTTCTGAACCCGTGTGCTCGGATGGCCTGGCGATGTAAATGTTTTCAGTGCCAAATTCATCCCGATAGTGCATTGCAGTCAGTTGATTCAGATCTTGATCGTGAGAAAGTGCGATGACTTGACCGATCGCTGTCGTATCCAAATGGCTTTCTGCGTAGGAGGAGCTAACGCTACCAAAAAAAGTTGGCAGTCCGTTTTCGCGTGCAGACTTAACTAACGATCTCCTGCTATCGATAAGTTGTACCTTCACACCAGCTGACTGCAAAGCAGACCCAATCGCTTGAGCAACCTTATTCGCTCCGATAATCAGCATGCCGTTGGGTTCTGGATTACTGACATCCAATCGATCAGCCACCCATTTTGCGGTGAGGCTTTGAAACACTACCGTACCTATGATCATGACAAACGCCAAAGGCACCAACGATTCAGAACCAGGAACATTTTCAGATTCGAGTCTTAGTACGAAAAGTGACGAGATGGCTGCAGCTACGATTCCCCGCGGTGCAATCCAACCGGTTAACACACGCTCCTGCCAGGTCCACTTTGACCCCAGGGTAGAGAGCCATACGCTGATGGGTCGGATGACAAACTGCACAACCAAAAGGAAGACAATAGCGGAAAAGCCGAGTTGGGCAATGGCATCAAAATTCAGACGAGAAGCCAGTAATATGAACAGCGCGGAAATCAATAGAACAGAGAGATTTTCCTTGAAGTGGAGAATCTCCTGCAAGCGCAGCCCTTTTGTGTTGGCCAACACAATTCCCATGATGGTTACGGTCAGTAGGCCAGCTTCGTGTTGAATCATTTCCGACAACGCAAAGGCACCGATGACAACCAGAAGCGTCGTGGATTCTTTCAAAAAATCGGGCACCCAACGTTTTTTGAAAACCGTACCCAGCGCGAACCCGGCGATTAAACCGAACACCGCACCAACGGCAATAAGCCGCAGTATCACGAACGCTACGTCCTGGTACCCGCCACCGGCACCTACTTCAACGATGTATTCAAAGACAACAATGGCTAACATCGCGCCGATGGGATCCACCAGGATGCCTTCCCAATGCAGCACATGCGCTATTTTTTCGTTCGGTCTAACGATTCTGAGTAAGGGCTTGATGACCGTTGGGCCAGTCACAACGCCGATGCCACCAAACAAAAAAGCCATTGGCCAGGAAAAATCGAACAACCAGTGAGTCAGAGCTGCCATGGAAACCCACGTCACAACAAGACCCAGGGTTAATAAGTTACGGACGACTACGCCGTGTTGACGTATGTCTTCCCTGTTGAGGGTTAACCCACCCTCGAACAATATGATGGCCACAGCTACTGACACGAACGGGAAAAGCAAATCACCGAGCAGTGCATCAGCATCTAACCAGCCGAGCGTTGGCCCAAGTAAGATGCCCGCGAGCAGTAACAGTAGGATCGAAGGCAGTCGAAGCTTCCAGGCAAGCCACTGCGACGCTCCCCCACTGACACCTACGAGCGCAAGAATTCCAACAGTTCCAGCCGCCATCTGACTTCCTTATATGGGGTCACACATCAGCCAACATGATAGGTAGTTGGCATAACGCTGTCACCGGAAAAGGTCAGTTTTGGAAATGTTACAAGGCTAAGGTCGAAACCGTTTATTCAGTTTTAAGGTGCCGGACTGCTAATCACCTCCTGAAAGAAACGACCATGTCGCGTGATAATAAGAACTTAGTAACGCGCCGTAGCATTTTGGCAACTTGTGGTATTTGGTTGCTTTTGGTTTTAAGCGCGGCTGTGCATGCACAGCAAGACTTTGGGTTAAGCAATGACAGCGAATCTGCACCGACTGAAACAGTAGCTGAGCCCATAAAATTGGACTCATCAGCCAGTGTGGATCAGTCCATTCAAACTCGGATAGAGGGCATCTTTTCTCAGCTTGATGATCTTCAGAGCATACAGGTACAGGTCAGCAACAGTGTGGTCACACTCAGTGGCCAACTCTCATCCCAGGGCGATATTGAAGAGGCACTGGCTCTGGCATCCAAGGTGGAGGGAGTTGCCCAGGTTGATAGTGCGCTAGAGGTTAACCGTAGCGTCACTGAGCGATTGGACAAATCCATTGACGACATAACCGAAGGATCTCGGTTCTTTGTTTCCAGTGCCCCGCTCTACGCCATTGCCGCTTTCATACTGATCGCCAGTTGGTTCTTTGGGCGGTGGCTGTCCCAGCGCAAGCACCTGCTTAACAAGCTTGCGCCCAATGCATTCATAGCAGATCTGTTTGGTAATTTGCTTTGGCTGATGGCGGTTTTTGGTGGACTGGCATGGGCGCTAAGTCTATTGGATGCCACAGAGCTCCTGATGACCATGCTGAGTGCGGCTGGTATTGTGGGATTGGCAGTCGGTTTTGCGGTGCGCGACACGGTAGAAAATTATATCGCCAGTGTTCTACTGAGTTTAAGAAACCCGTTCAAAGTGAAAGACTATATCGCTGTTGACGGACACGAAGGAAGCGTGGCGCGGCTTACATCGCGAGCAACGATTTTAATTACCGCAGACGGCAACCAACTCAGGATTCCTAATGCGATAGTGTACAAATCCATCATTGTTAATTACACGCGTAACCCGCTGAGACGTTTCGAGTTTAGTGTTGGTATCGACAGCGCCGACGATATTGCCTTCGCACAGCATGAAGCCACACAGGCCCTGGCGCAGGTTGTCGGCGTGTTGAATGACCCTGCACCGGTTGTTATCGTTTCAGAGCTTGGTGATTCGAATACCACGCTGCTGATTCGCGGCTGGGTGGATCAACGCAGCTACGATCTTTTCAAGGTTCGTAGTGAGGCCATCCGTAGTATCAAACACCGCTACGATGAAGCGGGCATCGTGATGCCCGAACCTATTTATCGCTTAGTGATTCAATCGGCTGAAGGGCTGAACGAAGCTCAATCGAGCGAATCGCTGGCAAACATTTCAGAATCGCCAATGAAAGAGCGTGTGGGGTCAACGCCAAGGAAAACACCCGACCCTGGCTCAGCGGCTTTGGACTTATCGCCAGAGACAACCATCAACGCCACTATTCAATCAGAAATAGAGGATTCGGATGAGAAAAATCTCTTGTCCGAAAAAGTTCCACAAGAATAAATCAGGGAGCCATCAGGAAGTGGGGGGTGTAACCCCTGCGAAACCTGTGTACGCCAAGCTGATGGCATGTAGAGTTGGCGTCCGCAGGATGTACTTTTTACATTGTTTCGACGTTGCAAAACGTTAAGTTGGCATACTGAAACGACTCGCAAAATGCCAATTAAATTGAACGAAAATTCTACAGATCTGTCGCTTACTCGAAATCAGTGGGTCATTGTTATCTCCACGTTTTTTACCAAGCTTGGAGATTTGTTGCTGAATCCGAAGGTCACCCTGGTTGCATTGGTTCAACAGCTGGGTGGTAACAGCTTGGCTGTGTCGATGATCGTGCCAATTCGGGAATCTATGTCGATGATTCCGCAGGTGGCTTTAGCTCCACTGCTGAACAAACACTCTCGCTATTTGTTGATGTATCGAGTGGGCGCAATTTTGCAGGCTGTTAGCGTACTGGCGATAGCGCTTGTCGCCTTGCTTGTAGATGGAGCGCTGGCTGTGTGGGGTATTCTGGCCCTGCTCTTATCATTCAGTGTAGCGCGGTGTTTGTGTTCTCTGACGTCCAAAGCAATCTTGGGTGAAGCGGTTGAAAAAGGTGAACGAGGCCTAACGACTGGTGCAGCGTCTACCGTTGCAGGGTGTGCTTCTATCCTTATCGCCGCAGGTTTCCTGGCGCTGGAGAGCGTGAACACATTTCATATCGGCATCATGTTGTTGTTGGCATCGGTGACCTGGGTGGTTGCGGCTACCCTGTACGGAATGATTCAGACAGAAATCGAGGGTACCCGTTCGGATCAAAGCCGTTCCTTCCTTCAACGAATCAAGAAACTCGCCAGAGACGATAAGACGTTCCAAAAATTTATCGTAGTTCGAGCGTTGCTGTTATCGACGGCGTTGCTCGGTCCGTATTTCGTTGTCCTGGCGGGTGGTCTTTCCGGTGGTATATCGAAGTTCGCGGTGTTACTGATGGCGGCCGGCCTTGCCAGCTTACTGTCATCGGCGGTGTGGGGCAGATTTTCAGATCGTTCATCCAATTCGGTGCTTGCGCTTGCTGCAACCATTGCCGCAGCCGTAAGCGTATTAGTGGTTGTTGGAGTTCTTACCGTTCCTGAATTGGTCGAAGAATATTATCTTATACCTGTGGCGTATTTCATCCTGGCTATTGCCCACCAAGGTGTGAGAATCGGGCGTAAAACCTACGTTGTTGATATTGCAAACAACGACAATCGAGTGGATTATGTTGCCGTTAGTAACACTTGTATAGGCATTTTAATACTACTGGTGGGTGGCATCATTGGCCTTGTTGGCTTTGTCTTGCCGACTACGGGCATCGTGTTGCTGTTGAGCGCCCTCGGTGCAGCGGGTGCGTATTTTGCGCTGAGGCTTCCTGGCGTATGAATCAGTCAATCGTCCGCTTCACTTTTATTGCATTTATTATTTTTTGCGTATGGGTGACTGCACTGGTATTGCTAAGTCCACAATGGTTTGGTAATCGCGCATCAATCCCAGTAAACGAGCGTACGGCGAATCAGGGAATGACAGATAAAAGCGATATGACGGCTTGGTCTCTCAAACCCGCTCTCATTGTTAACCCATTACAAACTGACTTAGGCGGGGAATTGTATTTTGGAACCGATATACCTGCGTTGAAGAACCTGGTTCTTACTGTTGAGGCTCAGACAAACGCTTCATCCAAGGCTACTTTAAGCCCCCTCCAGAGTGCGGTGAACGCGGGTGATAGTGTGACCCAGTCTTCCTTCGCCCGATCAGTTACCGCCACCTATCCCACCCAGTCACAAAGTTATCTTGAATGAAAAAAGCACCGCCAGTATCAACCCCTGCCGTCCCGCCGTCGCTGGAGAAATTGAGCCGTCTTATGGATTCTTCCATTCGGCTCCCCGGGGGATACCGGATTGGTTGGGATGGCATCATCGGATTAGTGCCAGGTATTGGCGACGCAGTCGGACTGGGAATATCGCTTTACATACTCTTCGGTGCACAGCGAGCCGGCGCTTCAAGCGCCACACTCGCGCGTATGGCAGCGAACGTGGGCATAGAAACATTGTTAGGCTCTGTTCCAGTTTTGGGCGACTTATTTGATTTCGTGTTTAAAGCTAACAATCGGAATATGCGCTTGTTGCAAAATCAAATTGCGATGCCGGAAAAAACAGACAAACGCAGCAAGCGATCGCTTTACCTTGTGGCCTTAGTGCTACTCGTCGTCGTGATACTGCTTATTGCTCTGTTTGTCAGAGTCATATCAGCGTTGTTTGGCTTGATTTTTTAGAGCCTGGTCCCTCAACTTATTGCCCGTGTGTATAACCGCGGCGGGCATTCACTCAAATTAGTCTTACGTTATCAAAAATAGGAAATATTTATGGGTTATCAACTGGGTGGTTTTTTTGGTTTTATTGTTCTGCTTCTAAGCATTTGGGCAATCATAAAAATTGCGTCCAGCAGTGCAAGCACGACACGCAAAGTTATTTGGATTGCCGTGGTGTTGTTGCTGCCTCTGTTGGGATTGATTGTTTGGTATTTTGTGGGGCCAAAGGGGTAGCTGTTGCTACCTTCGTACTTCAAGCCGCTTAGGACGGCCGCAACCTATCAATCAACAATGAGTGAAAAAGGCCTTGCCCACCGTGCTTGTGGGCAAGGCCTTTTCGTTATTTAAGCCGATTCAGATTCTTCGACTGTAGTTTCCCTACTTCTTCTTGCGGCCGCACTACCAGCACAGGCTGCCAGTAATCCAAGTAGCGATGCTGCCGCTGCAGCCCATGCCGCAGAGGATACCGCTTCAGAACTCTGCTCAGCCATTTGTAGTGCTTCTGTTCGCGCGGCTTGCATTGCTGCCTCCACTTCCTGGGTAGCGGTTGTTGCCATTTCTTGCGCCTCGGTGATTAGTGCTTGCGCCTCGCCTTCACTGATTCCCAAACGGGACTGTACTTCAGTTTGCAATGCAGAAACATCCTCTTGCGAGATCACAGCCTCAGAGCCACCAAACAGCTTGTCTACCAGTTGATTTAGCTCACGAGCTGCACCAGCGGGTGAGCTCGTGATCGCTTCCCGAGTTTGCTGCACGGCAGTTTGAGCCTCATCCAGTTCTTCCGCGCTAACGACGTTGCGCGCAACACCTGTCAGTTCATCCATCAGATTTGATCGGGTCAGGCCTTGCTGCTCCAGCGCCTCACGTAGTCTCGGTGGCATCTGATCAGGTAGTAATTCATCGGCCGACACATCGTCCGGGATAACCGCGGCTACTGTCGTTGCCGCAGCTTGTGACGCGTTGGAGACCGCTGATACAGCGCCTCCCGCAATTGACGCGACTGCAGTGGTGGCAAAGTACACAGCTGCGATGGTTGCGATGGCCCAGACTGATGCGCCGTGTAGCATTCGCGATACCGCTTTTAGGTTCCCGGCCAATCGCGCTGCTACGTAGCCGCCGGCAGCGAGCGCGGTAAGCTGTGAAGCCACAGTGAACGCGGTTGAACCGACGGCCATTCCACCGACTGGATTTGGGTCAGACTGCGGGTCGAACGCGGCCGCCCCAAGGGCGGCTCCGATCAGCGTAAATAAAATCATCAGTCCAGTAGCGATCACGGCTCCGGCGAAGATGGCGCCCCAGGATACCGCTGGCTCGCGCGGTCTTAGCGCTTCAGTGTAATACGCCGGTGCAGCAATACCGGCCGTTGAATCGTAGGTATTCATACGGGCTCGCCTTTGTTGTAAGAAGGCTTGTGAGTAAATTCATCGCCTGCAGAGTCACCATCTTCACTGTTACTCAGGTTGTCCAGCGAATGCTTAATATCCGCTTTGGCGTCCGCTGCACCTTCCTCGATCTTTTCCCGAGTCTGCGCCATGGTTTCCAGGGCTGTCGCTTTGGCGCGGTCGATGGTGTCTTTGGCTTGCCCACCTAAATGCCGCGTTTCTGTTTCAGTCTTGGGTAGCAACGCGCCGATTAACGCGCCTGCTGAAATCCCGAGGATTGCGGTAACAATCGGATTGTTCTTTAAGTAATCTGCAGTGTCCTTGGCTGCATACTCAGCTTGTCCGCGCCATTCTTCAGATGTTTGTTGCAATTCAGAAGCGGCCAGTCGCGCCCGCTCTCGCATCAGTATGGCGTGTTGAGTTGCGTCAGCTCGCAGCTGTTTGTATTTCGCTTCGCTCTCCTCACTCATATCCGATGCCTTGCCGCTAAGTTCTTCGACAGCAGAAGTGAGTTGATCAAGTATCGACGCGCCAGAATCATCGTTATCTTCCTGACTGTACGAGAAGCGATGTTGACCCTCATAACTTCCCACCGGCGATGGACTGCTTGACGCCTGAGAGTAGTTTAAGTTGCGCGCTGATTGATCCATGTCAGATCCATAACCGTCAGGGGAGTTAGGCCGGTTGGTTGATACGGCGCCGGTATCCAGCTCATCGTCAGAGTAACCGTGGCGCAGATTGTTTAGCGCTGAACGTTGTCGTGCCGAAGGCCCGCGGCTGTGTGGCCTACGATGGTTAGGGTAACGGTGATAGTCGTCATCGTATGTGCGGTTTCGGCTTGTGGACGCAGCAAGCCATGCCAGCGCGGCACCGGTTACGATAAATGGCGCGGGGTTTTGCTTAAAGCTGCGTCCTAGTGTGTTGGCTAGATCGCCTGCATGCTCGCGCATTAAATCCATGCCCTGGTCGACGACCTGCTGTGGGGACAATCGCCCTTCCAGTTCATCCAGCGTTTGAGAAATTTCTGCGCGTTTGCGATCGTTGTGTTGTTCTATGTGTCTGGGATCTGTGTGTTCGCTAACACCGAGTGCGCTGCCGTTGTGTTGTGTATGGCTCATGAAAATTTCTCCTGTATCGTGTTTTTGTCTTTCTCCAGTGATGACTGAAGGCGAGTGGGGGTTAAGTTGTCAGTGGAAAACTTATCGGCACTTGATTTAAGTAGCAATGCACCTGCTCCTGTAGCTACTAGTCCCACAATCAGTGCGGCAATCCACAGTTCGATGCCGAATAACTCTGCAGTACCGAGTACGACAAAAGCGATAAGTGTCAGAGTACCGGCGGTCACTAACGCGGTACCGATGCCTAAGCCCATTGCACCTTTCTTCGCATCGTTGACTGACTCGCGTAGCTCAGCCTTGGCAAGCAAGACCTCACCGCGTAGCAATTCAGTCAGGTCAGTGGCTAAGCTGGACAACAAACCCTTTGCGGTTTTTTCGTCGCCGTGCAGCGTAGTCTTTTCAACTTGTGGCTGAATATTTGCGCTCATTACACTTGCTCCGTGTTGACAGGGCTAGACACTGTTGAATTCTGAACAGGTACGTTCTCTGACCTGAAGCCCGGACCATTCATGGAATGGTTCATCGATTGTGTTTGGTGTGTTTGTTCGGAGGTATCAACACCCGCCTTCAGGAAGCGGGATAACATGAGTCCCGTCGCTACGCTGCCCAACATAAAAGCGGTTGGATTGTTGCGTGCCAATCGTCTCACGTCGCTGGCTAGCTCATTAACGCTTTTCGATTCAATCTTGCTGGAAAAACCGGACAACTGCTCTGACAGTTCGGTTGCGTAATGCGCAAATGGGTGGTTCTGTGCATCCAGGTTCTCAGCTGCACCATCAAGAGCGCTGCTCAGCGCATCCGCTTGCCGCCCTAAAGCATTTTTGCCGGTTTCGGCGTGGCGCTTGGCTTCATTTTCCGCTGTATTGCTGAGTGATGCTTTAACATCGGCTGCGTCAGCGGCTAAGTTTTCTTTTAGCTTATTAGCCTCTTGCTTAAACTCTTTCGTGCTTACCGATTCGTCAGATGTGTTTTCTCTGCTGTCCATATTAGCCTCTTATGAAGGTATGAATGAGTTGTCTCAAAGCTGGTGCGTTTGAGATTGTTCATAAACACGTTAAAGATGAAAGCCGAATATCGAAAGGCCAGAGGCATTATTTTCCGTTGAATTTGAACTATCTACATCGAATTCTTAAAACGCGTGGCGCTTGAGCTGCGCGCAGTTTGTTTAATCGGAACCTGAGGTAACGCTCAACATCCCGGTCAGTGCCAGCAACGGCTAGTGTTCTGTAATATTTAACAAGTGCAAAAAAAAAGCGGTTCCACAACACCGTTTGTATTGTGGAGGCCGCTTCTGCTATCTGCTACTGCTACTGCTACTGCTACTTGCTACTTGCTACTTGCTACTTGCTACTTGCTACTTGCTACTGCGTTTTAGTTGTTACGGCTTCAATTGCCGTAAGAGCATTTTACAGGTTCGTTTCAGCGTTTAGCTTTGGGTTGTTATCAGGCGTCTTTTTTCCAGAAACTAAAGAAGAGATTACCTGCCATCCAAATTTGAGTCCTTTACTTCCGGAGAAATCCCAATACTCACCATGGTCTGGTGTGAATTCAATTAAACGAATATCAGCCTGTTCTGGCCCTTCGGGGTACCAGATTTTCCAAGCGGGAGAGTACAGTGATTTTATCCGTTCTCTGTCGTTACTAATGACAGCCGAGCCATTTAACGACACGTAGGTGGTGGACGATTGCAGCATCACACCCACGGATGCGTTTTGCTGAATTTCAGCAACCTTCTCGGTATCTAGTGAGGTGGAGAAGGTAATCTGCCCGGTCTGCTCATCGAAATCGGCTAAAGACATGGGGCGGCCTTGCAGGACGCCAGTATGTTGGGTAACCAGCATGCCGGTGTTGAATTCATCAATTAGGTTTAACAGCGTTTTTTCAGTTTCGTGACTCATTTGGATGCGATGTGTTTTGTTGACGTGCGATGACGGTAAAGCACGCCCAGGCACTGAGTCACTTTCGATGTAAAAATTTCGCGGGGTCATGGCGTCTCTTCCGATTGTCAAAGCACCCCCTTTTTCTTTTTAGTGAACCCGAAGAGTTTCTGATAGTCTACGAAAGGCACAGGAGTGGTTTTGTCGCCACCGCCCTAAAGTGGTGCTGTAGCAAGCCTTACGAGGGTTGCACGGGTCTGTGTTCTCTAAAATTGGGTTAGATACGCGAACAGCGTGCGCAAAGCTCTGGCCGCACTATCCAGGCACATCTAAAGGAGTCACTGTATGACAGTAATTTTTCGTCGTTCGCTAAGCGTCGGCTTCGCGGCGTTATGGCTTACCGCTTCGGGTGTAACCCAGGCGGAAACCTTCAAGTGGGCGGGCACCACTGACCCGCAGACCATGGATCCGCATGCGACAAATTCGGCACCGGTACTGGGCTTTCTGAATAACGTGTACGAAGGTCTCGTGCGCCGCAATAAGGAAATGAAAATCGAACCTGCGCTTGCTGAGAGCTGGGAACAGATTGGCTCCGACGGTTGGCGATTCAATCTACGTGAAGGCGTAACCTTTCATGATGGTTCTGCATTCACTGCCGATGATGTGCTGTTCTCTTATGAACGCGCCTCTTCTGAAGACTCGGATGTTCGTTCGTGGTTTGCTCCGGTTGACAGCGTCGCGGTTGTTGACGATTACACGATTGATTTTCTTACCAAAGCCCCAAATCCATTGTTTCCGGACTCCATCGCCAACTTCATGATCATGGATCGCGATTGGACAACGTCTAATGAAGCGGCAAGGCCCTCCCGGGAAGCGGAAAACTTCGCTACGCGAAATACTAACGGTACAGGGGCTTTCACAGTCACGTCCAGAGATCCTGGCGTCAAGACTACACTGCAGCCGTTCGATGGCTGGTGGGATACGCTGGAAAGTAATATCACCGAAGCAGTGTTTACCCCCATTGGCGAAAGCGCCACCGGAATGGCCGCCCTGCTATCCGGTGAGATTGACTTTATCTCTCCAATTCCGTTGCAGGATGTACCGCGCATGAAAGAACGGGATGGGTTTACCGTGCACGAGGGTGTAGAAGCGCGCGTTTTGATGTTCGGATTCGCTCATCAAGCGGATTCGTTGAAGTTCTCTGACGACCTTACCGGTGAGAACCCTTTCAAAGACGTTCGCGTCAGACAGGCCGCGTACCAGGCCATTAACGTTGACGCCCTGATAGATAAAGTTATGCGTGGCAGTGCACAGCCGGCTTCACAGTTGGTGTCCAGTGCCATGAAGGGCTACTCAGAAGCAAAATCAGAGCGACTGGCGTACGATCCTGATGCTGCGATGCAACTCATGAAAGACGCAGGTTACGAGGACGGTTTCAGTTTTGGCCTGCAGTGTCCAAACGATCGTTACATCAACGATGAAGCCATTTGTAAAGCGGCTGCATCCATGTTTGCCAAGGTTGGGTTGAACGCAAAGCTGACGGCTATGCCGGTTCGTAACTATTGGCCGGAGTTACGCGAAGATAACTTCGATATGTATCTATTGGGTTGGTCACCGGGTACATTCGATGCAGAACATCCCATTCGCTTTCTCGCGCATACACCTAACTCAGAAAAGAAGCTGGGTAGCTGGAATTTTGGAGATTACTCCAACGCGCGCGTGGATGAACTGCTTCCTATGATTCAAACCGAACTGGACGAAGATACTCGTCAAGCGATGATTGATGAAACCACCGAACTGTTACAACAAGAAATTGCTTACATACCGATGTATGTACAGCCGTTGATCTGGGCGTCAAAAGATACCATTGAGCTCACACAGCGCACGGATAATTTCTTTATTCTGCGTTGGGTAACGGTTAACTAAACGGAACGGTTACAAGTGAAAGGCCAGCGCTTAGCTGGCCTTTCTTATTCAATTTTTCGCATTCTGCTGCTGACTGAATCATTATGCTAGCGTTCGTATTGCGCCGTTTGGCCCAATCCATATTCGTCATGCTAGCCGTAAGCTTGATTGCATTCTCGTTGTTTCGATTTGTGGGTGATCCGATTGCTCAGATGGTTGGGCAGGAAACCTCAATTGAGGACCAGGAGAATATTCGAGAGCGCCTCGGCTTAAACGACCCGCTCACAACGCAATACGTCCGATTCGTGAGTAACCTGTCTCAAGCCGAGTTTGGTTATTCCTACCGAACGCGCCAACCGGTTAGCGAGATGATACTCAGCCGGCTACCGGCAACGCTGGAGTTGGGCGCTATATCCCTTGTTATATCGCTCATAGTCGGTATTCCAGCCGGCATTTATACAGCGCTTAAACGCGGGTTTCTGTCTAATGCGTTGCTCGTGGCTACGTTAGTGGGTATATCGATACCTACCTTTGTCATCGGAATATTCTTAATCTATTTGTTTGGCGTATCACTGGGTTGGCTACCCACGTTTGGGCGCGGTCAAACCGTTGCGCTGGGGTGGTGGCAAACTAACTTTTTAACCGTGTCGGGGTGGAAAGCCCTCATTCTGCCTGGGGTGACGCTAGGCGTTTACCAATTGACACTAACCATGAGACTGGTTCGTGCTGAAATGCAGGAAGTACTCAAGACGGACTACATAAAGTTCGCCACCGCGCGTGGCATCAATTATCGGTCGCTGTACTTGAATCATGCCTTTCGTAATACGTTAGTCCCAGTGGTCACCATCATCGGATTACAACTTGGCGGCATCATCGCCTTCTCTATTGTTACCGAGTCGGTGTTCCAATGGCCTGGCATGGGGCTCTTGTTTTTGGAATCTATTCGATATGTCGATATTCCGGTGATGTCGGTCTATCTGGTGTTGATCGCCTTAATGTTTGTCGTTATTAACCTGGTGGTAGACCTGCTGTACTTCGCGATCGATCCACGCGTAAGGCTGCGAGGCAGTCATGATTAACGCTTGGTTGCGCTGGTCGCGCGAAAACGAACTGGCCTATCTGTTTTTTCGAAATCCTGTCGCTATCGTTGCGGCGATTATCGCCATATTGTGCATAGGGGGAGCGGTTTTAAGCCCCTGGCTTGCCGCTACCGACCCCTACGACATCGCTAGCCTCGACATCATGGATTCATTGATTCCTCCGGCATGGAGCGAATCCGGTGATGCGCGCTTTTTCATTGGGACTGATGATCAAGGGCGGGATCTACTCTCGGCCATATTGTATGGCACTCGTTTATCTTTGCTCGTCGGTTTTTTAGCCATTACGTTTGCCAGTGTGCTGGGTGTAACAGTGGGGCTGATGGCTGGCTACTTTGGTGGTCGCTTCGATGCCATTATGATGCGAATAGCGGACATCCAGTTAAGCCTGCCAGCCATTCTCACCGCCTTGTTGGTGGATGGTATTGCTAAGGGTTTACTGCCGCGTGGCCAGCACGATAATTTGATGATTGTGGTACTTACCGTGGCGATTGGTTTATCCCTATGGGTTAATTTTGCCCGCACGGTTCGTGCAACAACATTTGTAGAGCGAAATAAAGAATACGTACAAAGCTGCGAGATCATGGGGATGCACCCGTTTCGCATTATGTTTACTCACATATTGCCCAATATCATGGGGCCAATACTCGTTATCTTAACGGTGGATCTTGCCGTTGCCGTTTTGTTAGAAGCTACACTGTCGTTTCTGGGCGTTGGAGTGCCTGCCAATCAACCTTCGCTTGGCACCTTAATTCGCATTGGCACGGAATACATGTTTTCCGGCGAGTGGTGGATCGTTATTTTTCCGTCGGCCATGCTGATTCTGATGATTATCTCAATCAACGTGCTTGGCGATTTCTTACGTGATGCGTTGAACCCGAGAATGCGGTGACTCAGTTACTGGCCATTTCAAATTTAAGCGTTAAGTTCCCTACTCGCTTTGGTGTATTCGATGCGCTAGAAGGCGTTTCTCTTGACGTGAACGCCGGTGAAATACACGGGTTGGTGGGTGAATCGGGCGCGGGAAAGTCAACGGTGGGCTCGGCCGTCATGGGTTTGCTTCAAAGCCCGGGATACGTCGCCAGTGGCGAGATTAGGTTTACCGGACGTAACCTAGTGGGCTTGGATTCTGATGACTATCATCGCTTACGCGGCGATCGAATCAGCATGATATTCCAGGATCCACAAACCAGCCTTAATCCGTTACTGACCATCGCTACACAAATGATAGAGACCATACGGCAGCACCGTAAAGTCGATGTTCACACGGCCCGACAACAAGCGATAAATTTATTAAAAGAGACCGGGTTAAATGATGTCGACACCCGTATCGATGATTACCCGCATCAGTTTTCCGGTGGCATGCGGCAGCGTGTGGTTATTGCTTTGGCGTTATGCACCGAGCCTGATCTCATCATTGCCGATGAACCAACAACCGCCTTGGATGTATCGGTTCAGAAACAAATATTGGATTTGATTCGCACACTGTGTACAGCAAGAAACATCGGGATTATTTTAATTACCCACGATATAGGTGTTATCAATGAGATCACCGATCGAGTCACGGTGTTACGCGCGGGTCGTGTGGTGGAGTCTGGTACCACTGAAGCTGTGTTGGGTAGCCCGGCCGAGCCCTACACCAAGGCGTTAATGGCAGCGGTACCGCGACTCGACAAGCGCCTGGAGCGTTTTAAAAACATCATAGATGACGAGCCGACAGAGCTCGACGATACGCACTGGAAGGTTGAGGGTGCAAGCGCCGGGTACGCCACAGACTGGCTACTGACCAACAATGAACGCGCGCACACCAGCGACGCGCTGCCTTCAGTATCAGAGCGGCCCGCTATTTTGTCTATCCAGGATCTAGAGGTCACATTTGGCGCATCGGGGTTGGGCTGGTTTAACCGAAGCCACGGAGTGAAAGCGCTTTCAGGTGTATCACTTCAAGTGATGCCCGGGGAGGTATTGGGTATTGTTGGCGAAAGCGGCAGTGGAAAATCAACGCTAGCCAAAGCCATCGTCGGCTTGGTGAACCCGTCTGCTGGTCGCATGACGTTTCGCGATAGTGAGCTTCCACCCGGTCGGCAGCGTACGCGTGCACATCCATCACGGCGTGAAATTCAAATGGTGTTTCAAGATCCGTATTCGTCGCTTAATAACCGAAAGACAGTGGAGCACATCATTTCTGAGCCGATTCAGTTTTATGGGTTAACAGACAATGAGTCTCAGACGCGCAAGTTGGTTGCGTCAGTGCTTGAGTTGGTCGGCATGCCGCAGCGCGCCATGGTTAAATATCCTCATCAATTCTCCGGTGGTCAGCGTCAGCGTGTCGCGGTTGCTCGAGCTCTGGTTGCACGGCCAGAATTTTTAATATGTGATGAGCCCACCAGTGCATTGGATGTATCCATTCAGGCGCAGATTCTTAATCTATTAAAAGACCTGCAACAAACCTTCGGATTATCCATTTTGTTTATCAGTCACAATCTCGCGGTTATACGCCAAATGGCTGATCGAGTGGTTGTGCTACAGAACGGTCAGTTGGTAGAGACCGCAGGCACCGAATCGTTTTTCAATTCGCCACAGGAGTCTTACAGCCAGTTACTGCTGCGTGAAACGCCGTCACTTACGTTCTAGAGTTCGAACGCTTTAATGACTGAAGGTCGAAGCATGAGCTGGCTTGCCCATCGCTTTATCGCCGGATAGTGATCATGCCAATCGAAGCCGTAACGTTGTAAGTAACTTTGTGGAGAAGCTACCCAGGGAAGCGCGGCGATATCCGCCACTGTGATTGTGTTGCCAGCCACGAAGGGCTTATGCGTGAGTTGTTTCTCCAACACGGAAAAACAGCGGTGCACCGCCTCACCGAAGTGATCAAGAGCCTGTTGGTTGCCAGGTTCAATACGACTAAATCGCCCAAACTGCCCTGCCAACGGGCCAAGCTGCCCCACTTGCCAAAAGACCCAGGACATGGCCGCTGCCTTTTCATGTGGGGTATCACCCTGTAATACTGGATACGCATCGGCAAGACGAAGTAAGATCGCGCCCGATTCAAAAAAAACGCATTTATCCTGAGTGCGCTCAACCAGCACGGGAATTTTTCCATCAGGCGACAGCGCTTTAAATGCCTCACTTTGCTGCATCCCGTTGGGTAAATCAATGGGGATGTAGCGATAAGGCACTTGGGCTTCCTCCAGCGCAATGACTACCTTTTGTCCGTTCGGAGTCTTCCAGCTGTATAAATCGAACAGTGGCTGTTGCATCGTCTCCCCTTTGCGATGGAACCAGAGTTATTAAACCAGAGCCGAATCCCATAATCACCATACGTGAAGGAACTTTGCTTACGGGCGATGTCTATGCAGTTATCGCTTGCCACGCTGGCAGGGTCTCAAGGTTTGATACAGAATGTTTGAAACACGCACGTTAGGTGGATCTCTGAGCTTACAACCGTTTGCACTGACGATTTTATTGGTTACGTCAACATCTGCAACGGCTGATTTTATTGGCGGCGGCCTGGGTCAGACATCAGAGTACTTAGGCAGTGAAACCTCTGTGATCATACCGGTGGCAAACTTTGAAATCACCACGCCAGTCGGTATTTTTAAAAACAATGAATTAGGCGTTCAATGGGATATTTCTAATAGCGCGGTTTGGGATACCGGGCCTGTTGTTCGACTAAACACCGGTCGAGATAATTCTATAGACGATGAGGTTGTGGGAGCTTTGCCCGAGATTGAAGCGGGCTTGGAAGCGGGCTGGTTTATCGGTTCGGGTTTTCAGTTGGCTAGTGTCGGTGTGAATAGCGACGCAATCGTCATTGGCAATCTGAACGTTACAACCAATGTAGGGTCTGGGCACGGCGGTACTTTATTAAAGGGTGCACTGGGATTGGTCATGCCATTAACAGCAGACTCACGCATCATTCCATCGGTAAGCTTCAGTGTGGCCGACGATGACTATAACACTGCGTTTTATGGCGTTTCCTCCGAGGATTCGAGTGACGCACTCAGTGCGTACCGTGCCGGTGCGGGTCTTTTAAGCACACAGGCGGCACTCGTCGCTATCCATAAATTGAACAGTGACTGGTCGTTAACCGGCACGGCGGCTTACACTCAACTGCAAGGTGATGCAGCAAACAGTCCCATTGTGGCTCGAGGCAGTGACAGTCAGCTGTTTACGGGCGTGACACTGAATTATTTATTCTAGAGAGCGGTACTGTGCATTGATGTTAGCTGTTGCTGGCACCGCACCCATGATTCTTTTTGCATCTTGTCGTACAGCGCAAACTCATCAATCACCGCACGTCCCATAGCGGTTTCAAATTCGTATCGGTTAGACGCATCTTGATGTTGATCTTGTTTTGAATCACCCAGGTTAGATTGGAAAATACCCGCAGCGCTAACGGGTAAAAAATCCTCATAGGTGACTGGGCGTAGCGTTAAGGCTCCCTCGTCCAGCAGTACTGACAGGCTTTTGCCGGCTGTAGAGCCTTGGTAGTCTTTGTTGACTTGGTAAGAAAAATACGCAAGTTGCTGGTCGTGCATTTCTCGCCAGGTATCTGGAAATTCCTGAAAGACAGCTTCCAGGTTATCCATATACGCCTGAGCGTTAGAGCCATCGGCCTCTGGAAGAATGGATTGACGGGCCCTATCCAGCAGCTGATCGTAGAGACGTCGACCTTGAGGGGTTAAGGCAGCACCACGCTGCTCTATTTCTCCAAATCGTGCCGTATGGGTGCCGGGTGTCAAGCCGCCACTTGTGGATGGAAACGAAACAGCTTCCTCTAACGCTTTAAAGGCGGTTTGACGTAACAAAATCGGGCACGATCGCCTCGGTGGGCCTTCTATGATTGCCTTCGCTGGTAGCCCTGCTTCGCGCATACGATCTTGAGCAGCATCGATATCCAACGTGCGTGGTGTGAGATGGTTTATGTGAGGGCCCTTAAATGAAACAACGTCAGCGATAAGGCGGTGGCTGTTTAGTAAGGCTTCAAAGGTCTCACGGTCAACCCGTGCATCGCTATGCCAGCGGAACGTTTCACAAACTTCCGCTACAAACCGGTTTGCGTCCTGTGCATCCAAGCCGCCCGCTATCTCGGCTTGATTCGTCAGAGAAATGGCTTTCTCGGTAAAGATTGAGCGTTTATTCAGTAGAGCTTCGGCCGTCTTTCGAAGCGCGGAGTCTTCGATCAATTCCAGGCGCAGCAGTGAGGTGAATACGCGAAAGGGATTGCTGCTAAGCGCCTCTGCATGGGTTGGCCTGAACGCCGTTGAGTGCACTGGCACAGAAGCTACTGATAAGTCGTAGTAACCAACCGGCTCCATGCCCATGACCGCAAACATTCGCGCCATCATGGACAGTTCTTCTGCTGTTCCTAAACGAATCGCACCGTGCCGTTCAACACTGATTCGCTGAATATCTTCGTCAGAGGTAACGGGTGAGCGCACATTCCCGACAGGTTCTTGCGTCAGTCGTTCGGCGTTAACTTGCTCAACGATGTCTATGAGCTGAGCATAAGCGGGAACCTCAACCTTGTACATCGAGGACAATGCCGCCGCAAAGTGCGCACGGATGATATCGGGGTTTTGAAAATCGCTTGTCATGAGTGGCTAGTATAAACACGCGCGCCGATGTGGGCTTGGAGAACAGCTGGAGACCAAACCGCGGTCGGATGCGAGGTTCTTTTTGGTGAATCTAGAGTGTAAGCAGATTCTGAAACGATTGTTTGATGTTTTTCTTTTAGTACCAGGCGTCAGGAGTTTCCGCTTTTCGTTCTGACACAAAGTGAGCAACATCTTCTGCACGGGAGCTGTCGATGTCGGGCTGCACATACTGGTCGAGAAGTGTTTTATATACCGTATTGGCGCGATGAGCGGTGCTCGGGCTTCCGTTGTCTTTCCAGGTTTCAAATGGACCTGTATCTGGCAGGATGGACTCGTAATTTGCGGTTGCAAAGTGTCTAAGCGTGTGTGCAGTAGATAAAAAATTATCACCTGGGCGAGTTTCTAAATAAGACTCTTTAGATAACGTCTCTTCATCTACCGTCATACCGCTTAGCATCCGTAGTAACGCACCACAGTTGTCCACATCCATAATAAATTTCTCGTATGACATGGTAAGGCCTCCTTCTAACCAACCCGCTGCGTGCCATACCTGATGACTGCCTGAAATGATGGTAGCCCACATTGCGTTCGTGCTATCCATCATGGCCTGCCCGTCGGGCGAATTAGCCGATGTTAGTTGCCCGCCACCTGAACGAACTGGCACCCCTAATCGACGCCCCAGTTGCGACAGTGCCATAGATACAAGATTGGCTTCGGGTGTACCAAATGTGAGTGAGCCCGAACGTAAATTCATTGTCGAATGAAAGGACCCCAACACAACGGGGCATCCCGGACGAACCAGCTGCGCGAGTGCTATCCCGGCCATGCCTTCTGCCAGTGTTTGCGCACTCATAGCGGCCGTAGATGTAGGGCCCATTGCGCCGCCGAAAATGGCTGGTGAAACACAAACGCATTGATTTGCCTCGGCGTACAGGCGAAGCGACGCTGACATTTCACCATCCAGGATAAACGGTGAATTGATATTAATATTGGCCTGCATAACCGGATGTGTCTGCATGTACTGATAGTCGTACACCAGTGCCGCCATATCGATTGAATCCCGGGCACGCGGAGCGCTGGTTACACTGCCCATGAATGGCTTTGTCGATAAGGTTAAATGAGCTGCCACCATATCCAAATGGCGTTTATTCACGGGTACATCTGTGGGTTCACAAATAGTTCCACCCGAGTGATGCAGCGATGGCGCCAAATAACTCAGCTTTACAAAATTCTTAAAATCTTCAAGCGTTGCGTAACGTCTACCCCGATCCAGGTCAGACACGAATGGTGAACCATACCCAGGCATCAGAACAACGTGATTTCCACCCAATGTCACTGTGTGAGACGGGTTACGGCTGTACAACTTGAACTGCTTCGGAGCGGTTGCGCAGAGGTGTTTGGCCAAGCCAGGCTCAAACAGAACGCGATCCTCTTGTACTTTGGCCCCGGCATTTGCAAATAACTCAAGGGCGATCGGATCGTTTTTTATTGTTATACCGACGTTTTCCAGTAACCAATCTGTGTGATTTTCTATTTCACACAGAGCTGGTTCATCTAATAGTTCATAGGCAGGAATGCGTCTGCATTGAATGGTCGTGATTGCTTGTTCAGATGAAAAGCGCTTAGTGCGCCTCCTGCCACGACTGGAATGAGCTGTTCGCGGTGTCCGATTTAACGTGTTCATTTGTCATTAACCTATTCAATTATGCAAATGAGCCAGAAGTTGATGTTAAGAAAGCAACCCCTCGGCTTCCAATACCTTTCGTGCTACACGAAAACACTCCAACGCTAAGGGTACACCGCAGTAAATACCTATCACATGAATAATCGCACGAATCTCTTCCTTAGTAACGCCATTATTGATAGCACCCCGACAGTGCGTTTCCCATTCGTGTAACCGCCCGAGAGCTCCGAGCATGGCAAGGTTCATCATCGAACGCGTCTTGGCTTCGATAACATCGTCACCCCAACCGAAACCCCAGCACCAGGCGGTCATCGCTTCCTGAAACGGCCGAGTAAAATCATCTGCTGCGGCGAGGTTGTTTTCAACGTATTCAGCGCCCAGCGTGTTCTTACGTTGTTCCAGCCCTTTTTTAAAAAGGTCTTCGTTAAAGAGATCGGTGTCGGTCATGATTGTCTCGGTTGCTCAATAGAAACGGATTCTCGCATCCATTGCTGCAGGGCCTTAATTGAATGTTCGGATTGCACACCACTGTTCGGGTCCACCACCAACGGGCCCGGAACGTAGCCGCGGCTGTTCAGCCCTCGTTGTACTGACTCCACGATATGAATGTCTTCTTCAACGGTGGTGTTTCGATCCTGTTGTGCTAAATCGCGCAAGATAGCCTCATCCGTATCTGATGAGCCGAACCAGCCTCGGTGCACCATCACGGTTTCATGATCGATAGGTCGCCAGTGATAGGTATTCAATACATTGCCTGGATACACCTGAAACGACATCATCGGCCACAGAAACCAAGAGGAATAATGCCCGGCAAACTCATTAGCGTTTACATCAATCGGATACGACATCTTGTCTAAATTCTGGCATTCGGTTGTGTGCCTTAAGCAGTAGCCTTGCGGCTGAATATCATAGGTTTTCGCTTTGACGATGCCGCTTGAAAACGTGGGGTGATTCAACTGGCAGTGGTAACACTCTGAATAATTCTCAACAGATACTTTCCAGTTGCAGCGTTCAACTACGGACACCCATTCAACCGCATAAAGATCCTGAAGTTGTGGTACGAACGCTGAGAGTTCCTGCTCAACATCTGGAAACCATTCATTCATGGGTTTTGCCAATGGATCTAAGTTAGCGAATATAAAGCCGCAGAAAATCTCGATGCGAACTTCACTCAAACAAATTTCGGATTTATCGAAGCCTGGTACTGATTTTATGTTGGGACCGGCACGAAGCTCACCGGTAAGTTCATAAGACCACGCGTGATACGGACAAACCACAAGTGTGGTGTTCCCTTCTCCTGCTAACAGCTGATGCGCGCGATGTTGACAGACGTTGTAATACGCTTTGGTTTGCCCTTCGTTGGTTTGGATGCAGAACAGTGACTCACCCGCTATTTCAAAGCAGAAGTAGTCCCCTGGATGTTTCAGCTGTGATTGATGGCCGGCATACTGCCACGTGTTGGCCATTACGCCGTATTGTTCGGCACGAAACACCGACGGATCGGTGTAGTACTTTGCCTCTAATGACCGCACCGGTTTTTCTGAGGTAGTCATCGTCACGTATCCTCTACATAAAGTTCTAACTCGTGGCGCCGGTCGTGGAAGCGGCGCACACGTTCAACAATATTCGGTTTTCCAACGCCCACGACAAACGATAACAAGGTTTCCAGTACGGCAATGGTAGACACTGACGATGGAAAGAATTGTGGAGTGTCCACCGCCACAATAAACGAATGATCGGCTGACGTAACTATTGGGGACGCCGGGCTATCCGACAGCGCTATAACTCGAACCCCCTGCTCCTGTGCAATCGCAACGGCTTCAACCACTTCGGTGCGATAGGGTTTGCAGGTCATCGCAATGAGTACATCGCGTTCGTCCGCCCAGGCTAAGTCATCAATGGCGGTGCTGCCCGGTTTAGGGATCGCGGACATCTGTGGCATACCCGTGCTTGCCAGGTAGGTAAAGTTTTGCGCGTTGGAATGATTGACGCCCACTCCTAAGGTGTAAGTGTGTCGAGACGCAGTGATCGCTTTGGCCGCTGCCTGGAAATCCTGGCTATCGATGCCTGCGAAGGTGTCCTCAATGTTCCCGATGGCCGAACTCACCATATCGCGGTAGTGTTCTCCAAGTCGCCCGCGTTGCCCCAGATTTTGTAGCCACTCCGCGCGGTCTGGGAATTGATTGATGCCTCGTCTCACCTCTTCTCTAAACGGTTCACGAAAGTCTTCATAGCCGTCAAAGCCGATTGACTGTGCCATACGAACTACCGTGTTCGGTTTAACCTCAGCCGAATGAGCGATTTCGCGCACGGATGACACGCTGACGTCATAGGGGTTTTCGAGTACATAGGCAGCCACCTTTTTGACTTCGGGTGTTAAGTCATCAATGCCTTCGGACAGGGCCGCCAACACTTGAAGGCTACTGGCTGATTTTGATGATGGTACAGATACTCGATTCATAGTTGACAAGGGTACAACTGTTTGACTAGGATCGCAAACTGTTTAATCCCTGCCAAAGGACGCGCCGCATGGACGTCGCTGTATCTAGTCGAGCTTACTCATGAAACCAGCCACAGTACCTACTCAAGCTAAGGTCGTTATCATCGGCGGTGGTGTTATGGGTTGTGGTTTGGCCTATCACCTGGCTCACGAGGGCTGCACGGATGTGGTGTTGTTGGAAAAGGCGGAATTAACCTCCGGTTCCACCTGGCACGCCGCTGGGCAAATTACGCATTCAACGTCGAGTTTTGGCTTAGGTAAATGCGTTGATTACAACATAGGGTTGTACTCAGGAGCGCTTGAGAAAGAAACAGGTCAAAGCGTTACCTGGCACGGCTGCGGCTCGTTCCGTTTGGCGTACGAAGAAGATGAGATGGATTGGTTACGCCACACGCTTAGCGTGGGTCGATCCCTGGGCTTCAACATTGAGTTAGTGGATCGAGACTTTATCCAGTCATTGCATCCGTTTTACAACTTAGACGGTGTTCTGGGAGCGCTGTACACCCCAGATGACGGGCACGTTGACCCGTCGGGCGTCACTCAAGCAATGGCTGCTGGCGCGCGTCAGTTAGGAGTGAAAGTCATCCGTCGTTGTCGTGCGACCAACATCGTCCAGCAACCTAATCAGGAATGGTTGGTATCGACAGAGCTTGGCGACATACGGTGCGAACATGTGGTTAATGCGGGTGGTACTTACGCCCGACAGATGGGTGAATGGTCGGGCTTACAATTACCCATGACGTCCATGACACACCATTATTTTGTCACAGACACGGTGCCGGAATTTGAAGCGTTAGACGTCGAATTACCGGTTATGCGTGACGATCGAAAAGTGTCTGGTTACATCCGTATGGAGCAAAAGTCAGGACTGATCGGTATCTACGAAAAAGAAAACCCGAATACGGTTTGGGAAGATCACTGCCCGTGGGAAGCTGAGAATGAATTGTTCGCGCCCGATTATGATCGGGTCATGCCCTGGCTTGAGCAGGCGTTGGAGCGTATGCCCGTACTCGCTGAGCTCGGTATCAAACGTGATGTTCATGGGGCCATATCACACCCGCCGGATGGTAATCCATTGATCGGCCCAGCACCGGGTGTGCGAAATTACTGGTGCTGCTGCGGCACGCAGATTGGTATTGGCTGGGGGCCTGGCCTTACGCGTGAATTAGCGCGTTGGATGGTGCACGGCGCGGCTGATATTTCAATGCGTGAGTATGATCCCAGGCGTTTTGGTGGCTACGCGGATAAAAACTGGCAAGTTATAAAGGCCAAAGAAGACTACTGCCTGCGGCACGAGATTCCATTCCCGCATTTTAACCGCCTTGCGGGGCGACCCGTTAAACCCTCAGGACTGTACGACACACTAAAGCAACACGGTGCGGTGTTTGAAGAAGTCTACGGACATGAGCGCGCACGATGGTTCGCTACCGATGGTGTTGAGCAACGCGACTACTATTCCTTCAAGCGTAACGAAGTACATGATGTGGTTGCTAAAGAAGTCGCAACAGTCAGAGAACGTGTTGGCGTTATGGATATCTCGGCGTTTTCAAAAATTCGTGTATCGGGTTCAGGTGCCGAATCGCAGCTCGAGCGCCTGGTAGCTAATCGCCTACCAAGCAAGGTAGGCGGGATTGCGCTAACCCACTTCTTAAATGAGCGTGGGCGAATTGAGCTGGAATGTACCGTGGTTCGCCTGACCGAAGACAGCTATTACCTCGTTTGTGCAGCCTTCTTTGAGCAGCGATTACTAGATCATTTACACCGATACATCACTGCCGATGATGGGCTAGTTATCGATAACCTTTCGAGTGCATGGGGTGCGCTGGCGATAAACGGCCCGCAATCTCGTGCGGTTTTGGCTGCCTGTACTAATGCCTCTTTAACTAATACAGACTTTCGGTGGTTATCGGCTCAGCAGATCGATGTAGCTGGGAAACCCTGCTGGGCTTTGCGACTGAGTTACGCCGGTGAATTGGGGTGGGAGCTGCACACCGAAAAGGAGCACATGACAACCGTATACGAAGCCTTGTGGGCTGCTGGTCAGTCACACGGTATTGGCAACTATGGATCGTTTGCCATGAACAGCATGCGCCTGGAAAAAATGTTCAAAGGTGCTGGAGAGCTGACTAATGAGGTTACATTGCCTGAAGCGGATGTTACGCGCTTTGTTAAGTTAGATAAAGACTATGTGGGTAAAGAGGCAACGGTGAAAAGTCTCAATGAACCATTGCCATGGGTATGTGCTTACTTAAGCATTGATGAGGACGGCATCCACGACGGCCACGGTGGGGAAGCTGTACTCAAGTCAGGTCAGGTTGTCGGTTCAACCGCATCGGTGGCTTATGGGCACAGCGTTCGTCAGTTGCTGGCTTTTGCCTACCTGAAACCCGAGGCGGCTACGGCTGATTCAGAGTTAGAGGTGGTAATCGCGGGAGTACCAAGACGCGCACGCGTGCTGGTGGAACCAGCGTACGATGCTGCAAATAAACTACCGCGAAGCAACGAAGACTAAAGCAATGACAAACATCCCCAAAACGATGAACGCCGTCGTGCTCACCGGCCATGGCGGTATGGACAAACTGGAATACAGAACCGACGTGGCAACGCCTACTCCAGGTCCACTCGAAGTTTTAATCAAAGTTGGCGCTTGTGGTATGAACAACACCGATGTGAATACCCGCGCAGGCTGGTATTCCAAAGCGGTAACTGGCGCTACCACCACCGATGGGCACGCTAGAGTGAATGATGAAGACCCGAGTTGGGGTGGTGCGTCAATCACGTTTCCAAGAATTCAAGGTGCTGATGTTTGCGGTACGGTGGTTGATGTTGGAGCTGATGTTGATGCGTCGCTTATCGGTAAGCGTGTCATGACCGATTGTTGGCTTCGCGATTGGGATCACCCTCTGGATAAAACTCGAACCGGTTACTTCGGCTCAGAGTGTGATGGTGGTTACGCCCAGTACACAACGATCGATCATCGTAATGTCGCGGCGATCAACTCCAGTTGGAGCGATACCGAGTTAGCCACATTATCGTGTTCGTATACCACCGCCGAAGGTATGTTATCCAGAGCTGACGTACGCGACGGCGAATGGGTATTGATTACGGGTGCGTCAGGTGGTGTGGGTTCGGCCTTGGTTCAACTGGCAAAACGCCGCGGCGCGCGAGTTGTTGCCTTAGCTTCCGAAGACAAGCACGACACGGTGCGAACTTTAGGTGCCGATGTGTTACTTCCCCGCTCTCCGGAACAACTGGCCGTGGCACTGCAGAACACCATTGGGCAGGACACAGTAGACGTGGTAGCCGATGTGGTTGGTGGGGATTATTTCGCTGACATCATCGATGTGCTTGCACGCGGTGGACGGTACACCTGCTCTGGGGCAATTGCCGGGCCTATGGTTCAGCTGGATTTACGCACGCTGTACTTAAGAGACTTAACCTTCCATGGCTCAACCGTCGTACTGCCAAATATATTCAGAGATCTTGTGCGATATATCGAAGCGGATGAAATTAAACCCGTGCTGGCTGCAACCTACCCGTTATCTGAGTTCCATGCTGCACAAACCGCTTTCGTCCAGAAACAACACACCGGCAATATTGTCGTCGTGCCCTAACCTGAGAACGCCTTATGAAGCTCTGCAAAATCAGTGTCTTTCATAAACAGTTGCCGCTGAAAGACCCGTACTGGTTATCCGGTGGGCGTCTGAAGTTTGAAACCCTGGACGCAACGTTTGTAAAGCTGGAAACCGATGCCGGGTTAGTCGGCTGGGGTGAAGGCACGCCGTGGGGGCATACGTACGTGCCCGCTCACGGGCCAGGCATACGGGCAGGCCTGGAAACACTAGCTGCCGCATTACTCGGTTTGGACCCGCGGCAATTAGAAACGGTAGAGCGCGCCATGGATAAGACGCTGCCGGGCCACCTATACGTTAAGCAACCGGTGGATATGGCGTGTTGGGATATTCTTGGCCAAGCAACCGATTTATCGATCAGTGATCTTCTCGGGGGCCGACGTTCCACGGGAACGCCTGCGGCATCTTCTGTCTCTTCAGGTAAACCGGACTACATGATGGGCATCATAGAGTCCTACCGTGAGCGTGGTTACGTTGCACATTCAGCTAAAGTTGGTGGCAGCGATACATCCGCTGACATTGAACGCATCCGCCACATCGAAACAAACCGTAAGCCTGGTGAAATCATTCTCTATGATGTGAACCGTGCCTGGACACGGCGAGAGGCCAGTTTAGTGATGAACGCAGTGGCTGATTTGGGTGTGACATTCGAACAACCAGGAGAAACCCTGGACGATATTGCGCAAATACGAAGTGTTACGACCTCGCCAATTAGCGTGGATGAAAGCTTAGTGACTTTACAAGATGCTACGCGGATTGCCCGGGATGGGCTTGCCGATGTATTTGGCATTAAGCTAAATCGCGTGGGAGGTCTCACTAAAGCAAGACGCATGCGCGATGTGGCGATAGCCCATGGCATTCAAATGTTCATCATGGCAACCGGTGGCTCTGTCATGGCTGATATTGAAGCGGCCCATCTCGCGCAATCTATTCCCGATGAATTTATTCAGGCGTGTTGGTCTTGCCAGGATATGCTGAGTGTCGACATTGCACCCGGTCGCGGCGCACGATGTGAAGCGGGTTTTATAACCGTTGATGATTCGCCAGGACTTGGTGTTGCACCTGATGAATCTTTGTTAGGCGATCCCATCGCCGTGTATGCCGTCTGAACAACGCATTTATACGTTGTTTACTGAACTGTTATTAGCATTATGAAGATCACCGCAATTAGCCTGTACCGAGTACCGCTAACCAGTCACGAAACCTACTATATGTCCGATGGTAAAACGTGTGACACCGTGGACTCTATGGTGTTGCGATTGATTACGGATACCGGCATCGAAGGCTGGGGTGAGGTATGCCCTATCCCGCATTACCTACCGGCTTACGCAGGTGGTGTTGCCTCGGCTATACAGGAATTGTCCACTGTCCTATTGGGAGCTGATCCCGTTGGCCCAGAAGCGCTGATGCACCGGGTAGATGCTCATTTAATCGGGCACGACTACGCTAAGTCAGCGATTGATACCGCGCTGTGGGACCTAACGGCCAAGGCCGCAGATCTACCGTTGTATCGATTACTAGGCGGATTACAAACTCACGATTTGCCGCTCTACCATTCCATAACCTGCGTTGATCCAAGCGATATGGCGGATATGGCCAAAACGGCTGAGGCGTCCGGGATTAAACAATTTCAGGTAAAACTGGGTGCAGACGCCAATTGGCGCAGAGATGTTGAGCGACTGGTTGCCGTGCGCGAGAGCGTAGCTATTTCAGCGTTAGTGTACGGAGACTGGAACTGCGGAGCATCACAACTGGATGCCACACGTGTGGGAAATGCGGTAGCGAACCTGGATATTATGTTAGAACAACCGTGTCAAACCATAGAATCCTGCGCCAATGTTAAGAACAGTTGTGGCTTGGCGATGAAGATGGATGAATGCGCTTACGATACGGCGAGTTTACTGAAAGCACATCAGTATGGGTGTATGGATGCGGTTGCGTTAAAGCTGTCTAAGTTTGGGGGGCTTAGCCGAATGCGTCGTGCAAGAGATCTCTGTCTTCACTTGGGCGCAAAAATGTGCATCGAAGACACGTGGGGTTCGGATATCACCACTGCAACGGCTATGCACCTGGCAACCGCTACACCAAGAAGCCACATCTTAAACACCTGCGATTTATCCGGGTATGTAGCACCACGATTAGACGCCAACGCGCCGGTTCGGCACAATGGCAAAATAAATGTTAACGATCTGCCCGGGCACGGTGTAACACCTGAGCTCGCCGTTTTGGGTGAACCCGTTCAACAGTGGCACTAGCCACGTAACAAACAGTGGACCTTATGAATTCTTTAACGTGGCATGAACGTGCAAAAGCGGTGTTACCGGCGGGTGGCTTCGGGAATTTTGATCACGATGTGTTTATCCGTGACGGTAAGGGTTCTCGTGTTTGGGATGAAAGTGGCAATGAATACGTCGATTATTTAATCGGGTCTGGCCCGATGCTTTTAGGCCACGGTCATGAAGAAGTATTGGATGTGGTGCAGCAGCAGTTGGGTAAAGGCATGACGTTTTTTGCCAATAACACATCCGCTGTGGAGTTGGCAGAAGCCATTGTTGAGGCCGTGCCATGTGCCGAGCAAGTTCGGTACGTGACATCCGGTGGTGAAGCTGACATGTATGCCTTGCGGCTAGCGCGGGCGTTTACGGGCAAACAAAAGATCTTCAAGTTTGAAGGCGGCTACCACGGCATGAGCGCTGAAGCACAAATGAGCCTGGCGCCTCATATCAACGCAAACTTCCCAAGCGCGGTTCCAGACAGTGCGGGTATTCCCGACAGCGTTCGGGATGACATGGTTATCGCACCGTTTAACGACGAGGAGACGGTAACTGCGTTACTGGACGAGTATGGTAACGATATCGCCGCGTTGATCGTTGAGCCACTTCAGCGAATCATTCCTGCGAAACCGGGTTTTTTGGCGTTTCTCAGGGAGCAATGCACGCAGCGTGGCATCGTGTTGATTTTCGATGAAATCGTCACGGGTTTTCGACTGGCGTACGGTGGTGCGCAAGAAGCTTATGGCGTGGTGCCTGACTTGTGCACATTGGGTAAGGTTATCGGTGGAGGTTTTCCTTTGGCCGCGGTTGCCGGAAAACAGGACATCATGCGCCATTTTGATATGGCAGAAGTCGGGCGAGAAGGTTTTTTGATGCAACTGGGCACCCTGTCTGGTAACCCTGTCGCCGCGGTTGCCGGTTTGAAAACTCTTGAAATTTTGCGTCGTCCGGGTGCATACGACACGCTAAAAGCGTACGGACAAAGACTGCAATCGCTTTTCACTGATCATCTGAATCGGCACGACCACTCGCACCAGGTAGTCGGGGATCCCACCCTGTTCGACGTACTGTTTACCAATGATTCGGTGGTGGACTATCGCACCGCTAAAGCAGCTGATGCGAAGAAAAACGCGGTGTTTAACCAGCACCTACGTGCTCACGGGGTGCTGAAATCCCCCGGTAAGGTATACCCTTGCCTGGCACTTACCGAGGCCGATTTCGAGCTCACGGAAAACGCGCTTATAGCTGCGTGTGAGGGCTTAAGTTCCTGAAGCGCTCAATGATATACACGCAGCTTTAGCACGGTGAGTTAGTTGCATAGGTACGACGATTACACCGATTTATTACTACGTAATGGGTGGTACGGCGTCCAGTTCCCCTTCACTTCGAATATCCAATCGAGATAATCCAATCATCTGTTCGATTTTTTCCGCCATGTCTTCTTCAAGGTCGATGACCAGCAACACCTTCCCGTTGTTGAGTTGGGTTTGAAAGTCGTCTAGTTGACTGTTCGGTACGGAGCTTCCAACGATCGCAGAGACGAAGGTTCCAAATGATGCTCCTGCTATTGAGCTGGTTGCAACGAGTCCAGCGCCGCCAATGGCAAGTCCTGCGGGCGCAACAACCGCAGCGGTCAGACCCACCAGAAGTCCGGTGGCGGCACCGATACCTGCACCGCGTTTGATGGCGGGTACGGCATCATTTTGTTCCAGATAATCCAGTGATGGAAGTGATCCGAGTGTTGTTTTTTCACTGGCGGCGGCACTGATGTGATCTTCTTCTACACCCAAACCTTTGATCGTGCTCACTGCCTGTTCCGCTGAATCTAAATCAGGTGCGATGTAGATATACTTCTTCATGGATTTCCTTGTTGAAAAATGATGTTTGGTCGTGTGACAGCAGCGTCGGTCGATTTTTTGGTCGAAGTCGCCGCTTACCTGCACAGCCTAGAGCGATAGACTAGTCTTATTCCTCTAGGAGTTACGGTGCTGTTGTAATTTTGACAAACCCGCAGTCCATACGTGATATGGCCAATCGTGTAGAAGTTGCATTTCGTCAATGCACGCAGCGACTACCGAACCACTGAGATAACGACGCAGCAAAAAAGACGTTTGAAAACAATAAGGAATCGGCTGTGCAAGAACTGTTGGAACTTCAAACGGGTCAGGTATCGTTTTTAAGCGGTCTGCTGGCAGGTTTCTCTTTAACCGTAGCAGCGAATATTTTGCAGGTGGTGTCCACCGGGCGTGTACGCACGGTAAGTTTGGTGTTTCTACTGCTTTCGTCCCTGCTCTTTTTAGTCGCTTTGTACGTTGATGTGCGGCTGACGATCGAGCTCGCAAGCGTTGAGACGATTAGTCCAGAAATGGCAGAGATTGTTCAGCGTGTGCGCCTGATCGGAACCACCAGCGCGACGATTGCATTGGTGGTTTTTATCATCGCGATTGGCTTACTCGGTTGGCTCGCCAGTCCGATAGCTGGTGTACTGAGTGGTTTATTGGCGGGATCTACACTTATCGTATTGTCCTACGTGTGGTGGCATATGCTCCTTCTCAATGCGCCGGTTCAGTAAAGCCAAATCTATTCGAATTCCATCGCTCGGTAGATTCTGTCGGCGTTCAACCCTGCCAGCTCATCAAAGGTATCCAGATGCTGATACGCGCTTTGGTCGATGTTGTAGGCATCGATCAGTGAGCCATCGTTTTCGATCAGTGCGCCTATGGTCTCTCGCATAAAACGTAGATAGCCGATTGTCCACTTGGTTACCTCTTCCATCGTGGTTGGCTGGCCATGTCCTGGAATCACGACTTGTGGATTGAGTGCCTCAAATTCCTCCCAGGTGTTAATCCATCCTAGCGTATCGGTGTATTCGAATACCGGCAGTAACCGTTCATGAAAAGCGATATCACCCGCGATGACCAGACGTTGTTCGGGTAACCACACCGAGACATCGCCGGGGCTGTGTGCTGGACCCAGGTACAGTACTTCCACGTCTACGCCACCTAAAGATAACGCGTACTTATCTTCAAACGTAATATCAGGCGTTGATAAAACAGTGCCCATCGATTTATCGCGATTTCTTCGTTGCATTGTGGCTAGCGAACTTTCCCCGCGTGTTGCGATTGTGTCAGCAGCGTCTTTGTGAGCAATGACCTTAGCGCCCTGTTCTTGCCAGTAATTCATACCGAGCATGGCATGGCCTTGTGCGTTTTCGAGCACCACGTATTTCACAGGCTTATCAGTCAGTGTTTTTATCTCTGAATGAAGCGCTGATGCCAATAAATAGTTATCTCCTGCATTAACGACCAACACGCTGTCATCGCCGATGACAAAAGAGAGATTATTGTTGTGTCCTGAGT
>JAHDCO010000100.1 GCA_020629835.1 Granulosicoccaceae bacterium
ACGAGCCAACAGAACCGCACAACACCCGGACCGAATCTATGGGGTCACCTCACCTTCTTTGATTGCATAACACCTTCTGGCAATCCTTAACTACAACGGCTAGTGTCACACCTATCTGGTTGTATGAATCTCATGTCTGGCACAGTCAAGGAGCAAAACGTTGGGTGGATACAGCGGTTTAGGCGCTGCGGAATTTGTCGCCCACACACCGAATTCAAGTGGCGTTTGGCATGGCTTGTACGACCACCTCACTAAGGTGCAGCGTTTGGCGGCCGACTTTGGGTTGGAAGCAGGTATCGGAGCAGCCGCAACCGGTGCCGCTGGTCTGTGGCATGACGTTGGAAAGATGTCGCCCCAGTTTCAGAAGTATCTTGAAGTAGCGGCCGACGACCAGGCCCAGGCTAAGAAACAGTTCCGCGTTGGCCATAAAACGGCGGGTGCTGTCTGGTCTCTCGAAACTGCGATTACGGCTTGTATTGCCAGGAACCTTGTTCTCCCGTTAACAATTTTGGGCCATCACGGAGGCATTCCAAGTAAGAGTGCTCTGGTCGACCTGGATCGTTGTGAGCGACCCGAAGTCGTAGAAGCCTTAGCAATCGTTCGAGATGTCGACCTTTTTGCTATTCCTGAAGGACAATTCATCCCGGACTGGCTTGAATCTATGATTCGAGCCTCTGGACGAGATGGCATGCTAAATATCGACTTTTTCACCCGTATTGTCTTTTCGTGCCTCGTGGACGCCGACTCGCTCGACACAGAGTCACATTTCGATCCAGTTCGTTCAACTGCACGCCGACGCGAACCCGTAGCCATAGCAGATTTGGAAGACAAGGTCGTCAGCAATATCGACGCCTTCGTTGCCGACCGCTCACAAGACCCGGTTACCCGCTTCCGTATCCAAATAGCAGACCAGATCTGTTCTAGATCGTCTCACGAACCGGGCCTTTTTACATTGACTGCCCCTACGGGTGCCGGTAAGACTATCGCCAGCTTGCGGTTCGCTTTAGCGCACGCCCGCGAACATAATCTCCGACGGGTTGTGATGGCTGTCCCATACATTTCGATAACCGAGCAGAACGCCGATGTGTTTCGCAGTTTGTTGGTTGACGCAACTGGGAATGATGCTCAAAACATTGTTTTGGAGCATCATTCTTCGGTTGGGATCTCCGGGAGTTCGGAATGGGAGATGCGTCTGCGTAGCCAAAATTGGGACGCTGAGGTGGTTGTGACGACGACAGTTCAGCTACTTGAATCATTGTTCTCAAATCGACCGGGTAAGTGTCGCAAGGTGCATCGACTGGCGAAGTCGGTGGTGTTGATTGACGAGGTTCAGTCCTTGCCGTGGGAACTGCTTGACCCAACGTGTGTGATGCTTAGAAACCTTTGTGATGTTGGCGGATCGACCGTTGTGTTGATGACGGCGACGCAGCCACCGGTAGAAAAACTCTTAGCGTTGAAGAATTCTCCTCCGGTAGAGCTTTTGGATAACCGTTCAGCGTGGTTTGAAAAGTTCCAACGAGTGAAGGTGAAATGGAAACCGGCACCGATGGAGTGGAACGACGTCGCGAACATGGTTTTGTCGGCAGCCCAATCAGCTGACGGACAAGCCTTAGTCGTGGTCAATACAATAGCAGACGCCGCTGCGTTAACCAGTTCGATGACTGGCACCGACGGTCTTATTCACCTGTCGACGCGATTGTGCGGCGCGCATCGTCGTGAAGTCTTGAAGGAAGTGCGTGGGCGCCTGGATCGATTGGAACCGGTGGTTTTAGTCGCTACACAGGTGGTAGAAGCTGGGGTTGATGTTTCGTTCCCGGTCGGCTTCCGAGCCTTGGGACCTGCAACTTCTATCGCTCAGGTAGAGGGCCGAATCAACCGTCACGGTTCGTTGAGCGAGGCTGAGCTGACGGTTTTCGTGCCCGCTGACGGTAATACCCCGCCGAATATGTACAAACATGCAACGGCGCAGACGTTGAAACTACTTGATGCCGGGGTCGAGGTTACGACGCCCGAGGGGATCGACGAATTCTATGATGGCCTTCATACTGCTTTTGGCTCGATCACCGACCAACGTGGAATTCATGACAGACGAATCCATTTGGACTTCCCTGAAGTCGCTAGACGGTACCGACTGATAGACGAACAATCTCAGTCGGTGTTGGTTAGGTACGGCGAGTATGAGGTTGTCTCTAAACTCCTTGAATCGGCAAACCCCGACGATAATCGGGCGTTTCGGCGACTTGTACGCCAACTTCAACCCTGGCTGGTGTCGTTACGGCAGACAGATTTTGATCAAGCCCTGGCCGACGGACTCATCGAAGAACACAACTATTTTTCGGGCATCTTCGAGTGGGTCGGCGACTACGACCCCGTCCTAGGCGTCACTTTTTCTGGAGGAACAAACCTATGGTAAAACGCCAACGCAGAACGACAACTTCAATGAGCGCTGTTGACATCCCAACGATTCCAGGTATAGACTTCTCCATATATACTCGTAGATTTCAAAAGGAAAGCATGAACTCAGAAAAACCTGCCCCACAGCGCAAACCTCCAAAGTCAAACAAGTCGCTAGCAGTTATTACGTTACTTCGAATCATCTGGCTTGTAATTGACCATGTATCCTAAATATTTCAGTTCCAGGCGTCACTGCCGGGGCCTAGAACATCAGATCTCTGATGAGGATTGGAACTCCATATATACCCAGGAGATTCGAAACCGACCTGGTCGTCTAAGGCTACTTAAACGACCAGGTCACTTTCTACCGCAGAATCTTTCCGGTAGGACAAGCCGACGAAGTTTCACACTGGCAACAAAGGAACCTTGGGGCGCTCCCCCTGCACCAAGTGTCACTTTTTCTGGAGGAACAAACCTATGGTAAAACGTCAACGTAGTGAAGAACTAACCATCAAAGTCTGGGGTGACCTGGCGTGTTTTACGAGACCTGAGTACGCTACCGAGCGGGTTTCCTATCCGTGTATCACGCCGCCAGCTGCGGTCGGGTTTCTCTCAGCTATCTTTTGGAAGCCTGAATTCGACTGGAAAATACGCCGAATCGGTCTTATAAATCCGCCTGCGTGGGTTTCGATCACCCGCAACGAAATCACCGACCGGGCTTCAAGCCGACAAACCAACGGTGCCTTGCAAGGAATTTCGGCAACTGAAAAACGCTCACAACGACATAACCTCATGCTCCGCGACGCCGCATACCTCGTTACAGCGCAAATCGAGCTGCGCCCCCACGCCGACGCCCCACCCCGTAAATACTCCGAACAGTTTCGGCGACGCGTCAAAAAGGGTGCCTTCTTTACCCCGCCGTATTTAGGCCTACGGGAATACACCGGGTTTTTCTCCGAACCAGGCGACGAAGACATCGTCGACAAAACGATCAATCATCCAATCGGGACAATGCCACTTGACCTCGGCTTCCCCACTTATGAGGCGGGCCACCACGCCACGAACCCGGGCACAATCAACCCAACCTGGTTTCCAGCCACCATACACAACGGTGTTCTTGAGATCCCTGAAACGGTGACAACATGAGCCTACTCAGAGAACTTCACGACCTATATGAGCCGTTACGCTCCGACTCGCAAGAACGTCACCCGTTCCCGGCGTACGGGATGGTATATAAACCAATCCCGCTACTTATTCGCTTGGACTCAGACGGAATGTGCAAAGATATTGTTGACACCCGATCCAAAGACTATAAAGCTGGCTTGCCTCGCGTTCAGGCCGAAGACCCAAAACGCACGTCGGGCATTAGTGCACTATTCTTGACCGACAAGCTAACGTACGTCGCCGGGATCCCAACCCAACCCAACCATGAAAAGGCCGAGCTGAGGGCCACAAAATCGCACAATGCATATGTTGAACTCCTCGACCGGTTCCTCGAACAAGCAAATGATCCGGCCGCTAAGAATCTCGTCGAGATCGTTAGGTCTTTTGTAGTCGACAAAAACCAAGTTCAGGCCGAAATATTTCGCCTCTGCTCCGACATTGTACCCGATCGAGGTGACAAGAAATTTAAGGCATTCGCCGACCTTTTTGTTGCGTTCGAAGTTGACGGTGTCGACCTATTTGGGCCCGAGGCTCCGGCAGAAATAGGTGAATTCTGGGCGGAACGGCGACGAGCTAACGAAAGCGGCGCAGTAGGTTTCTGCCAGGTTTTAGGTGAAGAACTTCCCCTCGCCCGACTGTTTCCTAGCATCCCGGTCGGTGGAACTAGTGCACCCCTCGTTTCTGCGAACGAGGACGCCCTCTTACGTTACGATGGTGAACAAGCAACCGGTTCCCGAGTGTCAGCTCTAGCGGCAGGTAGAAGCCAACACACGTTAGGCTGGCTACTTCGACACCCTTCCCACAATATTCGTCTTGAAGACAACGTTTTTGTTTGGTGGGCTCCCGACGCAATCGGTATCAAGAACAATGTGATAGCGATGATCCAAGCCCCCGATCAGGAAGTCATCAACAAGATGCTCGGCACCTCAATGTGGGCTGGCGCGAAAAGTCTTGTTGTTGAGACAACCAAATTTCGAGGGGTTGTTCTAGAACCACGCGGCACCGGACGCATTATCCTACGATCTTCCGACACCGCCACGTTGGGCCAAGTAGAACAGAAACTTCGATCTTGGTTCGACCACACCAGCGTTAACCAACACGATGGCCGGCGCTACTACGGGATCTACGCCCTAACCGCCGCAGCGTCACCGCCCAAGGCGGGAGGAAGAGCTAATCTTGCAGTCCAGAAAAAGCTGATGATCGACCTTCTTAGAAACGCCATCTTCGGGACTCGACTCCCGCCCGGCCACTTAGGAGCCGTGCTTCGTCGAGCCCGACTCGAAGGCATGAGCGACGCCCGCGCTGTTCTCATTTCGCTACTTATCAACCGAACAATCAATGAGGTAACTATGGAACGTTCCGCAGCATACATTTGCGGTGCTCTACTCGACGAACTAAACCAACTACAATTTCACGCCATAGGGAAAGTGAATCGCACCGTCGGCGAAAAATTCCTAGGCACTGCGAGTCACTCACCAGAGCGCGTGCTGCCCGGACTGGTCGTCAAAGCAGAAGCACACCTCGGCAAGGTCCGCAAGGCCAAACCTGGGTTGGCGACCAATATCGGCAAAAGAATGGCAGCCCTCCAAAACGAACTAGGCGGGTTTCCCACACGGCTCACTATCGAAGAACAAGCCGATTTTGTGCTTGGCTACTGGCACAACAAACACCAACGACTAAATAAACCGTCAACCGAATCGAAAGAGGAAACAACCGCATGACTGCCCACCTAGACCCAACCGTTCGCCACGACTTCTTGATGCTGTATGACGTGACCGGAGGCAACCCTAACGGCGACCCTGATAACGGTAACTCACCACGCGTCGACCCTGAAACTATGCACGGTTGGGTTACCGACGCAGCGATCAAGCGCAAAGCCCGAAATTTTATAGCCGAGTCTAGAGCCGATCAAGATGGCTTCGGCATTCACGTCGCCGAGGGCGTGGCATTAAACGCTCGGATGAGAGAGGCATCCAAAAAACTTGATATGGAGCCCAACAAAAAGCGTCCAAGGGCTGAGCAACAAAAAGTGGCCGACCTGCTTTGCACACAATGGTGGGATATCCGAACCTTCGGCGGGGTTCTCTCCACCGGCGACCACCCTGCCGGACAGGTCCGCGGCCCTATCCAACTAGGTCTCTCCCGAAGCGTCGACCCGCTTTTCCCGGCAGATCTGACCATCACACGAGTCGCTGTGACCGACGAAAAAGAACTAGAAAAGATGGCAGCAGGCGACGGCGGCAAAGACCGCGAGATGGGTTCAAAAAGCCTCGTGCCTTACGCACTGTTCCGCACGCCCGGCTTTTTTGTTCCGTCGCTAGCTAAACGCACCGGTTTTAGCGGCGAAGACTTAGCTATCTGGTGGGACACGTTGCAACGCATGTGGTCGCTCGACCGATCAGCGAGCCGAGGCGTCACCGGCTGCCGAGGCATCCATGTCTTTTCTCACGACGACCCATACGGCTCGGTTCACGCCGACCGGCTCTTTTCTGCCGTCGAAACCAAGCTGATCAGTCCCCATCCGCGTAACTACGCCAATTATGAAGTGAAAGTTGATCGAGCTGCCCTTCCCGATGGGGTTACTCACACATTCTTAGGGTTAGACGGCGATGTAAAAATAGTCGAATGACCGCCTGGGAGGACGTACCAGTGACGCTCGCCCAAATCGAACACTATGCCTATTGCCCGAGACAGTGGGCCATCATCACGATGGAGCAAACGTTCACCGACAACGCCGACACCACCGCTGGCCACATTGTTCATGAAACGGTCGACAAAGGTGAGAGTTCTACCCGTAACGGACTTCGCGTAGAACGGTCACTACCTGTCTGGTCAGACAAACACTGCTTATACGGCATTGCCGACACCGTCGAGTTTCGAGAAGGGCAGTCACCTTTGCCGGTCGAATACAAATCGAGCAGGCTGCGCATGCGCCCTGCGGAACTGCAACTCGTTGGCCAAGCGGTTTGTTTAGAAGAAATGTTTAGTGCGACGGTCTCATTTGGTTTCTTGTATATGGCCAAAACTAGACAACGGCTACAAGTCGACTTCACCGCTGAGCTGCGTTCCGAACTATTGTCGACCGCTGAACAGATACGCGCTGAACGCTACCGAATCACAAACAACGGTGCCATGCCAAAACCTGTTGACGACAAACGCTGCGACCGATGTTCTCTCGCTGGAAACTGTCTACCAAAGCTGTCACAAAACCGGCAACGCATCGGCGGGATCGCGTCCGCTATATGGGCACCATCGTGAGAAAGGTTCAGCGAACCCTTCACGTAGCAACACAAGGCACACACCTTCGGTTGGAGGGCGGTGCCGTAGTAGCCAAGTTGAAGGAAGAACCTCTTAAACGACTACCCCTCAACGGGATTGACGCTATACATCTCTATGGCTCTGTCGGAACCACCACGGCGCTCGTCCACCGAGCCGCCACCGAAGGACCGCACCTCGTGTGGTTCAGCCGATCTGGTCGTTTCATCGGACGTCTCCAGAGCGCGGTTTCAGGCAACATCCTTCTTCGTCAGGCCCAACATAAAGGTGAGCGTGACGCAGACACCAAACTATCTATAGCCCAACGAATAGTGGCAGCAAAAATAGTTAACTCCCGAGGTGTTCTGGACGACGCAGCAAAGGACAAACCTGCGGTGGCCTCGGAACTACGAGAAACAGCGAAGCAACTTACCGTTTATTCAAAGTCGACCCGGTCCGCTGCCGACGCCGATACATTGCGCGGCATCGAAGGACAAGCGGCAAGGCTGTACTTTCAGGCACTAAACAAGTTGATTTCAGACCATAGCTTTAGATTCGAAACTCGAACTCGGCGGCCTCCGCTCGACCCGACCAATTCCCTTCTATCTTTTCTGTACGGCATGGTAAGAATAAGATGCTCAGCGGCGTGCGAAGCCGTTGGCCTTGACCCTCAGCTCGGCTTTCTTCACGAACCACGCCCGGGGCGGGAATCATTGGCTCTCGACCTGCTCGAGGAGTTCCGTGCGCCGTTTGCCGACAGGTTGGGGCTAAGTTTATTGAACCGGCGACAGCTTAAATCATCTCACTTCGAAAGTAGACCCGGCGGAGCCGTGAACCTTACCGACACTGGACGCAAAGTAGTTTTCGCTGCTTTGGATACATTTATGTCAGCTGAGGTTGCGTGCCCAACACTGGAGGAAAAAGTTCCTAGAGCGTACGTCCCACAAGTCCAGGCAAATCTTTTGGCCCGACATTTACGTGGCGATCTTCAGCATTATCTGCCGTTCAGGGCATCCGGAAGGTAGCTGATGGAAATACTAGTTACGTACGATATAAAGACCGTCACCAAAGAGGGCCAGAAAAGACTCCGACGGGTCGCTAAAGTGTGCGAAGCGTTTGGGTTTCGTGTTCAAGACTCGGTTTTTGAATGCAGATTAGATGGCTCTGAGATGTTGGAGCTACGAGATAGGTTGGAGTCTGAGATAGATGGAAACGTCGACAGTATCGCTATCTATCGCCTGAGAGAACCTTTTTCGTCTTACGTTGTCCGGCTCGGAGCCGATCCAGATTTCGGACCTGATGGACCGCTTTTCCTTTAGATGGGCGGACCTTAGTTGAACAGAGATTGATCATGATGTCCGCCCGTTATTTGACAACTGAAGTGCACTTCAAATACGAATTCGAAGCTACAACTATCGCTATCATAAGCGTTGACCCTGTTCAGACAGGGTCA
>JAHDCO010000101.1 GCA_020629835.1 Granulosicoccaceae bacterium
CAGCATGACCATAAATGATGCTAATAAATTGTGCCAGTCACCCCACAGCGTTTGCTGAGCACCATAACTTGCTGACAGAACAAACCGTACTACAACAAATACGAATGGAAGCGCGACCATCAGACAAACGGCGGGGTTTCGTAGCGCAAAAGACGCGACGCGATCAAGCAAAGCCTCGAACCTGTTGCGAGTTATCAGACTTATAACGCCCAACGCAAGGGTGTATACCAATACATACAACAGATACCACAAGTGGTTCCATGTGGGTGTAATGATGTCCCAGCCTTCAGGTGATGCCCAGGGAAAGGCCGCGTACCCTTTATAAAACTGCAGGAAGTTACCAGCAAATTGGCCTGACGCTTTTAGTTCCAAATAGGCCTGGGGCGCACAGATAACAAACATCCCAAAAACCAAGGGCAGAAACAATCGCACCATCCGGCTACGGATAAACGTACCGGTGTGTGACTTATCGATGGCATAACGAACCGCCACGCCGGAGACAAAGAACAGCAGCGGCAGACGCCACGAATTCATCAGCAACATAGGAAGGCGCGCGGCATCAACTGGGGCATGAACACTCTTCACGTGCCAGGACCAGGGCACGTAAAACATCCCGATGTGATAGAGAATCAACAACAGAAACGCGATAATGCGTAACCAGTCGAGGTCGTAACGTCTCGTACGCTGTGTTAACTCAGACGCCATGAAGGTTTGCTCAGCTCCTCGGTTTAACTCAATCTAACATCGGACGTGCTTCTCGTCCGATCATGAGCAGTCGCGGCAAAGTCGGAGTTGAAGTAACTTCTTAAGATCGCAATCTAAACGCGCAAAACTCAACATACAAAATCGGTCTGCACCACAAAGTGACACTATCCACTACTCAGGCGCCAATCCTCTCGCATCCGACTGTGGTCTTAGCCTGGAACCCCTGAGTCATTGAGCACCCCGTAACGCCACTTGCATTTTCCGTTTACTGATAAAGCAGGATTCATAAAGCAGTAACAGCGTAAGTGGTAAGCTAACCCCACTGCCATGAAAAGGCTATGCGAACTGACCTGAGCTGCGTACCCGCTGGGGCCGCACTTCAACCATCCCTGAAAAGAGACCACTATGAAATACAAGTTACTGGGCGCCCTCGGCGTCTTTGCTCTAGGCACCACTACGGCATCAGCCGATTTTTCACTCACAATTCTGCACACCAACGACATTCACAGCCGAATTGAGTCCATCAACAAGTACGACTCCACGTGCAACGCCGAAGGCGAAGCGGAAGGAGAATGCTTTGGTGGTGTAGCACGCATCAAAACTAAGATGGATGAGTTGCGCAACCAGTTAGGCAACCAAAATGTTTTGGTACTCGATGCGGGCGACCCCTTCCAAGGCTCGTTGTTTTACACCACCTACAAGGGCGAAGCCGAAGCTAAATTCATGGAAGTCATTGGGTATGACGCCATGGCTGTGGGTAACCACGAATTCGATGATGGCCCGGAAGGTCTGGCCAAATTTATCGATGCCGTATCATTCCCTGTAGTGTCAGGAAACATTGACGTAAGCGGTGAAGACAGTCTGGCTGGCAAGGTAAGCGATCACTTAATCCTGGAAGTTGGTGGTGAAAAGGTAGGTATCGTTTCTGCGTTAGCCACTGACACCGTTGATACGTCAAGCCCAGGCGATAACATCACGTTTGAAGATGAGATTGCTGCACTAAAGGCGGATGTCGCTGAACTGGAAGCCGCTGGCGTAAAGATGATTATTGCGCTCAATCACGTTGGCTTACCAAAAGATCTGGAAATAGCAGAAGCAGTGCCTGGCATTGATGTTGTAATCGGTGGCCACAGCCACTCTTTTATGTCTAACGAAAAAGAAGGCGCACCTGCTTATCCCACCATGGTTGGCAACACGGCTGTCGCCCAAGCCTACGCTTACTCAAAGTACATCGGTCAACTGGCCGTTACGTTTGACGACGAAGGCGTTGTTACGGCTGCTGAAGGTGAGCCGGTACTTCTGGATGCGTCTGTAACGCCTGACGCTGACATGGCTGCCGAAATCGCTGAGATGGGCGCGCCTATTGAAGAGATGAAAAAGCGCGTTGTAGCGAGCGCTTCCGACGTCATTGACGGCGACCGAGCTGTCTGTCGAGTGACCGAATGCCCAATGGGTAATCTGGTTGCTGACGCGATGTTAGATCGCGTTAAGGACCAGGGTGTAACTATCGCGATTCAAAACGGCGGCGGCTTACGTGCATCCATCGACAGCGGTGAAGTGACCATGGGCGAAGTGTTGTCCGTACTGCCTTTCCAAAACACACTGGCAACATTCCAAGTCACGGGACAAACCATTATCGACGCACTTGAAAATGGCGTTAGCCAGGTAGAAGAAGTTAAAGGTCGATTCCCACAGGTCGCCGGTTTGAAATTCACATGGGACCCATCTGTTGCACCCATGGAAGGTCGTATTCAGGAAGTGATGGTTATGGACGGCGATAGCTTTACTGCCATCGATCCGGCCGCCACCTATTCAGTAGTATCCAACAACTACGTACGCAACGGCGGCGACGGCTACAAGATGTTCCGCGATGCCATGAACGCTTACGACTACGGCCCGGACTTAGCAGATGTAACCGCAGAGTTCATGGCAGCACAAGGTGACTACGCACCTTATGTTGATGGCCGTATTGCTCAGAAGTAGGTTTAGATAGACTGTGGTTTTGAAGAGGGCCTTTATGGCCCTCTTTGTGTTTTCAGGACAGCAATGGTCTCGTATAGAGGCGGTATTACGAGTCAATAGGGCAAGCCCTTACTACAGCACTGCTAAAAACTCACCAATAACAACAACATCTTCCAGCCCGTCTTCCAACACAATATCCTTATAGCCAAATGCGGTGGTATGCGGCTTTAACACGACGCGCTCATTAACAGCCTCCCCATACTCCTCCAGCTTTTCACTGTGATAAAGCTTGATGGTATAGCTCCCACCGTGGTCAGGATCCTCTATCGAACGGTGCTGAACAACGACTATCTTTCCCTGTCGCGTACCGGTTGGGTTCGCTCGGAATAAGCACCATGATCCGTTCGGAATACGACGGTTCATGGATTCGCCCACCACTCGGCTGACAAACAAGCCTGGCACCATTTTTATGTAGTCCGGCAACTCAACCCAAGCTTCAGCTTGCTCCACGATTTGCACATCGCTAAATGCACCCGCTGCAATACTGAGTTCATATATGGGCACATGATTCTCAAGTGGAAGCGCGTCTTTAAGTGGCACAACTGGCAACTGTAAGCCCCTAAGGTTCGAAAATCGTATGTCTTCCTCAGTTGATTCATATTGAACGGTCGACGGGATAAAGGCCTCAAAATACTTCCTCGTTTCTTCATCGGTGGAATAAACAAAACAGCCCTTCTGACCCCGTGTCATTAGCGTCCTATAAGTGTTTTTGATGATCTGATCAGCCTGAGCTTTCGCGAATTCCGGCCGCTTTTTAAACAACGTTTTGTAACCGTGTACTGAACGATCTTGACTGGCACGCTTTTCAGCACGTGTGACGACCCTACCATCACGAATCACAAAATCATCACCAATAATGACACCTACATAATCAAACTCCAGACCTTGACACGTGTGTATGCATCCAATCTGCTCTACCGATGTATCTGCTATGGCCCAAAGCATCCCATCATCGTTCAAGTTCCATTGAGCTGAAAACCCAAACTCTGGAAATTCAATATCCATTGCTTTACTGTCTTTCTTACTGGCCCAAGGCCAGCAGTACCCTGCTACTAACCGTGACTTGTTAGCTCTTCGATTCTTATCAACGATGGCTTGCTGCAATACACTTGGATCATCAAACACCTTAAATTCGTAATCGATATCAGATAAATCTATATTAGCTGTCGTACGGATTTGTAAGGCGTGGTCTAGCCAGGCCAAATAGCCATCAGAACCGTTGCATCGGAACTGGGACGCAAGCTCTAACTCATGTACCCGTACATCACATTCAGTTGCCCTACGCTTTATCTCTTCGACTGTTCCTACATCTTTAAGTGTTACACGTTGCGCTTCATCAATAAAAAACACAGAGAAGCATGAAGCTGATAGCACTTCTTTAATCTGGCTTTCACCCAGGTTCTGATACATCCCGGATTTGTCATTTAGCCGATGAGCCTCGTCAACTATTAAGGCATGAAATGTATTTGGCTCAGTACTAACGTAGCTACCAGAGCCTTTAAATAGATTGTCTATATGAGTCTTCTTACGCGTGCCTTTTAATTTCTGTTTAAATACTTCGCGTGGTGCTGAATTACGCGAGACGTATTGCGTCATCATCTTGCGCTTGGTCAATTCAACCAGCAAATTGATTGCTAACACAGATTTACCCGTCCCCGGGCCACCTTTAACCACTAAACAGTGTTTGTCTTCCTTATCCGATCGATGCGCCAGATCAATCGCGGTTTCGTACACTAATTTCTGCTCATCAATCATCAAGAATTCGGTATTACCTTGAATCATTGACGAAAGTGCATCAGCCAAATTTTTGCTGGGTTTAATTACGCCATGCTCAATCCGATACATGATGTCATTACTATCACCAAACTTAATTTGTTCAGCGAGAAACTGCGAGAGCCGCATCGCGTCTTTGGATATAAAAACCGGGGCACGATTAGTATGATCTTCATAAAATTCATCGTTAATCGCACCTCGCTCCTTCATGTTATGAAGGTAGGCACAAGGTATTAAACGGATGGACTCAGACCGAACAGTTTCGTTATAGTCTTCGATTAGTGCAGCATATGACCATGCTTGATAAGAGGGGTGATTCGTCTCCCGCAAGCCATTGCCTAGCCAAGTTCGAACAATTGCGTCCTTACTGGTTTTCTCTACGGTTTGCCATTGCTTTAGCTCAACGATCACTGCAGCATCGTTTCTAAGGTGATTGCGTCCAGTTAGTATGAAATCCACACGCCGATTAGTTAACGGAATGTTGTACTCAATCGCCACACCAGCAGACGCAGGAATTGCCTCATCCAGTAACGCACTCATCATGAAACGCAGTGAATTTTCCCAGGAAGCGATTTCACTGCGAGGAGAATTCCGGTTTAACTTGCGGGCTACCTCGTTTTCGATGGTGTCGCTGATTACGTTAGATCTAACGTCATCGATGAATTTCTGTTTCGTGGCCGAGTAAACCAGCATCAAATTGCTTCCTTTTTCTCAGCTTAGGACAAATCTAACCTGTGGCACGTGTGGACAATACCATCATCCCGGCACACAAACGAAAAACGGGCCCCTAAGGGCCCGTCTCTCGTTACCTAAAGCACAGAGGCTTTTCGATAAGGTTACTTCAGAATTAAGCCAACGCTTCAGTGGTTGTCTTAATGATGGCTGCAGCCACCTTGTACGGATCAGCGTTAGACGCTGGACGTCGATCTTCTAATCGACCTTTCCAACCATCTTCGATGGTGCCTACCGGAATTCGGATAGACGCACCACGGTCAGATACACCGTAGCTGAACTGATCAATTGATTGTGTTTCGTGCTTACCGGTTAAACGCTGATCGTTGTCAGCACCGTAAACGCTGATGTGGCGTTGAATGTTCTTACCGAACTCTTCGCAAATCTTATTGAAGATTTCTTCGCTTCCACCATCGCGCATTGGACCGTTAGAGAAGTTAGCGTGCATGCCTGAGCCGTTCCAGTCAGTGTCGCCAAGTGGCTTGGGGTGGTAGTCAACTGCTACGCCGTATTTCTCAGCCGTACGCTCAAGAATGTAACGACCCAACCAAATTTCATCGCCCGCTAACTGAGCGCCTTTTGAGAAGATTTGGAATTCCCACTGACCAGCGGCTACTTCAGCGTTGATGCCTTCTACGTTCAGGCCAGCTTCTAAGCATAGGTCTAGGTGCTCTTCAACGATCTCACGACCAAACGCGTTCTTGCCACCGACTGAGCAGTAGTAAGGGCCCTGCGGCGCTGGGTAGCCATTCGCTGGGAAGCCTAAAGGAAGACCGGTCTCGGGGTTTATCAGGAAGTATTCCTGCTCAAAACCAAACCAGAAGTCGTCATCGTCGTCTTCGATGGTGGCGCGACCGTTGGACGCGTGAGGCGTACCGTCAGCGTTTAGCACCTCAGTCATGACGAGGTAGCTGTTTTTGCGGTCAGGATCAGGGATGATCGCAACAGGCTTCAATAGGCAGTCTGAATCGTTTCCTTCAGCCTGCTCGGTGGAGCTGCCGTCGAATGACCACATCGGGCAATCTTCTAATTTGCCGCTGAAGTCCGATCGAACCATGGTTTTGCTGCGCAGGCTTTGAGTGGGCTGATAACCGTCAAGCCATATGTACTCCAACTTACTCTTCATCAAAAAAGTCTCAAATAATCTTCCGGAACCACGTACTTTAAAGTATTACGAAATCAGAGCTCAAGCGTCGGGCGACATATTCTTGGTGACATCTCAGTGAGGCATGAATTTCGTGCCAATGAGGAATAGCAGTGCCTTATGACGGTGCGTTTTTTGCCCAATTTGTGCAATTTTTAAACTGGTTTTGCCGCGTTATAATTTTCATGCCAATTCGGGATTCTGGCTACTCTGAAGGTAATCGGACGTACAGGGGCGTAAAACAGTGAGCGAGTACCCAAAATTTAAACTGCCGGACGCGGGTCAGTTTGTGCTGGAGCAGACCGACAAGGATCTTGCGCCCAAGCCAGACCCCAATTTTCGGTACATGTATTTCACAACCATCGCCAAAGGCGGCAAGTCTCTCATCCAGTCATGTAAGGACCTGCACTTAAACCGCACCATCTGCTACAAGACGCTGCTGCCAGAATTTGCCAACGACGAAATCGAGCAAAAACGCCTTCTGCGCGAAGCCCGCGTATCGGCCATGCTGCAGCACCCCAACATCGTGCCCACCTACGAGTTAGGGCGTAATAAACAAGGTCACTATTATTTCACCATGAAGCTTGTGCACGGTTACACCTTGCGCGAAGTGCTGGACTACCGGGAACGATACGACCTTACTCAGTTAATCAACATCATCATTCAAGTGGCATACGCGCTGGACTACGCGCATTCCATGGGTGTGATTCATCGCGACGTAAAGCCTGAAAACATCCTAATTGGCCCCTATGGTGAGATCCTTTTATTGGATTGGGGGTTAGCAAAAGTGCGCGCGGCAGCCTCGCAGAGCGCGGATGAAACCGAACCCGACCAACCGGTTGAGCCCACTCAACGGGTAGATGAAGACCCAACCATGACGGGATACCAAAAATTACAAGGTACCTTGTTCTACATGTCGCCCGAGCAAATTCAACGTGACCCTGCCATTGATGGTCGGTCTGATATTTTCAGCCTTGGCGTAATTTTGTATGAAGGCTTAACTGGACGAACCACGGTAGAGGGTGACCAGATAGACGAGGTGATCGATTCGATTTTACATCACAACATCCCAAAACCCTCCAGCATTGCACCTAAGATTCCTCGCTTGTTAGAAGAGGCAACAATGAAGTGTTTACAACATAACCCAAGTGAACGAATACAAACTGCTGGAGAACTGGTGCGTCTATTAAAGCAGTGGTGAGTTTTCTTTAACTATCGAAGCACGCGATTCTGAAGACAAATATCACCCTACCCGACCTAACGAAAACCCACGTACCAGGTGCCTGCGTAAGAGTACAGCAAGTAGTAAACCGGGCACTAAGCCAATCACACCCGCGGTTGCAATCAAAGGTACATGAGCGGATAAAACGTTACCGACTCGGGTCATGATGCCTCCAAACGGCTTAGCATCAATCGTTGTTAAAGCGTTTGAAAGTAAAAACTCGATCCACGAAAACATAAAACAAAAGAAAGCCGCTACCGCGATACCGGTTGCTATTTGCGGCAGCAATATATGCCGAAAAAATCCTATTGCGGAATATCCATCCAGCGCCGCACTTTCATCAATTTCTACGGGTATATCGGAAATAAACCCCTCCAGGATCCATACCGCCAGCGGCACCGTGAAAAAGCAGTGGGCTAACGCTACGGCAATGTGGGTATCCATCAAATTCGCCCAGGAAAATATCTGAACGAAAGGAACCAGCAATATCGCTGGCACCATCATCCGAAACATCAGCAGCCCGAAAAACAGCAGACGTTTTCCCGGAAAACGCCCCCGAGAAAACCCATAAGCCGCCGGAAGCGCCACCGTAATAGTCAGTGCGACATTGATACACACATACAG
>JAHDCO010000102.1 GCA_020629835.1 Granulosicoccaceae bacterium
AACGATAACGACCGATTGTGGGTCACATACGATTAATGCGATGGTTTGAAGGCTTTATCCATCGCAAGACGGTTAGAACAAGCCTTCAATCTCGCCAGCTTCGTTAAACCGGATAACTTCAGCGGCGGGTTCTCTGGGTAGCCCGGGCATGGTCATAATGGCGCCGGTAATAACGACGATGAAGCCTGCTCCTGCAGACAAGCGTACTTCACGGACCGGTACGGAATGGCCTGTTGGTGCGCCGCGCAGACTTGGGTCTGTGGAGAAACTGTACTGCGTCTTCGCCATGCAGATCGGCAGGTTGCCATAACCGGCTTCTTCCCATTGACGTAACTGATCACGAATTTTTTGATCGGCCAGTACTTCATCCGCACGATAGATACGTTGCGCAATGGTTTCAATTTTTTCAAACAAGGGCATGTCATCGCTGTAGAGCGGAGCAAATTCAGATTCACCGCTCTCTGCAATTTCAACGATACGTTTAGCTAAATCTTCAGTGCCCTTTGAACCTTGTGCCCAGTGCTTGCACAAAATCGCTTCCGATCCTAAACCTTCAACGTAGGCTTGCACCGCGGCTACTTCTGCGTCGGTATCTTTCACAAAGTGGTTGATGGCAACCACTGCAGGTACACCGAATGATTTGATGTTCTCAATGTGACGGCCTAAATTTGCGCAGCCGCGTTCAACCGCTGCAACGTCTTCAGCGTCTAAGTCTTCTTTAGCCACACCGCCATTCATCTTCATGGCGCGTACCGTGGCAACAATAACAACAGCATCGGGTGCCAAGCCAGCTTTTCGGCATTTGATGTTCATAAATTTTTCAGCGCCTAAATCAGCGCCAAAGCCAGCTTCGGTCACGACGTAGTCGGCCACTTTCAAAGCGGTTGTCGTCGCTACGATGGAGTTACAACCGTGCGCAATGTTGGCAAACGGGCCGCCGTGTACAAACGCGGGGTTGTTTTCCAGGGTCTGCACTAAGTTCGGCTGTACGGCATCTTTCAGTAGCACGGTCATCGCGCCGTCTGCCTTTAAGTCGCGGCAGTAGATCGGAGTTAAATCACGACGGTACGCAACGATGATGTCGCCTAAACGATTCTGTAAATCGTTTAAGTCTTTAGCGAGACACAGTATTGCCATAACTTCAGACGCGACCGTGATATCAAAGCCAGCTTCTCTCGGATAACCATTGGTTACACCGCCTAAACTTGTTGTGATTTGACGAAGCGCTCGATCATTCATGTCCAGTACGCGTCGCCAAACGATTCGGCGTGTATCAATCTGCAGCGCGTTACCCCAGTACACATGGTTATCGATCATGGCCGATAACAAGTTATGGGCAGACGTGATTGCGTGGAAGTCACCGGTGAAGTGAAGGTTCATATCTTCCATCGGAACCACCTGGGCATAGCCACCGCCAGCCGCACCGCCTTTCATACCAAAACACGGTCCCAATGACGCTTCTCGAATGCAGATGGCAGCTTTCTTTCCAATAGCGTTCAAACCATCACCCAAGCCAACGGTTGTGGTGGTTTTACCTTCACCGGCCGGGGTAGGGTTAATGGCCGTAACGAGAATTAACTTACCGTTTTCGTTCTTTTGAACTGAGTTAATAAAGTCAGCAGAAACCTTGGCTTTGTCGTGGCCGTAGGGCAGTAACGCTTCGGATGGAATATCAAGCTTTTCACCCACCGCCTGGATGGGTTGTTTGTTAGCTTCGCGAGCGATCTCGATATCTGTTTTATGTGTCATGGGATGGACCGTTGTTTCTTCAAGTGACGTCGTGGGTGAGTGATGTAGATGCCAGTGATCGGCTACACCGCTGCAATGTGTTCGTTCGCTTTTTCAATGCGAACAGCGGAGTATTTAAATTCAGGAATTTTTCCATGCGGGTCGAGTGCCGGGTTAGTCAGGATGTTGGCTGCGGCCTCAACGTAGGCAAACGGCATAAACACCTGTCCTTCTGCTACGGCGCGATCGGCTCTGGCCATCACTTCAATTGACCCCCGACGGGTTACCAGGCGCAAGCGGTCCCCGGGCGCTGCATTTAAATCTCTGAGTGTGCGCGGATGCACCGAACAGTTGGCTTCAGGTTCTAACGAATCCAGCACGGATGCGCGCCGCGTCATTGAACCTGTATGCCAATGCTCCAGCTGGCGCCCCGTAATCAAAATCATCGGGTAGGCACCGTCCGGGACTTCATCGGGTGCGATAACGTTAGCGGGTGTAAATTTCGCGCGGCCTTCCGGACGTGGGAAACCATCGCCAAACACAATCGGCTGACCCGGATCATCCATCGACAAACTGGGGTAAGTTACTGCGGTAGTTTCTAAGCGTTCCCAGGTGATGTTATCGAGCGATTTCATCGATAGCTTCATTTCGTTAAACACATCTCTGGGGTGCGTATAACGCCAATTCAGATCCAGGCGGTTTGCAATCTGTGTGGTGATCCACCAGTCTTCCTGGGCTTCACCAGGTGGTTTAACCGCGGGCCTGCCTAATTGCACTTGTCGGTTGGTGTTAGTCACTGTGCCGGATTTTTCAGGCCAGGCGGCAGCGGGCAGAATGACGTCGGCGTAGTTGGCCGTTTCGGTTAAGAAAATATCCTGGCTGACCAGATGTTTGAGTTTTGCCAACGCATCTCTAGCATGTTCAACATCAGGGTCTGACATGGCTGGGTTTTCACCCAGGATGTACATGCCATGAATGTTATCCGCATGAATGGCATCCATGATTTCCACGACGGTTAAACCTTTCTCGGATGAGAAGTCGGGTGTGCCCCAAACTTCGTTGAATGCACTTCGGACACCATCATCCTGCACAGGTTGGTAATCGGGTAGAAACATGGGAATTAAGCCGGCATCCGATGCGCCCTGTACATTGTTTTGCCCACGTAGTGGATGTAGCCCAGCCCCCGGTCGGCCGATGTGCCCACACATTAATGCCAGAGATATCAAACAGCGCGCGTTATCCGTACCGTGTATGTGTTGCGATACGCCCATACCCCAGAAAATCATGCCAGCTTCTGCGTTAGCAAAGGTGCGGGCAACGGTTTTCAGCGTCTCGGCATCAATGCCGCAAATGGCGGACATCTTTTCAGGCGTGAAGGCGGCTAAGTGCTCGCGCTGCTCTTCCCAGCCTTCGGTGTATTGATTGATGTACTGCTCATCATAGAGTTCTTCAGCCACGATGGTATGCATGATAGCGTTTAGCATGGCCACGTCACTTCCGGGCTGAAACTGCAGCGCATAATCGGCGTACGTGCTTAAACCCACGCCTCTGGGGTCCATCACAATCAGTTTGCCACCGCGCTTAGTGAACTGCTTAAAGTAGGTTGCGGCGACGGGGTGATTTTCGATGGGGTTTGCGCCAATCACTATCGCGCAGTCAGAATTTTCTATCTCATTAAACGTAGCGGTTACCGCACCGGAGCCTACATTTTCCATTAACGCTGCCACTGAAGAGGCATGACACAAGCGTGTGCAATGATCGACGTTGTTATGACCGAAGCCGGTACGAATGAGTTTTTGAAATAAATACGCTTCTTCGTTGGAACACTTTGCAGAACCTAAACCGGCCACGGCTTGGCCACCGTGTTCAACGGTCAAATCCTTAAAACCCTTGGCGGCAAAATCCAACGCTTCGTCCCAGGATGCCTCGCGAAAGAATGCATTCACGTTTTCCGGGTTTACGTTCAATCCTTTGGGTGGTGCGTTGTCGCGACGGATCAGCGGTTTGGTCAGTCGGTGCGGGTGTTGGATGTAATCAAATCCGAATCGACCCTTTACACACAATCGTTGTTCGTTGGCGGGGCCGGCTGCACCGTCTACCCACAGTATTTTGTTGTCTTTAACGTTGAAGTCTACCTGGCAACCCACACCGCAATAGGGGCAAACCGAGCGCACAACCTCGTCAATGTCTGCTGAGTTACCCACTTGCTGAGCATCAACACCGGTGGCAGGCATTAAGGCGCCAGTAGGGCAGGCTTGTACACATTCACCACAGGCAACGCAGGTGCTGTCGCCCATGTTGTCAGCAAGATCAAAGGTGATTTTTGCGTTGCGTCCGCGCCCGGATAAGCCAATAACATCATTCACTTGTACCTCGCGGCACGCTCGAACGCACAGATTGCAGTGGATACAAGCATCCAGGTTGACGTTCATTGCAACGTGGGAACTGTCTAATAGCGGTACATCATCGATGTGCACGGCAGGAAAGCGGGAGCTGCTTACGCCCTGTACATCGGCCATGGCCCATAAGTGAGAGCTTTTATCATGTGCTTGCTCACGTTCGGGTTGATCGGCCAGCAACAATTCAATGATCATTTGTCGTGAGGCAACTGCGCGTTCGGTTTGCGTGTTTACCACCATGCCTTCTGTGGGTGTGCGCACGCACGACGCGGCCAGGGTACGCTCGCCTTCGATCTCAACCATGCACGCGCGGCAGTTACCATCACTGCGATAACCGGGTTGGTCGGCGTGACATAAATTCGGAATGTGTGTGCCGGCGGTTTTGGCGATATCCCATAACGATTGGTCAGCACGAGCTGTCACGGTTTGACCGTCCAGGGTAAACGTCACCATCGGTAATGAAGAGGGATCTGAATGACTCATGAGGTAATCTCCGATGTGAAGTGCTTCATCACCATGCGAATCGGGTTGGGGGCCGCTTGGCCTAAACCACAAATGGACGCATCGGCCATGGTGTTGCACAGCTCCGTCAACAACGTTTGATCCCATTCGTCGGCTTGCATCAGCTGCACCGCTTTACCGCACCCCACACGACAAGGCGTGCATTGACCGCAGCTCTCGTCCTCAAAAAAGCGCAGCATGTTCAGCGCAGCCGCTTTTGCGCTGTCTTTATCTGACATAACCACCACTGCAGCCGAGCCGATAAAACTGCCTAAGGGTTGCAGGGTGTCAAAATCCAATGGCACGTCATTAATGGTGGCAGGCAAGAGCCCGGATGACGGGCCGCCTGGCTGGTACGCCTTAAAGGTGTGACCGTCTAACATGCCACCGGCGGCCTCGATGATGTCGGTAATGGTAGAACCTGCGGGCAAGACCTTAACGCCTGGCTCTTTAACGCGACCTGAGACGGAGTAGCTTCGCAGGCCAACGCGACCGTTCTTTTCATATTGATTAAGTACCGCTGGGCCTTCGCGGCAAATGCGCGTAATCCAATGCAGAGTTTCGACGTTGTGAACCAACGTGGGCCGATTAAATAACCCCACTTGCGCAACGTAAGGTGGTCGATGTCGTGGTAACCCTCGTTTGCCTTCAATGGATTCGATCATGGCGGACTCTTCACCGCAGATGTAGGCACCTGCGCCGCGGCGTACTTCGATAAATCCAGGCTCTACTAATCCAGCGGATTCCATTGCCTTGATCTCTTTATCCAATATATGCAGAACGGCTGGATACTCGTCGCGCATGTATATGTAGGCGCGACTTGCATCAACCGCCCATGATGCGATTAACACGCCTTCTAAAAATAGATGCGGCACGGACTCCAGGTAATGTCTGTCTTTGAAGGTGCCGGGTTCTCCCTCATCGCCATTAACCGCCAGGTAGCGTGGACCCTCTTCAGCGCGCACAAACGACCACTTGCGCCCGGATGGAAAGCCAGCCCCACCCAGGCCGCGCAAACCCGACGCCAGTATGTCGTCCTGGACCTCATCCACCGAACGCGAGCCCTGACGCAGTTCGGTCACTGTCTGGTATCCACCTTCAGATTGGTAAGCAGCAAGCGATTGATACTCGGGTATGCGAGCGGCGAAGTCTTTTGACGCGATCGCTTCGGCCACTTTTTCCACTGTGGCGTGATCAATATGTCGGTGACCGATTTCCAGTGTTGGTGCGGATTGGCAACGACCCATACAAGGCGCTCTTACGACGCGCACATCTTTACTATCGTGACCTTTCTCCAGAGCTTGCTGCAACGCCTGTGCTCCGGCTAACTCACACGACAGCGAATCGCAAACCCGTATGGTGATGGCCGGAGGCGGGGTTTCGTTTTCAGCGATGACATCGAAGTGTGCGTAGAAAGTCGCTACTTCATAAACGGCCGCTTGCGGCATCCGCATTTCTTCGGCCAGCGCTCTTAAGTGCCTCGCAGACAAGTGACCAAAGTGATCTTGCAGTCTATGCAGGTGCTCAATCAGCAGGTCGCTGCGACGCGGTTCTTCGCCTAACAGCTTTTGCACATCATTCAGTGCCTCGGCGTCGAGTTGACGACCCTTTGGCGCGTGTCGGCCACGCCCTTTACCTGATTTCCAGATGCCTTCTCGTTCGATTACTTTGGCCATGTGAAGCGCGCACTATCACCGTTTTTGAACTGCGTATAAGGTGCGCTTCTAAGGAAAAATGTTATATTCAAAAAAAGACAATTTATGTCCTGTTAAAGACAATGCGAACATTTTCTTCGCCCACTGGTGATCCATTTCAGATCGGATTTCTTCTGATTGACGGTTTTTCGTTGCTGACGTACTCAGCGGCCGCTGAGCCACTTCGAGCCGCGAACCAGCTTGCCGGGGAAAAACGCTACGAAATCTGGAACATCCCGGCACAGGGCGCGCGCTCTACCGCATCATGTGGTGCCATTATTCCCGCTAATGCGCATGTCGGTGAGCGATTGCGCTTCGACCTGGTGATGGTTGTTTCATCGACGGATTCGCCAGACGCGCAGCAACCTCGTCTGCTGGATTGGTTGCGGCAGTTGTCACGCCGAAAGATTCCGTTGGGGGGCCTCGGTACGGGGCCGCTGATGCTTGCCCGGGCCGGCTTGTTGCGCCAACGCCGGATGACGCTGCACTGGGCCTATCAACATGCGCTATTGGAAATGCAACCGGATATCAAGCTGGACCAACAGCTGTATGTGGTAGACAAAGACCGAATTACGTGCGCGGGGGGAACGGCGCCATTCGACTTGATGCACGCATTGATTGCAGACCAGCACGGACACGAATTTGCACGAGCGGTAAGCGACTGGTGGTCTCACGCAAACGTTCGGGCGTCTGAGGATTCACAAAGGTCGGGTAGGGCGCAGCGTTACCGAACCAACAATGCAACGGTACTCCGTGCCATAGGGCTTATGGACACGCATTTGTCCGACCCGCTGGATCTGGTCCAATTGGCGGAATCGGTAGGCGTTACCGCGCGTCAGCTGAATCGCCTGTTTAACTTCCACATGCGGTGCAGCACCATGACATTTTACCGAAGGCTCCGACTGCACAAGAGCTTGCAGCTGCTGACGCAAACCAGCCTGCCGATTAGTGAAGTGGTCGCGGCAACTGGCTTCGTAAGCACATCTCACTTCAGTCAGGCGTTTAAGAGCAGGTACACAAAAACCCCGGCGCAGGCCCGAGCCTGCGACGGGGATGAAATGTTAGCCGCGTTTTCGTCAGGCCATCGAGACGGCGTTGACGTCGACGATTAGTGCGCGCTCCGCATCAAGATGCTCGTTCATCAAGTGACGCGCTTGTGCGGTGTCACGACGATGGATTGCATCCACAATCTGTCGATGCTGTTGCATGTGCGTCAACGCAAACTCGCTGTCCATAGCCACTTGTCGCATTCTTGCCCATGGCTCCTGGTGACGTGCGCCGTGTAGCTGATTCGTGATCCACGCCAGCACCTCGTTGCCAGAAGCTTTTGCGATGAGTTCATGGAACTCGGCGTCGGCGTCCGCTTGTTCTGCTGCATCGTTGCTGGGGTAGGTACCAATCAGCGCCAGTAGTTGATCAACATCTTGTTGTTTTCGGTTACTGGCCGCCAGTGCGCACACATCCGGCTCGAACATCTTGCGTGCAGCGAGTAGCGTTTCGGGCCGTGCGCTGAGCATGACCGGATTGGGTAAATCCGATGCTTCATAAATGACGTAAGTACCGCTACCTGGCTTGATTTCGACCAAATCTTCCGACGCAAGCTGATTCAAAGCCTCACGTACTGTGCCTCTGGCGACACTGAAATCTGCAGCCAGGGTTCTTTCGGGGGCAAGCCTTTCGCGCAGAGCTAGCTCGCCAGACATAATGCTGCGACGCAGCATACTCGCAATTTCGGCCGCACCTCTGCGTTTCGGCCTTTCGTCGTTCATAATTCCCATGGTTT
>JAHDCO010000103.1 GCA_020629835.1 Granulosicoccaceae bacterium
ATCGCTGACTCTGAACCGAGCGCAGCGCCTGTGAGCGATTCCGAGATAAGTACTGACCCTGAAAACAATCCAACAACCGCTGAGACCTCGGACGATACGGATTCAGCTGAACAAAATGTATCCGAGGATAACGAAGCGGACCCCGTTGCCGACGCGGCAAAAGCGCTTAGCAAAGCATTTGCAGACTTACCCGATACCCGCATTCTGTTTGTCAGCGGGAGTGACAGAATGACTGAAGATAGCGAAGTACGTCTCGACACCATTGCTGATTTATTGCTTCAGTATCCAATGGTGCCGGTGGCCATTAAAGGGCACACTGACTCGCAAGGCGATGAAGCGTTAAACCTGAACCTCAGCCAGCTTCGCGCGAACAGTGTGCGAGACTATCTGGTTAACCGTGGTATTTCTGTATTTCGCATCTCTTCGTTCGGTTATGGTGAAAGCCTACCGATAACCACGAACGACACACCGGAAGGTCGAGCGGCCAACCGCAGAATCGAGTTTTCATTTTAATGTCCATCAACTCGTTAAATTTCATGCTTGTCGAAATGCTCATTTTTTTGGCCGCTGCCGCTGTGCTTGGTCTGGTGGTGGGCTGGTTAATGAGAGGCTCTATTGCAAAACGTAAGGCCGCCACGGCGGCGCACATTGCCGAACAAAAAATTCAGGCGCTGGAGGAATCCAACCAGCAAGACACGAAAAACCTGGAAGATCAAATCCAGGCTCTGGCAGATGAATTAAAAACAACCAAAGCACAAAACCAGGACTTCTCTAAGTCGTTGGAGTCGAATGCACAAACCATTCAGAAAGCGCGTGATGAAGCGATCGAATTAAACCAAGCCCAACTTGAGACCAACGAACGACTGCAAACTATCATCCGGGAAAAGGATGTAGAGATCAGCAGGCTGATGAATTCATCAACTGCCACTAATGCAAATCTGGCCGCAGCTGCTGCCAACATGGGTGTATCGCCCACTTTAATAAACAAGGTCGTCAATCAGGATTCCAATAACGAACTTGATAACAACGATACGCTGGATGCCACCACAGTACTAAGTGGTCCGCTCCATGTGTCTCAGCCTCATTCCGAATCCAGCACAGCCAACGATACAACACTGGCAGCACTGGATGCCAGCACCAACCAACTACGTACAGAACGACAAGCGTTGCTGGATGCACTCTCTGATGGGGAACAAACCATTGCCATCGATCAAAGTGATTTACCGTTAGGCTTAGACGCTGACGATCCGTCCGACATCGACGCAACAGTCGCCATCGAAGAGTTCGATGCCACGGTTACGATCGAGCCCAATGATGACGATACCGATCTTAGCGATACACTGAAAAACTGATCTCATCACTTAACCCAACAAACACATGCACACTGAACCCACTCACACGCTTTTCCACGTGCACGACCCGATGTGCAGTTGGTGTTGGGGATTCAAACCCGTGTGGTCGGAAGTCCGAGCAGGCCTGGATGATTCAGTAACCGTTCAATATTTATTGGGTGGATTAGCTCCCGATAGCGATGAACCGATGCCTTCAGACATGCAAAACATGCTGCAAGGAACCTGGCAGCGCATTCAGAAAACGATTCCGGGTACACAGTTTAATTTTGACTTCTGGACGAACAACACGCCCCGCCGGTCGACCTGGCCATCGTGCCGAGCCGTCATTGCCGTGCGACGTCAAAACAAAGCCTTGGAAACCACGATGATCCAGGCGATACAAAAAGCCTATTACCTCGAAGCAAGAAACCCATCAGATCACGACGTTCTTGCAGATATAGCCGAGCAAGTGGGCTGTGACCGCAGCACTTTCGTGAATGATTTGAACAGTGAATCTGTACAGCAAGAGTTTGTTAGTGAACGTGCCTTCGCGGCGCGCATCGGCGCACAAGGTTTTCCGAGTTTATTTCTTGCAACCCCTGAAAATCTCGTGCATCCGATCGCAATTGACTATTCACAGTCACAAGCAATTCTTGACCAAGTTGGCGCTCTAACCTCGCGCTGAATCACACCGCAATAAAATTCAACTCGCCTGCGTCACACCTCAGCGCAGGCAGCGCTGAATTTAAGGTTTTCTCGCCCGTTATATCCCATTGAACCTTTGTTCGATGCAGGCTATGACAAAACCAATAAGAATCCTGCTGTTCACCACTTTGCTTACCAGCGCATGTGGTGGCGGTTCCAGTCCTCCCGATGTGGTTTGGCCAGCAGCGGCACCCGCGCTTCCGGAAACTGAAGTGAACAATGCCGTGCAGGCCACGCCTATGACTGATGCTCAAGCGCATCAATTGTTGACGCAGAGCACATTCGGAGCAACGCGCGGGGATATTCAGTTACTCAAAGGCATGACGGCTGAGGACTGGATTGATTCTCAGATGCAGCTGCCCGCCACGTACCTGTCTCAATCGCTGCAACAAGGCGATACCGATCGGTGGCGCGAGTACGTTAATGCGTGGTGGCGACAAACCCTGCACGCAGACGACCAACTGCGTCAACGCGTCGCATTCGCGTTGAGTCAGATATTTGTGATCTCTGGTGAAAGTGGTTTTAGCCAGGAAGACGCAGGCATCGCCGGTTACTACGACATTCTGCTACGAAACGCCTTTGGTAATTATCGGTCGCTGCTCGAGGAAGTAACACTTAGCCCAATCATGGGTGAGTACCTGAGCATGAGAGGTAACCAAAAACCCGACCCAGAAAAAAATGTACAAGCGGATGAAAACTTTGCTCGTGAGCTATTGCAGCTGTTTTCAATCGGTTTAGAAGAACTGAATATCGACGGCACACCGAAGCTGGATGAGTCAGGCAATACCATTCCCACATACGATCAGGAATTGATTGAAAACTACGCTCGGGTGTTTACCGGGTGGCAGTTTGCAAACGCAGGCGACTTTCGTTGGCCATGGCAGAAAGATTACTTAAGCCCCATGGAGTCCTATGACGAATACCATGACAAGGATGCTAAACAGCTGCTTAACGGTGTAACGCTACCGGCCGGTCAATCGGGTCAGGACGATCTGACTATGGCGTTGGATAGTGTTTTTAACCACGCAAACGTCGGTCCGTTTATTTCCCGATTATTGATTCAACATTTGGTAACCAGTAACCCAAGCCCGGAATACGTGCGCGATGTGGCTACCGTGTTTAACAAAAACGTGAGTGGTGAGCGAGGCTCATTAGGCAGCACCATCAAAGCGATATTGCTGCATGAAGAAGCTCGCATGGGTGCTACGTTATACCCCACAACGTTCGGCAAAGTTAAAGAACCCTTATTGCGTGTCACCAGCCTGTGGCGAGCATTTGATCCTGGCTTTGTACACGAGGATTTTAACTATGCTTGGGCCGATAATGAATTAAGACAATTGCCGCTGAATTCACCAACAGTATTTAATTTCTTTCGACCGGACTATCGTCAACCCGGCGAATTAAATTTGCTGGATCTGAAGTCTCCTGAATTTCAGATTATCGATGAATCCGCCATTGTCGTTATCACCAATCGTTTGCTGGCTAATGCCTTGTGGTTGAACAACTACAACGCTGACCCGAGCACTTCTCACATGACAATCAACATCGATTACGAAGTGGGATTGGTAGAGAACCCGGAAGCGCTTGTTGATCACTTAAACCTGCTGCTATTGGGTGGAACCATGTCTGATGGATTACGAGACATCTTGTTGCAACTGATTGATGAGACAAGCTCTGACTCAAGAAAAGTAGCCGACGCGATTTTTATAACCGCGTCCTCTCCAGAAGCTGCTGTACAACGATAAGCCCGATATGCCTTACATCCCGAACCAAAACACGCCTGAGATAAGGACTGCATTATGAGCAAATTCAGCCGCCGAGAATTTCTCTCCTTAGGTGCCAAGACAATAACGGGTGCTGGTCTGGCGTTGGGAAGTAATCCGTACTGGGCATTAGCGCATGCAAACAGCGACCCCGGTGCTGCCGATGATTACCGCGCGATCGTTTGTTTGTTTCTTCAGGGCGGCAGCGATGGTTTCAGTTTAATGGTGCCAACAGGAAACGCTGAATATAACGAGTATGCGAATGCCCGTAGCGATCTGGCGGTAGATAAGTCGCAGCTATTAGGGATCAACGCAAGCAGTACACAACCTTCAGCGGTTGGGCTTCACCCATCGGCTGCTGCGTTAAAACAACTGTTCGACGACGAAAAGCTGGCCATGATCAGTAACGTGGGCACTTTGATTCACCCAACAAGCGTGGAACAGTATCAAAACAAGGCAGTCGATTTACCCGCACAACTATTCTCGCATGCTGATCAGGAGATGCAGTGGCAACAGCTGCAAGGACAAGGGCGAGGCACTGAAGGCTGGGGCGCAAGAGCGGCTGGATTTTTAGCTGCGCAACAGAATCGGCCGCACCTCACCTCGATAACGTTGGATGGTAGCAATCACTGGCAAACCGGTTTTTCATCACGGCCTTTTAGTATGTCCGAAGAGGGGGTTCGAAAATATTCAGCCATGTCTGATGGCGAGCCGTGGCAGCAAGCTCGGTTGAGCGCTTTTCAACGAGCCCAGGCATTGCCTCAGCAACACGAATTCATCAAGGAGTACGCCTCCATTCAGCAACGCGCAATGGACGTAACCACTGAGCTCGGTGCTGTTCTATCTCAAAACGACGGCTTAAGCACAGAGCCCACTGAAGGCAATGAACTGGCAGCACGCCTAGGCATGATTGCGCAACTGATTGCCGCACGCGAACAGCTGGGTATGCGCCGCCAGATTTTTTTCGTGAACATGCGAGGGTTTGATGTTCATGACAATCAAAACCAGGAGCTGCCAGCGTTATTCTCCGAACTATCAGAAGCGATGGCGTTCTTTCAGCAAGCCCTGGAGGATCTGGGCCAAAGCGACAACGTCACGACATTTACCGCTTCCGATTTCGGGCGCTCCTTAAGCAGTAACGGTGATGGTACGGATCACGGTTGGGGTAACCATATGATGGTTATGGGTGGCGCAGTTAAAGGTGGCGATATCTACGGTACCCTGCCGCGATTGGCAGTTGATGGACCAGACTCTGTGAGTAACGGGCGGGTGCTGCCCACGCTGAGCGCAAACCAATACGCCGGCACCTTGCTGAACTGGATGGGGTTATCCGCAGATGAATTGCATCAGGCGCTACCCACACTTAAAAACTTTGCGGTACACGATTTAGGGTTTATGAAAGCTGCATAGCGCCCCTCGCCGACTTTGGGCTTCGCAGGACGAAAACGCGTTTTTTAAGTCCTCTTTTGAGCGCACTATTGCACGCCTATTTAAAAGCAATACGCCCTTATTAGGACCATTTAGTGCCTAAGGTTCTTTAATAGCGCCCTACCACTCGATGACAATTGACAGTTTATAGCTAAAATGAGACTCTAGATCTCATTACCACTTATTCTGACCATTGCATGAGGGAACTGTTTTTTGCATTCGGAAAACGTCCGATGTCAAAAGAATGATGCTTTTCATGGTCATTTAGCCACCGGGACTTGTTATTGTCTGCGCACCAATCGCTTTGTGGGTTGTTGCCAATTTTGACGCCGCACGTTTTCGATTCGATAAGTAGTCGCTCGCTGACACATGAGGTGTGCGTGAGACCTTCCTCAATTTTTCTTTCACCTACCTTAAGACACCACCCTCGATGGATTCTTTGATTTCAGCCCTCGGCAGTTATGCATCGCTGGATGCACTAAACGTCTTCGTACAAATTCTTTTTATTGACCTGGTGCTTGCCGGTGACAACGCCATCATCGTGGGTATGGTGGCCTCCCGCGTTCCGCCTGAGATGCGCAAGAAAGTCATCTTCTGGGGTATTGCAGCTGCAGTTGTGATGCGCATAGGCTTTTCGCTGATCGCCGTTCAACTGATCAGTATTCCAGGCCTTAAAGTCGCTGGCGCATTACTGTTGCTTTGGGTTGTCTGGAAATTAGGCAGCGAACTTTGGGAAGCGCACAAAAAAGCCGATACGCCTGAGGAAGTTGCTGAAGAAGTTGAGCAGTTCACTGGCATGCGACCGGCCATTATTCAAATCGTAATTGCCGATCTATCGATGTCCATCGACAACGTACTCGCAATCGCTGGCGTATCGCGCGACTACCCTGCGCTTCTGGTATTCGGTCTCGTACTTTCGGTCGCCTTGATGATTTTCGCTGCCACGTTGATTTCCAAGCTATTGCAACGCTACCCATGGATAGCCTGGGTGGGCCTACTACTGATTCTTTGGGTTGCCGTACAAATGCTGGTGGAAGGTATGCCAGAAATAGTTGCTATGGTTTCTGGCACATGAGCGCATTTTCCTTAAGCGGAAAAACGGCCTTAGTTACCGGTGCTTCTTCAGGTATCGGCAGGCAACAGGCGGTTGCACTGGCTGCCGCCGGCGCTTCCGTGGTGCTGGTAGGTCGGCGCGAGCAAGCACTGATCGAAACCGTTCAACTCATTAACCATCAAACCGAAGCGGCCTCCCCGGCCAGCACGCATGTGTTGGCCTGGGATTTACTGGACAGGGACGCGTTGGATGATTTAGCAGCAGCGGCCACTGCACTGGCAGGACAAGTGGACATTCTGTGTAACACGGCCGGTGTTAACCATCGACAGAGCGTGGAAGACATAACCCCGGACAGTTGGGATAACACGTTGCTGCTGAACCTGACGGTGCCGTTCTTCCTGGCAAAAGCGTTGGTCCCCGCCATGCAATCACGACAGTGGGGCCGCATTATTAATGTGGCGTCTTTGCAAAGCCGTCATGCGTTTACCAACGGCATTGCCTACGGTGCATCCAAGGGCGGTGTCGCACAACTGACCCGCGCTATGGCTGAAGCCTGGTCAGGCCAGGGCGTTACTTGCAACGCCATTGGCCCAGGTTTTTTTCCAACCGAACTTACCGCGCCGGTGTTTGCTGATTCAAACAAAAGTGATGAGTTAGCAAAACGAACGGCCATTGGCCGCAACGGTGAAATGCGTGATCTTGATGGCGCGACGGTATTCTTTGCCTCATCAGCGTCGGACTACATTACCGGCCAGATTTTATATGTTGATGGTGGTTTCACCGCCGTCTGATACTGTGTATCGCTGACTTAAGCAGCGCAAAATCGAAAGATCGTTATGAAAGCACTTGTGTACACCGGCACTGAAAGCATGGAGTTCCGAGAGGAGCCCAAGCCCGAACCCGGGGAAAACGAAACGCGAGTGAGAGTACACGCCGCTGGAATCTGTGGATCTGACATGCATGCCTGGCATGGGCATGATGCGCGTCGTGTCCCACCGATGGTGCTGGGTCATGAATTGGCAGGAATCGCTGAAACGGGGCCGCTGGCTGGCCAACGCGTGGCCATCAATCCGATGGTGACATGCTTAGCCTGTCGCGATTGCCGGGAAGGCAATGTAAACCTGTGCCAGCAACGGGACCTGTTGGGTTTAGGCCGACAGGGTGGTTACTCAGAATATGTGGTGGCGCCCACCCGCAACCTGATGCCATTACCGGACACACTCTCTTTCGAACACGCGGCTTTAATGGAACCGCTCGCGGTATCCGTCCACGCGGTTCGTTTAGCTGAACGGGTAATGTTAAGACCGATCTCAGAAGCGAACGTCACCATACTGGGCGGCGGCGCTATCGGCCTACTGGCGGCACTGGTGCTGAAACAAAAAGGTGCCCGTGAAATCCATATTGCGGAGACTTCGGCAAAGCGACTTGAATTGCTGAAAAGCATGGATATCGGTCACGTCTACGACCCAAGATCCAGCAGCCCGGCTGATGCATCTATGGAGCTTGTGGTGGATGCTGTCGGCAGCGGGGCAACTCGAGCCGCTGCAAGCGCCCTGGTGCGCCAAGGGGGTGTGATCTCACACATTGGTTTACAGAACAACGATGAAGGGCTCGATATTCGGCGCATTACGCTGCAAGAGATTATTGTGGTGGGCAACTACACCTACAGTGA
>JAHDCO010000033.1:0-23588 GCA_020629835.1 Granulosicoccaceae bacterium
TGTGATACCAAACCAGGGATGCGCGGTCACCACACAGCGGCAACATGGCCTGGGGCCCGGTCGGTACAAAACGCTGCCAGGTGATTTGTTGTTGAGGCAGCGCGGTTGTGACATTCGCCACCAAGGCGTGTTGATCATAAGGCCGCGCATCAACATCAATACCTGCCTGTTGTCTCACCATGGAACGCGCGCCATCGGCACCGACCAATAACTTCGCCGTTAGCCGTGTTTGTGTTGAGCCGCTCAGTTGAAGTTCGACTCCCGTATCGGTTACTTCAATGGCCTCAACCGTGGCTGGACACAAACACTGAACCGATGGCAACGATTGGAGTTGCTCCCACAACGCAAGTTGCAGTACACGGTTTTCAACGATGTACCCTAATTCAGCCGCACCGCAATCGCTTGCACGGAAATCCGTTCTGCCATGCGCTTCGCCATCCCATACGGATAAATTCCGATAAGGACATACTCGCCTGGCTTCAATACCTTTCCAAGCCCCCACCGCTTCTAACATTCTTCGTGAAGCAATACTCAATGCAGACACACGCAAGTCGTACGGGGGATTAGTCCCTACGTCAAATGGCTTCGGCTCGGCCGTATCAATAACGGCAATACGCAAAGGTGGTGCGGACACCGCAGCCTGTTGGGAATGAGTTTGTGTGCGATTGTGTGTTTGGTGTTGAACTGATGAACGTGCCTGAAGCTGAGGCTGAGCCAAAGCAGCGGCGAGCAAACCACCGACCATGCCACCGCCAACTACGACAACATCCGCATCGAACGTCTGCGTATCCAATCCTTATTCCCCGTAACGGCCAGGTTAGTTGATGAAGCTGCTTCGCTCCCACCCATCAGGTTGCCGACGCAACTCAAACGTTGGCCAGAAATTGTATTCAGGCTCTACCGTTACGATACGTTTGCGACCACTCATTGAGATGACCGATAGACGTGTAACTTCATCTTGCTGCTTCTTGTTTAGCAAGCGCAGCAGATCATCCAGGTTGTTTACCGGCTCTCCATCTACAGCGGAAACAAAACGATTGCGGTACAGCCCATCCCACAGTGCTGGCGACCCTTCTATGGTGTCTGCAATGTAAACGCCTGGAAACTGAACGGACTTAAAGTACCCGATCGAATCCATAGGCTCCTGGAATAAGGCACCGCCCCAACTGACCAGCCGATCCGTACCCGTAACACTCAATTGGCCTGGAGCAAACTGCACCTCTTGCTCTTGCCCGCCCGACAATACGGTCACGGTAATGGTGTCTTTTTGCGAAGCGAGTTCGGCATCGAACAAGCTGGATACCAAGATGCCATCGATAGCCAGAATGACATCACCGGGTTTTAACGCGCTGGCAGTATCCGACCCGGGCACGATTTGCTCAACATAGAGAACTCGTCGTTTGTCAGCCTCTAGCGCGTTGTAGCGTTTTAGCCAGTCATCAGACAAACCCGATTCTCTTGCCACCGACAACGATCGATAAGACAGGCGCGCATCAATCGAACGATAGGGTTCACCCGACACGTACAAACGAACACTTTCTGCTAACACGGCTGCAGGCAGTGCATAGTTTTGTTGCACGATGTCACGACCATCTTCAAACGCGAAGCTCATTTGAACCGCTTGAACGGTGCCAAAGCGATCAACAATAGGCCCACCAACGGCATCAGGTAAGTTGGGTATGTCCAAAACATCGGTCGGGGTTTGCTGAAAGCGGGGTAACGAGGGAACACGAAGTCCCAACGTTTGTTGATTTAAGGTATCGATAGAGTAAGTGCGTAAGGTGCCGGCCTGGCCAAATCCCACCAGAGTCAGTGGTTCTTCTGCGATCTCATCACTACCAGCAAACAGCAACGGCTTGATGCCTTGTGTGTCTACGAGATTGACGTCGTACTGAAGTAAAGCCACGTTATGCCGAGGGTGAAGAAATACGACCTTAGCCGGAACTGTGGTGGAACCGAACAACGTTATCTCAGCATCGCCAATGCTCACTGGCACGGTGTTGCGATCCACCGCCACCAACCCGCGGCGCGTATCCACTATCATGCCTGCACCACTGAAGTGGCTGGCATACACGTTATCCGCGTGATACGGCACGCTAAAATCAACCGACACCATGGCCGGCCCCACCAACGACAAGATGGGATCCGAATACGAAGGTATTACGCTGGTTATGGACTCAGCAGCCTCTGCAGTTCGGTCAAGCTGTACCGTTTTACAATTCCAAAAACGAGCGTCATCGACTCGTGTGCAGTCTTTATGTCCGAACCAACGTTCGTTCACATCTAACTGTGCCACCCGAGGTATGAATTCACTGCCCGGCCGGTAAAAACCTATGCGCAGTTTTTGACCTTTAGGGGTAGCCGATAGCGCGGCTAAAAAATCATCCAAATGCTTTACCGGCTGGTTGCCCGCTGTGGTGATTACCGACCCGCGGGGCACGCCAGCGCGAGAAAAGTGATAACCGCCATCAACAACAACGACTCCGTCAGGGCCTCTTGCCATAGCCCGCAGGTGTTGAATGCCTAAATTTTGCAAAACGCTGTCGCCAATTTCAACGAAGCGTTTCGGCGCTATTGCGTGTAAGTCAGCCACATCGACATCAATCGTTATGGTTTCGCCTTGTCGTACGACGGTCAGTGACAAGGTTTGACCGATTGATGCATCCAGCGTGGATTCAAGTCCGATAAACTCGGTAACTAATTCACCGTTGATCTCAATCAAAATATCGCCTTCAAGCAAACGGTTCTCGGCAACACCTCCGACCATCACCTGACTGACCATCAACATACCGCTGGTGGACGGATTCTCTTGTCGAGCTCGCAATTCGATATCCGGGTTCAAACCCAGGCGCAGCAATTCCCGAAAGGGTCGATGCAAAAAAATGGTTTGCAAACCACCCCGCTCTACCGCTTCATTGTTTTGTAAACGGGTCAGCGCATGCTGAATCCGATACAACGGCAGGAAAAAACTACTGGCGGTTTTACTGTTGGCTGCCGCATTCAACGCAACAACATCACCGTCAAGATCGATAACCGGTGAACCGGAACTGCCGCCGGAGGTAGAGGATGCGGCTTGTAAGTAAAACGTATTGAAATCGTTATATCCGTAACGTCCGTAGCCAGGTACCTCTCTGTCGAGCCGAGCAATCGTCCCATTCAAAATGGATAATTGCTCTCCCCCGTCGCTGCCAATCACTCGGATATTCATGCCGGTCCGAACCTTATCCGGGCGCAGCGCCAACGAGTGAGGTGCCGCGTACTCCAACTCCGCAGGGTCGTAGCGAATAAAGGCGAAATCATGTACCGGGTCTCGGTACAGTGGTACCGCGTTAACACGTTCCTGGTTTTGAAAGGTAGCCGACAGGCGAATGGGCCCTGAGCCCACCACATGACGGTTGGTTAATATGATGCCGCGTTCAGCGTCCACGACGAAGCCCGTCGCGCTGGAGCCGCCCTGGCGTTGGTCGTTAAAGTAACGCAGTTGAGATAGCTGTATCGAAACGACAGAGTTGGCGGCTTTGGATACCGTTTTCGCCCACAGATCTTCCTGAGCATGGGCAGCCGAGTACGCAGCGCTATAAAGCAGGAAAAGAGCTGTGAGAACGTGCTTTGCTGTGCGCCAGCATCGGGAAAAACGTGGGGTCATCGAATTACCTAATTACCTTGCAGGAAACCTAAGGTCTAGCGATGTGCGCAGACCATGCCAGTTCAGACAATCGCCACCTTGCGACCGCTTCTTGCTAGGGTAACAGCTAACTAACTCAAGACTCGTTCAACCCTGTGGTGCAATCTACACAAAGCCTTTTCGATACGAACCATGCCATTGAATGGTTTCGCAAGGCCTCGCCGTATATCAACGAGCATCGCAATAAAACGGTGGTGCTGTGTGTGCCTGACCGCCTGCTAGCAAGCGATCTGCTGTCTACCTTAACCCATGACCTGACATTACTCAGCCACTTGGGCGTGAGATTAGTGGTCTGCTTTGGTGTGCGCTCAGATGTGGACGCCCGGCTTGATGTCGACCCAACCTACCAGGACGGACGACGGGTCACCGATGATCACGCATTGAATACGGTGATCGAGGCGTCTGGAGCTGCTCGCAATGCGCTTGAGTCCTATTTCTCGATGGGCTTACCGAACACGCCCATGGCCGGTGCACATGTTTCGGTAACCTCCGGCAATTTCGTCACCGCCCAACCGTATGGCGTGCATAACGGGGTAGATTTTCTGCACACCGGAAAAGTCAGAGAAGTGCAGACGGACGCGGTTCGATCGTTGTTAAAAGCGGGCCATCTCGTGTTATTACCGCCGATCGGCTACTCACTCACCGGCGAAGTGTTCAACGTTCCAACGGAAGAAGTGGCGGTTGAGGCTGCCACAGCACTCCAGGCCGATAAGCTGGTCATGTTCGTGCCTGCCTTGCCAGCAGATGATGACCAACAATCGATACGCGAAACCAGCGCGCAAACCTTGCGGAAAATCGCCGCATCACAAAGCAGTGACAACTTAGCAAGAACCTATCTTAGCGCCGCATCAGCCAGTGAACGCGGTGTACCGCGCGTGCACTTGTTACCCGAATCCGACCCCAATGCTCTGCTCAGGGAGCTGTTCACGATCGATGGCGCCGGAACTTTAATCACCCCAGAACGTTTTGAAAGCCTTCGCTCAGCAACCATTCAAGACGTTGGCGGCATCATCGAGCTGGTAGAGCCACTGCAACAAGACGGCACCCTGGTGCCACGTTCACGCGAGCAACTGGAAATCGATATCGACCATTTTGTGGTTCTGGAAAGAGATGGTCGCGTGGTCGCGTGCGCAGCGTTATTTTTCGATTCGGATGAACATCGCGCTGAAATCGCGTGCCTGGTAACCCACCCCGACTATCGGGGCGGTGGTCGTGCCGCCATGCTGGTTAACCACTTAGAGCAGCAGGCTCGCAGTCGAGGGGCGCGCGTGCTGACCATTCGCACAACGCGCACGGCTCACTGGTTCATAGAACGCGGCTTCGAGCACGCAGATGTCACCGCCCTACCCGGCGATCGGCAAAAAACCTACAACCCATCCCGAAACGCGCAGGTGTACGCGAAATCGCTGGTTTAATTCGCCTCGCGATTAGTCGCTGATCTCGATACGCATGGAGGCAAGAGCGTCCAGTCGCTCGTGATTCGACTCCAGTTCCAACAGCTCCATTTTGCTCGGTGGTGCCAGTGGCAGCAGCTCAAGCAGGCGATGACAAACCCAATCCGCATCGTCCAGGCGTTTCTCGGTGTACTCAATGTTGGGTTCGACGTACGATAAAATCAGGTCGAGTTTGGTCGCCAGGCCTACAAATTCTTCCGTTAGTGGAGTACTAGGTTGTTGCGGCAGGTATTCCACTTCACCCATGAACAGGCCGTCGTCCTGTTGATAATGGTGCAACACTCGGAACTCCTGATCACCCAGCCCAGTGATGTGCAGCAGCCCATCAGAGCCCTGGTCAAAATCGATAATTTTTACGGTGGTTCCGCGCGGATAAGGCTCACTGTGACCACTGGCCTCATGACCGGTTTTGAGTAAACATACACCGAACCCCGTGCCATCGCGGAAGCACGTTTTGACCATATCCAAGTAGCGTCGTTCGAATAGCCGTAGCGGCAATAATCCACCGGGCATGACGATGCTGGACAATGGGAATAGCGGAATTTTAGTCATCGATACCCCAGCGTGGCATCAGCGTTTGAGGAACGTCAAGCTGATCCATAACGCGCGCTACAACAAAATCTATGAGTTCATCAATGGTTTCAGGGCGCTGATAAAACGCCGGATTCGGTGGCATGATCACAGCGCCCGCATTTGCCAGGCGCAACATATTCTCGAGGTGGATGGTAGAAAACGGCATCTCACGCGGCATGATGATCAATTGCCGCTTTTCCTTGATAACCACATCGGCTGCACGCTCAAGAAGATTGTTGCAATTACCGGCGGCAATGGACGCCAAGGTGCCTGTCGTACAAGGACAAACCACCATGGCATCAGGCACACCCGACCCACTGGCAACCGGCGCCGTCCATTGTTCCTGACCAAACGCTTTCAACTGCCCGGGTTTGGCTCCGTACATCTTGGTGAAGTCTTTTTCCACATCGGATGTGCGGGCTGGAACCGGAATGTCTGTGTCCATACCCATAACCACTCGTGCGGGTTTCGACATCAATACATAGACCTCGCAGTTCGCCTGAATGAGGCATTCAACCAGACGTAAGCCATACTGAATTCCAGAGGCCCCCGTCATAGCGACTGCGATGGTTTTGTGATAGCTCATAAAAAAGTTGGTTTCCTTAAACGACAACGGCCGGTTACTACCGGCCGTTGCTACCTATCAAGTTGCAGTTTGCGACTATGGTTTAACCACAATTTCTACGCGCCGGTTCAACGCTCGGCCTTCCCGAGTATTGTTGGGCGCAACCGGTCGATGTTCACCCCATCCCAGAGCTGACAGACGCGTTGGGTCTACGGCGCCCTGGGTTTGCAGGTAATTGACCGTGTTTGCAGCACGTGCCACTGATAATTCCCAGTTACTCGGAAAAAACGCAAGTAGATCACCGCTCACCGGGATACCGTCCGTATGGCCTTCAACTACGATTTCATTATCAAAGTTGTTCAGAACACCGGCCACGTTACCAACCAGATCTCTGCCCGTGGGCTTCAAACGTGCCCGACCAGAATCAAACAAGGCCTCACTTTTCAGATTGATCACAACGCTGTTATCAGCTCGAACCGCGACTTCGGGTAACTCAACTCCCGCCTCGGCCAATTGCTGTTCGATGTCATCACGCAGTTGCGCTGCGGCTTCTACTTCCGAACGATCCTCGTTTTGGATGTCGGCCAGTTTGCGCGCCAGATTTTCCGCAACAGCGGTTTGCTCATTAGCAATTAAATCGGCATCTGTTAAACGATCGGTCAGAACACCAACGTCTCCGCGCGCCGCTTCCAATTCCGCATTCAGAGCTTCCATGCTGTCCTTTGCAGCGGCAAGTTCGTCACCCAACGCAGCCTTCTCTGTATTCAGCGCAGCCAACTCAGATCGAAGCGCGTCCGTATCGGCGTCGAGCTGCCCACTAAGTGCATCGCGCTCAGCTTCCAGAGCGGCAACCTGATCTTGCAGGCCTTCGGTTTCACCTTGTGCCGCTGTGAGCTCTTCGCCCAGCGCGGCGACTTGCTCATTCGCACTGGCCAACTGAGATTCTAAGTCTCCTGCCATGCCAGCCGCGGTTTCCAGTTCGCCTTCCAACTCACCAATGCGTGCTGTGCTCGCCGCCAGCTCGGATTCAAGCTCACCAACCCGAGTGTTAGCTGCGCTAAGTTCAGCTTCCAGCTCAGCCTTTTCTCCGGTGCTTGTTGCTAGTTCGGCTTCTAACTCACTCACCCGAGCAACGGCAGTGTTCAGGTCTTCTTCTAAACCGCCCAGACGCTCCGCTGTCGCCGCAAGATCCGTTTCCAATGTGCCAACACTGTCAGTCGCTGACGCAAGTTCAGCCTCCAGTTCACTAACGCGTCCGGTTGAGTCCAGCAGCTCAGCTTCCAGTTCGCCAATACGCGCAGTTGCGGTTTCTAGCTCAGAGTCGATTTCTCCCATCTGGCCGGCGGAGGCATCCAGGTTCGATTCCAGCTCAGTCACTCGACCTGAGGCCGTTGCCAGCTCAGTTTCGAGTTCTCCGACTCGCGCTGTCGATGATTCGAGTTCAGATTCCAACTCACCAACGCGAGCGGTAGCCGCACCGAGTTCAGCTTGTAACTCCCCGACTTGACCTGTAGCCGAATCAAAGTTGCCGGACATCAGGCCCAATTGGTCCGAAGTGTTGCCCAACTCGGCTTCTAATTCACCGACTCGTCCTGTCGCTCCGATGAGTTCAGCTTCCAGCGCACCCATGCGATCGGTGGCTACCCCCAGCTCATTTTCTAATCCAACAACCTTCTCGTTGGCCGCTTGCAATTCGCCAGTCAGATCACCGGTCACTGTGCTCGCTGCGTTCAGTTCCTCAGTCAGTTCACCCACGCGCTCGGTGGTGGATGACAATTCTCCCTCAAGTTCACCGATTCGGTTGTTCGCGGTAACTAATTCACCTTCCAACTCACTCACGCGACCGGTCGCTTCCGCCAATTCACCCTGCATGGACTCCATCTGAGCACCGGCCTCAGACATGCCGGCTTCCAGTTCGCCCACGCGGGTCGTTGCGGTAGCCAATTCACCTTGCAAGCCTTCGATGCGGCCTTCTGCGTCCGACACCTCAGTCTCAAGTTCGGTCACCCGGGCCGAGGATTCAGCCAGGTTATCCGATAGGTTCTGCATCGACATAGACGAGTTAGTACCCAGCTCGGCAAGCGCACCTTCAAGTTCGCCCACACGTGCTTCCAGGCCCAACGCGTTGCCGCGTTCGTTATCCAGCGCTGCCGCCAGTTCATCACGCGACGAAGACAGCGTTGCGAGTTCTTCGGCAAGAGCGTCGCGTTCGGCCACTACCGCTTCCAACTCACCCGCTACAGCTGCTTTATCCGCTTCGATGGCTTCTAAGTTACCCATCAGCGAATTACGCGTCTCAGACAGAGAGGCTGACTCTTCGGACAGGCTAGCCGCTGATTCTTTTGCTGCGGCGAGCTGTATGGCTAATTCCTGATTGGCCATGCGGAAGTTTTGAATGCGCGCCTGCATGGCTTCAACTTCACCCGAGGTAGATTCCATTGCCGCTTCAGATTCAGACAAAGCGCCTTGTAACTCAGCCACTTCGGCTGAAGCAGAATCTGCAGCACCTTTCGCGGCATCTAACTGAACCGCAAGTTCGGTGTTAGCCATGCGCAGCTTATTGATTTCACCCTCGGCTGCTTCTACTTCAGAGCTTTCCGCAGCAACTGCCGCTTCTGCTTCAGTTAAACCGCCTTCCAGTTCCGCTGCACGCTCATCGGCGGCCGCCAGAGCATCTTTGGCGCTTTGAAGTTGCACAGCAAGTTCTTGGTTGGCCATGCGGAAGTTATTCAGCCGCGTATCCATGTCTGTGGTTTGCGCGGTGAAGCCTTGAATCTCAGCCCGCATGGATTGAATCGTGGCTTGCTCTTCTGATCGGTCCGCAGCAATCGCGAGCTGGTTCTCTAATTCAGCCACCGTGGCGCTGGTCTCGGCTAACTCAGCTGTTTGCTGATCGTTCAGCGCTTTTGCTTCAGCTAATGCCGCGTCCAACTCTTCGTTGGCGGCATTTAATGCCGCTAACTCAGCGGCTTTGGCTTCGAGTTCGCCCGACATCTCGTCGATGGTGGCGTTTGCCTGACCCATCTTGGCTTCCATTTCACCAATCTCTGCGTTCAGCGCGATGGTTTCATCGGTGAATCGATCCAGATCAGCTTGCGCAAGATCCAGCTGCGCTAATGCCATGGACTTATCGGCTTCCAAAGCAGCCATCTCTTCAGCTGTCTGCCCGGAGGTTTCTTCCATCTGAGACATCAAGCCCTGAACCTGGGCTTGCGCTTCTGACTGATTCTCCATCAACGCATCCCGCTCGCCGGTCAATACGCCAACTTCGGCCATGAGGGCATCGCGCTCTTCGACCAGAGCATCACGTGCGCTGGCGAGATCGGCCATTTCCGTTTGCAGCGTTGATAACTCTTCGCCGAAGGTTTCCTGGAGTTCAGCCAATTCCTGCTGGTGCTCCTTAGAACGCGCTTCGATATCAGCTTCCAACCGCGCCAGCTCTTGTTCTGCCGCACTGTTGGATGCGGCCATGGCATCCATTTCAGCCGCCCGGCTTTCCAATATCTCAGCCGCCGCTGCCAGTTCCTCGCTGGTTGAATCCAACTGCTCAGACGAGTCGCTCAGCTGACTTTGGGTTTCCGCGAGCTTGGCTTCAGTCTCAGCAATTGCCGATTCGGCGATCTGTAGCTCTGTCTCTGTATCCAACACCTGGTCTTGCAGCTGCTCAACCTGGGCCGCAAGCAAGTTACGACGTGCTTCCAGCTCACCCGCTTCCGCACTCAACTGAGCCGTATCCAGATCGTAGGTGCCCAGCAGGCTCTGGTAACTGGATTGAGAATTTTGTAAGTCAAAGGACGTATCGTCCGCGGCCGCCATCAGCGATTCCATACGTGCTGCCGCATCAGCAAGGGCTGCATCCGTTTCTGCCTGAAGTGCTGCCAGTTGGGCGTCACGGTCAGCAATAGCTGCGTCGCGCTCGGCGATGGCAGCATCTCGAGCCTCGGTAGCGGCCGCGAGGTCAGCCGCAACACTTTCCTGAAACGAAGCTACGGCCGCTTGGGTTTCTGCCGTGCTGTCCGCTTCTGCGTTTTCAAGAGCGGCTTCCATGTCGGCAATCTGTGCCGCCATGCCTGCTTCCATTTCCGCAATCCTGGCTTCCATGGCACTCACCTGTTCGGCGGCTTGTGCCTCAATGGACTGTCGATCAGACAGGCTTGCTTGTATGGACTCTTGAGCACCTTCAAGCTCGGCCGCGAGCGCATCGCGCTCCGCGGTCATGGCGGCAAGCTCAGCGGTAATCGCTTCGAGCTCGGCTTGCGCCGCCGCCAATTGCTCATCCGTCTCGACCTTACTCGCACCAACCGCTTCAATAGCGGCTTCCCGCGCTTGAATTTCAGTGTTCAGTTCTTCAATGCGGAGCTGCGCCGCCTCTAGCTCGGAAGAAACGTCTGCTTGTGATGATGTTAGCGACAGGATTTGGCTGTCCGCCTGACCCACTTGATCCTGGGCTGCCTCCAGCTGGGTGACCGTTTCCTGCAGCTGAGTATTGGCCATCTCCAGCTGCTGATTGCGAGACTCCAGAGCCTCCTGCAGTTCGTTACCGGCTTGCGAAGAACTTTGCAGCTGCCCTTTGATTCGGCCATACGATAATAGAGAAATAATCAAAGCCAAGGCTGCCAGCCCCGCCAAAATGAATTTCATTTGGTAGGACGACTTGCTTGGTGATTTTTCAAAGTCTCTAAACATGTAAGTTTCCTGAACTGTATCTTCGAGAGGGGCTAAAACTGAGAACTGCTTCGATCAGCAGCCAACTACTTGCATCGTAGCGAATAAAGGAATACGCCACAATCTCGGCACTATAAAATTTCGTTTCAGATACCCTATGTTTTCCATTCCACTGCCTATGTGTAACTTACTGCCGTGAAAATCCATCTGAATAGCTTGGGCTGCCGATTAAATGAAGCGGAGCTTGAGCAGTGGGCAACTGACTTTACCTCAGCCGGTGATCACGTTACATCCAGTGTTGACGATGCAGATGTCATCGTGATGAACACATGCGCTGTGACAAAAGAAGCGGTTAGAAAATCACGGCAACGGACACAGCGCCTTCAGCGCACTAACCCTGCCGCAAAGCTCGTAATAAGCGGCTGTTACAGCTCTTTGGAGTCCCCTGAGGCATTAGCGGAATTGGGTGTGGATTTAGTTGTACCCAATACAGAAAAAGACCAATTAGTTGCACGGACACGTGAGGCGTTCAAACAACCCAACATGCCTGAAGGAGCAACGCAACCGGCTGAGTCGGCTTTGTTCCGTCGCAACCGTCACCGCGCGTTTATAAAGATTCAGGACGGTTGCCGTTATCGATGTACATTTTGCATCGTCACCGTCGCCCGTGGCGCGGAACGCAGTCGAAGCATCAGCGATATTGTTCAAGAAGTAAACAATTTACAAAAGAATGACATCCAGGAAATTGTGCTGACTGGTGTGCACGTCGGCGGCTACGGTAGTGACCTGGACACCGACTTGTTCAATTTAGTGAAAACACTATTGGATGAAACGGATATGCCGCGCATCCGGTTTGCGTCAGTAGAACCTTGGGATCTGTCCGATGATTTTTTAACACTGTTTGAAAATACGCGTGTCATGCCGCACATGCATTTACCGTTGCAGAGCGGCTGCGACACGGTGCTTCGCCGTATGGCACGACGCTGTAAAACCGCAGACTACAGCGCATTAGTCAACGAATTAAAGACCGCTTTCCCGGCGTTTAATGTCACCACCGACTTGATTGTCGGGTTTCCCGGAGAGACCGAAGCCGAGTGGCAAACAACGCTGGAATACTTAACTTCGATGCAGTTTGGCCACATGCACATCTTCAGTTACAGCGAAAGAGAGGGCACTAAAGCCGCTACTTTACCCAACCCGGTCCCCAAACCCCTGCGCCAGGCGCGCAGCCAAACACTGCACAAACTGGCGGCACAACAAAAACAGCAACACCTCAGCGATCAACTGGGGCAAACCACGGATGTTTTATGGGAGCGAGGGGAACCGATGGCTGACGGCGGTTTCAAACATTTCGGTTACACCCCGAACTACTCGCGCGTCCAGACGGTATCTGCGGTAAATATCTCCAACCAGATCCGCCCCACCCGGCTGGATGCCGTTGAAGGCGACACCCTGGTCGGTATTAACCTTTGACACATCGTCTCAAATAAAAATTGATTAGTGAATCTGAGCATAGGAGCTGAGCGGCAGGGTTGACATGGCGCGTCGCATGCATCGGTAAACTGTCGCTAATAATTATTATTAATCTCTACTGATGGTCGCTCGCATTGCGTGCGGCCAGCTATTTGTCCCAACCGATTGTCAAAGGACCCAGAGGCAGCATGGCAGAGCACCCGATGATGGATTCCGATGAGCTTGAAACTCAAGAGTGGCTGGACGCACTTGAGGCGGTCATTGACCGCGAAGGCCCCGAACGCGCGCACTTTTTACTTGAACGACTAATCGACAAGTCACGGCGTTCTGGTGCAAACCTGCCCTACAATGCCAATACCGCCTACGTAAATACCATTCCACCGCATTTAGAAGCACCGAATCCGGGGAATCACGAATACGAACAGCGCATCCGATCAATGATTCGGTGGAATGCCACCGCCATGGTGTTGCGCGCCAATCGGGATGACTCCGGTCTGGGTGGCCACATCGCAAGTTTCGCCAGTGCAGCCACTATCTATGATGTTGGCTTCAACCATTTTTTCCATGCGCCAACCCCGGATCACGGCGGGGATCTGGTTTTGTTTCAGGGGCACTCGGCACCTGGTGTTTACGCCCGTTCGTTTTTAGAAGGCCGACTCAGCGAAGCGGATCTGGACAGATTCCGGCGCGAAGTCGATGGTGACGGCCTGTCCTCATATCCACACCCATGGTTAATGCCTGACTACTGGCAGTTCCCCACAGTATCGATGGGCTGGTGCTCCATGCAGGCGATTTACCAAGCCCGGTTTATGAAGTATCTGCAGCACCGCAGCTTGGCAAAAACTGACAACCGACAAGTCTGGGCATTCCTCGGCGACGGTGAAATGGACGAGCCAGAGTCGCTTGGTGCGATCTCACTGGCTGGTCGAGAAAAACTCGACAATTTGAATTTTGTCATCAACTGCAATCTGCAACGCCTTGATGGTCCGGTTCGCGGCAACGGCAAAATCATTCAGGAACTTGAAGCGCTCTTCCGAGGCGCTGGCTGGAACGTCATTAAAGTCTTGTGGGGCTCGTACTGGGACCCTCTACTAGCGCGTGACAAAACCGGGAAACTCGCGCAGCTGATGCTGGAGACGGTAGACGGTGAATATCAGAACTTTAAGGCCAAAGGCGGTGCTTATACACGCGAACACTTCTTTGGAAAGTACCCGGAAACCAAAGCCCTTGTCGCCAACATGACCGATGAGGACATCTGGCGCCTGAACCGGGGTGGTCACGATCCTCACAAGTTGTACGCCGCATACAAATCGGCCGTGGAACATAAAGGCCAGCCGACTCTGATTCTGGCGAAAACCGTTAAAGGGTATGGCATGGGCGAATCTGGTGAGGGAACCAACGCCACTCACCAGCAAAAGAAGATGGATATTGAGTCGCTCAAAAAAATGCGCGACCGATTTGGCATACCGTTAACCGACGAACAAGTGGAAGCGTTGGAATACGTCAAACCAGATCCTGATTCTCCGGAAATCAAGTACATGATGGACCAGCGTAAAAAGCTGGGTGGCGACCTACCGGTTCGCCAGGTGAAGGCTCCACAACTTGAGCTACCAGGTTTGGATGCGTTTAAGCCAATTCTTGAAGGGTCCGGCGACCGGGAAATGTCCACCACCATGGCTTTCGTACGCATGCTGACCATCCTGACCCGCGATAAAAAAATCGGCAAAAACGTGGTGCCGATCGTGCCCGATGAGGCCCGCACGTTCGGCATGGAAGGCATGTTCCGTCAGTTAGGTATCTACTCCTCGGTGGGTCAGCTATACACACCGCAGGATCGTGACCAGATCATGTACTACAAGGAAGACAAATCCGGTCAGATCCTTGAAGAAGGTATTACTGAGGCCGGTGCCATGTCCAGCTGGTTGGCTGCCGCCACCTCGTACAGCACCCACGGGGTGCAGACCATCCCGTTTTACATTTACTACTCCATGTTTGGTTTCCAGCGTATTGGCGATTTGGCCTGGGCCGCTGGCGATATGCGAGCTTGTGGCTTCATGGTCGGCGGCACTGCCGGACGCACCACACTAAACGGTGAAGGCTTACAACACGAAGATGGCCACTCCTTGGTTTTGTCGAGCACTATCCCGAACTGTATTAGTTATGACCCGTGCTATGGCTATGAGATGGCCGTTATCATTCACGACGGCATGCGACGCATGTTTAAGGAAAATGAACGGGTGTATTACTACCTAACGGCGATGAACGAAAACTACGTTCACCCACCGATGCCTGAAGGTGCTGAAGAAGGCATTATCAAAGGCCTTTACAAACTTAAGAGTGTTGGTGAATCGCATAAGCTGCGCGTACGTCTGCTCGGCGGCGGCACCATATTAAGAGAAGTCGAAGCGGCGGCAGAAATTCTGTCCAACGATTGGAATATCGGCTGCGACATCTACAGCGTAACCAGTTTCAATGAGCTGGCCCGCGACGGCCTGGCGTGCGAACGATGGAACATGTTGCACCCAGACGATGAACCCAGAAAGCCGTTTATCTCTAAGATGCTCGGCGACAGCGATGCACCGGTTATAAGCTCAACCGATTACATGAAAGCGTATTCGGATCAGGTGCGCGAATACGTTGACGCCACGTTCGTGACATTAGGCACCGATGGCTTCGGCCGATCGGACACCCGCGCAAAGCTTCGTGAGTTCTTTGAGGTTGATCGACGTTATGTCACGGTTGCCGCACTGCACGGTCTGGCACTGGACGGAAAGATGGATACGAAAACCGTCGCCAAAGCGTTGCAGCAGTACGGCATTGACCCGGACAAACCTAACCCGGCAACGGTTTAAGGGGGGATCGGATCATGGCAAACACAACAGACATTATCATCCCAGACCTTGGCGGCGCTGAAAGCGTTGAGGTAATTGAGATACTCGTGTCAGAAGGCGACACAGTCAATGTGGACGACTCCCTAGTCACTCTGGAAAGTGACAAAGCCAGTATGGAAGTGCCGGCAGCAGTCGGTGGCGTTATTCAAGCCATCACCGTTTCCGTCGGTGACACGGTCAGCGAAGGCGATGTGATTGGCAAGCTCGAAGTGGTGGAAGCTCAAGCGGCTGACAATAATGAAGCGGCTGAAGTCGAGACCACCCAACCCAGTGCACCAGCAGACGACACTGCGCCGAGCACTGCACCAGAACCGGAGAACAAGCCAGAGCCTGCTAAATCTGCCGCACCGCCCAGGTCTCAAAGTGCGTCAACATCCCCTACCGCACACATATCAGACGAGAGCATTAAAAAAGCTCACGCCAGTCCTGGCGTGCGTCGCTATGCGCGTGAACACGGTGCCAATCTGTCGCTAATTTCCGGTAATGGTCCCAAAGGACGCATCTTAAAAGAAGACGTTACTGAATTTATTAAACGCGCTATGGAAGGTGCCAGTTCTAATTACGGTGCTGCTGGTGCTGTCACCGGTGGTGCAGGTATTCCCCCACTGCCTGACGTTGATTTCAGTAGGTTCGGTGAAGTTGAACGCGTTGAAATGGGTCGCATTAACAAACTGAGTGCGCAGAACCTGCATCGCGCTTGGTTAAACCTGCCCATGGTGACCCATCACGATGAGGGTGATATCACTGAAATGGAAGCGTTTCGTAAAGAACTGAAAGCTGCTCATAAGGAAGGTGAACCCAAGGTGACAGGCCTGGCTTTTCAGATGAAAGCACTTGTGCAATCGTTAAAGGCTTTTCCAAAACTGAATTCATCGCTATCAAACGACGGGCAAGCACTTTTTTATAAAAAGTACTTTCATATCGGTATTGCGGTGGATACACCGAATGGTCTGGTCGTGCCGGTCTTTCGAGACGTTGATCAGAAAAGTATTATGGAATTGGCAGAAGAGATGGCTGATGTCAGTAGCCGCGCTCGGGCAAAGAAATTAAAGCCTGATGAAATGCAAGGCGCCAGCATGACCATCTCCAGCTTGGGCGGTATTGGCGGTACGTCCTTCAGCCCCATTATTAACCCACCGGAAGTTGCGATTTTAGGTATCAGTCGAGCAAAGATGCAGCCGGTCTGGAATGGCAGTGAGTTTATACCTCGATTGATATGCCCATTCTCGCTTACATACGACCATCGAGTGGTTGATGGCGCTGATGCGGCTCGATTCATGGCGCACTACACCGAAACGGTGGGTGATATTCGTCGCTTGTTGTTGTAACTGACTCCACAGAGAAACCATTCACATGAGTGAACTGCAAACCATCAAGGTTCCGGACATTGGTGAATTCGACGGCGTTGAAATCATTGAAGTCTTAGTTAGAGAAGGTGATGAGGTTGAAGTAGAGTCCTCACTCATCACCGTGGAAAGTGACAAAGCCAGTATGGAGATTCCTTCTCCGGTTGCTGGTCGCATCACTTCGGTCCTGATCAAAACCGGCGATACCGTTTCCACAGGTTCCGACATCTTTGTTATTGATGTTGCCGATAGCGCTGGTAATCAAGCCGCTACGGCATCCTCTTCAAAGGCTTCTGCAAATGAAACCTCAGAGTCAGCAACCGATGCAGATCAAAGTACACCAGAGGTTACTAACCGTGTGGCGGCAGAGTCGCAGACTGCCACGCAATCTGCCTCAACGGCAGTAAGCCCTTCCCTTCCGGACGACGCTTATGATGTGGTGGTATTAGGCGCTGGGCCTGGTGGCTACACCGCCGCCTTTCGAGCGGCTGATTTAGGTCAACGCGTGTTATTAATTGAACGCTACCCGGACTTGGGTGGTGTGTGTCTTAACGTCGGCTGCATTCCGTCAAAAGCGTTATTGCATACAGCCGCCGTCATCAATGAAACGCGTGAGATGGCCGCACACGGTGTTACGTTCGGTGAGCCTGAAATCGACATCGACAAGCTACGCTCGTTCAAGGATTCAGTCATAGGCAAATTGACTGGCGGGCTTGGCACGTTAACAAACCAGCGAAAAGTTGACGTGTTGCATGGCGTTGCCGCCTTTGAATCAAGCAATGCCATTAACGTTAAAAAAGACGACGGTGAAAATCAAACCGTACACTTTCACAACGCCATAATTGCTGCCGGTTCGCAAAGCATTAAATTGCCCGGATTTCCTTATGACGATAAACGCCTTATGGACTCCACCGGCGCGTTAGAACTTGCTGACATACCCAAACGACTGTTGGTTATTGGCGGTGGCATCATCGGATTGGAAATGGGGTCAGTGTATGCCGGCTTGGGCAGTCAGGTTACTGTGGTTGAACTATCCCCTGCACTGATGCCAGGCTGCGATAAAGATTTGGTTCGGCCACTGCAAAAGCGGCTTGCCAAGCAATTTGAAAACATCTTTTTAAATGCCAAAGTGACGGCAGTTGAAAGCCAGTCTGACGGATTAAAAGTATCGTTTGAAGGAGGTTCAGCTCCTGAAACCGATACCTTTGATCGTGTGTTATTGGCTATTGGTCGATCACCTAATGGCGCAAAGATCAACGCTGAAGCCGCTGGCGTCGCGGTGGATGAACGCGGCTTTATCGCGGTAGATTCACAACAACGTACGAACGTTTCAAACATATTCGCAATCGGTGACATTGTGGGGCAGCCAATGCTTGCACACAAAGCCACACACGAGGGTAAAGTTGCTGCAGAGGTCATTGCAGGCATGAAGTCTCACTTCGATGCCTTAACCATTCCTTCGGTCGCCTATACCGATCCGGAAGTCGCTTGGATGGGTCTCACTGAAACCGATGCAAAGGAAAACGGTACGCCCTACGAGAAGGGTGTGTTTCCATGGGCGGCAAGTGGCCGTGCGCTGAGTATGGACCGCAGCGAGGGCTTGACGAAAGTTATTTACGACCCCGAAACGCACCGAATTTTAGGCTGTGGAATTGTGGGCGTGAATGCCGGTGAATTGATCTCCGAGGCGGTGCTGGCCTTAGAGATGGGTGCAGACATTCAGGATCTTGCGCTAACGGTGCACCCTCACCCAACACTCTCGGAGTCGGTTAATTTCGCCGCCGAAGTGGCTGAAGGCACCGTGACAGATATCTACGCACCCAAGAAAAAATCACGAAGCCGCTGATGCCTCTGCGATGTGGGCAGGACGCCCCATCGCAGAAGCGGTAATCTCACTTCCAAAGAAGACAATGTTGCCGTTGTCTTCAACCGTGTTATCCACACGTTCAACCGTTACATCAACCTGATCAGCACCCGCATCGGTTGCACGTTGCACCGCCAACTCGCGCGCACGCTGCGTTGCATAGGCAGCGGCCTCTTCCAGTGCATCGAAAATCTGCGGGCCTGAATCATCATGAACGCGCACGCGTTTACCACCGGCTGGCGATAACGTTATGCAGACCTGCTGACGCACAGTGCCAACCACGGCACCTAGCGCATTAGCTACGGATGCGTGTTCATTAACAATGGCTGTGGTATTCAACAACTCTGCACATTGCGGATAGTACGCAGCTACAGGCGCACCCAAAGCGACGATGGGCTGCTGAATCCTGGCGCTTAACTGCAACGCTCCCATGGATTGAGCAAACGTACTTCTTAGCAAGTCTTGCTGAGTTTTACTTAACCCCGTCTTCGGTACTCCGTAGGGTGATTTCTGTCGCCCTTCGGGCGATTGCAGTAAGGTTTCCAATATGGACATGGCAGATTGCTCTGCCACTCGCTGTTGTATATGGCCGGCGAAGTCCGAAGCCTGCTCAAATGTTGGCCCAAGGTTCTCACTGGCGTATCGTGCTTGCAGCTTTGCCCCCAACACCGCAGCTTGCTTATCTCCAGAATCCACCCTATCCAGCACTAAACAGGCGTCAGTGGGTGTGAACGCAGCAATTTGCACAATACCTCGCTGCACGAGCGCGTTTAATGCTCGATCCAAGGTTTGATCTTTGAAAACCGTTTGTAAAGCTACCGGACCATTTGCCAAGGCCGCACACAACTCTTTTTGTTGCCCGGTAATCCCGGACGGCACCTCGGCCCGGAGCAAAGCAAATTGCGCATCGTGTGTTCGCACCCAACCGTGCTCAAGTTGTTGCTGCAGGATAGGTACGCATTGGTCGAACTGCAACGCTAGTCGCGACAACGGTAAAACACGTAGTGGCCCTATCGAAAACTGACGCGCTTCCCGATTAAACTGAATGTGGCTGTCACCGCCAAGACCGAAGGTTCTTACGGCCACCGCTTGAACCATCGTTCGCCATCCACCCACCGTTGCACCGTTGGGATCAAGCTTGGGAATTCCTGCTTCCAGTACCGCGATATCAGTGGTAGTTCCCCCCATATCAGAGACGACGACGTTGGCTTCCGCGTGGCCATGATGAGCCAGTAAAAACTGCGCACCAACAACACTCGCTGCTGGACCACTCAAAATGGTTTCAACGGGCGCCTGCCGAGCCACATTAGCGTGGATCAAGGAACCGTCCCCTTTCACGATCATCAGCGGGGCATCAATACTGCGTTCACTGAGCAGCTCACTTGCCGCATCTAATAAGTGACCGATCATGGGAATAAGGCGAGCGTTTAATAAGGCGGTCAACGCACGCCTTGGGGCGTCTAACCCGGAGCTCAAGGTATGACCGCAACTAATCGGTTTTTGACAAAGTGATTCGATGACTTGCTGTGCCTCGCGTTCATGTTCGGGGTTTCGAACCGAAAACATAGACGACACGGCGAACGCATCCACGTCATCCGCGTGTGCACTGACAAATGCTTTGATAGCGTTGGTATCCAATCGCGTCGCCGGTTGTCCGTCCGAACGATGCCCCCCTTCAATGAAGACATGCAAGTCATTACCTAACGCTTCAGACAAACGGGCACGTTGCATTTGTTGTTCTGAATAGCCGATTAAAATCAATGCAACTCGACGGCCATGCCCCTCCACTAAGGCGTTGGTGGCCAGCGTGGTAGACAAGGCCACCAAGCTTATAGGCTCAGCCGGACATTGCGCTAAAACCGCTGATACCGCACCGCGTAAACCTTGAATCAAATCATGGTGAGTGGTGAGTGATTTGGCGGACGCGATGACAGTCTGATGCTCATCGATGACCACCGCATCAGTGAATGTGCCACCCGTATCAAGCCCTAATTGAAAAGACAACACTGCCTCCTGAATGCCTGGCACACAACGGCTGGGAAGCGTTGCCAAGTTACGTTCTTTGCGCGTGTCACAATGTCACAAACACCACGACGCGTTACTGTCGAGTGTTATAGCGGAAAAGTACTGTGGCCGATGTCATTTTTACATCTGATTCGTCGCAGCTTGGCAATGAAGCTGCGAATCTGAGCAATGTGACTGCCGGAGCCGCTGAACGACAGGTTTTTTTGTTAACCTCAAAGCCATGGACAGACAACTACTCGACATTTTGGTGTGCCCCGTTAGCAAAGGCCGCTTAATCGTCAAACCCGACGAACTCTGGAGCCTACAGGCCGCATTGGCATTCCCGATTCAAGACGGCATTCCCGTCATGCTAGAGGAAGAAGCCAGAGAGCTATCTCACGAAGAAATCGAAAGCGCACGCCAGTAGATTACACCCATAAAAAACGGGGCCATAGCCCCGTTTGTCTAACCTTATTGAGCAGTCGCGCAGTTTAGTTAGCAATAGTAATTGTGATTACGTCCGAGCGTGCTTCCAACCAGCCCTTAGAGTTTCCTTTGTACTGACGCATCTGCAGAAATAAGGCAGGCTCATTTGCCAGCGCGCCTGCAACGCGAATGGTGCTGTCAAATGGCACCCACTTAGCATTGCTGAAGTTCTTGTCTGAATCGATCCGGTAGTGACTGGGTGAGCCGGTAACTGTTGGAGTCAGCAACATGGGCGACCCCTGATTCACATCAATGTTCTGGATCTGAATGGCAGGAATGCCTGGACCTTCGGCAATGGTGCTACCCGCTCGGCATCGTGGGCCGGGCATACCGTCGATTAAGGTCACTTGCTTAACCAGGTTAAAGCCACGAGCAGGTTCTTCAATGCGCATGCCCGCAAAACGGGTCTTGGACACGGTCACAATCAACGGAACATTCGGTACTTCAACCTGCACAATGCCATCAGCACCCGTGAATTCTGCGCCGAACTGCGAATAATTGCCTGCAAGCCCAACGCAAACAGACGCGCCGGCAACCGGTTTACCGGAAGGATCGACTACTCGTACACCGTAGGTGGCCGCCGAAGCCTGTGATGTAGCTATCGTAGAGGCTACCAAAAGGCCCGCTGCAAATAGCTTTTTTAGTGTTAGCGATTGATTAATCATCGTGTTCCCCAATTTCATCGAATTTCGTGCAAATCACGTTGTCAGACCGTTGACGGTCAAGCCGATTGCGTCGAAATAATGTCGTTGGAGTATTTCACCCTAACTGCTGAGCCCGGGGCGAGATGAGAGTCACAGAAAGCGCGGCAATATAATCAGTGAAATGGGTTTTTGCGGGTTACTGCGCAGGTGGCACCGCGCCGCTGCGTTGCCGATCGGATCGTTACCGAATCAGCGCTGCCAGCTGCGTACCTTGCCGGTGTCAATATGAACAAACCCCGACTTGGCGTAGTACCCCACGCCTCCCGCTTGCATGGCGACAGCATTCTTCTGGATGTTCTTGGCGTGAACCCCAGGGATGTTGATGTCCATTGCTCGCGCTTCCATGTGCAGGCTGTATTTCGCTACTCCGTTCGATCTTGCGCGTAATTTGGCGTTAGTTTCAGGGGTTCGATAACCGGACAGCACATGCACACGTTCTTTGGTTTCCAGGGAAGACACGAGGATGTAGAGCTGATCGATCAACTTGGTGTCTATGGCTTTGACTTTGTTAGCACGGTGGTCTCGCATCAGATGGTTGATTTCCGCCAGCGAATCCGGGATGTAGTCACCGTCCGCCCAATACACCAGGTCAAGCTTTTCCCAGGTATGTGCGTTAGTCATGCGAAGCCTGCGCTCCGGCAGCTTCAGCGCAGCCATCACAGGCTGTGACAGGGCTACCGATCCCAGCAGAGCGCCAGCTGTCAACCCCAGGCCCGCCGTGAAGCGGCGCCGATGCGGATTTTCCAGCGGATCAGCCACAGTTTGTGGAGCAACAGCACAGTTATCTGAACGTCTATCTTCAGGCATTATTTTAGGGTCTTGCTGGGGTTGGTCTTACTGAGGCGGTTGGCTCGGGTGAAAATTACCCTTTACGTCAAACTCCTGACACACTTTGCCATAATTGCGGATTTTTTTCACCCGATGGGCGGTGTCACAGCACTTATCAAAGGTATTGCACGTTCATAATCTCGTATTCCCTCACACCACCTGGCGCCTGAACACCGACTATGTCACCTTCTTCTTTGCCGATCATGGCCTTAGCCACCGGCGATCCGTATGAAATCAGACCCGCTTTCAGGTCGGCTTCATCGTCCCCTACGATTTTGTAGGTGGTTTCGGCTTCAGACTCCAGGTCCATCAATAGTACTGTGGTGCCGAATACGACTTTTCCTGAGGCATTCAGCTTGGTCACATCAATGACCTGCGAGTTACCCAGTTTGCCCTCGATATCCTGAATTCGCCCTTCAATAAATCCCTGCTCTTCCCGCGCCGCATGATATTCAGCGTTTTCCTTCAAATCACCATGCTCACGTGCCTCGGCGATGGCTTGAATCACGTTGGGCCGCCGAACGGTTTTAAGTTCTTTCAGCTCTTCGAGAAGCAAAGATTCACCTCGAACGGTCAGTGGAACTTTACTCATATTGTTTCCTCGTGAAGATCGCTCAAACGGTACACAGGACCTTCTGCAGACGATTTCAATGCTTGGCAGATAGCGAACGCGCCTGCCAAGGTTGTGGTGTATGGAATTTTCCGACCTAGCGCTTCCTGACGAATGTAGACAGAGTCTTCGATTGCCTGTCGGCCGGCGGTCGTATTGACGATCAAAGATAACTCATCATTCTTGATGGCATCAAGGATGTGGGGCTGACCTTGCCGAAGTTTATTAATTTTTTCACAAGGCACTTGCGCCTCATTAAGTACAGACGCAGTACCGTGCGTGGCGACCACTTTAAAACCATGCGCCACCAGCAACTGCGCAACTTCAACAATGCCGGATTTATCTGAATCCCTGACACTTAATAAAGCAGAACCGGCTGTCGGTAAATTCACAGATGCTGCCAAGGTGGCTTTGTAAAATGCTTCACCAAATGAACGCCC
>JAHDCO010000033.1:23688-41177 GCA_020629835.1 Granulosicoccaceae bacterium
AATTCACAGATGCTGCCAAGGTGGCTTTGTAAAATGCTTCACCAAATGAACGCCCGGACCCCATAACCTCGCCGGTAGATTTCATCTCCGGCCCCAGCAATGGATCAACACCCGGAAATTTAGAAAACGGAAAAACCGATTCTTTTACGCTGGTAAAACTTGGCGTCGGAACATCATGCACACCCTGTGCATCCAGCGACGTACCTGCCATACAACGTGCGGCTACTTTCGCTAGCGAGACGCCCGTCGCTTTTGATACGAAGGGAACGGTTCGCGCGGCACGCGGATTCACCTCGATAACGTAAATGTCGTCATCTTTTATGGCGAATTGCGTATTCATCAAGCCGACAACCCCCAAGCCTTTCGCCAGCTTTTCCACCTGATCTGCCAGCGATAAGCACTGTTGTTGCGTTAACGAGTAAGGCGGCAGCGAACACGCCGAATCACCGGAGTGTATGCCCGCGGCTTCAATGTGTTCCATGATGCCGCCAACCACGACGCGCTCACCGTCTGATATGGCATCTACGTCAACCTCAATTGCGTCACTTAAAAAACGATCCAGCAGCACTGGCGATTCATTTGACACGCTAACGGCGCTGGTCATGTAGCGCTGAAGTTCTTCGGTATTTTGCACGATTTCCATCGCACGTCCGCCCAGTACATAACTGGGTCTCACCACTAAAGGAAAGCCGATGGAGTCCGCTCGCTCCAGCGCTTCTTTCACCGTTCGAACAGTGCAGTTGGCCGGTTGCTTTAATCCAAGTTGTTGGATCAGTTGTTGAAAGCGTTCGCGGTCTTCGGCCAGGTCGATTGAATTCGGACTGGTACCGATAATTGGCGCGCCTTCAGCGTGTAGGTTGGCGGCCAATTTAAGCGGTGTCTGCCCACCATAATGAACAATGACACCCTTGGGCGACTCAACATGAATGATCTCAAGTACATCTTCCAACGTGAGCGGTTCAAAATACAAACGATCGGATGTATCGAAATCAGTTGAAACGGTTTCCGGGTTGCAGTTAACCATGATGGTCTCGTACCCATCATCACGTAATGCCAGGGCCGCATGCACACAACAATAATCAAATTCAATACCCTGACCAATGCGGTTGGGGCCGCCACCCAACACCATGATTTTGTCACGGGCACTAGGTTCTGATTCACACACCTGCTCATAGGTGGAATACATATACGCGGTGCTGGTGGCAAACTCGGCCGCGCACGAATCCACGCGTTTATAAACCGGGCGAATGTTCAACGCGTGTCGATGTTCTCGTACGGTTTTTTCCGTATCGCCCAGGATGTCCGCCAGTCGAGCGTCGGAAAAACCCTGACGTTTCAGTTGCCATAAAGCGTGCTTGTCGATGTCGCTAAGTTTTAAGGTTGCAACATGCTTTTCAGCTAAAACGATGTCTTCAATCGCAGCCAGAAACCACGGATCAATCTTGGTGGCTTCAAACACCTGCTCAAGCGTCCAGTCGTGCCGAAACGCATCGGCCACGTACCAAAGCCGTCGGTCTTTTACGACCCGTAATTCACGCTCTATTACATCGTGCAAATCTTCAGCAGCAATCGATGACTGATCGATCATGGGGTCTAAGCCGTTCACGCCGATTTCCAACCCGCGTAAGGCTTTTTGTAAAGATTCTGAGAAGGTCCGCCCAATCGCCATGACTTCACCCACAGATTTCATCTGCGTGGTCAGGCGATCATCGGCTGTTGGAAATTTTTCAAAGGTAAACCGTGGGATTTTAGTTACCACGTAATCGATCGACGGCTCAAACGACGCAGGCGTTAGACCTCCGGTGATTTCGTTTTTCAATTCGTTCAGGGTAAATCCCACCGCTAACTTCGCCGCAACGCGCGCGATAGGAAAACCCGTCGCTTTTGAAGCCAGTGCAGACGAGCGCGATACCCGAGGGTTCATTTCAATAATGATCATCGCGCCGTTTTCAGGGTTGATGGCGAATTGAACATTAGAGCCACCGGTGTCCACGCCGATACGTCGCAACACATCGATCGATGCGTTGCGCATGATCTGATATTCCTTATCCGTCAGCGTTTGCGCTGGCGCTACCGTGATGGAGTCGCCGGTGTGCACACCCATTGGGTCAAGGTTTTCAATGGAGCAAATGATGATGACGTTATCCGCTGAATCACGCACAACCTCCATCTCGTATTCTTTCCAACCCAGTACTGACTCTTCCATGAGCACTTCGGTTGTCGGGCTCAGGGCCAAACCGCGCGCGACAATTTCGCGGAACTCGTCAATGTTGTACGCGATACCACCACCGGAGCCACCCATGGTGAAAGAAGGCCGCAAAATGCAGGGAAAACCGATGTCTGGCTGGGCTTTTTCCGCATCTTCCATGGAGTGAATGATCGCGGCTTTCGGTGTGGCAAGGCCGATACCCGTCATCGCATCACGAAATTTTTCACGATCCTCTGCCAGGTCAATCGCTTCGGGCTGAGCGCCAATCATCTCAACATTAAATTCTTCCAGTACGCCCTCACGATTTAAATCCAGTGCGCAATTCAGTGCCGTCTGACCACCCATCGTCGGTAACAACGCGTCCGGGCGTTCCCGCTCAATGATGGTTCGCAGCACACGCCAATCGATCGGTTCGATGTATATGGCATCAGCCATATCCGGATCGGTCATGATGGTGGCTGGATTTGAGTTCACCAAAATAACGCGGTAACCCTCTTCCCGCAGCGCTTTACACGCCTGCGCTCCTGAATAGTCGAACTCACACGCTTGGCCAATGACAATGGGCCCGGCGCCAATGATCAGAACGCTGCTGATATCACTGCGTTTTGGCATGGTTTCTTAAAATTCCTTAGTGCGAGTGACTGTTCCGACAGACACAGACGGTGATAGCTATTGAGCGCTTTACGCTGGCTGCATTAGCTGAACAAACTGATCAAACAAAATGTCCAGTTCCTGCGGCCCTGGGCTTGCCTCCGGATGGCCCTGAAAACTAAACGCAGGAGCATCCAATCGACGTATACCCTGCAGTGTTTGATCAAAAAGCGACAAGTGCGTGATAGCCACGTTGTTCTGTAAGCTATCCGGATCAATGGCAAAGCCGTGATTCTGGCTGCTGATAAACACACGTCCTGTGGCTGTGTCGATAACCGGATGGTTGGCACCGTGGTGGCCAAACTTCATCTTCATCGTGGTCGCGCCAGACGCAAGCCCTAATAGTTGGTGCCCTAAACAGATGCCAAACGTTGGAATTTGCTGGTTCACCAACGTCGCGATAGTCTCAATCGCATAGGTGCAAGGCTCTGGGTCGCCGGGGCCGTTCGATAAAAACAAGCCATCCGGTGATAAAGCGTTTATTTCTTCAGCTGTCGTTGTGGCAGGTACCACAGTCAGTCGGCAGCCACGATCGGTGAGCATGCGCAGTATGTTCTGCTTGACACCAAAGTCCATCGCCACGACATGTTTGCCGCCGGCATTGGACGCTACCGATCGCGGTTCACCATTCAGAGTCCAGGTGCCTAGGTCCCAGTCGTATGATTCTTTCGAAGAGACCTCTTTGGCAAGGTCCATCCCTGATAACCCTGGAAAACCCTGCGCCGCCTGCACCGCTTCTTGCTCGGATAAGGCATCGCCGGTAACAATGCACCCCGCCTGAGCGCCTTTATCGCGAAGCAATCGGGTTAACGCTCGAGTGTCCACGTCGGCGATGGCAACCACCCCTTCCGCCGCTAGGTAATCGCCTAACGATCGTTCGGATCTCCAACTACTCGCAAGTCGCGGTAAATCACGAATGATGAGCCCCGCTGCCATGGTCGAGCGGCTTTCAACGTCATCTGAATTCGTGCCGGTATTCCCGATGTGAGGATACGTTAACGCAACGATTTGCCGGGAATAGGAAGGATCGGTCAGTATTTCCTGATAGCCGGTCATGGCCGTATTAAATACGACTTCCCCGACGGCATGACCCCTACAGCCTACGGCGGTTCCGTGGAACACATTTCCGTCGGCGAGTGCGAGCAGCGCGGCTTGAGCCAAGGTGGTTTCCTGTCCGAGTTAGTGAGATACCGTACGGTGCCAGAAGTGGCATCGTCTACAAAGCTGGCTGGGCATTTTACTCGCCGCCAAAGCGCACTGTCCACCCCCGCCAGATGCTGTGCCAGCACAGCTGTTCTGCATCAGCGCAAAAAACTACCGCTAAGCGACTTCGAAGCGTACCGCTTGTGCATCCTGTACTTCGTTAAGTTCACCCAAGCTGGCCAGGTACCTCAAATGCGCAACGGCCTCGCCCAGTGCAAAGCTCATTTGCTGTACATCCAGCTTTCGCTGAAACAGCGTGCTCAACACATCGGCCGCCTGTACAGATGTTTTGCAAACCTGGCGAAGCGCATCAAGTCGATCCTGATGATGCTGCAACAGCGTATCGACCCTGCCGTGCAAGCCGATAAATGGCTCACCGTGCGATGGCAACACCAAGGTATCTTCCGGCAGCGCTTTGAGTGCACTTAAGCTGGATATAAAGCTTGCCAACGGGTTTTTGTCTGGCGCACCAGGTAGTACGCTGATGTTCGGTGATATTCTCGGCAGCACCTGATCGGCGGCAATCAACAATTTGTCGTCCGCGCAAAACAACATCAACATCGCCGGGGCATGCCCGTGCCCTACCAGCACCTCAAAGCGTCGGCCGCCAATGCACAAGAAATCACCGGCATCCAGTGTATGCCACGTGCCATTTTCCGGTAATGCAGACACCGTTTTCCGATACCCATGCCCAACAAAATTCAGCGGCGCGATATGTTCCTGGGTTAAGCCATGCTGCGAATACCAGTGGGAGAACTCCTGCACATAGTCGGCTTCATCGGTTGCCCAGATACCCTGCATAACTTCGATTTCATCCGCGTGTGAAAAAACCTTCGCACCACGTTCTGAAAACCAACCCACCAGGCCGCAGTGATCGGGGTGGTAGTGAGTCGCGATAACCTGCGCCGGAGTTTGATCGGCGAGTAATCCCTGCCAAACGTCTCGTGTGGTTTGTGTGTTTATACCGGTATCAATTAACGTGGCACCTCCTGCGCGCGCGGCTTCGTCGCTCAGTAACCAACAATTTACATGGTCCAGCGCCCAGGGCACTGACACCCGTATGGCCTCCAGGCCGCCCAGTAACGGGGTTTTTTCATTGAGTTTCAGCGGGGACAGCGGAAACTGAAGGGGGGGAGCAATAGTCATCCGATATCTGCCAGATCACCCTTCTCTTCCAACCAGCGTTTTCGGTCACTGGCCCGCTTTTTCGCCAGCATCATGTCCATGGTGCTGTTGGTGTTGTCACCGTCTTCCACCACCAACTGCACCAAACGGCGCGTGTCTGGAGCAACGGATGTTTCCCTCAACTGCAAAGGATTCATTTCACCTAAGCCCTTAAACCGGGTGATACTGACTTTGCCGGATTTTTTATCCGCTTCCACGCGCGCCAGGATTGCCTCTCGTTCGTGGTCGTCTACGGCGTAAAACACCTCTTTGCCCACATCGATTCGAAATAGCGGCGGCATGGCAATATAAACATGACCAGCAGCCACCAAAGGCCTGAAGTGCCGAACAAATAAGGCGCACAACAGGGTCGCGATATGCGCCCCGTCAGAATCCGCATCGGCCAGAATACAAACCTTGCCGTAGCGCAAATTGGACAAATCCTGAGAGCCCGGTTCGATTCCAATAGCCACCGAAATATCGTGCACCTCCTGCGAGCCTAACAGCTGCTCAGGTGCTGCTTCCCAGGTGTTTAAGATTTTGCCTCGCAGCGGCATGATGGCCTGAAACTCTCGATCCCGAGCTTGCTTCGCGGATCCACCGGCTGAATCACCTTCCACTAAAAAGAGCTCAGTCCGGGCTAAATCCGTTGACGCACAGTCGGCTAACTTGCCCGGTAGTTGGGGACCGGCAGAGACTTTTTTGCGCACTACCTTTTTACCCGCACGTGTTCGTGCCTGAGCGCTCGCGATCACCATTTGAGCGATGGTATCTCCGGTTTCTGGGTGCTGGTTTAGCCACTGCGCCATGTGGTCTTTCACCACACCCGACACGAACATCGCACATTCTCGAGACGACAACCGTTCTTTGGTTTGTCCGGAAAATTGCGGGTCAGCCAATTTTACCGACAGCACATAACTCACCTTGTCCCAGACATCTTCAGGTGTGATTTTGATGCCTCGGGGCACCAGGTTTCTTAAGTCACAGAACTCCCGAACTGCGTCGGCAAGGCCGGTGCGCAAACCATTGACATGCGTACCACCTTGCGCTGTTGGCACAAGATTCACATAGCTTTCCTGTACCGCGTCACCGCCGTCAGGCATCCACAGAACCGCCCAATCGGCTGCTTCGGTGGCGGCCGCCATGGCGCCGGCCAGCGGTTTCTCGGGAAGTACATCGAATCCTTCAACTGCGGCGGACAAGTAATCCGGAATACCGTCCTCGTATAACCATTCGTGTTTTTCGTCATTCACCGCATCGGTAAATCGAACGCGCAAACCTGGGCACAGCACTGCTTTGGCTCGCAGCAGGTGACGCAACCTCGGCGCTGAAAATTTCTCAGAATCAAAGTACGACTTATCCGGCCAGAAATGGATGCGGGTGCCTGTATTGCGTTGACCCACTTTGCCAACAGGCTTCATGCGCTTGTCCACCTCACCGCCTTTGAACGTGGCCAGAAACTCGTGGCCTTTGCGTTTGATGGTGACTTCAAGCTTTTTCGATAAGGCATTGACCACAGAGACACCCACGCCATGCAAGCCACCGGAAAACTGGTAGTTGTCATTGGAGAATTTGCCGCCTGCGTGCAGCGTGGTCAGGATCACTTCCACACCCGGCCGTTTCATCTGGGGATGCAGGTCCACCGGCATGCCACGGCCGTTATCCACCACTTCTAACGAGTGATCTTTGTGCAGTGTCACCTGGATGTCGGAACAATGCCCGCCCAATGCCTCATCGACACTGTTATCGATGACCTCTTGCGCCAAATGATTTGGCCGCGTGGTATCGGTATACATGCCCGGGCGCATGCGAACAGGGTCTAATCCGCTCAGGACTTCGATGGAGGCGGCGTTGTACTCGCGACTCATGGTGTGTATTCGTGGGTAATCTGGCCGGATCGGCACAAGACAGAAGTGTAGCGCATCACTTGAAGTTGGCTTAGCTAGCCAGCACACTACGGCTTATACAATTTTCACTAGAGTTAAGCCCCATGTCCGAATCTCCCTACATTGTCCACCTCGACGAAACGAACCTCATTGACGTGGTGGTTGAGGGCTCCGCCAAGCAGCCGGTGCTGGTGGATTTCTGGGCCGACTGGTGTCAGCCCTGTAAGCACCTGATGCCAGTTCTGGAAAAGCTGGTCGAGGAATACAACGGCGCTTTTATTCTGGCCAAACTGGACGCCGATGCCCATCAGGACATCGTGGCGCAGATGGGTGTTCGCGGGTTTCCAACGTGTCGTCTGTTTATTAACAAGCAGGCTGTAGATGAATTCACTGGCGCATTGCCCGAAAGCGAAGTGCGACGATTTCTGGAGCAGTACATCTCAGCCGATGACATCCCTACGGCTGAAGCCGACGAAGAACCCGCGCCTGCCGAAGCCACACCGGTGCAACAAGCCATGGCACTTGCCGAACGAGGTGACAATGAGAACGCTAAAGCCGTATTAAAAGCTGCGCAGGCGCAAGAGCCAGAAAATACAGATGTTCTCGTAATGCTGGGGCAACTGAGCGTTGCGGATAACGAACTGGAAACCGCTCGCAGTTGTTTAAAGGCTATGACTGAAGAAGCGCGAGAAGAGCCGGCTTCGAAACGATTGGCCGGAACCATCGCGTTGGCAGAGGCAGCCGACATGAGCTTGAACGTCGATCAGCTGTCACAAACGCTTGCAGACAACCCTAAGGACAGTGCGTCGCGATACCAGATTGCGCTGCACACCGCGCTTCAAGGTGATTTGCAAGGTGGGATGGATCATCTGCTAGAAGTCGTAAAACACGATGCCAATTTCGAAGATGGCGCTGCACGTAATCAATTGATCGCTTTGTTCGATGTATTGGGCTCTGACCCGTTAGCCGGCCAGTATCGTCGCAAGCTATTCGCGCTGCTTCACTAAAGCGCGGTAGTTGCATTTGTGGTTGACCCAACGTTCATGACGAGCGCGCTGAACCGGCCAGGTTCCGCGCGTCTGCTGAAAAAGCTTAGTTTTAAGAGTTTGGCTTTAATGGGTCTGGCATAGCGTTGCCGCATTGCCAACAATGTTCGAACTGCCCTTCTAACCACTCCTCACAGTGGCTACACCAGCGTTTAGGCAGTTGTACTTGTTTGGCTTCATCGAAGGCTGTCAGGATAGCCTTCGCCCGATCAACATGCGCCTCGGAGTTGATGTACAAACGCAGTACCGAGTCCGCGGGCAGCTCACCGATTGCACCAGACAAATAACCGCCGCTGACAAACACTTTTATTCCGTGACTTTTAAGTTCGTCAGCCATCAACATGGCTTCAACCATGTTGCCCGCGGTGGCAACCTCAATCACTGTACGGTAAAGCCTCGGGGGTCATTGGTGATTCATCCCAAACAAAGTCGGACGCATCAACAGACGTCTTAACCACCGCCAGGCAGGTCATGCCTTGATCGGTTACCACCGAAGTCACGACAACTCCGGCGCTGGTATCTTCACCGGCAGTTAGGGTATCTCCAGGGAACGGTGCAGCGGTGCTGGGTGAGCTCAGTCGAATCATATGCCGCTTGAGCTTTCCCAAATACTGCATGCGCGCCACAATCTCCTGCCCCGGGTAACAGCCCTTTTTAAAACTCAAGCCATCCACTTGTTCCATGTTCATCATCTGTGGAACGAAAGCATCCTGATTGCGAGCTACAACAGACGGCACACCAGCCAAAACATCACTTAAAGCCCAGGCCTCTTTGCTAGCCCATTGCCAGAGCGTTTCGGAAGCATCCAGCTGATCAATCAGTTGCTGTAACGACGTTGCTACCGCATCCGATGGTCCAAACAAGGTGGTGCGGGTTTGATCAGCACCACTGTGCAGCTTTATCGCAGGGTGTCCATTAACGGTCCAGCTGGCCATGGCGTCGGCGTTATTAGAACCTAACCAGTTTTGCGTATTTTCTGGCACCTTGGTAGATGGAGCGATGATGCCCATAACCACCCAATCCTGAGCCACTTCTATCGATACTTGCGCTCTTAACACAAACATTTTTAGTCGCTTTACTACCGTTTCCACCACATCTTCGGGTAGCAACCAGTAAAACTCGTTGTTGTTCTCCGAGGCTACGACAGTGGGCAAAGCTAACAACCTCCCTTTCGGGCTGCAGTATCCGGATAACTGCCCCGACGCAGCGGTGACCTTATTTTGGTCGTTACACATTTGTGATTGAAGAAACGTTTGTGCGTCTTCACCGGTTATTCGAACGACAACCGTTTCACTTCGGTCCGTTACTTGAATAACCGAGGGATGAGATACCACCGTGTTACCCACAAAGTTTTCCGGCTTTGCACCGATTGCTACGAGTTGGTCTAGCCACGTCTGATTCATGTAGGAAAGTTCCCTATAAAGACCATGCTGCGCGTAAGTCATTTGATGACGGCGGTTCACACGGCCCGATGTATTGCTTTGGTAGAATTATGGAGATGACAAAAGCCACTAACAAGCCAGAGGATACGCCAGGAAATTCATCCCAGGGCAATCCTTCAGCCATAACGTCTGATCCACAATCCACATCACTGGAAGCGGATAAGACTAAACCAGACAGTGATACCGACATGCCGCCGGAGATCGGTGGGCAGAAAGGCCCTGAGCCAACCCGCTACGGCGACTGGGAAAAGAACGGACGCTGCACAGATTTTTGAATCACCACCTCACCCGAGAATAAAGAACATGGCACAACCGCCAGCATACAGACCGTTGTCCCCACACCTGTCGGTATACAAGTTACCGCTTACCGCTTTGTTGTCTATAGGGCACCGAGCCACAGGCATCGTAAACAGCCTGGCGCTTGTGATCATTACCTGGACGCTTGCCGGTGCAGCGGGCCCTGCCGATAGTTTTGGTTTCATCGGTGCGATTATGCAATCGTGGTTCGGCAAGCTCATGATGTTTGGCTTCACCGTCACGTTGTACTACCACCTTTGTAACGGCATAAGACACCTGTTCTGGGACACAGGGTACGGATTCGAATTGGAAGCTGCGAATAAGTCCGCCAAGATGACATTGTTTGCTGCTGGATTTCTTTCTGTTGTGACTTGGTTGGTGGCCTTAGCATGAGTAATTTACGTACCCCGTTATCCCAGGTTAAGGGACTAGGTTCTGCCAAAGAAGGCACGGATCATTTTTGGATGCAACGGCTAACCGCCATCGGTCTTATACCCTTGGTGGTCTGGATTGCGTTTTCAGTTGCGAGACTGCCTTCAATGTCGCAAGGCGACATACAAGCCTGGCTAAGCAGCCCCTTCTCTGCGGTCATGATGACGTTGTTTTTAATCGCAGCTTTTTGGCACGCAAAGATGGGTTTACAAGTGGTTATTGAAGATTACGTTGGTAACCATGCGGTCCGCACGGTTGCGATTATTGCGGTAACGCTCATATGTTTTGCACTGGGCGTTACGGGCGTGTTTTCCGTATTACATATGGCGTTTACTGGATAAATTAAAAAAATGACAAAAGCGTACAAAGTAATTAACCACGCCTATGACGTAGTAATCGTAGGCGCAGGCGGCGCGGGGCTTCGTGCCACGCTTGGAATGGCTGCACAAGGCCTGTCTACTGCCTGTGTCACTAAGGTGTTTCCAACTCGCTCTCACACCGTGGCGGCGCAAGGCGGCATGAGCGCAGCGCTCGGTAACATGGGTGAAGACCACTGGACGTGGCATATGTACGACACCGTTAAAGGCAGCGACTGGCTGGGTGACCAGGACGCGATCGAGTACATGTGTCGTGAAGCCATGCCAGCGGTTATTGAACTAGAACACTTTGGGGTACCGTTCTCGCGTACTGAGGAAGGCAAGATTTACCAGCGTCCGTTTGGTGGCATGACCACACGCTTTGGCGAAGGTACCGCCCAACGCACCTGTGCAGCAGCTGATCGAACCGGCCACGCCATTTTGCATACGCTGTATCAGCAATCACTAAAGCATAAAGCTGAATTTTACATCGAGCATTTTGCAATCGACCTCATCATGGATGACGGCGTTTGTCGGGGCGTTGTATCAATCGATTTAGCCTCAGGCGAAATTCATGTATTCCGTGCTCATATCGTTGTTCTAGCTACAGGCGGATGCGGACGCACATACTTCTCGGCCACATCAGCGCATACGTGTACTGGCGACGGCAGTGCGATGGTGTTGCGCTCTGGCCTGCCATTGCAGGACATGGAGTTCATTCAATTCCACCCCACCGGCATCTACGGCGCGGGCGTACTCATTACAGAAGGTGTTCGCGGTGAAGGCGGGTACTTAACCAACAGCGATGGTGAACGTTTTATGGAACGTTACGCACCCAACGCGAAAGACTTGGCATCTCGTGATGTTGTCAGTCGTTCAATGACCATGGAAATTAACGCAGGTCGTGGGGTTGGCGGCGATGCAGACCACATTCACTTGAACCTGCAACACCTGGGCGCAGATGTGATTGAAAAACGTCTGCCCGGCATCAGCGAATCGGCCAAGATATTCGCAGGTGTTGATGTGAACAAAGCCCCCATACCGGTTATCCCTACCGTTCACTACAACATGGGCGGTATACCTACAAACTACAAAGGTGAAGTGGTCACGTTGCGCGATGGCGATCCAGACTCAGTTGTACCTGGGCTGATGGCTATTGGTGAGGCGGCTTGCGTATCGGTACACGGCGCTAATCGACTCGGTTCCAATTCGTTACTCGACATCGTTGTGTTTGGGCGAGCGGCTGCACTGCGCGCGGCAGAGATCGTAAAACCCGGGCAACCGCATAAGCCACTTGGGGAAAACGCAGGTGAATACGCCGTCTCTCATCTGGACCGCGTACGACACGCTAAAGGTGATACGGGTACCGCAGACATACGTGACGACATGCAACGCACAATGCAAAAACACGCAGCGGTTTTCCGTACCGGGGATTCTCTTGAAGAAGGGGTCAATAAGATGCGCGGAATTTGTGATCAGTTCGACGATGTTCGCGTTGATGACCAAAACCTTATCTGGAATACCGACTTAATCGAAACGCTTGAGCTGGAGAATCTTCTGTGTCAAGCGCAAACCATCATTCATGGTGCGGCAAATCGCACCGAGAGCCGTGGTGGTCACGCACGCGATGACACACCGGACCGAGATGATGAAAACTGGATGAAGCACACACTGGCCTGGACTGATGAGAACAACAACGTCAGTATCGACTACCGTCCGGTGCACATGTACACGCTAACTGATGAGTGTGAAGTTATCCCACCCAAGCAGCGCGTTTACTAATCAAGAGGAATAGGCAATGGCAGAGTTCACACTACCCGCAAAGTCGGTTGTAAAGCCAGGCAAGCACTTCCCTGCTCCTGACGGCGCAACCAATACACGTCGATTCAAAATCTATCGTTACGACCCGGACACTGGTGAGAATCCACGTCTGGATACGTTCGATGTGGATATGGATAACTGCGGACCGATGGTGTTAGACGCCATCATCAAGATCAAAAGCGAAATGGATTCGTCTCTGACTTTCCGACGCTCATGCCGTGAAGGCATCTGCGGTTCTTGTGCCATGAACATCGACGGTTCAAACACATTGGCGTGCACCATGAGCCTGGAGGATATCGAAGGCGACATCACCATTTATCCGCTACCGCATCAACCCATTCTTAAAGACCTCGTATCTGACCTTACAAACTTCTACGCACAGTATGCGTCGATTGAACCCTGGTTGAAGTCGGATTCACCTGCCCCACCGGATCGGGAACGTCTGCAGTCACCTGAAGATCGAGAACGTATTGATGGTGCTTACGAGTGTATCCTGTGTGCGTGCTGCTCAACCAGCTGCCCGAGCTACTGGTGGAACAGTGATCGCTATCTCGGGCCGGCTGCCCTGTTAGCGTCTTACCGCTGGCTTAGTGATAGTCGCGACGATGCGACTGGAGAGCGACTGGACGCACTGGAAGACCCGTTCAAGCTGTATCGCTGTCACACCATAATGAACTGCGCTCAGGTCTGCCCGAAAGGTTTGAACCCGGCCAAGGCCATTGCTGAAACCAAAAAAATGATGGTTCAGCGCCGCCTGTAGTTGATCATTCCTTTTAACGAAAGCATTAGGCAAACCGCGTGTCATCAGAACCCTTAGCAAAACTGCGTTGGCGCTGTCGGCGGGGAATGCGAGAGCTCGATGAAGCCATGCGTGCCTACCTGGACAACCATTACGAATCCGCAGCCGAGGAAGATAAGGATCTCTTCCTCGAACTGCTGGACATGCAAGACCCACAATTATTCCGCCTGATAAGCGGCAAGGACAAGGACGACCGATATGACCCCATCATTAACGCCATCAAGGCACGGCTTAAAGAAGCTGCCAGCTGAACCCCATCCCCCACAGCCGGTTGTTGAGCTGCAATTACGTCCATCCAAATGGGCTACGCTCACGCACGCAACCGTCGTAGCTGCTGCACTGCTCGTTCCGTTAAATTTGCAAATACCACTAGGCCTGCTCGCGTTGTCTTGGTGCTGGTTGGTGCTGTGCGTAATTCATCACCTTAAGAACCCGCAGCCCTGGCAGCGCATCAGCGATGAGGGTACGAGCTGGCTGTTAACTGCATCTTGCTATTCCCATCGCGTACGGTTTGGCGAAGCGTTGTTTTGCAGCCCGTTTCTGCTGGTCTTAGCTTTTTACTCCCAAACCAACCGTCGGCACACCGTGTGTATCTGGGCGGACGCGGTCAGTCCTGCTGGGTTTAGCTGGTTGGCTGCACGTGCTCAGCTGAGTCCACCTGACAAAGCGGTCAAAAGTATGGCAACCTCAAACCTTACCCGCCGGTTTTAAATTTATAAGGCAACAACAGTGACCCAACCAATCTATCTGGGTGTCAACGTAGACCATGTGGCAACAATTCGACAGGCTCGTGGTGTGCGTTACCCCTGCCCAGTGCACGCCGCGTTGCAGGCGGAGCTCGCTGGAGCCGACGGCATAACCATGCATCTTCGGGAGGATCGTCGTCACATTCAGGACGCCGATGTGGAGCGCTACTTTGCACTGCGACAAACCAAACTCAATTTTGAAATGGCAGCCACCGATGAGATGCGCGATATCGCATTGAGTATGGTGCCCGAGGACGTTTGCTTAGTACCAGAAAAACGCGAAGAGCTCACAACCGAAGGAGGCTTGGATGTGCGTGGACAACAGTCAAGACTAAAAGACTACGTTGCCGCATTCTCCGAGGCAGGCATTCATACCTCCATGTTTGTTGACCCTGATGCCGCGCAGATCGATGCCTGCGTGGCCATTGGCGCACCGGTAATTGAATTGCACACCGGCGCCTACGCGGAGTGCAAAGACACCGCAAGCCAACAAAAGGAACTGGTAAAAATTCAGGAGGCTGCCGCTTATGCCCATAGCGTAGGCTTAGTCGTGAACGCTGGGCATGGTTTAACTCGTGACAACGTTGCAGCTATTGCAGCTATTGAAAACATGAACGAATTAAACATTGGCCACAGCTTGATTGCCGATGCTGTGATGATGGGCTTACCCCAGGCAGTAAAGACTATGAAGGCGTGCATGCTTGCCGCGCGTTCATTGTGATTTACGGAACCGGTGTTGATCTCGTAACGGTTACCCGTATTCAAAAAGTCTACGAGCGCTTTGGCGAACGATTCGCGCGCCGGTTTTTACATGAACAAGAACTGGCGCAACTCGACAATCATCCACAACCGGTTCGCTTTCTGGCAAAACGCTTTGCAGTGAAGGAGGCTTCAGTCAAAGCGCTTGGTACCGGAGAGCGCAGCGGTGTTTTACTCAAAGACTTTTACATCACCCATACCGCTTTAGGAAAACCGGTGCTACATGCCGATGGCGAAGCAAAACAACGTTGCGATCATGACGGTATTTGTGCGATGCACGTCAGCTTAAGCGACGAAGGCGACCAAGTGGTCGCCTTCGTAGTACTCGAAACTGCTTAACAGCTAACTCGTGAATCGCCGACCGGTTAAGGTTTACGAATTGGCTTGATAAACGCGTACGTAGTCGACCTTTAACTGCGCCGGGTTCGGAGTGGTTTCATCCGGTGTATCCACCCACAGGCCACCTACCGCCAAATTAAGCATGACGTACATCGCTTGCGATGACACGTTTTCACCGTTCACTTGGAAGGTGGGGTAACCGTTCACGTAAAACACGAGTTCGCCTTCGCTCCAGCGTAAGCCAACCGTCTGCCATCCTTCCGAAGCACCATTCACCACGATCTCGTGTTGCCGTGGTGAACGAAGGTTGCCCTCACTGTCGGTATAGTTGTAATTATGGTAAAGGCTGTTCGGTTCAGATCCATTGAACTCCATTACATACAACTGAGGTTTCAAATCTTTGAATTCCGAACCCAGCATCCAAAAAGATGGCCATAACCCAGTGCCTTCTGGCAAATCAATACGCGCCTCAACGTAACCGTAAGTCCAGTCAAATTTTCTAAACGATGAAAGAGCGCCGGACACGTACGCTTGACCATTCACGCTGTCTTGTAAGTTTTCCGGTGTCGGTACAGCAGAAATCGTTAACGCTTCTCCGTCGAATGCAAAGGGGTTATATGCCAGTGGGCTTTCCGCTTGGGTATCAACGTAATACTGCATTTCATCATTGATCGTTAGATCCGGTCCCCAGGGCAACGAAGTATTCCACTTTGTGCTGTCGAGTTGCTCACCATTAAACTCGTCGTTAAAAACCAGCGTGTACTCATCCACGGCAATCGCTTCACGTGTTGCAGCACTGGGAACTGGAGACGCGTCGACAGGTTGTGCATCAGGTTCTGCTCCGGGTTCAGTGACGGGACCTTCAGCTGGCGGATTCGTTGGCATACCAGCACCAAGCGATACATCCGTGTTATCCAATTGTGCTTCACGAACCGCAGCATCAATACGCTCATCGTGCAAAGCCGGTAAATCGCTCTCACCGCAACCGATGAGCGCTCCAAGCAAAGCTACCGAGGCGACCGCTTTATGCGGTTTCAATGAACAGCAATTTAACAGCGTCATTGTGGTTTCACTCAGTCGTTGGGTTATCAAAGAAAGGGTCTCAATAGATCGGTACGGATTAGTAGTAATAGCGAACACCCAGGCCAACAGAGTCGTTGTCCCCAAGCTCAAATTCACCAGCGATATCCCATTGCGGAGTTAAGCTGTAAAAAGCGGAACCCAACACATGCGGGTCTCCATCAAAAAAGCTACTGATGCCTAAACCACCTTGCACATGCAATCGGGGTGTGACAGCAAATAACGCAGAAGCTGAGGCGAATACACCTAAATCCGCAACCGTGGTCTCAACACCACGACCGGCCAACTTAAAACGACCGTATTCAACGCCACCCGCTAAAGACAGCGCTAAGCGATTTGTTCGACCCGCGTTCAGCAAGTAATTAACCCCTGCCGAACCCTCTTGATAACTTTCAGCAACCGATGCTTTCAGCGTTAAACCTAAGCTCTTAGTCCTTAACGCACTGGCAGTGAAACGAATACCCGAACCACCGAAGTCATACGTCATTGGAATAACCGATAAGAACTCAGGATTCGCCAATGCGGCATCTACGCTGCCAGGTGCCTGAATGGCTGTTGACGGTGCCGTAGGTAATGGTTGTGGCGCTTTAGCAACCTCTTCCACAACGGCAGCATTGGCCGCATTATGAGAAAACACTTCCTCGGCGGCTTCCACACTTGTCGGTATCGGTAAACGAACCGGCGATTCAAGCACGGGTTGCTTTTGAGCTAATTCAGGTATCTCGGACGTCTCAGCGATCGGAGTAACGACCACCGTGCGTGTTTCGTCCGGTAACGGCCTGATGATTTCTTCTTCGGTAACCTTAGCAACTGGCTTGGTCTTTAATACTTCTAGCTTCTTCGGACTTGTATTGGAAACAGTATCAAGATCAGCCAAAGTTGCAGACTTGGGTGCTTCCGGTGTGGTTACCTTTGCTGCTTTTAGTGCCGGCTTTAATTTAGCTTTAGTTTCAGTTTTCGTTTCGTTAACTGCTTGAGTTACTGGTTTTACCTTGGGTTGTGGCGGATCTTCTTTAGCACCCGCCACGGATTCGACCTTCGAAACGGTTGATTTCTGGATTGAAGACTCGCTTTTAGTAGACGCTGTAGATGGCGCATCTTTTATTGGAGTGACAGCGACAGGCTTCTTAATAGAAGGCTTAAGCCGGATTGCCGTGCTGGTTGTTTGACTCGGCTGGACGGTGTTGTCTGCCCCGCTGGGCAAATTGACATAGCGCGGTTTAAATCGGTTAGTGGGTGTGTTGTGGGATTTAGTATCG
>JAHDCO010000005.1:0-2256 GCA_020629835.1 Granulosicoccaceae bacterium
TCGAACTTCATGATCATCACCAGTGCAGCCAGCACCGCCGATGCAAATCCTAGAGGCATGCCGATGGCGAGCATGAAAATTAGCCCGATCACCAACACGATTGAAATTGTGCCGACATCCATCAGTTAGTACCCACGCTTTTCTTCAAGGCTTCCAACTCCTCTTTGTCCAGCAATTCTTTTTCAGTGAGCAGATTAGGATCTTTATTCCAATCGGCTATGAGGTTTAGAAGTGCCTGGATGGCAATCAAACAAATCACAATCAGAATTGTGGGTTGGATGGTTGCAGGAATCGGTGGATCAAAGGCAGTGCCGAACGTCTGCCATTTATAGAATTTGTTGATAAACACCTGCTTGTAGCTACCAAACACCAAACAGATGGCAAAAAACCATAGCAACGCCACCCAAATAACATCACATAAATGTTGAATGGGCCTGGGCAACACGTCGTAGATAATAAAAATTCGAATGTGGCTACGCTGCTGCATGGCATATACGCCGGAGAGCATGAATACAAACCCACCAATCCACAAAGTGAGCTCGTTTGCCCACAAGGTAGGTTTTTCCAGTGCATAACGTAAGAACACTTCGAACAGCATGACACTCGTCATTGAGATGATCAGAATCATCACGATTCGGCCAATAAACATTGCGATTTTATCGATTCGACTGAATTGTTCGAATTCCATGGCCGCCGGCACGATGGTTTTAACCCCTGCAATAAAAATAAAGGGCAGCAGGAGTAATGCGGCTAAATCGATGATGTCGGAGTTGCCTCCGAATAAACCCGGCAGGTTTGGTGTGACGTCTTTGCGTTTATGCATTTCCGTCATTTGCGTTGTCAGGCTGGCGTTGTCGTCGTGCGGCCAAAAGTCAAGAATGTACGCTGGCGTATGCCAGATAGCCCAACCTGCGCATAGGACAAACAAGAATGGAATAATCCATTCTTTTATATTGCCGGGTTTTTCTTCTTTCATTTTCCCTCACACAACGTAGCCATCACAGCTATTCACAAGCGGTAAAAAGTAGCGCTTAGCCGACCGCACAACCAAACATTATGAAGCGTATTGACGTCAATGAAACAACACGTACACATAGCTAAAAAAGAAAAGGGGCAGGCTACTGCCTACCCCTTTTGTTACTGCTCACATTTAAAGCTATGTCTTACTCAACAGCGCCGATCGACTTCAAGAAATCGAGGTGAGCTGCGAGAAGCTCTTTAGCTTCTGGAGTGGTCGCGTACTCAGTCCAGGTTTCAGCAACCGCTGCACGGTACTTAGCCATTTCTTCTTCAGGCCAGGTGTACAAAGAAACGCCAGCAGCACGCATTTCTGCGGCAGCTTTTTGAATTTCAATGTCTTGCTTAGTTGTGGTCTTCAGAGCCAGGGCTTGCATAGCCACTGTCAAAATGCGCTGATGTGCTTCAGGCATGTCGTCCCAAACGTCCTTACGGCACGCCAGGTGATCAGCAGGCATAGAGTGGAAACCCGGGTAGTTGGTGTGCTTACCAATGTCGTATAAGCCCAGGCCCACGTTATTAGCCAGTGTTGACGCATCCGCACCGTCGATGATGCCAGTTTCCAATGCAGTGAAGATTTCATTGAAATCCATAACGATTGGAGAGGCGCCGAGTCGGTCGAAGATGTTCGTGATTACACCTGGAGGTGCACGGAATTTCCAACCGTCCAGATCATCCACACCGCGGATAGGTGCTGTTGATACCAGAGATTCAGGACCAGGGATCCACCAGCCAACGAACTGCATGTCATCGCCGTTGTACAGTTTGTTTAGCGCGTCATAGCCGCCAGCGTGCAATAACCACTGGTACTGCTGGTACGGGCTACCGTAGCCACCATTTAAGTCACCAGTGAATTGATACGCTGGGTTTTTACCAACTTGGTAAGCGCCACCTGTCATATCGCAGTCAAGGATTCCAGTGGCCGCTGCATCAAATGTTTCAGCAGCCTTTACCACAGCACCGGCGTAGAACATTTCAATTTCAATGTCACCGCCAGACATGACCGTCACATCTTCAATGAACTCAGAAGCCAGCTCACCGGATAAAGTTTCAGTCGCGAAGTGGGTTTGGATACGCAGTTTGGTTGTTCCATCTTGCGCTTGTGCAGCTCCCATTGATAACGCCATCGCGATAGCGCCAGCAGTCAATGTAAGGGAAGTTTTCTTCAGCATAAGGGTCTCTCTCCAGTCGTGGTTGCCTGGTTAGTCAGGCTCTTTGTTTTGGCGATGCGCCTGCTGC
>JAHDCO010000005.1:2356-156414 GCA_020629835.1 Granulosicoccaceae bacterium
CCAGTCGTGGTTGCCTGGTTAGTCAGGCTCTTTGTTTTGGCGATGCGCCTGCTGCCGTTAGTCATACAGGGATCTCATCACTCATTTGATTCTAACCACACGCATTTGAAAAGAACAGTGTTTTGGTACGAACAAAATTCGCAAATTTCATTGTTACTGGCTTAACGACTGCTGATTGCGTGCGCGGAATCAACTTATCAAGCGTGCATGTAGACGAGTTATGAACCAACGCATAAAGAAAAAGAGCGGCGACGTGTTTACAGTCAGCGAACGTATGAATACTGTCCGTGGTTAATCATATTCACGAAGATGAAATTAAGTTCGATGAGCGTCGAGAACCGAGAAACAAGTAATTCGTTTACCTATTACATGCTTTAACGATGTAATGCGCGGTGATGAAGTTGCATTACATAGACTGACGGCACGAATCGATCAAAGACTCAATGTGTAATTAGCCGATTTTCGGCGTGCAGGTTTTAGCCACCATCGCCATTTATGTCAGCACCGGTTCGGTTACACCGACTGAAGAACATCATTCAATCGTTTATCACTGGCTTGCAAAACAGGTTCGATGATGCGCAAAGATGGACGCTGTTGATAGACGCGGCGCCTCGAAAGACCAGATGGTTCGCCATAGGTCATTCGCACTAAACAACCGCCTTGAACAATCGCACCCGGGATATTGAACGGGTAGTTCTTAGGGTATTTGGTCAACCAAATGAAAGCCAAAATGAGCATTTTGGCTCGGTCTATCGCATTATTGGATAAGTTGTCTTGACAACTTGACTGGTTGGTCGTTATTCTCCGTACCGTCTTGACTCTATCCACGCTCTATCATGCGTCTGAATACCGCTTCGCCCATTCCGTTGTACCGGCAGCTCGCCGACAGGTTGCTGGCGGCCATCGATGCGGGTACTTATGAAGTGAACAGTAAGATCCCGAGCGAGCATGAGTTGGCCCAAGCCTTTTCCATCGGTCGGCCCACCGTCCGTCAGGCAACGGATTTGCTGGTTCGACGCGGGCGCCTGGAACGCCGCCGTGGCTCTGGCACCTTTGTAAAGCCATCGTCGCCAACGATCGATGTGCTTTCGCTCGCAGGTACCAGTGCTGCATTCCAAAACAGTGAATTCAGCGCTGACATTGAACTCATGAGCGGGGCCGTGTTAGGCGATGACAACTGCTACACCGTTCAACGACGGGTGGTGGTGGAAGGCGAACCGGTACTGCTTGAAACACTGCGTTTCGATGCGGACGTGTTTACGCAATTGGATACACAAAACCTTGAGAATCGATCGTTGTCCACGCTGGTGAAAGAGGTCTACTTCCTCGAACCTTTGTCAGCGGATCAGCGCTTTTCGGTGACGCTGGCCAATACGGCTATCTCCAAGGCATTGAACGTCACGCGCAATACGCCGTTGTTACATGTTCACCGGGCCCTGAATTTTCCAAATCAACCTAACGCATTAAATGCAGACATTGTTTGCCGAACCGATCGATTTGATTTTTCGCAAACACTGCACCCAACGCAGCCTGCATAAGTCACGAATTTACTGAACACAATTAAGACTCTTGAACACTTTTATATGTGCAGAACACCACTGCACCAAACAGCCAAGTAGAAAATTATGAGAAACACCGGTTACTACAGTCAGTTTGGCGGGGCATTCATCCCTGAAATTCTGGTACCGACCTTTGATGAACTTGAGTCGGCTTACCTGGAGGCAAAAGATGATCCTGAGTTTTGGGCCGAGTATCTGGAACTGATGTCCACGTACTCGTGTCGGGCAACACCCATTACACGTCTGGACAACTTGTCAGAGCAATTGGGCGGCGCTTCAATTTATGTGAAACGGGAAGATTTGAATCACACCGGAGCACACAAAGCCAACAATGTTATGGGGCAGGGTTTGTTAACCAAGCGTATGGGTAAGACTCGCGTCATTGCCGAAACGGGTGCGGGCCAGCACGGTGTAGCTACCGCTACTATGGCAGCCAAGTTTGGTTTTGATTGCACCATTTATATGGGCGCACACGATGTCGCTCGCCAACGACCCAACGTGTTTTGGATGGAACAAATGGGCGCAGAGGTTATTGCGGTTACCGAAGGTAGCCAGACGCTCAAGGACGCGATTAATGAAGCGTTCCGTGATTGGGTAACCAATATGGACAACACCCATTACGCGTTAGGTACGGCCTGCGGCCCGCATCCATTTCCTGAGATGGTGTCCTGGTTTCAATCGGTTATTGGTACCGAAGCTCGCGGACAAATGTTGGAGCGCACCGGCAAGTTGCCATCCAAGGTGTACGCCTGTGTAGGCGGTGGTTCCAATGCCATGGGGCTGTTCAGTGGCTTCATGGATGATGAAGACGTTGAACTGGTAGGTGTAGAGGCCGGTGGCCGTGGGCGTGGCACCGGTCAGCATGCGGCGCGCCTGGCCTATGACGATGCGACCATTGGTGTGGCACAGGGTTACAAAACGTTCTTTTTGCAGGATCGCGATGGTCAAATGCAGGATACGCACAGTGTCTCAGCCGGTTTGGATTACGTCGGTGTATCGCCGATTTTGAGCCATTTGTTTGAATCCAAGCGCGTGCGGTTTGAAGCGGCAACCGATGACGAAGTGGTTGCTGCCATGCAGCGTACGGTACGGCATGAAGGATTAATTCCGGCATTGGAATCCTCACACGCGTTTGCTCAAGCCTACGCAGAAGCGCCGAACTTATCAAAAGACGAAGACATTTTGATTAACATGTCCGGGCGCGCCGATAAAGACATCTTCACCGTGGCGGATGCCATTGACGATCCCAAATGGCGGGAATTTATCATTGATAAAGCAAAAGGCTACCAACAGGGGATGAACCAATGAGCCATTACCCAACAAAACTTGAAGATTCAATCAGAGCAGCGCGTGAGAAAAAAGACTTGCTGCTGATGACGCACATTGTGCTGGGCTACCCGAACTTTGATGACTCGCTACGCGTCGTTGAGGATATGGTCAAGGCGGGTGTGGATTTGATGGAATTGCAAATTCCTTTCTCTGAGCCTATGGCTGACGGGCCGGTTATCTTAAAAGCCAACTCGGAAGCGCTCAAAGCAGGCGCCACGGTGGATAAAAGCTTTGAAATAGCAGAGCGCATTACCAATGAATTCGATATACCGTTTTTATTCATGACGTACTACAACATCCTGTTCTGCACCGGCGTTAAAGAATTTGTACAACGTTGCAGCGATATCAACATTCAAGGTTGCATCGTGCCTGATTTGCCGCCGGCAGAAGGTCAGGAATATTTGGATGCCATGAAAGCGCATCAATTAGCACCGGTGCACATCTTCACACCCAATACGCCAGAACCACGAATGCGTTTTCTGAGTGACAACAGCGCAGGGTTTATCTACTCCGTTGCCCGAAAAGGTGTAACGGGAAAAGATACCTCATTCAGTGATGAAACATCGAAATACCTGGCTACCTGCAAAGCATCCACCGATCTGCCACTCGCGGTGGGTTTTGGCGTTAAATCCAAAGACGATGTGGATTTCTTGCGCGGTAAAGCCGACATTGCTGTCGTAGGGTCTGAAACCATCCGAGTGATGGAACAAAAAGGTGTAGAAGGCGTACGACCATTTATCGAAACGTTGGTGGCGTAAAGGTTTTTGTTAACTGATGTAAATACGTTGAAGTAACGTAAAGGCCATTATTCGGTGCGTTGAAACGGTTTAATCAATGCTCCGGATAATGGCCACGGTTTATTTGGGTAAGGGCAATTGGGTGCCGGTCTTAATGCCGTCCAAAACGATTGACGACTTAACCGTTTGCACCACCTCACTGGCCAGTAGTACATCGTTTAGCACATACGCTAAACGCTTCAGGTCAGGTACGATCACCTTCAATAAGTAATCGGCATCCCCGGTCATGGCAAACGCCTCCTGAACGTCCGGAACGTCGGCGATGAAGGTGGCAAATTCCTCAGCCACACTGGACGCGTGGCGAGCCAGCGTAACGTCAACAAACGCAATGACGTCCAGGCCCAATGCTTCACTGGATAAGTTAGCGCTATAGCCTGTGATGGTGTTGGAGGCTTCTAACGCCGTTCGTCGCCGCGAACACTGGGACGCCGACAATCCCACGGCCTCACCCAGCTCTTGATTGGTTAGTCGGCCGTTGCGTTGTAACGCGTCCAGCAGGCGAAAATCTAATCTATCCATACGTATATCATGTATTATTTTCTAAATTGACGCACAAAGTGTGCAGATATGATCGAAATGATGTCGATTATGCACCCATCTCCCTCAATTTCCGCCGTAATCTGGTCGAAATTCTTACTCTACGGCTGTTGAAGGAACAATTATGGGTCCCTATCCACATCACGCAGGCGCATCATCCATCAGTGACGAAAACCCAGCCGGTACCGACGGCTTTGAATTCGTTGAGTTTGCACACCCAAACCCTGCGGAATTAGAAGCGTTATTCGAACGCATGGGTTACACCGAAGTAGCCCGGCACAAACACAAAGATATCTCGCTGTATCGACAGGGGGAAATCAACTATCTACTCAACCGCGAACCCGGTTCGCACGCCGCCCAGTTTGTCGAAGCCCACGGCCCTTGTGCACCGTCGATGGCGTGGCGCGTGGTGGACGCGGCTCATGCGTTAAACCGTGCTGTAGAACTCGGTGCAACTGAATATACCGGCTCGGGTAAATCTATCGATGCACCGGCCGTTTTTGGCATTGGTGACTCGCTGCTGTATTTCATTGAAACCGATCAAAGTGACACGTCATGTTATGACAAAGACTTCCAATGGGTCGGCGAACGGGACCCAAAACCAGAAGGGGTTGGGTTTTACTACATCGACCACTTAACCCATAACGTACAGCGCGGCAACATGGATACGTGGTATCGCTTTTACGCCGAGACGTTTAACTTTAAGGAAATTCGTTTCTTTGATATTGAAGGCAAAGTCACGGGGCTGTTCAGTCGCGCTTTAACCTCACCGTGCGGAAAAATTCGCATACCCATCAATGAAAGTGCGGATGAGCATAGCCAGATTGAAGAGTACCTGAACGAATACCGTGGTGAGGGCATACAGCACATTGCGGTGGGTTCAAATGATCTTTACGACGCAGCTGACGCGATTGCCCTGCGTGGATTGGAGTTTATGCCCGGGCCTCCGGATACGTATTATCAGCAATCAACGCATCGCGTGGCCAATCATGAAGAACCGATTGAGCGCATGAAAAAGCACGGCATATTAATCGATGGCGAAGGTGTGGTGGATGGTGGTACCACGCGTATCCTGCTGCAGATATTTTCGAAAACCGTGATTGGCCCGATCTTCTTTGAATTCATACAACGAAAGGGCGACGATGGCTTCGGTGAAGGTAACTTTAAAGCCCTGTTTGAATCGATAGAAGCCGATCAGATTGATCGAGGGGTTTTGAAGGCGAGCTAGCCTGAGTAGGTGGCTGTATCAACCAGCGCGGACAAAAGCCGCGCTGGTTGGTGAATAACGACAGACAGTTAGGCTGTGTTTCGTTCGTGATTCGAACGATCGGTACCCGCGTCTCCCAATAAACGCTTACTCATGTAGTGATAAAAATCCCACACCGTACCTTCTAGGTCCGGTGGCGCTAAAAATCCGCGGTCCGCGTAGCGGGACGACAGTCCCTTTTGCACATCCATTAATCGCTCGCGGTCTTCTGCATTAAACGATACGGCAAAGTCAAAGCGATTTTTTGCTTCACCGGATTCAAACGTTTCTTGCCGAGCGATAACATCCCAGCGAACTTGAAGATCGGTTGGGCCGGTTGGGCTGATGCTCATGTAAACGGCAGAGTTAGGCGATAAGGCGACAACAAATCCTGGGTATACCCAAACCATCATCGATATACGCGCTTCTTCTTCGGTCATGTCCGGGTGGATTTCCGTTCGGCCGTCATAGTTCTCGTTGTAGTGGGCTTTATAACCGGTGTAGCCGTCGCCACCGGGGATTTTTTCGCACAAGCGTGTAGGGCACATCGGGTGAAGCGTTTTGAGATGCACCGGTGTGAGGTGATAACCCTCCATAAAATTCTCGGCTAAACACTTCCAGTTCAGCGGCCAATGCTCGGTTGTGGGCTCAACCGAGCGCATCTCTTCGGCGTGGTAGTTTTTTACGTATTGATTTGCGCCTCGAATGGATTCTTCGAATTCGCCGGCTTTACCGCTTAAATTAACAAACACCCAGCCAAACCAAACGTGTGTGCGGAAGTTAGGAAGTGCACAGCGTTTTCGGTCAAAGCCTTCCGTTTTATCAACTAAGGGCGCGGCCAGAAGTTTTCCATCAAAGTCATAAGACCAGCGATGGTACGGGCAGGTGATGCGTTTGTTGTTACCACGACCCGTCAGGAGCTGGCTACCACGATGACGGCAAACGTTGGATAAAACCACCACCTGGTCTTCTTTGTTTCGAGTAACAATCAGTGGTTCACCCAGCAGCTCGAGTGTGTAGAAATCACCTTCTTCAGGTACTTCGTCGGCGCGGCCAACACACAACCAACCGTTCAAAAACACAGCTTCGGTTTCTTGTTCCAGCATTGCCTCGTCTTTGTAAAACGACGGCGGCATGCTCATGGGAACAGCATCCGGGTTGTGGTGCAACTCGTTCAACGCTTCGTAGGTATCGTTTGGTAGTGTCATAGCCGTCTCTCGCTAAGATGCAACGCGTGTGCAACGCGTGACGCCAGATATTGGGCGAAATCGTAGTTTGGTCGTTCTAAGTGTGAAAGGGGGCCGGGCGTTGCCATACTGGAACACAAACCTTTGTACACTTTTTGGGTACAGCCTTTGTCTTCAACGTTGACATCGTCCAACAAATTTTTCAGTGCATCAAAATGTTGTTGTGCGGACGGATCGTCCATGAACTCCTTAGCCATCCCGCCGCCGTACTGGATATGAACTTCTCCCACACCGGCAGGATGTAAAGAGAGATACCAGAAGTAACCGGGAGTGAGCGTAATCATCAAACTGGGATAGATAGCAAATAGGTACGTGGTTCGTCGGCGCTCCCCTTGCATACGCGTGTTGTTTGGATGCGCTACCGCAATGGCCAGAGACTCATCCTTTAAAATTGTGTGGTAGTTAAAGGCATCGTGGCCGGGCGGACAAATCATATCTTCCAGCTTTGACAAACCACCCACCGTACTGCGGTGACACACCGGTAAGTGATAGCTTTCCATAAAGTTTTCAGCTAACACTTTCCAATTCGTGTTCCATTGGTGGGTTTCAAAAAAAGTCTGTTCGTAATCTGCCATGTTGTAGTCGGCCACCATGGCCTCCACCTCGGCCAACTGCTCAGAGACCGGTGGGGCTTCGGGGTTTAGCGTGATCATGATCCAACCTAACCACTCTTCACAACGAACCGCAGGCAGACGCATACCGTCTTTGCAAAATGCTTTGTTCTCTCCCATCGCTGGCGCGCCGCGTAAATTGCCATTAAGTTCATATGTCCACGCGTGATAGGGGCACACAATGGCGTTGGTTTTCCCGCGCCCTTCCAGCAGGGTGGACATGCGGTGAAGGCACACATTGGATTGAGCACGTAATACACCCGCTTTATCGCGAATGACCATGATCGGTTGGCCGGCGAGTTCCAGAGTCAAATATTCACCGGGTTCTGCTAAGGACGACGCTCGGCCCGCGCAGAACCATTCTTTGGAGAAGATGCTGTCAATTTCAGCTTTCAAAAACTCGTCTGACGTGTACACACTGCGTGGCATAGCGTGCGCTTCATCAAACGGCGTAGCCGCGTTGGCAAGCAGTTCCTGGACAGGATTCATCACCGTCACTTACTCAGCTAATGTTGGGCACATAGTACCAACGAGAATTGCCTGACTTCTAGGGGTGGAACGTGAAATCAGCGACTTTTCAAACCACGTTTAAGTCGTTTTTGAGACGGTCTTACCTTTGCTTACTTTGCCTAGCGTGAAAAGGCCACCGCTAAGCGCTCAAACGCGGTTTGCAGGATGTCTGTAGGTTGGGCATAACACAACCTCATATACCCTTGACCGGCCGGTCCAAAGGCATCCCCAGGTGCCAAACCTACACCGGTCTTGCGAAGGATTTCCTTGGCGGTGGCAACGCTATCAACCATCCCGTCCACCTTGAAAAAGGCGTAGAACGCACCGTCGGGCTCAATAAACTGCACGCTCGGGAACGCGCGAAGCGACTTCTCGGTCAGGGTGTAGGCATCTTGCAGACGCTGGTTTAACACATCAATTTCTGAGTCTCCCAGCGCTAGCGCAGCCACGCCGGCATCCTGCACAAAGCCGGGGGTGCATGAGGTGTTGAATTCAGTGAGTTGAGCCAGTCGTCTTTCGCACTCAGGTGGTGACACCATCCACCCCAACCGCCAGCCGGTCATTGACCAGCTTTTGGAAAACGAATTAATGGATATAAACCGATCACGTTCATCGGTGATGGATAAAAACGCTGGCGCGTGAATGGCGTGCTTGTATAACCTGGAATACACATCGTCGCTGACGATCCAGATTCCGTGCTTCCGGCAATGTGCTAACACGGTCGCTTGCTCATCGAGTGACATCGTCCAACCTGTTGGATTGTTGGGCGAATTAACCACAAATACTTTGGTCAACGGAGTCAGCGCGTCGAGCAGGGTGTTCATGTCTAGTGACCATCGGCCCTCATTGGGCTGCAGTGTGACCCCGGTTACCGTCGCGCCCATGGCCTTGTAGCACTCCATTAGGTTGGGCCACAGCGGTTCAACGAACACAACCCGATCGCCGGGTGTTACCAATAACTCAGCACTCAACGTAACCGCTTGCATACCCGATGGCGTAACGGTTATGCGGTTTTTCGAAATTGCTGTGCCATACACCCGATAGTGATAATCGACTAAACCTTGGCGTAAAGAAGGCCTGCCGCTGTTCGCCTGATAAAAGTGAACGCCGGATTGCAGCGACCGAACGGCTGCGTCAACGATACTGGGGTGTGTTGGCCATGAGCCTTCACCGAACCACAGGGCGATAACATCCGGGTCTCCAATGGCTAAATTGGCCACCTCACGAATCTTCGAGCCGGTGAGTGTCTGCGCACGTTCAGACAGCGACTCCATGATGGGGTTAGCTTCCATTCGGTCAGGCGTCATCTGCCACTACAACTCGAAGATACTCCCAGGCTGCATGCAAGTGTGTAGACAAGGCTGCCTCCGCGGCATCTGGGTCTCTATCCACAATGGCTTCGAATATGGACTCATGGCTTCGATAGTTGACGTAGTTTCTGTCCGGAGATCGAATCATTTTGTCCCAATGAGGTGCAAGCCAGCTTTGATAAGCGGAATTCAGTGCGGGGAAAATGGGGTTGTTTGGTATGTCATACAGTACGGAGTGAAACGCCATGTCGGAGGCGTAAAAAGACTGAGCGTCATCAATGCAGGCTTTGTTGTCTTTTAAGGCCGAAGCCAAGGCATCAATATCGGCTTTACGTGCCTGCGTCGCAGCATCACGTACCAACATCCTTTCAACGAAGATACGAGTCTCGTACATCGATTTCACGCCCTGTGCCTCTTTCAGGAAGTGATCTGCAAGGCCATTGGTGGCGTCGATGAAAGAGGATACCGTTGGCTTTCTAACCACCGGGCGAAACCGCGGGCGGTTCTCGATTAAGCCGCGACTGGTCAAGTGCGTGATGGCTTCCCTGACGACGGTACGGCTCGCACCGAACTGCGCCATCAATTCTCGTTCTGCCGGTAAGGGCTCCCCGTCAATCAGTTCCCCAGTACGAATCTTTTTCTCAAGGGATCGTACGATCAGATCGGATGCTCTTACGCCAACGACGGGCTTATTTAGATCTAACGCCATGTATTGTCGAAATCTACAGGGATTTTGATTGTGGGAATTTTCATTTGGTATAACAATACAGTAAGTCACCTGTCCATTCCAATCGGCTAAGTCACTGCATGACCGTCATCACAAGCATCCGCACACAGCACTTCCTTTTGCCGTTAGCCGAAGTCCTAACCGACGCAAAGCACGGTGATCACACGCATTTTGAGCTCATCACGACCACGATCGAAACCGATTCTGGTATCACGGGGACGGGCTATACCTACACGGGAGGCCGCGGCGGACAGGCCATCGCCAATCTGATCGAGGTGGATTTGGCCCCAACTTTAGTCGGTCAAGACGCCAGTGAGATTGACCGTCTGTACGACGGCATGCAATGGCATGTGCACTATGTCGCTCGCGGTGGTATTGCATCATTTGCTATATCCGCGCTGGATATCGCGCTGTGGGATATCCGTGGGAAACAACGGAATCAACCCTTGCATCAAATGGCTGGCGCAGGTGGGGACAGGTGCAACGCCTATCGCGGCGGTATAGATTTGAATTTCCCGCTTCCGAAATTATTGGCCTCCATTGAAGGTTACTTGGATGAAGGATTCAACGGCGTGAAAATCAAAGTCGGTCAAGCCGTGTTGGACGACGACATTAAACGAGTAAACGCGGTACGAGATTTAGTGGGGCCGAACACCGCATTTATGGTTGACGCAAATTACGCGTTTGATGTGCCCACGGCAATTAAAGCGGCGCAGGCGTTTTCAGACGTTAACCCGCTGTGGTTTGAAGAGCCAATCATTCCAGACAACTACGCAGGATTTGCCCAAATTGCCGATGCGACCGGTTGCCCGTTAGCCATGGGTGAGAACCTGCATACCGAATACGAATTTGGCTACGCCGTTGAGCAAGCAAAACTCAGTTTCCTACAGCCGGATGCGTCCAATTGTGGTGGTATCACCGGTTGGCTTCGTGCGGCCGCTTTGTCATCAGCGGCTGGCATTCCCGTGTGCAGCCACGGTATGCAGGAACTGCATGTAAGCCTCGTCTCTGCACAGCCTTGCGATGGTTGGTTGGAAGTGCACGCATTTCCGATTGACACTTACACCCATCGACCCTTGGTCATTGAAAACCACCAGGCGGTTGCACCGAATACACCCGGCACCGGTGTTGAATTCGATTGGGAAAAGCTTGCGGCGTTTAGTGAGAGCCGTTATCAATCACCCATGGGTTAGAGTTGCGATTTCCGTGCAAGTGTTCACCAAAATAACTTGCTGACAACGCTGACAACGCTGACAACGCTGACAACGCTGGCGCTAAACAGCGTTTGAATTTTCCATCGGTGCGGGCCAGGGCTGAGCAAACGTAAAGGCATGTTCGCTGGGCCCGTGACTAATCAGATGTGCCAGGCGATCCGCTGCTTCACGTTCTGTGGGCTGAGTTCCTGCGGGCACCCACCACATAGCTAAATGCGCTTCTGTGGGACGCTTAAACCAATCGGCTTTTTTTCGCATGAGTTCAAGGTGTGCCGTTTTAAACACGAAGTGTTTTAACGACTCAATGGAATCCCAGACACTAACGGTCACTATGGTTCGGGGGTTTGGAAATACCGGTTGTGGTGCGGGTGCAAGTGCGGCTGCAAGCGCGGCTGCCTGAGCGGCTTCCGCTACGGCAACACTTTCATCCTGTTCACCGGTTAACCGCCACACAAAACCCGGCGCTTGTTCTGCCAGTGTATTGATTTCATCAATGCGGCTGACAAACTCTGCCAGGGTGTCTGAATCCAGCTCATCAATGGCTGTGGCAATGTTTATTTCAGCGAGTTGCATCGGCGCCATAGCAGTTGTCCCAGTATTTATGCGTTGTTTCAATCTTTAAATTAGCAGACGTTTTTAACCACGTTAGCTATCCAGCAGGCAAAAGGGGTGATCGGCTGTGTCAATGGCGCTAGACAGTTGGCGACGTTTAATAGTCACTATTGGTTCTATTTCTGTCTACACTGTGAATTGGCACAACGGGCTTGGTTCAAACGCTGCATCAAGTGCCATTAACTGAATAACCGCGTAGGACTGCGAGCGCATCTTCGATGGACAAAGACATTACTCAACGTTTGGTGGTAGTAGGGGGCGGCGCAGGCGGATTGGAACTCACCGTACGCCTGGCGCGAAAGTATCGAAAAAACCCGGCGGTTACCGTAACGCTTGTGGATCGTAACCCCACCCACATTTGGAAGCCCTTGCTGCATGAAATTGCCACGGGATCCCTAAACGGAAATCACGACGAAACCAGCTATCTGATGCTGGCAAAGAAATTCAAATTTTCGTTTGTGATGGGTTCGGTTGAGCATATCGATACCGACGCGAAGCAATTGCGATTAGCCGCAGTAACAGAGGCCAATGGCGATTCACTGGTGAACGAACGCCAATTGGGTTACGACAAATTAGTGTTAAGCGTGGGCAGTATTTGTAACGACTTCGGCACGCCAGGTGTCATGGAGCACAGCTTGTTGTTGGATACCCGCGTGCAAGCGGAACGTTTCCACACTCAGTTTGTTTCGCAATTGCATCGCATCAATGCGCAATCAGGCGATGCAGATACGCAGGACAATTACGATGCATCGTTATCACTGATTATCGTTGGCGCGGGCGCAACCGGCGTTGAACTGGCTGCCGACTTACACAGCGTTGCCGAGCAACTGCCCAGTTATGGATTTAATACATTCTCACGAGACAAGTTACGCGTCCAGTTAATCGAGGCTGGCCCACGTATTTTGCCCGCATTGCCCGAACGGGTTAGCGCATCGGTGCACACCGAGCTAACTGAGCTTGGCGTGGAAGTGCTTACCGACACACGCGTCAGCGCCATTGAAGCGCAGGCCATCAATACCGCCGATGGACGTGTGCTGGATGCGAATTTGGTGGTTTGGGCAGCGGGTGTACAAGCGCCCGCTTTTTTGGGCGACAGTGGTTTGCCGGTGGATCGCATTGGCCGAGTGCACGTTACCGACCAGCTATTGGTGCAAGGCCATAACGATATTTTCTCCATTGGTGATTGTTGCGCTTGTGAGATGCCAGATGGCGGCTATGTGCCACCACGTGCGCAATCTGCTCATCAAATGGCAAGTGTTGCTTATAAAAACATCGTTCGCCAGCTCGATGGGAAGCCATTGAAGACGTTTTTATACAAAGACCTCGGCAGCCTGATCAGTTTGAGTAAGTTCTCTACCGTGGGCAACCTGATGGGTAATTTGATGCGTGGCACGGTATTCGTCGAAGGTTGGTTAGCCCGGTTGTTTTACTTATCCTTGTATCGCATGCACCAACTGGCCATACATGGTTGGTGGGCAACCTCACTAATTATGCTAAACGATCGATTGTATAAGGCCACCCGAGCGGACATTAAACTGCATTGATGTTTACTTCGCCCACTTTGCCAAATACCTGTCCAGGTGGTTGGCAAAGTTTTGCCGATCACCTGCGTTCATCGGTGGTGGGCCACCGGTTTGTACGCCACTGCTTCGCATCGATTCCATAAAATCGCGCATATTTAATTTTTGTCGAATCGTATCTGATTGATACATCTCGCCACGTGGGTTTAGCGCCTGGGCGCCTTTTTCCATAACCTCAGCGGCTAATGGGATGTCACCGGTAATCACTAAATCGTTGGCACTGACGCGTTTAACAATTTCGTTATCGGCCACATCAAATCCTTGCGGCACTTGAATGGCATTAATGTTTTTGTCTCTGGGTGTTTGCACGTATTGATTCGCGACCAACGTTAAGGCAACACCGGTACGTCTGGCGGCTTTAAATAATATTTCTCGAATCAAATTGGGGCAGGCATCGGCGTCCACCCAAATGGTAATTGGCTGGGAATCAGTCATGGGTGGGGGCGGTGGTATGGGTCATGAGAACGTGAGGCAAGGAGCATAGGCAGGGCGGTATACTTTACTGCAACTCGCCCGTCTTAGAGCACCGTACCCTGATATGTCAAAGATCATCTACAAAATTCTAACGACCGATCAATGGAACGCCCTGCAATCTGCCGGGGAATTTGCCGGAGCTCCGATCGACATACAGGATGGGTATGTTCATTTCTCCACTGAGGCGCAACTGCAGACCACCGCAGATAAGCACTTCCAAGGACAGACCGGTTTATTCATCCTGGCTGTCAGAGCAGAAGATGTGCAGGCGCATCTGAAATGGGAGCCTTCACGCGGAGGCGATTTGTTTCCCCATCTGTACACCGATATGAAGCTGGACCAGGTCGTGTGGGCACGTCCGGTACAGTCCAGCGGTCATCAGCACCAGTTACCAGACTTGACCGTGGCTTAAGCCCGGGCTGAGGTAAGACAGGTGGCGTCGTTGCCGCGTATTGACACTCCGGCGACTGTCATGCAACAGTCCGAGGTCAATTGGCTATCCGGATTCGCAAGACCAGCCGGTCTGAAGCTGTCGTGAATAAATGAGCATGAAAACTCCATGTTGAAAGAACGCGTTGACACGGTCGTCATTGGAGCGGGTCAAGCCGGTATCGCGATGAGCGAACATCTTGGTCAGCAAGGTATCGAGCATGTGGTTTTGGAACGTGCTCGAGTGGCAGAACGATGGCGCACAGAGCGCTGGGATTCCTTAGTAATGAACGGGCCTGCGTGGCACGATCGCTTTCCCACGCTGTCTTTTGAATCAGACCCGAATGGTTTTCCGTCCAAGGACGAAGTGGTAGCGTATTTTGAGCGCTACGCTGAACACATCAAGTCACCGTTGCACTGCGGGGTTGAGGTTACCGAAGTCACCCATCAGGGTGGGCAAGCGCGCTTTTTGGTAAAAACCAGCCAGGGCAATGTGCAAGCTAACAATGTCGTAGCAGCCACCGGCGCGTTTCAACAACCGGTCATTCCTCCGGTTGTTCCCGAGTGGCCGTCGCTCACACAACTTCATTCAAACCATTACAAAAACCCGAAGCAGCTACCAGAGGGTGCGGTGCTGGTGATTGGTGCCGGTTCGTCCGGTTCGCAGATTGCCGATGAGCTGAACCAACAGGGGCGTCAGGTGTATTTGTCGGTGGGCCCCCATGATAGGCCGCCGCGTTCCTATCGCGGTAGAGATTTTGTGTGGTGGCTGGGCGTATTAGGCAAATGGGATGCAGCAACGGTTGATCCTGGCACTGAACACGTCACCATCGCGGTCAGTGGGGCTGACGGTGGCAGAACGATTGATTTTCGTCGCCTCGCGCATGAGGGCATCACCTTACTCGGCATGACCCAAACGTTTGACGATGGCACCTTAACGTTCGCCGATGATTTGAACAGCAACCTGGAGCGGGGCGACAGTAACTACTTATCGGTACTACAGGAAGCGGACGCTTATGTTCAGCGGCAAGGTTTGGATTTGCCTGAAGAACCTGAAGCGCATGAGTTTTTAGAAAAGCCAAGTTGTGTCACTCAACCGATTCATCGGTTGAATCTACAGCAAGCAAACATCAACAGCATCATCTGGGCAACCGGATACAAAAGCGATTACAGTTGGCTAAAACTTGATGCGTTTGATCAGAACAACCAACCCAAGCATCAACGTGGTGTAACGGCCGAGACGGGATTTTATTTTTTGGGCCTACCGTGGCAATCGCGCCGAGGCTCCTCCTTCATTTGGGGCGTTTGGCATGACGCCAAATACATTGCGGATCAAATAGGCATTCAGCACCACTATCTGGCCTATCACGAAGCCATGTCCCAACCCAAAAACTCGGTATAAAACGCAAGAACGCCCTAGTCGATTTAAGCGAAACCATCAACTTATGATTCATACACGAATTCGCACGTTCAATACTCAGGACACATACCCCGAACAAAATCTGGACAACGACCTATGCCAGGCGGTTGTCACGCACGGGGGAAAAACGGTGTGGATGCGCGGCCAGTGCCCGCAAAGTTTGGATACAGCTGAATCCATAGACAGTCATGATCCGGTGGAGCAAACTCATAAAGTCATGCAGAACATTCAGCAGCTCATTGAAGAGGCGGGTGGCAACATGGAACACCTGGTTAAAGTTGTGGTGTACATAACGGATGTGCGGCATCGGGAATCGGTGTATCGCACGATGGGTGAATACCTAAAAGGCGTTTATCCGGTGTCCACCGGTTTAGTCGTAAACGCGTTAGCACGGCCTGAGTGGTTGGTAGAAATAGACGCCACCGCCGTTATTCCCGATTAACAAAGAGACCAAGTCATGACCTTCTCTGTGGTTGCGCGCTGCGCTGAAACCGGTGCCTTCGGCGTAGCCATTAGCTCGTCTTCACCGGCTGTGGCTGCACGCTGTTCATACGCCCAAGCGGGTATTGGCGCTGTCGCCAGTCAAAACGTCACGGACCCGACGCTGGGGCCTGCGACTTTACGCGCCATGGCAGAAGGTAAAACCGCTACCAACGCGGTTGAGCATGTGCGTGATGGGCATGCGTTTATGGAGTACCGTCAATTGCTGGCGGTCGATAAACACGGTGGTACGGCCATCCATTCAGGCCCGAATTCATTGGGTATCTGGACACAAGCACAAAGCACCGATGTGGCCTGCGGGGGAAATTTGCTCGACAACCTGGATGTGCCGGAGGCTATGGTGGAAGCCTTTGTGGGTTCTGCAGGCTCATTAGGTGATCGATTGGTGCTGACGCTAAAAGCCGGCCTGGACGCGGGTGGTGAAGCAGGGCCTGTGCATTCCGCTGGTTTAAAGCTGGTGGATACGGTGGCCTGGCCAGTCGCTGATTTACGCATAGACTGGAGCGATGACTGCCCAATTGAAGGTTTAGAGGCCTTGTGGCAGCGCTACAAGCCGCAGATGGATGATTATGTGCTGAGGGCTCTGGACCCCAGCCGGGCGCCTTCTTACGGGGTTGCCGGCGACGAAAATTGAACCGATCGAGCTTTTTGTACTGTTTTTTGCTCGCGCTAAGTTTGCGCTAATTTTCGCTCCCTATAGTTCCCACATCAGCCAAGACGCTGAACCACACAAACCATAGGAACTAAGCACATGATCAAGAGCAACAACACAGTAAACATCGAAGGCACAGTCATCGACCAGGAGCAATTGAATGAGTACCTGTCAATTGACCCCAACGACAAAAAGACCAAGTACATAGTAAAGCCTTTGCTGCTGGTCAGCGGCGCAGGCCTGGCCATGGCGGCAGTGTTCGCCAGCGTCTTCCTGGTGGCGGTATCCATCGTAGTCATTCCACTGATCGGGGTAGCGATGTGGGCTATGAAGCCTAAACAGCAACGCGCTGCAGCGGCAGGTCAAACTGAACAGGCTCAAACTGCTTCAGCAACGCAAACCGCTGCGACAGATACAGAAGAACCAGCACCGATTAACAACGCTGCAAACAACGGCGAACCGAATCCAGCCTAGAGTTATTTACCGATGCGCATACTGCTAGTAGAGGACGATGAAAAGATCGGTGCGGCGATAAGCGAAGCCCTGCAGGATGCGGGGCTGACATCGGACTGGGTCAAAGATGGCAACGCGGCACTGGCCAGCATCGAGGCCGGTGCTTTTGAATTGATTCTTCTTGATCTGGGCTTACCCAAGCAGGACGGCATCTCAGTTATAAAAAAACTTCGTTCAAAGAAAAACAGTGTGCCGGTCATCATGATTACTGCACGCGATTCTGTTGAAGACCGCATCCTTGGTTTGGACTACGGGGCAGACGACTACCTGGTTAAGCCGTTTAAAATCGCTGAACTGATGGCGCGCATACGTGCTGTCGTTAGGCGTCATGCGGGAAGTGGGCAACCGCTGCTCAGTAACGCGGATTTCACTATCGAGCCCTCCACCAAGCTTGCAAAGTTCAACGGAGATGAGTTGGACCTGACCGGTAAAGAATATCGGCTATTGCATACCATGATGGTATCCCCTGGCAGAATTTATTCACGCGAGGAGCTGGAAGAAAAAGTGTACGGTTGGAATGAAGAAGTGAACAGTAACGCCATTGAATTTTTAATCCACAGCTTGCGAAAAAAATCCAGTAAAGCCGCTATTAAAAACGTACGCGGTTTGGGTTGGATGGTAAACCGAGACAAATGAGCCGTCAGGTCAAAAACCCGCGTTTAAGCAAGCGTTTATCCATTGTACTAGCGCTGACTCTGCTGTTGATGCTCATTATCGCCACGCTCAGCGCTGCCGCATCTGCGTACTTTGAAGCTCGCGACATGCAGGACGAGACTTTGTTGTCCGTAGGGTATTTGGTTAGCTCAGAACAGGTAAGCGTGGATTACAACGCTCGTGTTTTTCGTGATAACGATTTTGATGACGGTGTGCGCGTTTGGGAACTGGGCCGCGGCAACCAAGCGGGTTTTACTATCGATCCCGCCATCGAAACAGGATTTCACACGCTCGATGCTCGGCGTGACCGCTGGCGAGTCTTAATCGTTGATAATCACCATAATGAAACGCGATTTGCCGTTGTTCAGCAGCTCAGTTTAAGTACGGAACTGGCTGCGCGTAGTGCAAAGAACACGGCCATTCCCTTGTTGGGGCTGTTACTGCTAACGCCGATCTTGATTTATTTCAGTGTGCTTTATAGCTTTAAACCCTTACGTAAGCTGCGTAAGCAAATTGATCAATCAGATAAACAGCTACAGCAATCGCTTCACCGTGAATCTATTCCGTTTGAAGTTGAGCCGTTTGTCCGATCCATAGAGAATCTACTCAGTAAAAACCATGAATACAATGAACGACAACGTCGCTTCATTGCCGATGCTGCCCATGAATTACGTACGCCAATCACCGCGCTTTCACTCGAGATAGAAAATCTTGAACAAGCCAAAGATGAGCACACGCGCGAACGTCGGCAAGCGCAATTGGCTGGAAGTGTTGACCGGCTGCAGCGACTAATCAGTCAACTACTGGATTTGGCCAGAAGTCAGGCCTCTGAATCAGCAGAGTTGCAAACGGTGTCTCTGAACGACTTAGTACGCGATCAGCTATCGCAGTTATTTATGTTGGCCGATAGCAAGGAGTTGGAGTTATCCGTTATACGCAACGAACCGATTACGTGGACAAGCTCGCCCTCCCAACTTCGCCATTTGGTGCAGAACGGATTGTCAAACGCCATAAAGTTCACCCCGGAAGGTGGTCAGATTGAAATCCATTGCTTTCAAGACGGTGATCGCGGGGTATTCGCCGTATATGACAACGGCCCTGGTGTGCCGCCTGATCAGTTAAAGCGTCTGACTGAGCCGTTTTTCAGAAGTGAGGAGCATGCTACTGGGGTTGGTGCCGGGTTGGGTCTTGCTATTTGCCAGGAAATAGCCGATAGCTTGGACGGAGAACTGACTTTGAGGAACCGAGAGCGTGGTGGGTTTGAATTTCGTTACTCACAGCCCTTGGCTGCCGAAGGGTTGGACTAATACTCTAAAATTCTACTCTAGAGCCAAGGCACATTGACGCTGGATTGTGGAACCGGGCCCAATGATGTGACCATCTTCCGGTGCATTTTTATCAAACCAAACATGCGCATTACCCGCTGCGTAACTGACAGCGGTTGCTAAACACAACATTGAATCGACTACGTCGTCTAGCATTTTTCCACCCGGGTAATAGTCTTCTTTTTTCCACGCAGGGTCACGAAGTATTTCTGCGAGCATGGTGTCTACAAGCTTCTGCCAGTCAAAATTACTGTGGATATAACGAAACGGGTAGAGCGTACTTGTAACCAACTCGATTACCTCTTGCTGGCTGAGTTGATTTCCTTGTTGTTTTTTATAAATTTTTGCCTCTATTGATGTTGTGTTGTTGCTGTACCAGTTTTGACGTTTGGCGGCCCAGATCGCCTCTGCCGGGAAGCACTCAATCATTAAACTATCAGACGCCGTATTCTCAGGTGTCCATACATCGAACGCGTCCGTTAATTGTGCCAAGAGGGATACGACACGGGGCGCAAGTGGTGCGCCTGGCTGGACATTCGGCTGCCAACCTTGGGCGCCGCCGAGTAGTTTATCGATCGCAACCCTGTTTTTGCTGAGCGTTTCTTCGCACGCTCTACGATTCAGTGTGCCTCTTGCTGACAGCGGCTTGCGTGTTGGAAGATTAGGTCTGTGCATAGCTTGCAGCGGTGCATCAACGGCGAAGACAACTCGATCATAATCCCCTTGGTATGAATCGATTAAGGCGGTCAAAGAATCGCACAATATTCGGGCGGTTGGATCTCTGTCTTTTAGCGCAACCCGTTCATACCTGAAGTTGTGATTAGGGTTGTTATCTGAAACCAGCGTCGATGCCAGGAAATCGAATTGGGATGCTTTGTTGCTGGCAGAACCGCCAAACCAAGCGATATCCAACCCGATACACAGAGTCGTGAGACTTGTGTTTATTCCCACTGTCATCGGAAAAAATTCTTGATTTTCTTGTTTCACTTTCTAATTTTTTGTTACTGACACGCCTTCAATTAAAGGGTCCCTTCTGTTTTTCCGAAACAACCGCTTCAAGATTGTCCGAGCGTTTTAGTAGCGGTAAAGTAGGGCGGTTTTAGCGATCACCGCTACAAAGAGCTGTAGCGGTGATCAAAGAGCCGGGTCAGTCCCCGATTCCTTTTGCGAAATGGTGGAATGCTTAATTACAGTGCTTCACCAGCCATGTCGGACAGCTTATCCTGAATAGGCCCCAAGGCCGGTTGGATAATCTCGCCTACCCCTGGAATAGCCGTTACCTTTTCGATGATTGGGTTCAAACCCTCTGAGCCTTTTGACACAATCTCGGTGAGCGTGCCACGCGCACCATCGGGTACGTTGTTCATCATGTCGCCAAGGCCACTAAGGCTACCGCCCAGTTCTCCTAATTTTGGCAACGCAGCGGTTGCACCTGCGGTATCGGTGATACTGCCTAACGTATCACCTGCGTCGCTAAAAAAACCGCTCAACTGATCGGCAACTGCTTGAGCCTCCACACTGTCTACTGCAGTAGCAGTTGCTGTGGACTCTGCCGCTTCGTCGCCTCCGTTGCTTAGCGCTTTGAAACCCAGCCAGCCTAATAACAGTAAAACAAGCAGAGGCAGAAGGATCTTAAGCAAACTGCTGCTGCTTTTTTGTGGGTCTTTTGCGTCCGAAGCCGGGTTCGCTGTGTCAGTCGAGTTTGAAGCCTCTACCGCGTCACCGCCGTTGGCGGTTGTAATGGAGTGGTCCACGTTCGTGTCGACGAACTCCGTGTCCTTCTCGACTCGCGTTTGCACAATTTCTTTTGCATCACCGTCTATTGCATCGCCGACACGATCCGAGGCGTTTTCGACGATTCCGGATACCGAATCCTTGGTGGATTGATAAGCATCTCGGGTTGTCGATTCGATCCCACCCAGTCTTTCAGTAGCACCGTTGGCCATATCCTGAACCGTATCGGTAGCCGCGTTAAGTGAATCACCTGCAGCGTCAAGTGCGTGACTTGTTTTGTCACTGACAGCCGAAGCTGCATCACTTGCATAATCTGATGCACTTCTGGCAACGTCAGACGCGGCCTCAGAGCCGGACTCGAGGGAGCTTGTCACAGCATCAGATGCCGAATCGTAAGCGTCGCCAGTGGCATCGGTAACTGAGTCAGATACATTCACGAGACCGTCCTTGAGATTGCCCACAGCTTCGCCAGCATCATCAACGCGAGCTGACATCGTATCGGTTGCAGATTGAAATGCAGAATCAGCGCTGTCCACTGTGCTGGAAACCACGCCCGCTACATCGTCTTTTATTCCGCTAAACCCTTCACTGATACCAGAAACCGTACTACCCGCGGTCTCTTTAGCATTGGTAAGCCCGTCAGTGATGTCAGAAACCGAATCACCAGAAGTCTCTTTGACCTTACCAAGCACATCGGGAATTTCTAAAACGTCATCGCTTGAGGCATCGTAAACATTTCTAAGGCCATTGCTCGTGTCAGAAAACGCTTCTTTAGTACTGCCGGTAATAGAATCCACAACACCGTTAGCGCTGGCAGCTGCTCCCGCGGTCAATCCGTTTGAGACGTCAGCGATGCCACTGACAGAGCTTTCCACGGAATCAGACGCTGAGGCAAAAGAAGAACTGGCAAATTCTGACGTGTTATCTGCTAACTCATCAACGTTGCTTGCCGCACCATCAATCGTATTCGATGTAACTTCTTCGACTGAATCGTATGTAGAACTTGCTGTATCGCTAACGTTACTGAGTTCGTTGGCGACACCGTCAAACCTGTCATCCACTGATTCAGATAAAGGTTCATAAGTTGAAGGTGCAGAATCGTTGTGGGCGTTGACATCACCGATAGACAGATCGCTATCGTCTGAGATAACCTGAAAATTATCAGTCACGTCGGGGTGTAGTTGACGCACGGAATCATCTCGATCTTCAATACTGGCTGAAGCAGTTGCCGCAATCTTTTCAACGCCAGTCTCTGCAGAGGATGTAGCCTCAGAAGTGCGGCTACTGGTAGCTGCAGCTAAACCCGCTGCACCTATCACAGCGCCTGCGCTTGCACCCGCGGCTGCACCTGTTACCGCACCAGTACTTGCACCCGCAACTGCACCCGCACTTGTTGGCATGCCGGTCATGCCACCAGGAAAGTTCGATAAAAATCCAGAGGAGGCGAACTGATTCGACAGGCCGGCAGGCATGGCACTGGCGATGTTGTCTTTCTGATTCATTAACAAGTTGGCAACGCCACCCGCGTCGAGCCGATTGCCAAAAATTTTACGTTTTATTACCCCTAGTACAATTGGAGTAAGTATCCCTAGAAGGGAACCAGAACCACTTTTGTTGATACCTGAAACGGTTGAGATCATGTCCTGAAGATTGGACATCCCATTGCCGCCAAGTAGAGAAGTCATTAGTCCTGTTCCCTTGTCGGCTAGCGCGGCACCCTGGCCACCATTCATCAGCCCGCCCAAATTATCGAGTAAACCATCCTGTTGCTCATGGATAGCGACGAATAGTTTCCCAGCGTTTTCTTTGGTGGTTGTGCTGTTCCGCAAACCCTCTAGTAGTGCAGGAATCGCGTTATCTATACCTGCGGACACCTTGGATGAGTCATCGCCTAACAATCCGCCGATTTGGCCCTGAAGAGATTCGCCTATCTGGCTTCTAACCAGATCTACCAGGTTAAATAACATGTGGAGTACTCCCTTTAGTTAAATGTGGCAGTGATGGAGAAATGAAATTCTGCCGCTTGCAATGAAGTAGGGACCTTGGATCTTTGGCCCATCAAGTAGGCTTTGCTCTCACTGGAGTATCGTCGCCTGACTTTGAACATCATGTTACGCGTTTGAATCGGAGTGCTTAATCGCCAAAAATGAAGTTATGTAAAAACTGGTGTTGACTGGATGCACCATGTTTATACATCGAGAGTGTTTGGGCGTACGCCGTTTGTTTATTTAAACAAACGTGTCTAATACGGTGAGATAGTGCTTAATTTTTACTTGCTTATTGCGCAGGCTTATAGCGAAAATTCATAGCGCGGTTTCGCAGCGCGGTTTCGCAGCGCGGTTTCGCAGCGCGGTTTCGCAGCGCAATTTCGCAGCGCAATTTCGCAGCGCAATTTCGCAGCGTAAGAGAAATCCAGTCGATATGTTCTGACTTTTTAGTTTAGCTCAACAACACCATTGGGCGTATCGATCACCGCTGTCAACGAAACTGTATCACTGGGGGTGTAAACCACTCGACTATCGTTTAGTTTTTCTTCAAAACTCTCTCGTATCAATTGCGCATCTGGGTGCCAGATGTGTAATTGCAATAACTGGCATCCAACATCGTCCAGTGTCTGGGTCGGGTGAATGTCCACAGGCCACTGCAGTAATGTGGGGCACGCGCCTTCCATTAACATTTTTCCGTTGCGTGGTAACCCAATCTCCCATTGCAACTCACCTCGTGATACAGGTACCGCTTCGCAATCACGTAAGGGTGACGCTTCGAATGATGCCGTCAGGTTAGTGGTGTTTACCGCCCAGGTAGCGAGTCGTGGTAAGCGTGCACTCAAATCGTCCATTCCATACCAACGTGCACGCTGAGGTGGCTTCGCTGCTGGGTTGATGGCGATGACTTCTAAAAATACATGGTCAGCAATTTTTAGTAGTTGATTATGAGTGCCCATTAAGGGGTGTTCGCCCCCAGCTTGCATTCGAACACCCAGTAATGACTCTGCATAATCCACACCTTGCGCCAGTGTTTCGCCAATGACGACAAGGTGATCTAACTGATGCTTTGGGTGATGTTGCATACGCTATCTGGCCTGATACAGCTGCTGGCAATAGACGTTGAAAACGCGTAACACTTTTACCGCAGAGTTTTAGAGGGAATTTTGTATCCACTGTTTGTAGTCGGCAATGGCTTCTTCGTTTCGGCTGAAGTAAGACCAACGCCCCACCTTTGATACTTTAACAAACCCTGCACGACGTAGCACATCTAAGTGTTTGCTGACGGTGGGCTGAGCCAGTTCAAGCTTTTCAGAAAAGTAAGTCACGCATACACCGTGCTCGGAAGGCCTATCCATAATCCGATGCGGGAAGTGTTTATCTGGATCTGATAACCACAGCAGAATGGATAAACGCGCTTCGTTTGCCAGAGCTTTTGATTGGTCTATGGGATTTATCAAAGTGCTACCGTTATGTAAATTAAAGAAATAGAACGAGTGAACGCATGACGTTATTGATGATTCAATAGCCTTGCTTAGCCGTACTTACCGCTCAGTAGAATGTCGTACTGTTGTATCTCGTAACTCTGAGCCGTTACCTGGGATTTCGCTAAGCGAATCACTTTTTCAGAGGAGGCAAGCGTTATGGCCTCGCTGGCCATGGTGACGCCGCCTTCGTGATGGGCTCGCATCAATTCAAGCCAGCGCTTTCCAGCGCGTAAACCTTCCAGCCGCGAAAGTTCTGCCATGGCTTCGGCACTGGCGTAACCCGGCATGCTGGAAAGTGGCATACCTCGCTGGTCGGTCGTGCACAACATCCAACTCATCACATATTCTGGCGGTACGGTGGATTCACCCCAGTCCGTTAACCAGGCTCGCATTTGTCCCACTTCCATCGCTTGAAATTGCAACACTTCCGCCGCTGCCGCTTGTACAGATCCACCGGTTTGTCGGCCAAGTACGCGCAAACACATGTCAATCGCCTGCAGATGGTGCACGCACATGTCCTGGCAAAAACCGATATCAGCAGGTGTCGGAACCGTTGTGTTTTTCGATAGGGCTCGATCGCTTTTTCCCGTGCTGCTTTTCGCAGAAGATGCACTCAGTGCCAATGCCAGCGGGGATGCAGCAATCCCAGCCAGGCAACGTCGTCGAGCGATCATTGATTGCCCGGTCCACCACCAGGCGCACCGCCACCCGGGCCAGTAGGCGCAGCGACTTCAACAACGCCTCGATAACAGGCGAGCGTGTAAGGGAAGCCTTCCGTGGTGTAGTAGGCGTAGTTGCCATTGCTGTCGATGCGACCGTTGCATTCATCTAAATCACCCGAGCCTTCCGCGTAGGTATGTGCCGCGAATGTGTCGGTGGCAAAAAGGCTTTCGTCGCTCAGATAATACGATGATCGAAACTGGTAGTTGCCGGAGTAGATCGGGTAGCCATCCAGTGCATAACCAAACAGCACGGGCGACGCTTGCGCGTCACTTTCACTGAATCGGCACTCATCGCTGCCGTTGGGGTCGAATAAGTGATAGTGATAACCGGTGGGGCCGTTGTGCCCGCCGCATTCAACAAAGCCACCGGGTCGAGCTTTAACGTCTCCGCCTGGCCCCTCAGTGGCTGCGTAAATGGGTACGCCGTTGATCGCGACAGCAATGGATCCGATCAGGCTGACTTGAGTGGTGGCCTCCGCCATGAGTGGCGTGGCGGGAATGTTGTACGTTAATTCAAATTCGCCCGGTGTACCTGGAGACGTGGCGATGTAGGGAAAATCCGGAATGGAATTTGAGGTGACGATCAGTTCGTCATCGACACACGAGGCACTGACGTAAGGGTCAGCCAAATCTGGATTTGCCGAACCGTTGGTGACGAAACTTGCAGCGGCTTGTTCGCAGCTCAGAACGTCGTAGGCGAAATTGCTTCCGCCATCAACGACCGTGTTGTCGGTCGGTTCGGTAATGTCAGTGCCATCAATTTCCGCTGTACTGGAATCGTTCGAACTGCAGCTAACAACGACTAACGTACCCGTGAGGGCCAGCGCCGCGAAAGCGACAGTTTGTGTGATTTGCATGAGGTGTGCGGTGTCTTGTTGATAGATGCAAAGGACACTAGCACTTGGGTTCTGAGGGAAATATGGAAACAATGTGCAAATCCGTATGCACGCAAACCATAGGTTTTTTATTTAGACCACGATAACCCCGTCGCGCGGCAGTTCAGACAGAATCTCAGGTCCATCCGATCGCAGGATGACAATATCTTCTAATCGAATACCAAACCGGTCAGGCAAGTAAATGCCGGGTTCAATCGAAAACACCATACCTTCCTCAAGTACCGTTTGCGAGGCAGCCGTAAGATAGGGCGGCTCGTGCACTTCAATACCGAGCCCATGTCCAAGTCGGTGCATGAAGTATTCGCCATAGCCAGCCGCCTCAATAACCGAACGCGCTGCTTGGTCTACATCGCAGGCCTTAACGCCTGGTTTTGCAGCAGCGAGCGCCGCTTGCACCGCGTTTTCAACTAAGGCATGAATCTCGTCATAACCTTCAGGTTTATGCCCTATGACGGCACTGCGAGTGATGTCGCTGGGATACCCGTGATAGCGGGCCCCGATGTCCATGACCACGGCCTGCCCGGATTCAAGTTGGGTGTCTCCGGTTTGATGATGCGGGAAAGCGCCATTTGCGCCAGCGCCGACAATAGTAAACAGCGTCTGCGCACCATGATCACCGAAAGTCTGTTGAATGATGGCGGCCACCTCTAACTCGGTCATACCTGGCTTCATACCGGCCCAGGCTTTTTGCATAGCCTGGTCTGCTACCTGCGCGCTTTGTTTTAGCAAGGCGTACTCATCGTCGCCTTTTTGTAGCCGTAAAGCCCCTACGGTGGATGCACAAAATTGTCGTGACGCTTGCGGCAGTGCGTCTTGAACTAACGCGGCAAAATCGGCGCGCATGGTTTCATCCAGCACGATTGACGAGGCGTTCTCGACAGATGCAGCCGTCAAGAGCTCGCGCAAGGCATGAACAGGCCCATCATTATCGGACCATAAATGGAACGGCAAGGACGTGTGCTGGCGAACGCTCTCAGCCTCCAAAGATGGCATCAGCAACGCGGCATAACTGGGTGAGATACACAGTAGAAGCGGGCGTTCATCACTGTGGGGATGAATGCCTGCGAGCCAGGCCATGTGCGCGCCAGCGCCTACGGCGACAAAATCCACCTGTTCAGCCGCCATTTGCTGGCGTAATCGATTAATTCTGTCCATCAGCCCGCCTCACGTTCATTCATAAGTTACTAAACCACAAATGCAAGCTCACTGCATTATGATGAAAGGATAAATACCAAGACGGACTGCCCAACCTTTGGATCTCATCGCCTCCTCGTATATTCCCTTAGTGGTGGCGGCGTTTTGCATAGGTTTATCGAAAGGCGGATTGCCCGGTATCGCGATGATTGCAGTACCGCTTCTGGCGTTGTCATTTTCGCCAATACAAGCGGCTGCGCTATTGCTTCCGATATTTATCCTGTCCGATGCGGTGGCGGTGTACCTTTATCGCCATGAGTTTGATCGCACAAACCTTAAAACGCTCATACCAGCAGGGCTACTGGGCGTCCTTATCGGTAGCTTGACCGCATCGCTGGTATCTGATTCCGTGGTGGCGTTACTAATCGGGTTGTTGGGCGTGTGTTTTTGTCTTAACGTCTGGTTGCGTAAGCCTAAACACGACAAAGCCAAGCCTCCCACGGTAGCGGGCGGATGGTTCTGGGGGACGTTCTCCGGGTTCACAAGTTTCGTGGCACACGCCGGTGCGCCACCGTATCAAATTTACACGCTGCCACAAAAAATGCCGCGAGTGGTGTTTGCTGGCACCACGACAATACTGTTTGCGTGCGTCAATTTGGCCAAAGTCGTGCCCTACGCGTTGATAGAACCGTTCACCAAAAGCGCGTTGATCACGTCAATGATGGTGCTACCCGTGGCGCTGATCGGCACCGTAGTAGGTAAATTCGGCGTGCATAAACTCAGCGATGTCTGGTTTTATCGCTGTGTGCAGATAGCGCTGTTTGTGATTTGTTTGAAACTGACGATTCAATCGGTGCCATCGGTGTTTGCCGACTGGGTTTGAAACCTCTTGCATGCATCGGTTGTCCAAATTCTTGCGTTTTCGAACGTTGTTACTCGAAACGCTGCAAAACGTGCCGTTAAGGCACCCGTAATGATCAAAAGGCTAAGAAACGTATGAACTACGACATCGCTGTGATTGGTTTGGCTGTGATGGGTCAAAACCTGATATTGAACATGAATGACCACGGTCACAATGTGGTGGCGTATAACCGCACAACAGCGCGAACACACGAGTTTCTGGACGGGCCAGCAAAAGACACCAACATCAAAGGCGCAGAATCGCTGGAAGAGATGGTTGAGGCATTAGCTGTGCCCAGAAAAATCATGCTGATGGTTAAAGCCGGGCAACCGGTAGACGACACGATCGATGCCTTGCTCCCACTGTTAGACAAAGGGGATGTCATCATTGATGGGGGTAATTCAAATTACACCGATACCGAGCGACGGGTCAAAACGCTGGGGGAGGCCGGACTACTGTTTGTAGGCACTGGGGTGTCCGGAGGTGAAGAGGGTGCGCGCAATGGGCCGTCCTTGATGCCAGGTGGGCATGCGGATGCCTGGCCACTAATTCAATCACTGTTTCAATCGATAGCGGCTAAGACTGACAGCGGTGAGCCCTGCTGTGATTGGGTTGGAGATGGTGGCGCTGGGCACTACGTCAAGATGGTGCATAACGGAATCGAATACGGTGACATGCAGCTTATCTGTGAGGCTTACCAGTTTATGAAAGACATCCTGGGTATGGATAACCCGACGATGAGCTCCGTATTTGCCCGTTGGAACGAAAACGAATTAGAAAGTTATTTAATTGAAATCACGGCAGAGATTCTTGCGTTTGAGGAAAACGGCGAATACGTGGTAGACCATGTGCTTGATAAAGCCGGGCAGAAAGGCACGGGTAAATGGACAGGCATTAGCGCTTTGGATTTAGGCGTACCGTTAACGCTAATTGGTGAAGCGGTATTCGCCCGTTGTTTATCCGCATTGAAAGACGAACGTTTGGTTGCGGCAACTGTGCTCAGCGGTCCGACACCCTCGCACTTGGCACAAGAAGAGTGGGTACCTCGATTAGGCAAAGCGTTATACGCGGCCAAAATCGTTTCGTACACGCAAGGTTATATGTTAATGAGAGCCGCGGCTGAAGAGTACGATTGGTCACTGAATTACGGTGCGATCGCACAGATGTGGCGTGGCGGCTGCATTATCCGTTCGGCTTTTCTAGACGATATCAAAGCCGCGTTTGATCGCGTGCCCGAATTGAATAACCTGTTGCTGGACTCCTTTTTTCAACAAGCCATCGATGAAGCGCAGGAAGCCTGGCGAAACGTGTTGGCCATTGGCATCACGCAAGGCATTTCCATGCCAGCGATGGGCGCTGGCCTAACGTTCTACGACAACTATCGAAACCCCACAATGCCGCATAACTTGCTGCAGGCGCAACGCGATTATTTCGGTGCCCACACCTACCAGCGCGTGGGTGGTGGAGATGCACGCCACCACACGAATTGGACGGGCGAGGGCGGCGACGTATCCAGTAGCAGCTACGACGCATAATTCATCCGAATTGGGCTTAAGGCGTCTGAAAGGGCGCCTCGGTTGTGTCATGTTTTCTTGGTGTAGTGCGTGATAGTTGCCACTACACGAGAAGACGCATGTCGAGAAATGCTGTTTTGCCCATTATCGCCGTATTGCTCACTAGCCTACTGGTTACTGCAGCGGTACAGGCGCAATCAACGTCCACAGCCACAGACGCAGAATCCGTCAAACAGGATTTTCAACCAGCGTTGGAAGCGCCGTCTTCACTGGATGACGTCACAAGCGGGCAGTTATTGCTAACGCACAATGGTAGAACCGTCGCGGCTCCCATTCAAACGGCTGTGGTTGAGATCGACATCACTGGCGTCGTTTCCAAGGTTCGATTCACCCAAACATTCCAAAACACGAGTGACAACTGGGTCGAAGGCCTGTACCGGTTTCCGTTGCCCGACGAAGCTGCAGTTCGTTCTATGGTCATTCACGTAGGAGACCGGCGTGTAGTGGGCAAAATAGAAGAGAAAGCGGTTGCCGAGGGGCAATACGAAGAAGCCAAAAAAGCCGGGCAGGTCGCCAGTTTGGTCAGCCAGCATCGACCCAATCTGTTTAGCTCAAAAGTTGCCAATATCGGGCCGCGGCAAACCGTATCCATTGAACTGGAATACCTGCAAACGCTGTCTCTAGAGAACCAGCGTTATCGCTTACGGATACCCACAACGCTAACCCCACGATACCGAAATGGAGTAAGCGGAAACGCCCTTGAGTTAGAGCCTAACTTTGTTACAGCCAACGCCGTATCGGCAGAAAAACCTGCGTTCTCAGTTTCGATAATTGGGCGATTACACGGTGCCATCACAACCGGATCCTTGGTCAGCCCCACGCATGCGTTAGCGATCAACCAACAGTCGGGTGTCACCCAGTTTGAACTTGCGCATGCTGCGCGGTTGGACAGAGATTTCATTATGCACTGGCAGCAAGGCGTAGACGATGCAGCGCAATTAAACGCCTGGCGAGAAACGGTAGAGGGCGACGACTATGTATTGGCCGTAATCGCCCCACCGAATCAGCAACACGAACTGCCTGCTATTCCACGTGAATTGGTAATCGTCGTTGATACATCAGGATCCATGGCTGGGCAACCCATGCAGGCTGCAAAGGCCGCATTGGTTGATGCGTTAATGGGTTTGAAACCTGACGATACGTTTAACGTAATCGAATTCAACAGTTCGTACTCAGCGTTGTTTAATCAACCCTTACCTGCAACGGGAACCAATATAGAACGCGGCTTACGCTTCGCTCGGCAACTGCAAGCTGACGGGGGAACCGAGATGCGCCCCGCATTGCAATACGCGTTGTCGCACAGCAATCGTCAGGAAGCGTTACAGCAGGTGGTCTTTATTACTGACGGTGCGGTCGGCTTTGAAGATGACATCATCAAACTGGTTACTGGCCAGTTGCGAAGTGCGCGTTTGTTTACTGTCGGTATAGGCAGTGCACCGAACACCTGGTTCATGAAAAAAGTTGCGGAAGCGGGGCGAGGGACCGCAAGTTTTATCACAGACGTCAGTGATACACAGCGGGTAATGGAAGAGTTGTTTTTCACGCTGGAATCACCGGCGTTGACGGATGTGTCGTTAACGTTTGATGACGCGGCCGTGGAGTACTTTCCGCGTCCTGTGCCTGACTTGTATGCAGCTTCCCCGGTCGTTGTTGCGGCCAAAATTACGCCGAACACAAAAACACTGAAATTAACCGGTCGTATGGGAGATTCGGCTTGGTCTCAAGAACTGGATCTAACCGATTTGCCGCGCGTTGAATCGGGTTTATCAACCGTGTGGGCACGCAAAAAAATAGCGGGGTTAGAAGATGAGCAGCGGCTGTTGAACGATGTTGATTACTACGAAAGTTTGATCACCAGCATCGCTCTGGAACACCAGTTATTGACTCGGTATACAAGTTTTGTCGCTGTTGAAGATTCCCCAAGCCGGCCGATTCACGAAAATCTGGAAACCGCGAGCATCCCAAATCTGATACCACACGGTTCGACGATGCAAGCCGTTCAGTTTCCTAATGGTTCAGCCGGTACCGACACGGCGTTGTGGTTAGCCTGGTGCTTACTACTACTTGCGGCACTGAGTGCAGCGATCCATCGGCATCGCATGCATCAGCGCCGTACTCATCAGTTCCGTATTCAGCGACTGGCTGCGCCATGAGTCGCTATGGTGCTTTGTGTGCTGGATTAGTGTTTATTTCGCTGAGTCTGTTTGGCTACGCGTATTGGATACAGTCAAAGGCCTGGTTGGGGCAGGTACTGTTGAATCGCGCGTGGCAGGGCGCACAACAAACCCAAGCCATGGTTAAGCCGTGGCCATGGGCAGACAGCTGGCCTGTGGCCCAGTTGCATGTGCCACGGCTAGACGAAACACTCATCGTATTGGAAGGGGTTTCCGGAGAGGCCATGGCGTTCGGACCGGGGCGGGTGAGCGAGTTATCACGAAGTGCCGGCGCGGGTGTGTTTGCCGTAGGTGGGCACCGTGATAGCCATTTGGCGTTTGCTCAGCACCTGAAAGCCGGTGATTTGCTTCGGTTAAGCACCGTGGATCAGGCCATGGCTAGCTACCATGTCACGAAAACCTTCGTGGCGGACGCCTCGGGCCAGTCATTGTTTATTGACCCGCATCAACACGCGCTGGTGCTGATCACTTGTTTTCCGTTTAATGCAACCCAAACTGGTGGTAGCCAGCGCTTTGTCGTCGTTGCAGAAGCGGTTTCTGTCGGCGCTTAGCCCCGTTTACACAGCTCTGTGGCCGCGCTTATGTGGATTGCTGAGGGGGTGCGCGGTAACATGCACGGCAACCCGGTTGGTAACTTGTCAGCCGCTTGCCCCAACAATATTGATATAAGGAATACACAGATGGCTCTGCGCATCAACGACGAAGCTCCCAACTTTACTGCGAGTACCACCGATGGCGAAATCACGTTCCACGACTGGCTGGGCGGTGATTGGGCGGTACTGTTCTCACACCCAAAAGACTTCACCCCGGTGTGCACCACCGAGCTGGGCTACATGGCGGGCATGATGGACGAGTTTGAGAAGCGCAACTGCAAAGTACTGGGCATCTCAGTAGACCCGGTTGAAAGTCATCTGAAGTGGAAAGAAGACATTAAGGACGTTACCGGCAATGAAGTGACGTACCCGTTGATTGGCGACACCGACATGAAAGTGGCCAAGTTATTCGATATGTTACCGGCGGAAACCGCGGGTTCCTCAGAAGGGCGCACCCCGGCAGACAACGCAACGGTTCGTTCGGTGTTTGTTATTGGTCCGGACAAAAAAGTGAAATTGATCCTGACCTACCCAATGACCACGGGGCGTAACTTCGACGAGATCCTGCGTGCGCTGGATTCCATGCAATTAACGGCTAAGCATCAGGTCGCGACGCCTGCTCAGTGGAAGCAGGGCGAAGAAGTGATTATCACGGCTGCGGTTTCTGATGATGATGCCAAAGAGCGATTTGGTGAATTCAAGCAGCCTAAGCCGTATTTACGTTACACCGCACAACCAAAGGACTGATTGCGTGGGCTAACGTTTACAGCCCAGCAACGCCCAGGCAAAGCCCCTGCTTTTTCGCATCTGATGCGGGCAGGGGCTTTTTTGTGTCTGGAGTCGTCTTGCCAGCGCCTGTCTGGCCGCTCATTTGGCATTTTCTGCCTCAATCGCTTCGGGAATTGAAGCTTCTCGGTATAAAATCAAGCCAGAAGGCTGACCGCGACGCGGTGTGGCCGATCACCGCTTTGAGGAGAAACCATGAAAAAATTAGGCATTGCCTTGCTGGTATCGGGCTTAACGGCCCTATCATCCGTGGCACAGGCTGAGGTAAAAGTCGGCATGATCACCACCTTATCCGGTGGCGGCGCTGGCCTTGGCATCGATGTTCGGGATGGATTTATGTTGGCGATCAACCAGTCCGGCCGCGATGACATCACTGTGGTCATCGAAGATGATCAGCGCAAACCCGATATCGCCGTGCAGCTCGCCGACAAGATGGTTCAGTCAGAAAAGGTTGATGTGCTGACGGGGATTATCTGGTCTAACCTGGCCATGGCAGTCGTGCCTTCGGTTACCGCTCAAGGTAAATTCTATTTATCACCGAATGCAGGCCCATCCGCGCTTGCTGGCAAAGGTTGCCATCCCAACTACTTTAATGTGGCCTGGCAGAACGATAACCTGCACGAAGCCGCCGGTGCCTACGCCAACGGAGCCGAATACAAGAACAGTTTCATTCTCGCTCCCAACTACCCGGCGGGAAAAGACGCATTAACCGGCTACAAGCGGTTTTTTGAAGGCGACTTAGCGGGTGAACTCTACACCCAGCTTGGACAAACAGACTACGCCGCTGAAATTGCACAAATTCGTGCATCGGATGCCGACAGCGTGTTCTTCTTCCTTCCGGGTGGAATGGGTATCGCGTTCTTAAAGCAATTAGCCGATTCAGGTATCGACCTGCCGGTCATAGGGCCTGCGTTTTCGTTCGATCAGGGCATCTTACAAGCGGTGGGTGCAGCGGCTCTGGGTGTCGTCAATACCTCGCAGTGGAATAAAGACATCGAAAACGATACCAACGCAGCATTCGTTGAAAGCTTCCAGGCTGAGTACGGTCGCTTACCGTCACTGTACGCCAGCCAAGGCTTTGATACGGCCAACTTGCTGATCTCAGCGATAGACTCTGCCGATGTCGCCGATGCCGATGCGTTCCGGGCGGCGCTAAAAGCGGCTGATTTCTCCAGTACGCGTGGTGACTTTGCATTTGGTAGTAACCACCATCCGGTACAGACTATTTACGCACGCAAAGTCATACAAGAAGGTGATGTGTTTACGAACGAAATCATAGCGCCCGCTTTGGAAAACCACTCGGATGCGTACGCTGCTGAATGCAGCATGTAACTCGCTAAGTATCTTAAGTGCAGAGGCCGTCTTCGGACGGCCTCTTGTGGTTTTTGAACCCGTACAAAACGGGTTTGCCAGGGCAGGGTTATGTCGTTTGTTCTGATTGCCGAACAAGTACTCAATGGCTTGCAATTCGGCATCATGTTATTTCTGATGGCCGCTGGACTAACGTTAATTTTTGGCGTTATGGGCCTGATCAACTTAGCGCATGGTTCGCTCTACATGGTCGGTGCCTTCGCGGCTGCAGCAACCGCTGCGGCCACAGGTTCCTATATGGCCGCGCTCATCGCTGCCTTAGCGGCGGCAGCCATCGCAGGCGCTTTGGTCGAGATTCTCATCATCCGCAGGCTCTATGACAAGGATCATCTGGATCAAGTACTCGCAACGTTCGCCTTGATCCTGATTTTCTCTGAAGGTACCCGCTGGGTATTCGGTTCGTTCCCTCTGTACTTGAACATACCGAGTTATTGGTCGGGTCCGGTTACTCTCCCCGGTGATATTCAATACCCGCTTTATCGTCTGGTGTTGATTGCTATTGGCTTAGCGGTGGCTGCCGGCTTGGGTTTGCTGATTCATAAGACTCGTCTCGGTGTGCAGATTCGTGCCGGTGAGAACGATCGGGAAATGATTGCGGCACTGGGTGTGGATATTTCCAAGCTCTACACGATTGTCTTTGCCTTAGGTGCAGCTTTAGCCGGGTTGGCCGGTGCCTTGGTGGGCGCGATTCAATCGGTGCAGGTGGGCATGGGAGAGCCGGTGTTGATATTAGCCTTCGTGGTTATTGTTATCGGCGGTATCGGCTCGATCAAAGGGGCCCTGGTGGGCGGATTGTTGGTTGGCCTCACCGATAAGTTAGGCGGTGTGTTCTTGCCCAAGCTGCTGACGCTCTTCACCGACACGGCTACGGCATCTACGCTGGGCTCATCGCTGGCATCCGTCGCGATTTACGTTCTTATGGGATGCGTTCTGATCTGGAGGCCTACCGGCCTTTTCGGTGCGAAGGCATGATCCAAGAACGCTACGTCAACGCATTCTTGATGCTGCTGTTGCTGGCCATCCCAGCATGGGCGGTGATAGCAGACGAACCTTTTACCATCACGCTCATGACGCGCGCTGTCATTTTGGCGTTAGCGGCTGTGGGCTTAAACATCGCGTTGGGTATAGGCGGCTTAGTGAGTCTGGGGCATGCCGTGTTTTTTGGCATCGGCGGTTACGCGATGGGTATCCTCGCCTATCACGCACAGAGCTATACAGCCTTTGCCGAATGGCCGCTCGTCATTGAAGGCACGAAGTCGATGCCGATAATCTGGTTAACGGCCGTTGTGATTTCATCACTCGCGGCTTGGCTGATTGGCGTTTTATCCCTTCGCACCTCTGGCGTGTACTTCATCATGATCACATTGGCCTTCGGGCAAATGTTTTATTACTGCTTTATCAGCTGGTCCACGTACGGGGGAGAGGATGGTTTATCGATATATGTGCGAAACAGTTTCCCCGGTTTGAATACCCTGGTGCCCATACAGTTTTATGGTGTGTGTTTTGTGCTGCTATGTTTGGTGTTGTTGCTGTGTTCAAGACTTATGCATTCGCCGTTTGGGTTGGCATTGAGCGCAGCACGACAACAGCCTGCGCGTGTTTTAACTGTTGGGCTCAATCCCAATCGATTAAAGCTCCTGGCCTTTGTTCTGTCCGGTGCCATAACCGGACTAGCCGGTGCTTTGTTTGCAGACCTTAATCGCTTTGTCAGCCCATCGATGTTCAGCTGGCAATTGAGCGGAGAGATCATCGTGTTTGTGATTCTGGGCGGTGTGGGCAGGCTATATGGTCCGGTAGCCGGTGCGTTGATATTTGTTGGGTTAGAGCACTTTTTAGGCGGTTTAAGTGAGTACTGGCATATCTATCTTGGCCTGCTTTTGCTTGTGATTGTTCTCTTTGGTAACGGCGGTGTGGTTGGCATGTTATCCGGGCGGCAGAAAGTCAATGACTGAAGCCATCCTCGCCACCCGAAACATCACGAAACGCTTTGGCGCTGTGCCGGCCAATGAAGCGGTAACCCTTGACTTAAACCCAGGTGAAGTACACGCCATCATCGGACCCAACGGTGCGGGTAAAAGCACGCTGATTGCCCAGATTTGTGGTTCGCTTACCCCCGATGAAGGGTCGATTGAATTACTGGGTAAAGACGTCACCCGCCTGCCTACGCACAAACGAGCACAGCTTGGGTTGGCCCGAACGTTTCAGGTATCGGCGCTGGTGATGGAAGCCAGCGTATTGCAAAACGCCATGTTGGGAGCGCTGGGCGCGTCGGGTAACCCGTGGCGGTTCATTAAGCCTGTGTTATCGGATAAAAACTTAAAGGATAAAGCGGTGAACGCCTTGGCCACCGTCGGTTTAGATACGTACCTGGACGTACGAGCCGGTGAGTTAAGCCATGGGCAGCGCAGGCAACTGGAAGTAGGCATTGCGTTAACGCTAAATCCCAAAGCGTTCGTGATGGATGAGCCGATGGCGGGCTTAGGCGTGGAAGGCTCAAAACTGTTAACAGCCATTCTGGCCGAACTTAAACGTCAGGCACCCATTCTATTGGTGGAACATGACATGGATGCCGTGTTTGCACTGGCTGACAGAATCAGTGTGCTGGTTTACGGAAAAGTCATTGCCACGGGCACCGTTGAAGCCATACGCAACAACCCAGACGTTCAAAACGCTTACTTAGGTAGCGATTGGGAGAACAACACGTGAGCCTGCTGAACGTTGTGGGTTTATCCGCTTCATACGGCACCAGTCAGGCGCTGTATGACGTGAATCTAAGCATTGACGAGGGGGAAGTCGTCGCCCTGATGGGCCGCAATGGCATGGGCAAAAGCACAACAGTGAGTTGCATTTGCCGCTTACTTCCATCGGCTGGAACGCTCGAATTCAATCATCAGAACTTACATAAATTGCGAAGCTTTCAGTCCGCTCGTCTGGGCATTGGCTTAGTACCCGAAGGTCGCCGATGCTTTGCCGATTTAACCGTTTCCGAAAACCTCATCGCATCGGCGCGTCCGGGTCACTGGACGCTAAATTCGGTGACTGAATTGTTCCCACGCTTGGGCGAAAGGGAAAACCAGTTAGCAGCGTCCTTGTCTGGCGGCGAGCAGCAAATGCTGTCGATAGCGCGGGCATTAATGACTAACCCTCGTTTACTTATTTTGGACGAAGCCACAGAAGGCCTGGCACCATTGGTACGCCAGGAAATTTGGGCGGCGATTTCATCACTTAAATCAAAATCCGGCTTGTCGATTTTAGTGATAGATAAAACCTTAAAAGAACTGAGTGTGGTGTGCGATAAGCTCAGCATATTAGAGCGTGGTAGTACCGTATGGTCTGGCAAGTTTGATGAACTATCGGCTGAGGTGACTGCGGACTATCTGTGTATTTGATGCCTACTTTTTTGTTAGCCGCAGCAATCGCTGACATTGACATATAAAGTAAAGTCATCCATCACTCTCATCGTTTGGGGTAAATGTTGTGCTTATTACCACCATTCGGCACTGCTCAAATACTCTAGCAAGTGGATACCTTATGGTTACTCAATCTTCAAATAATGATTTCGCACTGGTTGCACTTGACAAGGAATACACAACTGTAGTGACAATGGTGCAAGCCACGCCCCCATACCAGGCAAGAGTAGCGATTCATGATGACAATTTCCCACCGGGTAAGAAGATTAATGTAAAGCTTCCACAGCTCGAAAAAGAACTGATCCTTCTTCGCGGATTTTGTCTTGATTATGTAAGTGATATTGAAGAGTCTTTAGACAAAACACTATTAAAATATTTCTCAACATTTCCTGATCGCGTTACCTACATTGAGACAACGTTATCTGTAGCATTGAATGGCGAACCCTTAGGACCCATGATAAATAATTGGAACTTCATGGAATGCAAAAAAGTACTCAGTGAAATACTAAAGAGAGACAAACGGATGGGCGGTAAAAAAGGATTCACAAAATTACTGAATACCGCCATTGGGGAACGAAACAAATATGCTCATGGAAGATTCTTTTATCTTTATCCTGAGTACCAGCCATTACTTCAATGGACTGATTCTAGCAACAAAAGTAAGTTTGCTGAAGTTAATAAGCAGAGAATCCAAGGGTTTGTCGATGCTTGCCTTGCGTTGTACTCATGGCTGTCTTCGCTACAAAATAAAATTGACGAAATAAATAAAAATAAGTCTGGAAGGTTAGTATAGGGTTAGAACGCGAGGCAACTATTGCCCTATCCGCAGCTCTGGCACTAGCGCAGGAGACACAATGCTCAGAGGGCTCGAGGGTGGAACATGCACGATCTATCCAAGAATTTGCTGGTGATGCACATCGTTGACAGACACACTAAATACAATCAGCGTACACACCTACTAGGATGATTTTAAATTAGCTATAACTGCACTACCAATCCAGAGAATGTCGAATTCTGTGAAAAAAATGACGGCTAACGGAGCTTTGAACTCGACAGATTGACTTTTCAATCTCTACGCTGCCGCTTCTGTCCCGAAAACTCAACTGCAAGTTACGGCAGGTGTTAGTCCTACGGCAGAAATTTCTGATAGCCTGAAGAAAGTCTATAGCGTTTTTTTGTGAAGTAAACTGGTAGTCGCTCTATATAGATCGACGGCGGTCGACATATGGACATATGTAATTACAGAGATCAGAATCCGATAGGATTGATTAATGCTGGGTGGAAATATGGACGCAAAAATTAAACACCTCGAATTTATACAATCAGTAATTTCGAGGATGGCCAACAATTCCTTTTTATTAAAAAGTTGGAGTGTTGTTTTGGTATCTGCGTTGTTTGTATTGTCCGCTAAGGATGCGGAGAAAACATACGCATTACTCGCATTATTGCCAATATTGGTATTTTGGGGTTTGGATGCGTATTATCTTTGGCTTGAGCGCTTGTTTAGAAAATTGTATCGGTCTGTCAGCGATAGAAATACCGATCAGATAGACTTTTCAATGGACTTGTCTCATTACAAGGGATCAGTTCAGACGCAAATTTGTAGTTGGCTCGACGCCGTAATATCTCACTCGGTGTGCATTTTCCATCTGAGTCTGTTAATCGCGACGTTTATAGTCTCGTATACTGGGAATAATTGATAAGCGTGAAATTTACAAGAAAATCGGATGTAATCAGAAGTTATGAGGAGCGCAAACCAACATTTCTCGGAGATGATTACAGCCGATCTACAGCGTCAGCGTTTTTAAAAGAGCGGGCAAAGGAGTTTGATTTTCATCAAAGGTTCGACATATTCCTTTCGCATGCTTTTACTGACTCTAGAGTTGTACGGCAAGTAAGACGGCGATTAATAGATAGTGGGTTAACCGTTTATGTTGACTGGATCGAAGACAAGCAGTTAGATAGATCTAATGTCAGCTCTCATACCGCGCTCATCCTGAGAAATCGAATGGACAAATGTGATTCATTAATCTATTTGACATCAAAAGCTGCTGAAAAATCAGTTTGGATGCCTTGGGAGCTCGGATACATGGATTCTCTCACGAAAAAAGTGGCCATTGCACCAATAGTCGAGGACGATGATGAAGAGTTTCCCGGGAGGGAATACCTTGGAATATATCCCTACATTCAAATTGGTGAGGGTCACCCCTTTGCGTACCAGTTTGACGGTAAATTTAAATCGATCGAAGCATGGGTAAGAAACACTTATGATTGGCTGGGTCCGATTTCATGAGATGTTCTCGTCCTGAAGTCTAGTAGTATTTCATACTAGGTTGTTCGGTTTCTATGTTCGCAGGTCTAACTGTGCCGTGACCTCGATAGCTGCACCGCGGCCGGAACCGATGAGTACCTCAGAACCCGACCGTGGCGCGACTACAAGTTGCGCTGGATGTTAGGCATACTCGCACCATTCTACGATTTAACATATGCTTAAGTCGGGTTTCGGCCAGTTCCGAACATTCGCTGGGTTTTTCATGAACTTATTCGCTCTAGCGCAATACAGCGTTAAAGGTAAGCAAGGAGTTCTATTGCGCAATACACCCCTTGGCTAGAGTACCAGGGAGTTTTTATAGTACGTACACAATGACTTTGATGCGATTCCAACTTACGCCTTTTCAATAATATTTTGACTGATGGGCTCTAAATCTATATGAATATTCAGCTCGCGCCGTGGAAAAATTCCAATGATTGGATGGTTAAAAATTGGGCTAGCCCGTATGAGGAGGGTTCAAAACTCGACGACACTGAAAAAGCAGGTGCGTTATTGAAAGACTATCTCGTTTCGCTTGGTCACGATGTGACAGTGACATTAGATTTACCGCCGCACAATGAAAGATTTTATAGTGCGAATGATCTCGATCTATTTCTTGGTGTTGGAGCGGGCGATCCAGTGTCACCGGGCTTTGGTAATGGAAGGGATCGGCGTGCTTTAGGAGTGGAAACGGCTTATCCAGTTGCTTGGATTGGGCCTTCTGTAATAACGTCGCACCCCTTTTCGGCGTTTTACCGTGCATATGCCCGTGATTTGACAGGTGATCTGATTTTATTGAACCAAGGGCTAAATCCTGAGCCAGTAGCTCTAGATGATCGAGAGCGTCGAGACACCGTTATAAGACTTTTAGCTGACAAAATTTTGGAATGGCGCGATTCGCTGACAATACCAGTGAAGTCCAATGATTTTCGCAGCGTAGATGAACAATTTGAGTATGACATCTTTCTATGCTTTAACTCAGCGGATCGAGACCAGATCAATGCAATTTATAAAAAACTGACTGATAGTGGCTTGAGGATATTTATCGATTCAGAGGAGGTAAAGCCTGGACAACGTCATCAACAGCAAGTCGGGAATGCGCTTAAAAGTAGTAAATCTGTTGCGGTATGCTTTGGCGCTTCGGGTATCGGACCATGGCAAAGCCATGAGGTCGAAGAAGCCATTGCAGAACACAATGCTAGACAGCTCCCGGTAATCCCTGTCTTGCTACAAGGATGTCCCGACCAACCGAATTTGCCCTTTGCGCTCGGAAATTTTAGCTGGATTGATGTTCGCCAAGATAGTGCAAGTGAGATTGATCGACTTATTGAATCGGTAGCTGATTAATAGTCGCCTTTAGGACATAACGGGCGTACATTATTTTAATTCTCTGATGCCCTGCATGCCTATTTAAGTGCTCTTTCCAAAGTAGGCTTAAGTAATTTGGTAGCGTACACATTGTTTCGTACATTTTGAGGTAGTGGCCCCAGGTTGATAAGATTTAGTTACCAAGCTGAATCGAATTAACCAAGAGACCACTACCATGAACGATGATATCAAAGAGCTGAATAAGGTCGTTAGTATTGACGATAGTCGGATCAAGAATCACTTGGACGGATTAGTCCGAGATAGCGTTGAGCAGACATTAAATTCGTTGCTAGATGCAGGAGCTAATGCTATGTGTGGCGCCCAGCGCTACGAACGAAGTCCCGATCGAATCGATACGCGTGCTGGCAGCTAAGACCGTCAATTGCACACCAAGGCTGGAGAGGTAACTCTCAAAGTGCAAAAGCTACGCACACAGACATTTGAAACAGGGACTATCGAGTGCTACAAGCGCCGTGAAGCCTCGATCGAAGAGTCACTAATAGAAATGTACTTGGCGGGAGTTGCGGTTCGCCGTGTGGAAGATATCACTGAGGCGCTGCGGGGTACGCGAGTTTCCCCAACCACCGTCAGCAACTTAAACAAGAAAATCTACAAGAAGTTAGAAGCTTGGCGAAAACAGCCTATTGAAGGCGAATATCCATACGTTTATCTCAATGGCATCGTGCTTCATTATCAAGCAGGTCGAGTAACTCTTACCAACGCGCTGCTGTAATTCAAAGTGATCAAAATCACTTTTAATCTATCGCTGCGGTCTCTATCGGATCAAGCGTCGATTTATAAGGTGTCTGATCTTGCAGCATGTCTCTCCTATCACTCTTCGAACAAGGTGCCGCGAATGGAACGGGAACAACCTCTAAAAGCAGCGATCACACCGCCGTCTTGATTGGTGACTTCGACATCGTAGATGCCATTTCGGCCTGTGAGTGAAACTTCTTTAGCCCGTGCGATCAGTTGATCACCCAGATTGGCTGGTGCAACATACGTCATCGTATTGTGTTGTGCGACACATGTCTGGTTGCGGCTATTGCAGGCAAACGCAAAAGCGCTGTCTGCAAGAGCGTAGGTCACGCCTCCGTGACAGATGCCATGACCATTCGTGTGATGTGACTCGACCTTCAAGGACAGGCAAGCAAATCCTTCGTCGACTACTTCAATCTGCATTCCTAACCAACGACTGGCTTTGTCATTGGACCACAAGGCTTCGGCCGATTTTTCTGCTCTTTGCTTCGGCGTCATCTTCACGATTAAATTCCCTTAAAGCCTAGCGATTGTTTCCCCAGTAATGACGAGACGCCTTCCGAAAAAATCTGACTTTCCCCGTATCTTTTCCTAGACCTTTCCTCCATCAATCCCTCCTGTTGTAGTTCATCACTCTCCTAGTCAGTTTTTCATAGACAAGCCAGTTGGTCAATTCATACCCCACAGGGATTTTCAACTTTTGCCAACGCCAGCTTGTCCTTGCGTTCTAAGCGCTCGTACAAAACCTCTATGGCCGTTACCTGGCGAACCAATAAATCCGAGTCCGATCTGAACTTCAAGTCACTGTTACTGCGGCAGCTGTGATAAAAGAACTCTCAAAACAAAAAACCACGATAACGACGAGACCCATCGAATGCGCATCGACGGACTGCAGTACGCGAACTGGTCAGAAAAAGTATTTAAGCAATTTCGTACGGGTGGTCTTGATGCAGTGCACGTCACCATCGCGTACCACGAGAACTTTCGCGAAACGGTCTTAAATTTCGAACAGTGGAACCGGTGGTTTGAGCAGTACCCGGATTTGATTCTTAAAGGCACCACGGCGCGTGATGTGGACGAGGCTCGTAACACCAATCGCACAGCGATTTTTTTTGGGTTTCAAAACCCGAGTCCCATTGAAGATGACATTGGGTTAGTTGAGATTGTGCACACCTTAGGCGCACGATTTATGCAGCTGACCTATAACAATCAATCGCTGTTGGCGACCGGTTGTTATGAAAACGAAGATACCGGCCTTACCCGCATGGGAAAACAAGTTGTCAAGGAAATGAATCGTGTGGGTTTGGTGGTTGACATGAGTCATTCGGCCGATCGATCAACCATCGAAGCCGCTGAATACTCCACAAGACCCATAGCCATTACTCATGCCAATCCACACACATGGTCTCCGGCGCTGAGAAACAAAAAAGATTCCGTTATCCAGGCTGTGGTGGACAACGGCGGCATGCTGGGGTTCTCATTGTATCCGCACCACTTAAAAGATAAATCGAACTGCACCTTAACTGGCTTTTGCGAAATGGTAGCGGCGACCGCAGAACGTTTTGGGCTCAAGCATTTAGGCATCGGCTCTGACTTATGTCAGGACCAGCCGGATAGTGTGGTGGAGTGGATGCGAGTCGGGCGATGGTCTAAAACCGTGGACTATGGTGAAGGTTCGGCCAGTGCCCCCGGGTTTCCACCCATGCCAACCTGGTTCAGGGATAACCGTGACTTTGGTAACCTGGCTACCGGACTGCAGTCTGTTGGGTTTACCACCGACGAGATTGACGATGTGTTGGGGTTAAACTGGTATCGTTTCTTTGAAGAAAATTTTGGGCCGCAAACCACCAAAGATCACGGTGCGTAACTCTCAGGCAACCCAACACGTATGTTATGGCGATTGAAATTGAGCGAAAGTTTCTGGTAGTTGGCGACAGCTGGAAGCACGTGGCGGCTACCCATTATTGCCAGGGTTATTTAAATCGTGACAAACAACGTACCGTTCGTATTCGAATTGCCGGTGCAGACGGTTTCATCACCATAAAAGGCAAGACCACCGGCTTAACTCGAATGGAGTACGAATACCCTTTACCGATTGAAGACGCTCGAGCCTTACTGGAATTGTGTGAAGGCCCCGTGATTGAAAAATATCGTCGGGTGTTAGACCTTGAGGGGACAACTTGGGAAGTGGATGAATTTATCGGTCTTAACCAGGGTTTGGTTGTGGCAGAGGTAGAGCTAACCCATGAGGACGAACCGTTCTATAAACCAGAATGGTTGGGTAAAGAAGTCACCGGGGATACGCGTTACTACAATTCCAGTTTGTCGAAACTACCGTTCACTCAATGGCCGCAAGCCTGACAACACCGAAAAGGGATAACTGTGTTTATTATTTCGTTAACCTACATTGCTGATTTGACCGAGATAGATCAGTACATTGACGCACATATGGCCTACCTCCAATCTCACTACGACAGCGGATCATTCTTGATGTCGGGCCGTAAGGAACCAAGAGTCGGTGGCGTCATCCTCGCAACCGCCGAGAACCTAGCTGCAATTACCGACATTGCCGAATCCGACCCGTTCGTTCAACACGGAGTGGCGCGTTACGACATTATCGAATTTCATGCCACGATGACCTCCGAAGCCTTAGCGCAGCTTCGGGAAACTCCAACAAGCTAAATCGCCCTTTTTGGCAATACATTCAACACAGCGAAAACGATTAGCACATGAAAGACCTTCATAGCGTTGATTGGGCCTCACTACCGCAGCCTGAAGATGATGGTGGAGCAAAGCATTTGCCCGGAACGAGGCTTCAGTCAGTTCAACTTCCATCAACCCGGGGCGGTACGGTTGATTTAAGTCTGTGTGCCGGCCGTACCGTCGTGTATGCCTATCCAAAGACCGGGCAACCAGGAACGGCTTTACCGGAAGGTTGGGACGCGATTCCGGGCGCGCGTGGCTGTACACCACAATCCTGCGCTTTTCGAGACCACGCAAACGAACTTGCCGAATTGGGTGTTCAACAGTTGTTTGGCCTGTCAACGCAGAGTACGTCGTACCAACAAGAAGCGGCAACGCGGTTGCATTTGCCGTTTGCGTTGTTGTCGGATGCGCAGTTGTCATTGCAACGTCAGTTGAATCTACCCACCATGGAAGTGGAGGGTGATGTTCTACTTAAGCGCATTACGTTGATCATTGATGATGGGGTTATCAGTCGTATCTTTTATCCCGTTTTTCCACCGGATGAAAGTGCTGAAACGGTTATCCGTTGGCTAAAACAGTCTGATTAATTGCTGTCAGTGTTGGTGTAAGTGTACGTGTCAATGTCACAGTCATAGGCAGAAATTGATTATCTGATTTCAACGGGCCAGACGCCATACGTGTCCTTTGCCTTATCTTGCTTTGTTTTGGAGAACCACATGAATTTGTTTGCAGGCTTACAACAACGAGCCTCTGCTGGAAAGCCTATCACTGTGGGTCTGATTGGCGCCGGTAAGTTTGGCAGCATGTATTTGTCTCAGGTTCGAAAAACGGCAGGCGTGCATCTCGCGGCGATTGCAGACTTAAACCCTGCGCGTGTTAAAGACAACCTGGTTCGAGTAGGATGGCCGGTCGAACAAATGCAGGCCGCGGATGTTCACAGCGCGGTAGCAAAAGGCACAACGTGGGTAACCGACGATACGCACGCCATTATTTCAGCACCGGGTATCGACATAATTATTGATGCCACGGGGAATCCGGAAGCGGGTGTGCACCACGTGCTGCTGTGCTGCGAACATCAAAAACACATTGTCATGGTCAATGTGGAGGCGGATGCACTTGCCGGGCCTTATTTGGCGAACAAAGCACAGCAAGCCGGGGTGGTGTACTCGCTTGCATATGGGGATCAGCCAGCGCTGATTGCTGAAATGGTGGATTGGGCACGCACCGCGGGCTTTGAAGTGATCGCTGCAGGCAAAGGCACCAAATACCTAGCGAACTACCATCAAAGCACACCGGCTACCGTGTGGGATCACTACGGTATTACCGCCGAGGCTGCAGCGTTAGGCGGCATGAACCCACAAATGTTCAATTCCTTTTTGGACGGCACCAAGTCTGCGATTGAAATGGCTGCGGTAGCCAATGCGTGTCAGTTAAACGCACCTGAGCGTGGGCTGGCGTTCCCAAGTTGTGGTGTGGATGCGTTGGCCGATGTACTAAAGCCTGAGTGCGACGGTGGCGTTCTCAGCGGTCGCGGTGAAGTGGAGGTGGTGTCATCGTTGGAACCTGATGGTACGGCGGTGTATCGTGATTTACGCTGGGGTGTGTATGTAACCTTTGCCGCCGATTCTGACTACGTCAGACGCTGCTTTTCAGAATACGGATTAAAGACTGATGACTCAGGTAATTACAGCTCGATGTATAAACCGTTTCATTTGATCGGGTTGGAACTGGGTGTCTCGGTGGCGTCCATTGGCATAAGACGCGAGCCGACAGGGGCACCGGTAGCCTGGAACGCCGATGCCGTTTGTAGAGCGAAGCGTTCGCTGGTGCCCGGCGAAGTACTCGATGGAGAAGGCGGTTATTGTGTGTATAGCCAGCTGTTACCAGCAAACGTATCGGTGCAACGCAATGCCTTACCGATTGGCTTAGCCGACCAGGTAGCGGTCACTAAACCGGTGGCGGCTGGAGATATCGTGACGTGGGACGACGTTGCTATAGATGAATCGAAGCTAGCCGTACGGATTCGCCGCGACATGATGGCCAACGTTCAGTAAGCGTCTAAAGATCGATTCCTGGCTGCGCTTTTATGCCCGCTCGAAATGCGTGCTTTATATCGTCCACGCTACTGACAGTATCAGCTGCTTCAACGAGAGCGTCAGGCGCACCACGTCCAGTCACAATCACATGTTGCATTGCTGGTCGATTAGCAATGGCTTTTAGCACAGTATCTGTATCTAACCAGCCGTATTTCAATGGGTAAGTCAGTTCATCCATGACCACCAGATCAATCGAATCATCTTGTAGAAATGGCGACGCTCTCTCCCAACCGGCCGCAGCACGCGCTTGATCTTCGGCCAGGTCTTGCACTTTCCAACTAAACCCACCGCCTAACACCAACCAGGTACAGCCAGCTTGTTTTGAAAAGAAGGCCTCTTCACCGGTATCGGTTCTGCCTTTGATGAACTGAGCCACACCGACGTTCATGTTGTGACCCAAGGCTCTGGCTACCATGCCAAACGCTGAACTGGATTTGCCTTTACCGTTGCCGGTAAGCACAAGCAGCAAGCCTTTTTCCTGATCAGCTTTTTCAATTGACGCATCGACTATTTTTTCTTTTCGCTGCATCCGCTTTTTATAACGCTCAGCTTTATCTTGTTCGGTCATTTCTTAAGCAATGGGTGTGAATGAGGGTTACGCTATTTTAGTCGAAATACAACCTAAAAATTTCGTACTGATTGTTGTAGGAAATGCGTTTGCTTCAGTAGGAGATCTGTAGTGGTAATTCAGGTCTTGCATCAAACGAGGCATTTTCTCTACGGTTGTTAAACGTCAGATGCATGTGGTGTGCTTGACGGTGATGGAACCGGATTTTTTCGATAGCACCGAACTCCATTAGCACCGTGGACGGGGCCGACGTTGGAAGGTACAGGTCCAGTTGCGTAAGCTCCCAGTCAGGATTTGCGTACTCGGCTGGAACCGCTTTCGCCTTGGGTAGCGCAGGTGGCATACAAATACACAAGGGTTCCAGGCGTTCGGTGGAATTGCTTCCCACATAGAAGAACCACTCGTCTTTGAAGTAGGCGGGGTGATACTCCCAACTGGAGAAACCAGGTACGGTTTCGGGGTCTTTGACTCGAACAACCAAGCCGTAGGGGCAGGCCATGGGTTCTTTAAACCGAGCCAGGATGCCAAGGTCACGACCTGGGCCGGTCAGCGCCTCTTGCTCATCGCATACGTACAACAGTTCTACGGTAAATCCGTTCAGAAAAAAGCGGCGGTTCGTGGTGCCTTGACCTGGGTGTGCGTTGGCATTGCCTTCTGACCAACCAAGCTCTAGTAATTTATCAGCGTTGGCTGCGCCGGGTTCGGTAATGATAAAAATATGATCGAGGTAAAGAGACATAACATTCTCTGCGTTTCGGATGGATTAGTTCCAGCCGTGGGAATTTACGATCTTAAAATCTCTTACGTAAAGTCAGACGTTTCGGGAACAACACCGCCGATTTTCTCAGTAATTGTCGCTGCACAGCGCTGTATTTTCGGACCCATTTCGTAAACCGAGGCATCCGGTAAGCGTACGGTAGGACCAGAAATCGACACACCCGCGACAGGTTCACCATACGAATTAAAGATGGCAGATGCAACGCAACGCATGCCGAGATAGCGTTCCTCATCATCGAAAGACCATCCGCGAGCCCGCGTAATGGTTAGATCGTCAAACAGTTTACGTGGGGTACTTAATGTGCGGGGTGTGAATTCTTCCAGCCCCTTAAGCTGCAGGATGGTTTCCACATCGTTTCGCGTCATACACGATAACAGCATCTTACCGATGCCTGAGGCGTGCATCGGGCCGCGTGTGCCGGGCCGAAAAAACGCACGAATGGCGTTGTGTGATTCCACCTGACTGATAAACACCACATCGCCGTTATCCGTGATCGCCAAGTTTGCCGTCTCGCCTGTAGTGGCTGTGAGTTCGCGCATCGGTTGCCGCGCGGCATCCACCAGGTTCGTTCGTTCCAGGTACGCACTGCCAACACGAAACGCTTCAATACCTACGGTCCATTGCTGCGTGTTTTCCTCGTGTTCCACAAATTGATATTTTTGCAGGGTGATAAGGATGCGATGTGCTGTGGATGCTGGCATACCCACTTGCAGAGCGACATCAGACAAGGTCATTCCATTGGACTTACTGAGAGCGCGCAGCACGGTAAGACCCCGATCCAAAGCCTGCACCACTTGACCCGAAGACTCGGATTTTTGAATTCTCGGGCGACCACGTTTTCGCGGTGTTTTGTCGTTCGCGTTGTTCATATTTCACGGATTTTCAATAAAATTAAATGCAATTTTTATTTTCAATTTCTAATTAAAAATAAAATTGAAAAACTATAAACTTATATAAAACAGTGGTTTATATTTTTCATTATATAATGAGAATATTTTTCAAAATAATTGCATAAAAAATTTGATCGCGCAAGAATACCGGTAAGCCAGTCAGCCGAGACACTCCATGCCCGATCAAAATCCGGTTTTTATCCCAGGCCCCACGAACATCCCTGATCAGTTACGTGCGGCGATGAATATTCAAACCCGCGATCACCGGGCGCCGGATTTTGTGGAAACGCTGGCACCCTTACTGCGCGATCTCAAAAAAGTCTTTAAGACCAGCGACGGTACGGTTTTAACGTTTCCTGCTAGTGGCACCGGTGGTTGGGAGGCCGCTATCACCAATACACTGTCTCCTGGTGACAAAGTGCTCGTGGCGCGTTACGGCATGTTTTCTCACCGCTGGATAGACCTTTGCGAACGCCACGGCCTGAACGTGCATACGGTCGATATTGAGTGGGGGCGGGGTGCACCTGCTGAACACTTCGAGCAGCTACTGACTGAAGACGAAGCGCAGGAGTTTAAGGCCGTATTAGTGACGCACAACGAAACGGCCACCGGTGTGAAGAGTGATATCGCTGCAGTGCGAGCGGCGCTAAACAAGGCACAACACCCTGCCATGCTGTACGTAGATTGCGTGAGCTCATTAGCGTGCATGGACTTTCGCATGGACGAGTGGGAGGTAGACCTCGCGGTATCCGGTTCTCAAAAGGGATTCATGTTGGCCACCGGTATGGCGATTGTTGGTGTCAGCACAAAAGCCATGCAAGCGATGGATACGGCAACCTGCTCGCGCTGCTTCTTTGACTTTCGAGATATGGCTAACGCCAACACGAATGGGTCTTATCCCTATACCCCGCCTATACAGTTGTTATCTGGCTTGAAGGCCAGCCTGGACATGTTGTTAACCGAAGGGTTGGATGCGGTATTCGCTCGCCACTACCGTTTGGCTGAAGGGGTGCGTTGTGCGGTAGCCGCCTGGGGCATGGACTTATGCGCAAAGTCTCCCGAACTGTACTCAGATTCAGTTACTACCATTCTGACGCCAGAGGGTTTTAACGCCGATGAATTGGTTCAACATGCGTACGACGCCTATCACGTGTCATTTGGTGTGGGTTTAGGGCAAATGGCGGGCAAGGCATTTCGGATTGGTCACTTAGGCTCTTTAACCGATGTTATGACCTTGTCGGGGATCGCCACGGCGGAGATGGCGATGAAAGACTTGAACTACCCGATTCAGCTTGGCGCAGGCGTCGCGGCTGCCCAGGAGTATTACAGAAACACCCTTACGTTAACCACTCAACAAGCGGCTTAAGCAATCGATCATGACGACAGCAATAGAGAATTCGAACGATACGGTGCCGTCCATACAGGATGTGTACGCAGCGCACGAACGCATCAAACCGTACATTCACCAAACGCCGATATTAACGTCATCGTATTTAAACGAACTGACGGGGGCTGAACTGTTTTTTAAGTGTGAAAACTTCCAAAAGGCAGGTGCGTTCAAAGTTCGAGGCGCGTCCAATGCGGTGTTCAGTTTATCGGACGAAAAGGCTCGCTTGGGTGTGGCAACACACTCTTCGGGTAACCATGCGTTATCGCTAAGTTATGCTGCTGGACGACGTGGTATTCCGTGTACCGTGGTCATGCCACGAACAGCGCCAAAAGCCAAGAAAGACGCGGTTATCGGTTATGGCGGTGTCATTGTGGAGTGTGAACCCTCTACCAGCAGCCGCGAAGAAACCATAGCCAGGGTCTTAGCCGATACCGGCGCAGAGTTTGTTCACCCATACAACGACATACGCGTGATCACCGGTCAAGCAACGTGTTCCATGGAGTTGCGAGATCAAGTGCCTGATCTAGATGCGGTCGTAGCGCCGATCGGCGGTGGTGGGATGATTTCGGGAACGTGTTTAACCCTGAGCCGGTTAGCACCCAATGTCCGTATTTACGCCGCGGAACCCGAGCAGGCCGATGATGCCTATCGCAGTTTTAAAGCCGGTTACATCATTGCAGATGATGCACCGAAAACTATTGCTGATGGTTTGAAAGTACCGCTGAAAGAGAACACCTGGCACTTTGTTTCTAATCACGTAACCGACATTCAAACCGCCAGTGAAGACGAGATTGTTGCGGCCATGAAACTGACGTGGCAGCGCATGAAAATTGTCATTGAGGCGAGCTGTGCTGTTCCGCTCGCCGTCATTCTAAAGAATCCAGATGTTTATCGTAACCAGCGAGTGGGTGTAGTTATTACCGGCGGCAACGTTGATATGGACACACTCCCCTGGATAACCAACGCGTAAAGGAATTGAATCATGAATACTGCAGTCAACGTTAACGAACTTGAAGTGGGCTACGACATTCCTGCCGTCGTTGGTATGGATGAAGCGGACATTCAAACGCCTAGCTTAGTGGTGGATCTTGATGCGCTGGAGCGCAACATAAAAAAGATGGGTGACTTTGCTAAAGCTAACGGTGTTCGGCATCGAGTCCACGGCAAGATGCATAAATCGGTTGACGTGGCCAAGTTACAGGCGGAACTGGGCGGTTCGTGCGGCGTTTGCTGTCAAAAGGTCAGTGAAGCTGAAGTGTTTGCGCGCGGTGGTATTAACGATGTCCTGGTCAGTAATCAAGTGCGTGACCCACGAAAAATTGATCGCTTAGCACGAATCCCTAAGCTGGGTGCTCGAACCATTTGCTGTGTGGATGATATCGATAATGTGGCTGACTTATCTGTGGGTGCCGTTCGACATGGCACCGTCATTGAGTGTTTGGTGGAAATCGATTGTGGTGCTGGACGCTGTGGGGTTACCACCACACCGGACGTGGTTGCTATAGCCAAAGCCATTGATGCCGCAGAGGGGTTAAAGTTCTCTGGCATACAGGCCTATCAAGGGGCGATGCAGCACCTGGATGACTACGATGCACGCAAAGAAAAAATTGCTGTTGCGGTAGAGATGGTGCGCGACGCGGTAGACGCTCTAAACGTTGAAGGTCTGACGTGCGACATCGTGGGCGGTGGCGGTACAGGGTCATACTATTTTGAAGGCACGTCTGGCGTCTATAACGAACTGCAATGCGGGTCTTATGCGTTTATGGACGCTGACTACGGCCGTATTTTGGATAACAACGGCAATCGCATTGACGAGGGTGAATGGGAAAACGCGTTGTTTATTATGACCAGTGTCATGAGCCATGCGAAAAAAGACAAAGCTATTTGTGATGCCGGCTTGAAAGCTCAATCGGTAGACAGTGGTTTACCATTCATCTTCGGTCGGGACGATGTGGAGTACGTGAAATGTTCTGATGAACACGGTGTGATAGCCGATCCTGACGGTGTATTGAAAGTCAACGATAAGCTCAAACTCGTACCCGGCCATTGCGATCCCACTTGTAATGTGCACGATTGGTACGTGGGCGTGCGTAACGGCAAAGTCGAAACCTTATGGCCGGTTTCCGCTCGCGGTAAAGCGTACTAGGGGCTCGTTATGTTTGTTATTACAGAAGCCACGTGTCAACAAGTAGTGGGGCAGCAAGATGCTTTTTCAGCGGTGGAGGCAGTATTTGCGGCCATGGCGTCAGGGGATGCAAACAACTTCCCGGTTGTGCGTGAAGCGATTGGTTACGCGGATGCATTGTATGGGTTTAAATCGGGTTTTGATAAAGCGGGACGGGTGCTCGGTGTCAAATCAGGAGGGTACTGGCCTGGGAACGCGTCAAAGGGTTTAACCAATCATCAGTCTACCGTTTTTCTATTTGATGCGGATACGGGGCAGTTGGATGCGCTGGTTGGCGGTAACTATCTCACCGCTGTCCGCACGGCAGCAGCGAGCGCTGTCTCTATTGCGCATTTAGCCAGGGAAGACTCAGAAGTTTTAGGGATGATCGGCGCAGGTCATCAGTCGGCCTTCCAGTTAAGAGCCGCTGCAGAACAACGTGCGTTTAAGAAAGTGGTGGCCTGGAATCATCATCCGGATATGCTACCTGCGTTAGAAAAGGTAGCGAACGATGTCGGGTTGCCGTTTGAAGCCGTGACCCAAGAAGCCGTAGGTGCACAAGCTGACGTGATCATTTCTATCACATCGGCACACCAACCGCTTCTGATGAAAGACTGGATAAAACCGGGAACGCATCTGGCGTGTATGGGTACGGATACGAAAGGAAAACAAGAAGTTGATCCTGCCATTCTTGTCAGCGCGGCCGTGTTCACCGATGAGGTGGCGCAGTCGATCAGCATTGGAGAAGCTCAACACGCCGTAAACGCTGGTGATTTGAACGAAGATGCCATCACGCCCATAGGCGCGGTAATCAATAAGAGCCACCAAGGCCGCAGAACCGCAGATGACATCACGGTGTTCGACGGTACCGGCGTCGGTTTACAAGATCTAGCGGTAGCGGCGGTAGCTAAACGACTCGCTATTGAAACGGGGCTGGCACAGGTGATCGAGCTTTGATTTGATCAACCAATATGATCAAGCATCACGACGCGTAACGACACACGATCACTTAATTAAACCGTGTTTGACTAGGTGACATCGATTACCTGACCACGCGCTGGCTTGTCATTCTCAATCGTGAATATCATGCCGTCCAATAACGCTTCTAAGTCGGGCCTTGCTGAAGGTCCGTTGGAGATAGCCGCAATTTGTACGGTGCCGTCGGGGCGAAGGCAAAACACCGCTGGCTCTGCAAACCGCCGGTCCGTCTCTGTGGGTGTGAGCGGGTCACTGATGTAGAGCCCGAGGGAATGCATGTCCGCTTCCATCAAGGAACACCCTACGGGAAATGTCCAACCGTACTCTTCGATGTCAGCGGTTGCTTTCTCGGGTGTATCTGCAGAGACGGCCATGACATCAAAGCCTGCGTCATTCCAGCGCGTTAGCATGGACTGCAGTTGATTTAAATAAGGCTTACAACGGCCGCAGTGTTTTCCTCGATACACCACAACCAACTGCCAGCGACCCGTAGCTTCGCCTATCGTTAACGGTGGCCCGTTTGGTGTTGGAACCAAAACCGTGGGAAGTGGCTGTCCTGCGTTGGGTTTGTGTGACATGACGAGTAAACGACTCCCTTGCGAGTATGGATAATTCGGTGTCAGCGTGACGCGTGTGCAAGCCAGTATAAGTCAATACTTGGCGGTAATTGTTGTATATGGATATTGATTGGCACGTATGTATGGATAAAACTCTATGACACCCAATGGTTTTTTCACCAGGGGTTCGTGCTGGTTATCAGCCCAACAGTATTTTTTCAGATGGATAGCGTACGCGTGAAGTGGCGTGCGTGGCCAGAAAAAATCCGAAAATCAACGGGCCAACCCTACCTAAGAACATCAAGGTGCAGATGACTCCACGACCAAAGCCGTCGAGCTGCCCCGTTAGCCCCTGACTCAAGCCAACAGTTCCAAATGCTGAAGCCACTTCAAATAAAATATCGAGAAAGTCTGCCGTTTGCGTAAGTACCAACGCAAAAAGCGCGATAATGATAAGCATCAAGCTGGTGGTAACCAACGCTAAAACCTTTATCATTTCTCTAAACGATATCGATCGGCCAAAGGCCTGAATTTCACTTTGCCTTTTAAAGAATGCGCGTGTGGCTAAGAGTAGTAGTACGAAGGTGGTAACTTTAATTCCACCGGCTGTTGACGTCGTGCCACCACCGATAACCATGAGTACGACCGTGAGTAAACTAGCCGCGTCTGTCATCGCGGCGGTGTCCAGTGTATTGAATCCAGCGGTGCGCGTCGTTAGTACTTGAAACCAGCCTACCAGTAGCCGATCAGCGGTACTGTCTAATTGGCCAAGTGTATTCGGATTGCCCCATTCGGCTGGCAGCCATATCGCGAGCGGTAACGTTATTAACCCAATGGTGCCAAGTAGCATGAGTTTTGTGTGTAATGACCACACTCGCCATTGGCGATTATTAAAAATATCGTGTACCACCACAAACCCAAGGCCTCCGATCATAAACAGCGTGATGACAACTCCGTTGATAAAGGGGTCGGTTGCGTAGCTTACTAAGCTGTTTGGGAACGTAGAGAACCCCGCATTATTAAACGCAGAGATAGAGTGGAAAACGGCGTGCCACGCCCCTTGCAACCAGCCATGATCAGGAATAAACACCCACGCCATAATGATTGCGCCTGCGCTTTCGCAGACCACCACCAGCTTAACTATCGTTTTGACCAGACTCATTAAATCCGATAACGATGTTTGGCCCAGGTCATCCTGTAAGACCAGTTTCTCGCTCATTCCGATAGATGCGCTGAGTGACAGTAAAATCAGTACAGCAAATGTCATCAGTCCGAGGCCCCCAAGTTGAATAAGAATCGCCACGACCAACTGCCCCATGAAGGTCAGTTCCGTTGCCGTGTCTACGACAATAAGGCCTGTTACAGTGACTGCGGAAGTGGCCATAAAAAACGCATCGGACAGGCTCATTGAAACATTGGAAGCGCTGGCAGATGGCAGCAGCAACCCACAGGTACCTAACAGAATAAAAGCCAAATACGACAGCACCAGCAGTGCGGTCGGTGCGATATTAATTGTGCGTCTGGAGGCAACTCGTCTTACACCTTTCGCGGAGTCACCAGGACGACTATCTTCGGTTATTGAATTGCGATCGCGGCCCGAAGACGTCTTACTCTTGGATGATGACTTTAAGTCTGCTTGCGCTGAGTGTTTTGGCTTAACCCCTTTTGATTTTTTAGCCAAGTTATTTCGCCTTAGAGTTCTGAGACGAACTGGTGTATGTTTTCTCGCGAACCAATTACGAGTAACGTATCACCAGGAATTAATGGCTTTTCAGGTTTGTAGTCAGTCCTCTTTCCGCCACTTATTCGGCCCACACACGATAGATCAAACCGCTGATCAAGTTTCAGAGATTCGATGGTGTCGCCATCATGAATATCTGTGATGCAAATCTGGGCAAGATAAAGGTCATCACTGAGCCGAGCATAGGAGCGTACTGCTGGATTGTGTAGCGTGTGGGCAATGTGGCTCCCGTACTCACGTTCCGGATGCACCACTTGATGAACGCCCAAACGCTCCAGGATACGTGCGTGTGTATCATTTGCGGCTTTCGCACAGATGTGTTCAATTTCGAGGCTTTGCACCGCCATAACCGCAAGAATGCTGCCCTCCAAGCTGTCTGCCAAAGCAACGACAACAGCGTCATAATCAGCGATACCCGCCTCGCGCAGTGCACGTTCATCTCGTGCATCGGCGATGATGGCTTCGGAGAGTACATCCGACCAGTTGCCGACTCTGGATTCGTTAATGTCTATACCCAGTACATGATCACCAAAACTGGCTAATTCTTCGGCGATAGACCCACCAAAGCTGCCAAGCCCAAGAACCGCAATGTTTCTAGAATTTCCAGCCATGTGAATGTTAAAGCGTGAATCGTGTTAACCGTCGGTGAGCAGGACGGGCGATGAAAAACCTACATGACTGCGTAGTATGGAGTGTGAAATCGGGTGTATGGGCGAGATTGAAAATTATTCCTATTGGTCTTCTTTACTCGCTTTGGGACAGGGCGTGCAACCGTTCCGATCGTGCGTCGATCCGGAGCACGGCTGATTTCGGTCCGGAGCGACACGGAACTCTGGTCAGTTGGCTTTGTGGAATGCAGTGGAGGAATTAACTGTAGGAAATACCGAACCAGCCAGTGGCTAACGACAATAAAGCGCCACTGGTTAATATTATTCGTAGCGTAAGAAACCAGGCAGGTGTCAGACCGCGGCGTGTTGATTGCGCGTCAATAGACACTTGTAATACAAAACCCAGACCCAACAGCGGTAACCCAATAAGCGCTGGCATCAGCAAAGCAAACCAACCGACCAGGCTGGGCACCATAGCCCAGGCCACCACCGCCCAGTCATTCATCATGGTGTTTGTCTGCATGGCAACACCCCAGCGGATGCCACCCAGGAAACTCAAAATTACTGCACCGTAGGCGCTGAGTAGAAACGGTCCATTCATGCCAAACGCGGCAACGGATTCAGGCATGCTCACCCAACACAACAGGGCACCGAAGACAAATGGCAGAAGGCCAGCTAAACCAAAAAAACGAGCGGGGGCGGGGATTGCGTTCATGGGGCTTGTACGAAACCGTTTTGGAAATGGGCGATACGCCCATCGATGCGATTTAAAAATTCGGAAAGACGTGAGACCATGGAAGCGTACCGCGAAAACCTTGGAAAACCACCATGCCTGCGCCACATAACCCGTTCAAAGCTGCCATTAAAGCAGGGCAATTGCAAATCGGTTGTTGGCTGGGATTAACATCACCGTATGTGGCGGAAATCAGCGCCAGTGCAGGCTTTGATTGGTTAACCGTGGACGGCGAGCACGCACCGAACGATTTGCAATCCATCATTGGCCATTTACAGGTCATTGAGCCCTCCAACAGCCACGCGGTCGTTCGTCCACCGGTAGGTGATGTGCATTTGATCAAGCAGTTACTCGATACCGGCGCGCAAACCTTATTAATACCGATGGTTGAAAGCGGGGAACAAGCCCAGTTAATGGTTGATGCGGTTACCTATCCACCGCACGGCATTCGTGGGGTAGGCTCAGCATTAGCCCGGGCATCGGCGTTTTCTGCCATCGACGACTATCTTGAAACGGCGGGTAGTGAAATTTGTTTGTTAGTTCAGGTAGAGAACCGCAAAGGCTTAGAGGCGCTGGACGACATACTGGCCGTGGATGGTGTAGACGGTGTGTTTATCGGCCCGGCCGATTTAGCCGCGGATATGGGTTATATCGGCAATGCGAACGCCCCCGAAGTTATTGAAACGGTTTTGAACACCACAAAACGCATCGTGGCAGCAGGAAAAGCTGCCGGCATACTGACGTTGAATGTGGATCTGCAGCGTCAGTGTCGTGAGCTTGGTGCAACGTTTATTGCCACTGAGATTGATGTGACGCTCTATGCGCGAGCAATCAGGACAGCGGCTAAAGCCAGCGCCGATCATTTAAATCGCTAGCTGTTTACCGCAGTCACTAGCGAAGGCGTGCGTCTCGTAGTGCGCGAATTTCCAGTTTCACGGTTATAAAATCATCAGCCAGGCGTTTAAAGTCATCCTGTGCGGGTGAGCCTTGGCGCCAGTGCAATGCAATATCATGTACCGCGTCTGGATGATCGATGCGTCGCACTACGAAGTCAGGATCCCGAACCGCTTCAGCCAACGCGTACAGCGATGGCAGCACGGCAACGCCGGCTCCCATCACCGCCATCTGTCGTACCGCATCAAGACTTGACCCTCGATAGTCTCGGCTGACGAACGTACCCGCTTTCTCTGCCAACCCTTCAACGATGCGGGTCAGTGTGAAATCGGGGCCTAACGAAATCAGTGGTTTGTCTGAGAGATCGCTTAACGAAACCGGTTCGTTGGAATTCGATAGCGGATCTTCGCTGGCTGCACAAACCCATAGGGTTTCTGTGAACAGTGGAATGCTGTCGAACGCCGGGTCGCGCGTCGGTGTTGCAATGACGGTATCCAGCACGCCCTCGCGCAGCAATTCGAGCAGGGTGCTGGTCGCACCTTCTTGTACCTGCAGGCGTAGGTCAGGGTATACGGTGTGCAATCGGCGGTTGGCGATGGGCATGAAGTACGCGCCCACGGAAGGCAGCACACCAATCGACAAACGATCACCAAATACACCCAATGAACCACGTGCCACCGCACGAAATTCCGCTACCTCTTGAAGAATTCGCCGAGCACGGTCCAAAAGCGTTCGACCCAACGGTGTGAGCACAACGCGTCTTGAGGTGCGCTCGAACAAAGGCCCGCCTAGCTCGTCTTCCATGGTGGCAATTTGCTTCGATAAGCCGGGCTGACTGACCGCCAGGGCGTGCGCAGCAGCGCCAAATGCCTTGTTATCGGCTACAGCGACAAAGTATTCGATTTGGCGAAGCGTGGGGCGCATAGAAAACTTTTATCAATAATATAAGGTTATGAATCATAGAATAAATAACCATTGGAGTTATTGAAAGCGGTTCCCTAACATCAAAACCGTCAAAACCATTCAGACATTAACCATTACAACTCACAGGGAACACAACATGAAAAAGACCACATTAGTCACCGCCGCTTTAGCTCTGACGGCCGCCGGGGGTATCGCCAACGCAGGATCGTATTCGAAAGGGTTAACTGAAGCTGACGTCACCGCGTTGAAGAAAGCGTGGGGAGAGGGTATCGTTGAGATCGGTGCCGTGCACACCGAGGGCGGCGACTATGAAGCCGCCGCGCGAGAGCACATCGAGAACTTCTACGCTTACGGCGAAAAAGACGTCTTGTTCAAGCCGACACTGGCCAGTGACGATCAATTCCGCGGCACGTTCGACGAAGCGTTATCGTACTTCGTTGGCGGTGACATTGCCGAAGACGGCGGATTTGCTATCGCACCTTATGAGAACGTACGATGGGAGAACGAAGGTACGGTGATTGACGGCGACACCGCTATGAGCATGGGCAACTACTTCTTCAAAACAACGGATGGTTCGGAAGTAAAGGTTGAATACACCTTCGGTATTGCGATGATGGACGATGGCACTCCAAAGATCGTACTGCACCATTCATCGCTGCCGTACAGCCCAAGCTAATCAGCCGTTGGCAATGAAGCGAAAGATGTAAATGCGGGGCCCAACAATGGTTGGGCCTCGCTTTTTTTGCTTGCGAATCCATGCTGGAAACCAAAGCACACAGTCCGCGACCTTGAAACGTTTCCAGGATGTCTAACGGGCCGTTAAGTACCGCTGTCTAGTGCTTTGATAAGCGTTGCGTAAAACGTTTCGTACTCTTTAAGCCGGCTACGAATTTCTCGTTTATCTTTGGGCACCGCATCCCGTGTCTCTTGTATCGTTTTGTGGGCGCGCTCTGCTCGGTTTCTGGCTCGGGCAAAAAACGTGGTGTAAGGGTCTTCACTCAGACGAAAATAATCTTGTCTGTCGCCTGGTTTTGCCGTGCGTTCGATCACGCCCATTGCGGTCAACAAAGAAACGCTTGAACTCACGCTGCCACGACTGATCTGCAGCTCTTCTGCGATCTCACTAAACGAGTAATCCTTACCGTCGAATACCATCAGCCCCAGGATTCTGCCTGCAATGCGCGGTAGCGCTTCGGCCTGGGCGATGAGCCCACATTGTTCGATAAATTGCTCTCGCACGGCGGCGATTGAACGACTCAAAAGATGGTCCCAGCTCTCGGTGATACCTCGTATTAGACCAAAATCTGCGCAAGTTAGGTCAAAAAGCCCACGCTCTGTTGACATCGTCACAGCACCGCCCTATCCTGTGTGTTCAGTTTAGACTGAACGTACTAAACAATTTGATTGGATGTGGCTGATCGCACAGTTATGGCCCGCCAAATCAGACGCATTTTTTGAACTTAACCGAAGTCGCGCCGATATATTGAGTGGATTGGATCGCCTTCAGCCTAATTTCACTGTGGAGAGTTAGCCCATGGCCGACGTAAAAGTGCCCTTACGAGATATGCATTTCAGCTTGCAGGAGGTGCTCAACTACACCTCGCGAAGCGCCGAGCTGGGTGGATTTGAAGCGGTGGATGAAGACACACTGAGCGCAGTGTTGGAAGAGGCGGCGAAGTTTGTTGAGCAGGAGCTTGCGCCCATCAATCAAAGCGGCGATCAGCAAGGCTGTCAATGGAATGACACCGTAGTGACCACACCGGATGGTTTCAAAGAGGCCTATGCTGCTTTTGTTGAAGGCGGTTGGGCCAGCTTATCGGCCGACACCGAATACGGTGGTCAGGGGTTACCCCCATCCATGGCTACCTTGCTGAGCGAAATGGCGGGAACGGCCAACTGGGCCTGGGCCATGTACCCGGGCTTAAGCCACGGCGCACATGCCACCATCACGGCGCACGGAAGTGAAGAACAGAAAGCCACGTATCTTGGCAAGTTAACCTCGGGTGAGTGGACAGGCACCATGTGTTTGACTGAGTCTCACTGCGGCACAGACCTTGGCATGTTACGAACGCGCGCTGAGCCCAATGAAGACGGCAGCTATTCACTGCACGGCACCAAGATTTTTATCTCAGCCGGTGAACACGATATGACGGACAACATCGTGCACATTGTGCTGGCTCGGCTACCGGATGCGCCTAAAGGCACAAAAGGCATCTCGTTATTCATCGTGCCGAAATGCTTACCGGATGAAAACGGCGAAGCCGGAGAAAGGAACGGCGTGAGTTGTGGCTCAATTGAGCACAAGATGGGTATTCACGGCAACGCGACGTGCTTATTGAATTTCGACGGTGCGAAAGGCTTTTTAATCGGCCCACCCAATCGCGGTTTAAATTGCATGTTCACGTTTATGAATGCAGCGCGCTTAGGTACTGCGCTGCAAGGCGTTGCACACGCAGAATTCGGTTATCAAAAATCGCTGGATTACGCTCGCGATCGGTTGCAGATGCGATCCTTATCGGGTCAGAAAAATCCGGATAAAAACGCTGACCCCATCATCGTTCACCCCGATGTGCGGCGTATGCTTTTAACGCAGAAAGCGTTTGCTGAGGGAGGGCGCTTGTTTGTGCATTCCTTAGCGATGGATGTTGACGTAACCGAGTCCGACGCTTCCCCTCAAGAGATTGGTAAAGCCGATGCGCGTCTGGCACTGCTAACACCGATTGCCAAAGCGTTCTTAACTGAAACCGGTTTTGAGTCGGCCAACCTGGGATTACAGATCTTCGGTGGTCACGGATTTATTCAAGAGTGGGGCATGGAACAAAACGTCAGAGACTGCAGAATCTCTACGTTGTATGAGGGCACCACCGGCATCCAGGCGCTGGATTTATTAGGGCGCAAGATTGTTGGTTCACAGGGTGGCTTGCTGCGGCCGTTTTTAGCTGAAATCGCTGAGTTCTGCGATGCCCATGAGAATACCCGTGAAATGGCCAATGTGGTAGCAACGCTTCGAACGCATTGCGACGAATGGGAAACCATCACAACCGACATCACCATGCGAGCGATGTCGAATGCGGATGAAATCGGCGCTGCTTCCGTGGATTACCTAATGTACGCGGGTTATGTGGTACTGGCGTATTTCTGGGCACAATCACGAGCCACAGCGTTAAACGCTTTGGCGCAACCGACGTGCACTGAACACGATTTTTATCAGGCGAAATTAACGACCTGTGACTACTATTTTGAAAAGTTGCTGCCGCGCACGCGTTCTTTGGTTGCCACCATGGATGCAGGTGCTGATCCGCTAATGGCACTCAACGCTGACCACTTCCGCTTCTAAAGGACACACGTTATGGTATTTGAAGGCCAGTCACTCACGGTAGCTGAAGTTAAATCGGGGCTGTACAACATGTGCTTCGATCTGCAAGGATCGAGCGTGAACAAGTTTGACCAGGCAACGGTTAAGGAGCTCAAAAACGCGATAACCGCGTTGCAACGTCACGACGGCGTAAAGGGTTTGATGCTGACAAGCGCAAAGAGCAGCTTCTTCGTCGGTGCGGACATCTCTGAATTCGGTGAGTTGTTCAAAGCGCCTGAGAATGAAATTGTCGCCGAGCTCCTGGAGATCGATGCGTTATTCTCATCGCTAGAAGACTTACCGTACCCCACCGTTGCCGCAATAAACGGTGAAGCACTGGGCGGCGGGTTAGAAATTTGTTTAGCGTGTGATTACCGCATCATGACGCAGAAAGCCAAGATCGGTTTACCCGAAGTGAAGCTTGGCATATTGCCCGGTTGGGGCGGTACCGTACGCCTGCCCAGAATCATTGGTGTCGATAACGCCATCGAATGGGTAGCCACCGGATCTAACAAACGTTCAGCCGCCGCACTCAAAGACGGCGCGGTAGACGCCGTTGTTGCAGAGGATCATCTGCGTGATGCGGCCATGCAATTATTGGAAGACTGCATCGCCGGCAAATTCGATCACTCGAAGCGGCGCGAAGAAAAACGTCAGCCGATCCCGCTATCCACGATTGAACGTACTATGGCGTTTACCAGTGCTCGTGGGGTCGTAGGCGCGAAAGCCGGGCCACATTACCCAGCGCCGATGAGCATCATCAGCGTCATGGAAAAGCACGCAAGCCTGGATAGGGATAACGCTTTCAAAGTGGAAGCCGCGGCCTTTGCAAAGCTCACAAAGTCTCCCGTGACGGCTGCGCTGATTGGTATCTTTCTTAAAGACCAATACTTGAAGAAGCAAAGTAAGCACTTATCCAAAGGCGCTATTGATGTAAATAAAACGGCCGTTTTGGGTGCAGGCATCATGGGGGGCGGGATCGCTTATCAATCCGCGTCCAGCGGTGTGCCGATCGTCATGAAAGACATCAATCAAAAAGCCATAGATGATGGCATTGCCGAATCAGATAAGTTGTTTTTCAAACAAATTCAACGCGGGCGTTTGGATCAAAAAGCCGCCACAGCCGCGATGCATCGTATTCAACCGAGTTTAAGTTACGGTGAGTTTGGTGACGTTGACTTAGTGGTGGAAGCGGTTGTCGAAAACCCGAAAGTAAAACAGTCCGTGTTGGCCGAAGTAGAACAACTGATACCTGACAGCGCCATACTGACATCAAACACATCCACCATTTCTATTAATTTGTTGGCAGAAAACCTCGCTCGCCCGGAAAACTTCTGCGGCATGCACTTCTTTAACCCCGTGCATTTGATGCCGTTGGTCGAAGTAATTCGTGGTGAAAAGAGCAGTGATACCGCCATTGCCTCCACCGTAGCGTACGCCAGAAAACTGGGTAAAACGCCAATTGTTGTAAACGATTGCCCGGGTTTCTTTGTTAACCGTGTGTTATTCCCATACTTTGGCGGCTTCTCCATGTTGTTAAAACAAGGCGCTGACTTCCAACAGGTGGATAAAGTCATGGAACGCTGGGGCTGGCCGATGGGCCCAGCTTACTTACTGGATGTCGTCGGTATGGACACTGCCTATCATGCGGGTGCTGTGATGGCCGATGGTTTTCCGGAGCGTATGAAGTACGACTTCAAATCAGCGATTGATGTGCTTTATGAGAATGAGCGTTTCGGGCAGAAGAATGGGGTTGGGTTCTATCGCTATGAAATGGATAAGCGCGGCAAGCCCAAGAAAGTTATCGAACCCGAAACAGCTGAAATGATTGCACCGACAGTGACCGAACAGGGTTCGTTTACCGACGAAGAGATCATTGAGCGCATGATGATTCCAATGTGCATTGAGACCATTCGATGTTTAGAAGAGGGCATTGTCTCCGGGCCTGCGGACGCCGACATGGGCCTCGTGTATGGCATTGGCTTTCCTCCATTCAGGGGGGGTGTGTTGCATTACATCGACACCCTAGGCATGGCGAATTTTGTCGCTCTGTGTGACAAGTACAAAGATCTTGGTCAGCTTTACCACGCGACCGATGGCATGAGAGAACGTGCCAAAACATCCGCCACTTTTTTCGGACCAGGAGCGTAAGCCATGACGATCAACGCTAATGATGTTGTAGTAATCGATTGTGTGCGTTCGCCAATGGGACGCTCCAAAAACGGTGGCTTTGTTAACGTACGAGCTGAAGATCTGTCAGCCACCTTGGTTAAAGCGTTATTTGAACGTCACCCCGAAGTAGACGCTGACGACGTTGAAGATCTCGTTTGGGGTTGCGTTAACCAAACGTTGGAGCAGGGATTCAATATCGCTCGCAGCGTAGCCATTCGCGCCGAGTTGCCTGAAACGGTCGCCGGTCAAACCGTCAGCCGCTTATGCGGGAGTTCCATGTCAGCTCTGCATACCGCAGCTCAAGGGGTTATGACAGGCTACGGCGACGTGTTTATCGCGGGCGGCGTAGAGCACATGCAGCATGTGCCCATGTTGCATGGTTTGGATTTGCACCCCGCAATGAGTAAGCACGCAGCCAAAGCCTCCATGATGATGGGCGTCACCGCTGAAATGCTAGCCAACATTCATGGTATCGGCAGGCAGCAACAAGATGAATTTGCCGCACGTTCACACCAGCGTGCGCACGCCGCCACCGTTAATGGTGGGTTTGCGAACGAAATTGTGCCCATTGAAGGTCATGATCAAAACGGCTTTAAAAAACTTATTGAAGTGGATGAAGTTATCCGTGACAACGTGACCCCTGAATCCTTATCCGAACTACGTCCGGCGTTCGTTCCAAAGGTCGGAACCGTTACCGCAGGTAGTTCATCTGCCATTTCTGACGGTGCCAGTGCGATGCTGATCATGTCCGGTGCTAAGGCACGGGAGATCGGCGCAAAACCCATAGCTAAGATTCGCAGTATGGCCGTGGCCGGATGCCCGGCAGCGATCATGGGTTACGGCCCCGTACCTGCCACTCAAAAAGCGCTACAACGAGCTGGCCTGAGTATCGAGGACATCGATCACGTGGAACTGAACGAAGCCTTCGCAGCGCAGGCTATTCCTGTGCTAAAAGATCTGAAACTGCTGGATAACATGGACAACAAGGTTAACTTGCACGGTGGAGCGATTGCTTTAGGTCACCCGTTCGGTTGTTCAGGCACGCGCATAAGCACTACATTGCTTAATGTTATGCAGCAAAACGATGGTGAGTTTGGTTTAGCCACAATGTGCATTGGCATGGGGCAGGGCATTAGTACCGTTTTCGAACGCGTTTAAAGCGCACGAACTAACCTGTTTGTTAAAACAAAAGGCGCCGCTTAGCTTTAAATCTAAGCGGCGCTTTTTCGTTTGGCCGTGTCGATTGTGATTTGTTGTATCGTAATTAGTTAACAGGCGTAACCAACGGCTCACCGGCGAAATAAGCGGCTAAGTTAGCGCGTTGCAGGGCACCAATTGCCTTACGGGTATCCACCGTGCCAGAACTTTGGTGAGGTTGCAGTAGCGCGTTGTCCAACGCTAAAAAGCGTTTATCCAGGTTCGGTTCAGACAAGAATACATCCAACGCTGCGGCACCCAAAGCACCGCTTTCCAACGCATCAAGAAGTGCGCCTTCATCAATGGTTGTGCCGCGTGAAATGTTCACCAGCAAGCCGTTCGGGCCCACCGCTTCAATGGCTTCTTTACCTACGATGCCTTTGGTGGTTGGTCCACCGGATACCGATACAAACAAGATATCGACAGCAGCGGCTAACTCGGTGATATCACCGTGATGCGTCCAGTTGGGCGTGTCTTTTTCTTCTCGGCTGTAATAGTGGATGTCCATACCAAAGGGCACCAGGCGTTCGCCGATGGCTCGACCGATGCGGCCCAATCCAACGATGCCAGCTTTTTTGCCGCTGATCTTAGTGCCTAAACGGTATTCGCCATGCTGCTGCCATTCACCGGAGCGTACCCAGGCCGATGCCCCGACAATGCCGCGCGACTGCGCAATCATTAAACCGATGGCAAGATCTGCCACATCCTCGGTGAGTACGTCGGGTGTGTTAGAGACTTTGATGCCGCGTGAGCTGGCGTGTGCCACATCGATGGTGTCGTAACCCACGCCGTAATTAGCCACGACGCCCAGGTTTGGAAATTCGTCCATGATGGCCGCGTTTAACTGGCTGTGGCCGCGAAAGGCAATACCGACAATGGCTTCTTTTGTTTCACTGGACAGGTGGCCCAGGCTGTTATCGGCGGGTACGTAATGCAGCTCGTACAGTTCCCCCAGGGGCTGTAGATCCCAATCGTCACACTCACCGAACACTAAAATCTGGGGCTTAGACAAGGCCGCTGTCTCCAAGGTTGAACAAATTAAAGGGATTAGGGTAGCAGGACACTTGCATCAACTGCCGTACGCCCAACGCGCAGAGTGTATCGCGAATCGGTAATAATTTCGAAATTATTTAACTATTTCCAAACTAATTTGCTACTCTAGTGGCCACACGCTTACGTAGCCCCAGAGTGATCAACCCCTCCAAACAGCAATCGGTGGTTCCCATCAGCGATGCCGCGCCCGATGCGCATACCTTGTACGAGGTATTACGCGACGGTTTAATTTGGGGCCGTTGGAAGCCTGGCGAAAAACTTAAACCCCAACATTTGAAAGATGAGCTGGGTTGTAAAAGCGCGGCGCTGAGGGAAGCGCTGATCCGTTTAGCGGGCGAAGGCTTTGTGGATTCCGAACTCAATCAAGGCTTTCGCGCCGTTGCGCACTCGAAAGAAACGTTCCAGGAAGCGGTGCATATGCGCTGGGTTCTTGAATGCGAAGCCGTGCGCATGGCTTTGAAAAACGGTGGGTTCGAATGGGAGATGGCGGTTAGCGCTGCACACAAGAAGTTAGTGTTCGTGGAAGAACGCATGAAAGCCGCTGATGATGTCACACCGTTTTTAAAGCACTGGTCGCGACAAGACTGGGAGTTTCATAACACGGTATTGTCTGCTTGCCGTTCAACCCTCTTGCTGCGCAGTTATAAAACCGCCTATGACACGTTTAGAATGTACGCCGTGTCATCACTACCCACTTACGGATTTGGTGGGGACAACAACATTACAGAGCACAACGCCATTTACGAAGCGGCCATTCAGCATGATGAAGCCGCCTGTATTGAGGCTATCCTCTGTCATCTGCCTTTATCGGATGACGCAACCTTGAGTGCCGGGGCTGGCTAAGACAAAACGCTGCGCTCACATTGCGTTCGCATTGCATTCGCATGGTAATCGCATTGCAATCGCATTACATTCGTATGGCATTGATACACCACATAACAACACATCAGGAAGCATTATGAAAAAAATCGCACTCGTCACCGGTGGTGGCTCAGGCATCGGCTTAGCTTGCGCAAAAACGCTTGCCGCTAATGATTACTTCACCGTGATTACCGGGCGCCGCTTGAACGTTTTGGAAGAAGCGGTTGAAGCGATGGGAACTGAAAATAGCGCTGCTATTGCCTGTGATGTGACAAAACCTGAAGACGTAGATGCACTGTATACATCCATCGAGTCAACGTACGGTCGATTGAACGTGCTGTTTAACAATGCGGGTAATAATGTACCGGCGGCACCGATTGGTGATATACCCGTTGAGGATTTTCTGCGGGTAGTAAACGTAAACTACATTGGCGCGTTTCTGTGTGCCCGTGGTGCCTTCAATCTAATGCGCAGTCAGAATCCTCAGGGTGGTCGTATCATCAATAACGGTTCTATTTCAGCTGCGGTACCGCGGCCTGGCTCAGCGCCTTATACTTCCACCAAACACGCGATCACTGGGTTAACCCGCTCGATATCGTTAGACGGTCGCCCTTACAACATCGCATGTGGGCAAATTGATATTGGCAATGCCGCCTCTGATATGACCGCCAAGATGGGCGGTGGTGTACCGCAGGCTGACTTATCCATTAAGCCAGAACCCGTGATGAGCGTTGACCATGTATCAGATTCGGTATTGCACATGGCGAACCTACCGCTGTCTGCCAACGTTCAGTTTATGACGGTTATGGCCACCAACATGCCGTTTATCGGCCGTGGCTAGGGCAAGTACACAAGTCATTAGGTAACGGAAAACCCACACCATGCACATTAACCGATGGCCGTTTCTTCTCGGTGTGTTCTTTGCGGCAACCGCGGTAATGATCGGCGCGTTTGGTGCGCACGGGTTGCAATCCATCCTGACGCCTAAAGCGTTGGGCTGGGTTGAGACCGGCGCGCGCTATCAGTTTATGCACGCGTTTGCGTTATTGGTCTGTGGTTTACTGGCGGGCCACTCGGTTCGGATACCCGCAATGCTCTTCACAGTGGGCGTCTTGTTATTCAGTGGCAGTTTGTATGTTATGGCGTTCACCGGCATCACCCGATTAGGCATGATTACGCCGCTAGGCGGTTTAGGGTTTATAACGGGTTGGGTGTGTTTGGGCTGGTGTGTCTGGCGAACCCAGGAATGACTGGATTATCTGTCACCCTGACTGAAGCTCAGGAAAGTGACCGTGCGTTTTTTATCGAAGTTCATCATCTGGCGTACCGTACCCATATTGAAGCGATGTTTGGCTGGGATGCAGACCTTCAGCGCGAGTACGCTAATTCAGCATTCGACAGCGAAAACATATTTATCGTTTGGTTAGATGGAGAGCAGGTCGGTGTTGTCGGCCTTGACATACTGCCTGACTTCGTCTGGCTGAAACAGCTATACATATTACCGACGTATCAGCGAAAAGGCGTTGGTGGCTTTGTTGTGCGCTGGGCTATTGGTATCAGCCAATCGAGGAAGAAAGAACTGCGTTTGCAAACGCTCAAAGTGAATGTGTCTGCTGTTGAGTTTTATCAACGCTACGGGTTTGAAATATCTGAAGAGACGGATACGCATTGGGAGTTATCTCGGGCCGTAGACGGTTGTTTTCATGAAAAATAGTTATTTAAACGCCATCCGTCCAGCGTCAGGAAACGTGTGCCTCGCCTCATAATTTTCAAAGCTGGACAGGGTTTGCGCGTTGCACTCCCGCTGCCAACGAGAACCTGGTACAACCGCTGATAAACATGGGTAACGTTCTCTGTATTTATTTGTCGCTTCGTTTTCTTCAATAGCGATAGCTAACAGTCCGGCGACGACACCTTGCTGACGTTCAACCAGCTCAATAGCGCCGGCCATGGTTCCGCCTGTTTCCACCCATTGATCTGCCAGCAGTACACGTGTACCCGGAGAAAAAGCGGGTATTCGCATTTCCATATCCTGTGTCCGCCCTGAATAATTATCAAATGAAACCTTGTCGGTATCTACACACAACTTACCGCTTTTTCGGATAGGTAGAAAACCCTTATTGAGCCTTGCGGCAAGTCCGGCACCTAACACAAAACCCATGGCATCCAGACCGGCCACACAATCAATGTCTATTCCTTCTAAGTCGTTAACAAAGTCATCCAACAAATCGGTGTACGCAGCGCTGTTAATATAAATAGAAGTAGGGTCCAGCCATGCGAACTTGTCACCTTTGGTATTGGGGGACATGATGTTTAAGTACCATCGATCATCTCTTGGTCCTTTGATAGCGTTTTTGTTCTCTTGGCTATCTATAGTCATCTTGTCTCTCCAATCTCTCTCGTTACGTTCATAAGCGATCGTAACTTCGCGGGATCAATATTATAAAAATCGTTATCCTTATTGATGCCGGTCGACACCAAAAAGCAATCTACCGTTTTATACACATGCGCATTATCGGGTGTTACGCCTGATGCCAAGCTCAACGAGTGTTCACCAATCGCGTTTCGAAATACTTCTATCTTTTCAGGGGACGCTTCTTTTCCCGTGGCTACCCCAGACGTGCACACCGCATCCATAAAGTGCGTTGCCAGTTTCGCCGCAGTCGCGTAATGCTCCGGCGACACTTCGCGTTGTTTTTTAAAACAGGTACCACCCATATAAAAGCCATCCCATGCTGAGTCCTGTCTTGCTTGGGCTATGCGCTTCGCTTCGTCTTGTTGACTGACATGACTGTGTTCATCTATGCGCGCATCGTCTGCCCAGTAAGCATCAATAACACACCCCTCATTGGCCAGCTCGCCCAGAATGGGAAACGCAATTTCTCCGGTTTGCGCCAAAAAATTCAGGCCCAACCAGAGATCGGGGTAGGCAGCACGAACGTCTCGAACAATGGGCAAAAATTCTGGATAAGGGAAATCATGGTTAATCAGGAAAATCCCATGCACGCCCTCTTGTAGCGCGCGTTGCACGTTTTTGAGGCATTGCTCGGTATCCAGGGCATGAATAACTGGCATCACGACTGGACCCGGGCAGTCAAACAGCGCGTGAAATTCTTTTCGAAGCATTGAGGTGCGAATGGTCAATAATCTGGTAGTCAAAGATAACCGATTTGGCTTAGCATGGGCTTTGACCCTGTTTGGTTGCGGATTTTTCCGCTATTCGACAAGAAAACCCCAGTACTAGAGGATTCCGATGAACGACAAACTGACAACGACCAAGGTCCCAACCACTCGCAGAAAATTTTTGAAATACGGTGCTTCTGCGGTAATCGCGGCCCCCTACATCACCAAGGTAAGTGCTGAGCCCACCACCATTAACATGCTGGCGTGGTACGGGCACGGCGAGCCAGATATGGTTGGTGCATTCGAAGAAGCCAATAACGTCAAGTTCCAGGCTAAGTACTACGCGGGGGGAGACAACATGATGGCTCTTATCGCCCAATCGCCTCCAGGTACTTACGACATCATATTATCCGACGGCGAATTTGTTCAGCAGTTGAATGCTGCCGGCTACATCGAAGAACTGGAGCCGGGCGACTACAACTTCGACGACATGCTGCATGAAGACTTCACGCAGTTTCCAGGTCATTGGGCTGATGGAAAACTCCACTCGGTCATGTTGAGGGCGGGTCACCTGGGTGTTTCATACAACAAGAACTTCGTTACTGCCGAAGAAGCCAAGAGTTATAAGTGCTTTTGGAAGCCAGAACTCAAAGGCAAAGTTGGCCATTTTGACTGGCACTTGCCTAGCTTGGGTCAAATGAGTTTGTTAGAAGGCAACGGTGCGGGCCTTTGGGATCTTGACGACGCAGCCTGGAAACAGGTTCAAGACACAACCTTGTCTCTGCGTCCACAAGTTGGCGGATACTTTGACTACGGCGGCACCTTCAACTCTTTAAAGAACGGCGAGATGCACGCAATGTGTGGTATCGGCGATTGGATCACGGGCGTTCTGGAAAAAGATGGGGCACCTGTGGCCTCAGTCATTCCCGATGAGGGTGGCATCCAGTGGACAGAATCCTACTGCATTGGCAAAGGCAGTGAAAAAGCGGATATGGTGAAAGCCTTCATTCAATACATGCTCTCGCCAGAAGGGCAGGTGAAGTCTGCGCAAATGGCTGCTTATCCAGGTATCGTTATTACGAAAGCGGGCCGAAAGTTACTGAACGAAGTTGACCCCGTAGAAGCTCAGCGTACAGGTCAAGTAGACGGCATGGAAAACGATCCCATCACCCTGATCAAAGAAGGTCGAATTCACTACAGAAATATCCCTGTGCAACAAAGTCTGGAAGATTGGAACGACTTCTGGTCAGAGTACAAAAACGCGTAGGTCCATTACGCTAATCTCAGCGTTGATTAACTGTTCAATACTGAGTAAAACAAGACAGCGTCGCATCACTCACTGTGGTGCGACACTGCATTCTCTAGATTCTTTGTCCGGCCAATGACCCAATCCGATTCAACTGCGAGTAACAACCGTTCAAGCCAACGCTTGTACGCATTAACGTGGCGGCTGCCCATTATTGTGTGGCAGCTGCTGTTTTTCATCGGGCCGTTGTTGTTCCTGATTGCGATGTCGTTTTTTCTGGTCAAAAACTATCGAATGCACGAAGCGTTCGAAATGGTTAATTGGCAGAAAATGTTCTCGCGGGCTTACTTTAAAGACGCCTATGTTTTCACACTCGGTATGGCAGCAGGGGCAACTGTCCTGTGTTCACTCATCGCGTTCCCGGCAGCCTTCGCCTTATCATTTAAAGTGTCAGAGAACACACGCCGTTGGGCGATCTTTTTCCTGATCATTCCGTTCTTTACTAGTTACTTGGTCAGAACCTTTTCTTGGTACGTCATCCTGTCGGAATCAGGCGTGGTGAATTCGTTGCTGCAATTTATCGGTCTTGGGCCATACACCATGCTCAACACCGTTTTCGGCACTATGGTCGGTTACCTAACCCTGACGCTTCCGCTGGTCATCGTGTTGCAAACCTTTTCGATGAGTCAGATTGATAAAAGCTACATTGAAGCTGCGTATAACCTGGGTTGTGGAAGGCTTCGAACCATCACATCTGTCATTATCCCGCTAGCGAAAACCGGGTTAATTATCGGTGCTGTGTTTTGCTTTATTTTGGCATTTGGTGATTTTGTCAGCCCGTATTATCTCGGCGGCTCAAAGCCTCCTACCTTATCGATACTCATCATCGACACCACCAAATCGGGTCAGCAATGGCCTCGTGCAGCGGTTGTGGCTATCGTTATGATGCTCACACTGTTCACCGTCGCTTTTGCCAGCATTGCGTACGCCTACCGGAAGCAGCAGCGATGAGAAGTGAGCGCATCAGTGGCTGGATACTCAAGGCGTATTTAGTTGTTATCTTCCTGTTTGTCTTTGCGCCCATCATTGCAAGCGTTGTATTTTCATTTAATTCACAACGCTTCCCAACCATACCACTGGGCAGTTTTTCGCTTGAGTGGTACGAGAAGATTTTCAACGACGCAGATGTCTGGACCGCTGCCCGGACCAGCGTAATCGTGGCCCTGTGCACAGCAGTTCTCTCCACCTGTATCGGGTTTGCAACCGCCTATACCGATTATCGCTACCAGTTTCGTTTTAAAGGTGCCTTTTTGGCGTTAGCGCTATTACCACCCACCGTTCCGCTGATCATTCTTGCATTGGCCATGCTGGCGTGGTTCTCAAAGCTAGGGATTTCAGGCCAAATCAGCAGCATCATATTTGCGCATACCGTGCTTTGCTCTCCGTTCGCGATGGCTATCATACGGTTACGCTTGTCTCAAATGGATGAAAATCTCGAGGCCGCCGCCTGGAACTTAGGCGCCTCTCAGTGGGCCACCATGCGTTCAGTCATTGTGCCTTTCACTCGGCCTGCGATTATTGCGTCCTTCTGCCTGACAGCGGCCGTCTCTTTTGATGAATTTGCGGTAGCGTGGTTTGTGTCCGGATTGAACAAAACCATCCCCGTGGTGATTCTGGAAATCGTGCAGGGCAATATCGACCCACAAGTGAATGCGATTGGTACCTTGGTATTTGTGACATCCATGACACTGGTCATCATTGCGCAGGTGCTGATTATGACCTCACAAAAGCGCGATAAGATAAGCTGAATTATGAACGACACATTGGTTGAATTTCGCCAGGTAGTTAAGCGCTTCGATGACTTCGTCGCGGTTAAGAACCTGAATCTCAGTATCGCCGAAGGGGAGTTTGTTGCGCTAATGGGGCCGTCTGGTTGCGGCAAAACAACCACGTTGCGCATGCTAGCTGGTTTAGAGAAACCCACCTCGGGAGACATCCTTTTGAACGGGCAGGTGATGAACGAGGTCAGCGCCAGCGAACGTGATACGCCGATGGTGTGGCAATCATTGGCCTTGTTTCCTTTTTTAAACGCTCGTCAAAATGTCGAGTTTGGCTTGAAAATGCGGGGGGTTGATTCAGCTGAGCGAAAGAAGCGAGCCATTCATTGGCTCGAAAGGCTTGATATGGGGGAATTCATTGAGCGTCCAGTCAATCAGCTATCCGGTGGCCAACGCCAACGAGTAGCACTGGCCAGATCCCTTGTTATTGAACCGAAAATACTGTTATTGGATGAGCCGTTGTCGGCCCTGGACGCCCATTTAGTTATTCGAATGCAGGGCGTACTCAGCAAATTGCAGAAGGAGCTGGGTATTACTTTTGTCTACGTTACCCACTCTCAATCTGAAGCCTTTGCTATGGCTGACCGTGTAGTGATTATGGGTAACGGTGATGTTGCGCAGGTAGGCAGTTCTCGAGAGATCTATCGCGCTCCTGCGAATAAATTCGTTGCCCAATTTGTTGGACGAAATAATATCGTCAGCGGTAAAGTCATATCGGTAGATAATGGCTTGGTACACTTTAAAACAGCATTTGGCACCTTCTCAATGCGTAGTCCAAAAAATACAGCCATTGAGCTAGACCAATCGATAGATCTCTCCATTGCTGCTGATCGATTGAGTGTTGAAGCACGACCGCACGGCGCTGAAGAGATTTCACAAATCAAAAGCGGTACAACAAACTCTGAACCCAATCAGGTGCATTGCACATTAATTTCTGAAGAGTTTGTGGGTGCCGTGGTTACTTTGTTTTTCGAAACCAACGATGGCACAGAATTCATGGTGCAAGTGCAAGAGCGCGAGCTTGATGAACTGAATATCTCTCAAGACGCCAACTACATCTTGTCCTGGTCGGTTGATGCGGCGCACTTGTTGGACAATTAGATAAACAGTCGGGAAAGGTAAGTCGCCACATTTACGTCCACCTTTTTAGACTTAAAACCTTACATGGCCAAACTACGCAAGCTGTTAATTGAAGAGCTGGAAAAAATTCCCGGCATCGATATCCATTTATGGGATTCAGAGCGGGACTTTTTGGTTATCGACTACCACGGTAAAGAAGTGGCTCATTTCCATGGCAATAACGAGCTGGATGTACGATTATCTCGGGCGATTGTGAAGCGTGAGGGTTTAACCCATGCTCCCGATCGAATAGGTCATCGCGATCGGAAAAATGGAAGCACCTGGCTGGTTGTGCGTTTCACGCGCCACAGCCATCTAGCCGAAATGGTCCGACTGGTAAAGATGGCAATGGCGCTTAGACAAAACTAACGTTATAACAAATCAGACTAAGCGCTAATCATGTGCTCGAGAGGCAGGGTTGTCATCGACAGCGGAGCAAATCGAGAAAGTATTCGGTATGCCTCGACCCATCAAATTATTTATCCTCGACTGGAAACGTGTCACTTTTCTGTAACAAAGGTTCGCTAGAGTCTGCGCAGCATATTAACCACTCACTAGTTAAGGATTTGCGCATGACCGACCGTATTGACCACAGTGAAGAACTATCGTTTGACGATTATGATGAGCAGCTGAACCCAAAGCCAGAGGAGAACGACTTTGATCGTGTCCTGGAAGTTGCGTTAACCCGACGTGGCTTACTCAAAGGTGTATTGGCCGTGGGCAGCGTAGCCACCTTAGGTTCGCTGAGCACATTGGTGCCGAATGAGGCGGTGGCGGCAACCAGTCGTTTTGCTTTTAGCCCGATCGACGCAAATACGTTAGACGACATCACTGTTCCGCCAGGTTATTCGTCGCAGGTGGTTGCCAAATGGGGCGACCCTCTGTGGTCTGACGGTGCCGAGTTTGATCACGCCACTCGTGGGACCGCTGCGTCACAAGCGGTATCGATAGGGGACAACATTGATGGTATGGAAGTGTTTGCCCACGGTGATAAAACGTTATTGGTGTTGAATAACGAGTACACCAATCGGAAGATTATCTGGGGTAATCGCGCTGAAGGTGCATCAGAAACAGACGACGATGTAAATAAGGGCAAGATGGCGCACGGACTGACAGTGGTTGAGATTTCGAAATCGGCAACAGGAGAGTGGGGCGTTGTCAAGGACAGCCCGTACAACCGGCGTGTAACTCCAGACACACCTATGGAAATGACAGGTCCGGCCACTGGCCACGATTTGCTGAAAACCGCAGCCGACCCGGCGGGTACAACACCATTAGGCACGTGGAACAACTGTGGTAACGGTCAAACGCCTTGGGGCACTTACCTGGCGTGTGAAGAGAATTTCAACGGGTATTTTTCGGCTGCCGATGAAGATCACAAGGTGTCGCCAGAACTCAAGCGCTACGGCGTTTCGTCAAAAGACTGGGGTTATGGCTGGGCCAAAGTAGATGAACGCTTTGATGTTAGCAAGCACCCAACAGAACCAAACCGATTCGGTTATGTTGTGGAAATTGACCCGCGCAACCCAGACGCTGCTCCTAAGAAGCGCAGTGCGTTGGGTCGCTTCAAACACGAGAATGCTGAGCTTGTCCTGAACGGTGACGGCCGTGTGGTGGTGTACATGGGTGATGACGAGCGCGGTGAGTTCTTATACCGTTTTGTATCCAACGGTGTTTACGCACCGGGTGGTGATACGGACTCTTTATTAGAAGACGGCAAACTGTACGCGGCGAAGTTCCATGATACTGGGGCGGGCGAATGGCTGGAATTGACACCGGAAGCTACCGGTATGGCTTCAATGGCCGAAGTATGTGTTTATACGCGTCAAGCGGCATCTGCACTGGGTGCAACTACTATGGATCGTCCGGAGTGGGTTTCTGCTAACCCAACAGCACCTGAAGTGTATTGCGCACTGACGAACAACAAGAACCGCGGTATCAAGCCAAACGCCGGTGGAGACCTGACACCGGTTGGTGGGCCAAATCCACGGGAAAAAAATCTCTACGGTCAAGTGGTGCGTTGGAGACCCAATGGCGGCGATCACACAAGTAATGGCTTTGCCTGGGATCTATTCGTTATGGCGGGTAACCCTAAGGTTAAAAATGGCCTCGAGGCCGGTTCTGATAACGTCTCAGAAGCCAACATGTTTAATTCACCGGATGGTTTGAAGTTCGACTCTAATGGTTTACTGTGGATTCAAACTGATGGAAATTACTCGAATGAAGGCGACTTCGAAGGTCACGGTAACAACCAGATGTTAGCTGGTGACCCAGCCACGGGCGAAATTCGGCGCTTCTTAGTAGGTCCCAACGAGTGTGAAGTAACCGGGATGACGTGGAGCGCAGATAAGCGAACCATGTTTGTTGGTATTCAACACCCTGGTGAGCGCGGAAACAGCCACTGGCCAGATGGCGGTGATGCCGTGCCACGTTCGGCGGTTATCGCAATCACCCGCGACGACGGCGGTATGATGGGCTAAAGGGTTTATGTAAATCCGCCTGCACAAAAGCAGGCGGATCTGCATTAGGCCAATTGCGTTGTTTATTGCGTTGTTTATTGCGTTGTTTATTGCGTTGTTTATTGCGCTATTTCAAGCCCCATCTTTTTACTTCGATAAGATTCAAGTGAGGGTGGGGCTTTTCATTCGCTGAACAAAGCGGTTAAACCGCATACTGTTGCACGGCCTTCTCATTCCAATTAATACCCGATCCAGGTTCGTCACCGGCGGTTACGTAACCGTGCTCTACCGTGACAGGATTAGCCAAGATAGGATTCCACCAATCGGCGTACTCCAACCAATGTGCCGTGGGCGTGCAACTTAAAAGCTGTGCACTGACTTCAGGCCATAAATGACTCGACACCAGGCGTTGTCGGTTGTGTGCTGCAGCGGCTGCACGCAGCCAACCGGTCACACCACCGATTTTCATCACATCCAACATAACAAGGTCTGATGCATCAGCGTCCAGTGCGTGACTCATATCCAGCGTACCCCACCAATTCTCACCGGTTTGAATGGGCGTTTGCACAGCTTGGGTGACCGCCGCGTGGCCTATATAGTCGTGCGCAAGTGTGGGTTCCTCAACCCACGTTAACCCTTCCGCATCGAGTACGCTGATTCTTTGCCTGGCTTCTTCGGGTGTGAGCGATTGATTGTAATCAACCATAATCGCAACATCACTGCCAGCCGCTTTTCTAATGGCCTGACAAACTTCGATATCTTCTTTGACCGTGGGGTATCCGATTTTGGCTTTCATGCCCAAAAAGCCTTCATCCGCCCACTGTTTTGCGGCATTTGCACAACCCTGAACACCGTCGTAACCAATCGGAGCATAAGCTTTGATAGGTTTCGCCGTACCGCCTAACATAGATACCAGACTCAGATTACAACCACGCGCATGCGCATCCCACAGAGCCATGTCAATACCGGCTAATGCCATTCCGACGAGCCCTTGTGTACCCAAAAGGCGGAAACGTTTGGACAGTTGTTGTTCGATTTCTGCAGGCGTTAGCACTTCGCCGCAAATCAATTCACCAATGTTCTGAAGTAATTCGGCGCAGGGCTTGAGTGCGGCTGGCGTATAAGTAAAAATTATGCTGTGACCGGTTATCCCTGAGTCGGTAAGCACATCGACAAGAATCAGGGGGGAGGCTTGTATTTCTCCGCTGGCAGTTTTGTGTGGGGTACTTAGTGGAACCAAAACCGTTCTGGCCGTAAAGGATTTTATTTTGTGCATGCTTTCTTTTGGCTTATCACTGCGCTTTCATGTAATCGGGTAGTTCTAGCCCATCAATACCTGCGAGATTGCTAACCTGAAAATGAAGGATAGCGCCCGGGCACAAGAGAAAATTTTGACTTCACAAGGTTGATAGTTGATATACAGGGTGTGGTGTTATTACTGGTGACAGTCACAGTGTTGTAAATAGGACCTACAGGACGGAGAACAAATTGTCAGATTTTTCACTAGGCGCAGCCTTCATTGATGGGGATATCGTCCCGGTTACGGAAGCTAAAATCTCAATTTTGGATTGGGGGTTTCTGCATTCGGATGCAACGTACGATGTTGTACACGTTTGGAATGGAAAATTTTTCCGGTTGGAAGATCATCTGGATCGATTTTTTGCGGGTATGGCCCGTTTGCGGATGTCCATACCCTACGAACGCGAGTCGTTGCGCTCGATTTTAAGCCAATGCGTGAAGGCCAGCGGCTTGCGTGATGCCTATGTCGAGATGATTACGACCCGCGGGGTACCCAGTCCGGGATCACGTGACCCCAGAACGTGTGAAAACCGGTTTTATGCATTCGCGATACCGTTTGTTTGGATAACGCCTCCGGAATCCAAACTGAATCTTGTCATAAGCCAGCAGCAACGAATACCCGCAGCGTCTGTCGATCCCACGATTAAAAATTATCACTGGCTGGACCTCGTGATGGGTCAGTTTGAAGCGTATGACAAAGGAGCGGAAACCGCGGTCGTTGTTGATGCTCAGGGAAACCTGATGGAGGGACCGGGTTTCAATATTTTTGCTGTTAAAGGTTCGAGTATCACAACACCTGCGAGTGGGGTTCTCGAAGGCATTACCCGGAAGACCGCCATAGAAATCGCAATCGATAAAGGGTACGAAGTCCGTCAATCACCGTTGAGCCCTGAATTAGCCCGCTGCGCTGATGAAGTCTTTGCAACCAGTACAGCAGGTGGGGTTATGCCGATCACCACCATAGACGGCAAGAACGTGGGGGAGGGATCCATCGGCCCCATTACTTCAGAAATACAAAGGGCGTACTGGGCCCTGCATGAAGATCCTATGTATTCAACGGCCATCGACTTCTAACTTATTGTATTTTTACACTGGCTACTAACCAGCAACCTTGGCCAACGAAGAGCTCAATCTGATCATGTCGAGTGAGGAATTCAAATAGTGGAACTAACCGATCCAAAGGACATAAAACCTTTCATCGATCTAATCGACCAATACAACCAATCTTTTTATGAGCGTGATATTGAGTTGTTCAGAGATCAGCATGTGGATGACGATGCGTTTGTGTTCTATGACAATCATGCTGATTGTGACTCAAACAACTACGCCGAGCATGAAGCTAAAGTTCAACAGTTTTTCAAAACGGGAACGGTTGTAACACTACACAAAGATAATGTGCGGGTTTTCAGATCGGCTGATATGGCATGCATTACGCTTACGCTGCGCTACAGCACCCAGCCATTCCCAGGTGTTCGTTCCACTTATGTGGTGGAAAGGCACCAGGGGCGTTGGAAGCTCAGACACATGCATCACTCTTTCGATCCGAATGAATCTGCTGAGTGACAAGAATAAGCTTAACGGCAGTATCTGACCCCGAATTAGAATTACCCAACTACATCAATTTTTACGATATGAATTTCTCTGCAAATTCGTTAACGATGACTTTGGTAAATAACTCAGACGCTGCGGATCTGGTTTTACCTGAAAATCGTTTTGATCGTTATTACGTTGGTTTCGCAGCCAACACGGTTACTTCGGTGTCTTTGGTTGGCTCAGATGAACTGAATGAATTTGCGACGGTTTCTATTCTTCCAGCGGGTTTTGTGTTGGAGGCTGGAGATGCTTTCGAAACGGGTATTCCGGTACCCATTGATTTCTCACAAGGTGGATTCTTAGTCGAGCTTGGCGGTGGTACTGATCTAACCAATACAGGGGTTACCGTTAACGTCAGCTTTGAATAAATAGTGATTTAGATGGCTTAGCCTCCTGCAAATGCATGTACGTGGATTCAGGTGAAAAATTGCTATATTCACTAGACGATTAAGGCAAATACCATGGCATAGCCATCACGATGGAAAAGTTGTTCGTTTACGGAACCTTGGCCCCCGGTAAACCCAACCATTATGTTCTGGAGGATGTACCTGGAAATTGGTCACCCGCTTCGATACGCGGACAATTACATAATCAAGGCTGGGGGGCCGATCAGGGCTGCCCGGGGGTCATACCGAAGGACGATGGTGAGCCGATTCAGGGCTTTATATTTAGCTCACCAGAACTTGCCGCAAACTGGGAAAAATTAGACGCATTCGAGGGCGAGGAATATCGCCGAGTTAAAGTCAATGTAGAAACCGAAGATGGTCAGACTATTGAGGCGTTTGTTTATGCGTTAAATCTTGACGGTTAAATCATATACAAGTGCATAGCGCTTTCGTTTCAGCCCCAACACGCACTCTAAGCAGTGTTACTCCCCATTACACGCTTGGCCCGTTCCAGAACCGTATTGCGCATGTAAGGATTAATGGTCAGTATCAATGCAATGTAGATCACTCCTGATACGGTGGCGCTTGCAAACAAGTCGATAAGCAACGAGCCTGAATTAACCCAATAGCCCAGCAGCAGCGCCGGGATGGCGCAAGCAACAGATTGTGTCAGGGCTTTCCACGGAATATCAACGGGCAAGGTCTTGCAAGCGTCATATCGAACGCCCAGGGTACGAATAGACATCGCGATAAAGGTGGCAATGGCCGCTGCGGTAAGTCCGAAGTGCGGCACCGTCATAATATTAAGAATCATGTTGATAACAAATGCAGCCCCGGTCCATTTGACCAGCAGAATGGTGCGTTTGTCGATAAATACTCCTGCCGCCGCAATGCTGATCGCCCCAACCAGCACATAGGCCGCGGCAAACCAGGGAATTACGACCAGTCCACCGCGATACTTCTCACCAGCGAGAATAATAATCAGATCAGGCGCTGCCACACAAAAGACAACAAAGACGCCGAGGGCAACCGCTACGTAAATCTCAAACGACTTATTCAGAAACGCGATGGTAGCTGCGCGCCCTTGTTCCTCGTACAGTTTGACGTAGTGCGGCACGATAGCGCTTTGCAACGCGAGAATCAGAACCCACTCGAGATACATACAAATGTTGACGGCCGCTGCGTACTGGCCCAGAGATTCGCTGCCAAGAAAACCTTGAATGACATAACGGTCGCCGGTTTCCAACAGCACGGCAGTGAGCTCACCAATCATGGCCGGAAAACCGTAAGCCACCAATGGGGTAAGCACCGCCCAATTCAGATTCAGTCGCGTGGTGGATAGGTATCGGCCGCAGCAATAGAGCAACACCATGAGTAACAGGGCTTCACTGATAATGATGACGATGAGTGCGCGTTCAGAACTCAAGCCCACCGACAACACGATACCGATCATGCACAACAAGCGAAAAACCTTTTCAAACACCGTCACTGTGCTTAAGGTGCCACTGCGCTCATCCGCCTGAAGGAGGTTAGCCAGTAAGCTTTGAATTACTTTTAGTGGAATCAAGGCGGTGGCTAACAAAAACAACCATCGTAGCAATGGGGTGTCATCAATTAAGGGGATGACAAGTTGCGCGTACAACCACCATAGCAGGACGCCGACTACCGACAACAAAACACTGATACCGGCAATGTTATCCAGGAGTTTTTGAAAGGCGGGAGCGCCCCGATTTCGTGCTTCACTGAAGAAGCGGATAATCGCGTTTTGAAGGCCAAGTTTCGCAAACGACACAAAAATGGTCACGGTGGCACTGACAAGCCCGAGCAACCCATAGTCTTCAACACTTAAGGAGCGAGTCATTAACGGAAAACTAACAAGACCCAGCAAAGAACCGATCAGGCCGGCTGACAAATAATTGCGTAGATGTCTGAAAATCGGTGGCATTTCTGACTCTAAGGGTTGTGCCAACTCCGTGAGTTTAGCTGCACACCTGAATGATTTATACGTTGAGCTGGTGAGTCTCTGTTTCGTAAGCGGTTAGTGCTGACGCGATGCGTTCAATCTGTCGTGACGTTAGCTGCTGATGAACGGGCAGGGCCACGATACTCTGCTTCAATCTTCGTGCCACTGGAAAATCTGTCCAGTTAACAGTCGGGTGGAGGTGTTGCCACCAGTTGAATGCCTCAATATCGACGCCCTCAAGATACGCAACCAGCTCGGCCGGATTGGGCGTGAAAATGGGAAAATACAAAGGCAAAAAGCCCTCAGGTAATTCGGAAATTACGGGCGTTGCTATCGTATCCGATTTTTGCGTTTGAACGGAACTAAGCAACTGGTAAAAATTGTGTCGGCGTCGTTCAATGACATTGGACTTGTTTGTGGTGCGATAAACAGAATGCATCAGTGATGACATACGGGTGCGATAGATAGGAATTGCTTCACTACCCTCCGCATCAGCGGTCAGCCAATGCGCTTTTTTAGTTAACCCCGCTCTCTTGATAAGTTTTATAAAAGTGGAAGGTATGGCCCACAATGCAATGCCGGACCCTCGAATTAATGCATAACCCAATGAGTTATCTCTGCTGCGGTAGCCTTGTTGTATCGAGTAACATAGCCGCTGAAGCAGCGCTAAACGTTCAGGTTTCACGCTCTCCTGCGCTGTTACTTGCGAAGGAATTGTCACATCGCCTGTTGTGTTGTTCACAACGAAGATTCCGCCTTCTGTCAGCGGCAGCGTTTTTCGTGGGCTAAATATAGCCAAGTGGCCGATGCTGCCCAGCATCGTGTTTTCGTGCTCACAATAAAGCGCATGCGCACAATCTTCAATTAATAGGGTGCCGGTTTTTTCGCACAGCTGTTTAAGCGCGGTTACCTTTGCTTGCGCCAACCCAAAATGATGGGTAACTAACAAGGCTTTGACGGATTCGTCAGATTCAAGAATCTGGGAAATTTGCTCCACATCAACATTCAAACCGTCTGCATTGTCGTAGAACGACAGTCGGCATCCAGCATACTCAAAGGGTCCGATTTCTGCCCCACAGCCATAGGCGGGGAGTAGCACAGTATCCGTCGTACTGAGTTGCAGGTGCTGCGCAGCGCGATAGAGTGCGGCGCTGCCGTTAAAGGTTAGCGAAGTCGTTTCTGTATTGTGCGTGTCCGGAAACTGTCGGGCCGATTGCTCTGGGTTACTTGATGGTTGGACCAAAGCTCGTATTAATTCTGCGGTGCGCAGTGTGGGAGTCATGCTTATATGCCCGCTGCGAAAATAGCGGGTTATTGGTAACCAAGCCCTTGTAAACAATTCAAGTAAAGAACGTGTTTTCACTGGTATCCAAATGAATTGCTGAATTGTTTGATAGCAAGCCGTCAAGCTATAGATCGCCAACCGGGAACTTGATGTTCCCTGGCACGCGAACTTTATTGAACTCGCGCAACCGAGCAAACACATCCACACCCAGCTGCCGCCACGCATCGAGTAAATCAACCATTACCCAGTTTTCACGAATGAGTCCGTTTTCGATTCGCCAGAAATCCAATGAGCACATGGTGATTTGCTTGCCCGCGGGTGCGATGCCCATCCAACCATCATGGGTAACCGTTTGAATCATATTCGGCCATCCAGTTACCGCAACATAGTCTATATCACCAAAAAAATGATAGGTCAGTTTGGCTCGTTCCAGGCCTCTATCGGGCATGGCTTTCAGAAATGGTATCTGGTGCCAGTTTCGAAAGCCTGCAATCCCTCGACCTGTGCCGATACCTGATGGGCCGTACCAGCTCATTCTTGGATGCCAAAAACGCGGCATCTCCATCAACTCGGGCCCACCTTGTGACGGGTGCTTTTTCATGTGTTCCAGCATAGTGACCACGTGATCGCACGCCTGTTGAGATTGCTCAGCGTTGTACGGGCCGGGTACAACGCCATCATTTGTCGCTGGGCCAGGCACATGCCATTCGCGCCCAAGACTTGGAGCCATTGGCCAGGCACCGGCTTGCATCATCACTTCGGGGATATCCCACAGGGACTGAATCTCAGCGACCTTGCCGTCCACCATGCGATAGAACTCATGGAAACGCATATGCACCATGTGGCCTGTTGGCGGGATGTCTAACCATGGCGCGACAAACGTGCCCGTGTAGTACCCGCCACAGCCAACCCAGCTATCGCCATGCTCGGTTCGCCCTCCCATCACAATGTAGTCCCGGCGTTCTAAATCAGGAATCGACTCAAAGAGAGGCGCATAAGCGGTGTCGTAGAGCTCGCCCGGGCCCTGCATATCTCTGAGCGGATGCGCCATATGTATATTCGCATCTGGCAACAGTATATTGTCCAGCTCGGCGCGAACGCTGGCTTCATCAAAGTTGTACATCGCCACGCGTAGCGGCTCGATCAGCGCTTTGTTTTGAGTGTGTTCGTCCATGGCGTTGGATTGGCTCATCCCTTCACAGCTCCAGCGGTTAAACCCGAAACGATTTGGCGTTGGAAAAATAAAATCAGCACAAAAAGTGGTGCGGTCGCGGACACCACAGCCGCCACGGCATACATGATTTTGCCCTCGACCTGTGTGGTTCCCATGAAACTGTTGATGGCTGGAATGATCGTTTCGTTTTCATCGCTCAATAACATGGCCGTTACCGTGAAGTCGTTGTAGGCGAGTAAAAAGCTGAACAGTCCCGTGGTGATAACACCTGGCCACATAACCGGCACGATGACGTGCCGGAACGCCTGAAAGCGCGTGCACCCATCTACCATGGCGCTTTCGTCCAGGTCTTTAGGGATATTAAGAAAGAAGGAGTGCAGCATCCACAATGTAAACGGCTGGTTTATAGCCACTAAGACAATGATTGTTGTTGGGAGTAATCCCCAGATATTCCATTCAAAGAACGGCAACATGTAACCGGACACCAAGGTAATGTGCGGCATTGCGCGAAATACCAGTGCCGCCATAAGAATCCAGAACGCGTAGCGGAAGCCTGAACGAGCTAATGCGTAACCACCCAGGGTTCCAATGGTGAGAGATATAACGACTACGGAGAATACGACAACACCCGTGTTCAGAGCATTTTGCCAAAAGCCCTCCAATACCCAGGCACCGTGATAACCGGCACCAGTAAACGCGCTGCCGGTTTGTTCGATAGTGTTCGCACCGGTCAGTGCATTCATCCAATCGGCTTTTGATAAGAAGTCGGCTTGTACTTTAAAGCTGCCCCAGAACGTCCAAAAAAATGGGAATGCAGCGATGATTAACCACAAGGCTACCAACGCATATGAGATGGTTTTTCCAACCGTCAGCCGAGTGTCTGCTTTTGTTGCCATGCGATTACCCCTAGTGTGCTTTTCGATTGAAGTCGCGCCAGATGCGTATGAGCACCGGCATCAACAAAATGCACACCCCAATGATCGTCATGATGGATGTGGCGCCAGCGGAGCCGTACAGCGGGTTACCGCTTTCCCGTAAATCGTTGTAGATAATCCAACTCAGTGACGTGGCATGGGCCTCTGCTGAAAAGCTCACGATCGGTTCAAACACGCGAAAGTTATCCATCAACAACATTAACGTCACAAAGGACACTAATGGGATGAGGTGCGGAACCACCACGTACATCATACGTTGCCACTTGGTGGCACCGTCTACTTGCGCAGCCTCCAGGGTGTCTGTGGGAACCGTCTGCAACCCGGCGTAGAAAGTAATAAAGCTGAACGGTAACGTATGCCAGACACCGTAAACGATAAGCATGGTCCAGGTTAATGCTGTGGATGCTTTTAAACTTAGGGAAGGGTCATCAAACAGCGTTTGCAAACTTGCACCAAGGATGCCGTCGGTGTCTACCATCCAAAAGAGAATGAGCGAGCCCACCAATGGCGTGACTAAAAACGGGAGTAGGGAGACAAAAATCGATGGCCCTTTAAGTAGCCGATGTAAGTTGTTCACCCCAACCGCAATAGCTAGACCAAGAACGATCACCAACGGGGTTACTATGGCGGTGTAGGTAGCGGTGAAAAACAGTGCTCGATAAAAGGGCAGGTTAGTGATTTCTGAAAAGAAGCTGCCAAAGCTTTGCCGCGTTCGCCATGCTTCAGCCACCTCAACCGAGGCGAGATGCGAGCGATTAAAGTAAGTAGCAAGCCCATTGAATTGCCCTAATGGAGCTTCCTGTCGAAGCTTCTCAGTCGCCTCAAGATCGACTGCTACGGTTTCATTACAACCAAAGGGGCCGCAACTTTCCGACACCACAAGGACCTGCTCATGCCCGATGTGCAGTGATTGAATAAACACTGAAATGATCGGCAGAAAGATGAATAAGATCATCGCCGACAGCGTGGGCAGAATGAACCAAAAAAACGTTCGATGCTTCATCGTTGTGGTTCCGGTCTAGGTGGGCCCGGGAAGAAGGAGAAGAGCCATAGGGCCCTTCTCCAAGTGCCGTGTCGTTTACTTTACGAATCCAGCTTCTTTTGCGGCAGTCATGTAGGCCGCTTCAACGTCAGCCAAAGCCTGCTCAGCGCTCTCATCGCCTTTTAAGAAATCAGACAGTTCAGCACCCAGTGCATTATGAATCAGTCCGATCTGTGGAAGCATTGGGTAAGGCTTAGCGCCTGCTTGTGCCGTCGCGCTGACACCAGCAGCCGCTGCGCCTGGTGTGAAACCGTCTAATAACCAAACCGCATCGTCGTTGTTAGCGGCAACCATTTCTGGGGTTAATGCACTTGCAAGGGCCGCAAACGTTGCTTCTGCTTCTTCATCTGAAACGTTTGAGGCAATAGTGAAACCATCCCACCATAAAGTGGCTGCAGGCGTTCCACCCGGCTCATTTGAAGGGGCGGCCGACAGAACCGTATTGGACGTAACTTCTTCGGTTGAACCTTCATCATCCAGAATAGCCGCACCACGTGAGCCCCACATGATGCCCAGGGCTGCTTTGCCAGCTTCCCATAAAGCTTGAGTTTCGTTAGACGCGTGCGTCAGGTAATCTGGGTTTGCGTATTCAACCAATGCTTTTAGTGTGTTTAGCGTAGCAATACCAGCTTCACTGTTCACCGTTGGCATAGCGGTTCCGGGTTCGAAAAATTCACCGTCGTTGGCCATGAAAATCAGGTTAAATGATTCACCGATGTTCCAACCGGACTTCATGTTCATCACCAGTGGGTGCTCCATGATGCCCGCTGCACGAATCTTTTCGGCAGCACTCAGTAACTCGTCGAACGTAGCTGGAATGCCTTCTACACCCGCTTGTTCAAGAATGTCTGTGCGTGAAAACATGTGCTGAGCGTTTGCCATAAACGCAACGGCCATGACATTGCCGTTCATGCTGATCAGCAGATTTTCTGGGATATTTTCGCCGTATTTATCTACCAGATCATTCAATGGACGAACCAGTCCGTCGTTCATTAACTGCGTCAGTGTGGAGTTAGCCACGATGACACTGGTGTACTCAGAAGGGTTAGGTGTTAACGCGGCATTCATGATCTGGCGCGCTTCGGTGGTGTGATTGCGTGTGAACTCTGAAGCGCCGCCAGCGCACGCAGCTTCCGCCGCATCAGCCACCGCGTGAATCGCTGGAAAATCTGAGGCCAGAATTCGGATCGATTGACCGTCTGGTCCGCAGGTCGCCGCATGAGCACCGGTACTCATCAGGCCGAGCAGTGCGCCTGTTAATGTGAGGTTTCTTAATGACATATTGGGATTCCTAGAAGTGGTGAGTCAGAACGCCCTCGGCACGAGCACATAGGCTGAACGGTCCGTTTGCATTCCTATGCAAAAATGGTAATGGCGACCGTTCAGCCATTGCAAGCACTTTTTTACGAGCGTTACCGAAATACCGGGATTTGCACCAATTTGACCCAGATAGAACACAGATCAGGTGTGCAGGGCCGCGGTCTCACTTCTAAAAATCCCATCTATTTTGTACTAGACGGACGTGTCAATAAATCCGTCGGACTGTTGCTGCCAGAATTTTTTATAGATTCCGGAATTCACAATCAATTCATCGTGACTGCCTTGCTCCACAATTTTACCGTTGTCCATGACGATAATGCGATCCATACGCGCTATGGTGGAAAGCCTGTGCGCGATGGCAATCACAGTTTTGTTTCTCATAACATCATCTAACGATTGTTGAATTTCCGATTCCACTTCACTGTCCAAAGCGCTGGTGGCTTCATCCAGTATCAGTATGGGTGCGTTTTTTAAGATAACGCGGGCAATGGCGACGCGTTGCCGTTGTCCACCCGAGAGTTTCACCCCTCGCTCACCCACGTGTGCTGAATATCCGGTTCGACCTTTGTTATCGCGTAAGCCTTGAATAAAATCATGAGCACGTGCTTGTCTTGCCGCGTTGATTAGGTGCTCTTCGGTGACATCCTCTCGGCCTAGTAAAATATTGTCACGCACCGAGCGATTCAGCAGGGACGCTTGCTGCGCCACCATGCCGACAGCGGCATATAAACTGTCCTGTTCAACGTCACGAATATTTTGTCCGTCAATAGTAATTGAACCTTTCTCAGCTTCAAAAAATCGCAGTAAGAGATTCACCAAGGTGGATTTACCTGCACCTGATCGACCGACGATGCCAACTTTTTCACCGGGTCTAATAGTCAGATCGACGTGATTCAGCCCACCGGCTTTGTGGCCATAGTGATGGTGCAGCCCTTGAATTACGATTTTGCCTTCGTCTACCTTTAGCGGCTTGGCGTTATCCTTTTGCCGCACTTCAATGGGTTGTCCGATGGTTAGCAGGGCTTCTTTCAACGAGCCAATGCGCTGAAACAACCACCAGACAGAATCCAATATCCAGTCGGCCATGGTAGTAATGCGCAGTGATAAGGCAATGGCTGCGGAGATGGTTCCGATAGTAGCCGCATCGATAGACCACAGCCAGATACCGTATCCCACAAAGCCCACAATAACCACCGCTTCCAATGAAACCAATGTGGTGCGAAGCGCGGTGCCAATCTGCCGTGTAATAAACAACGCCTGGCGTGTGTCTTCCAATGAGGTTCGTTGCTCTTTGGCAATTTGATTTTTGGGTGCGAAGAGTTTTAGTGTTTCAAAGTTAGAAAAACTATCAACAACGGTGCCCACCAGCGCAGACTTCGCAGCCTGGAAGTCACGCTGCGCAGGAACCATGCGGGGTATGACCCACACCAACACACTGATGTACAGAGCAAGCCAAAGCAACAGCGGGGCAGCCAGCCAAATTTCGGTGCCTGCCATCAATACCACTACACCAATCATGTATACCAGCCCAAAGGCCACGGTATTCAAGCCCGTGTGTATGGCGTCGGACACATGGTTACCAATGTCAACTAATCGACCGGATGTGCGCCCGGTTAAATCTTCCTGGAACCAACCCACCGATTGATGAATCAGATGATCGTAGGCCCGCCAACGCACGAGGGTGGCTGCGTTGCAATTAAACCCGATATCGTTGGTGGCAAGACGAAGGAACTGAGCAATCGGGCGAATGACAATGACAACCAGCGCTGCAAACAGAAGACTGCCGCCGTGTTGCTGCCATAAGTTACCCGGGTTACTGGACGCTAGAATATCAACGATGGTGCCGGCGTATTGTATAAGCCAGACTTCAATACCCGCAGCGACTACGGTGACGAATAGGCTGCCGACAATAATCGGCCACATCGGCAGCACATTGGATTTTAAGTAAGGTATGAGCTCTTGACTGGGAGGTTCATCACTGAGCAGGTACGGGTCAAATCGGTTTAAGAACCAACGCGTTATGGTGTCGTAAAACTTGTTCACTTGCACCCTGATGTTACTGCCCCTTTACCAGAAAAATTCGGTATGACCCACCGAGCGCATCAGCGCTTCAACATAGTAGTAATCTCCATAGGGTAGGAGATTATTCGCTCTGCCTAAACCAACAAACGCAGCACCTTCGCTGAGCAACCCGTCAGCAGACGCATCACCGGTTAAATCGCACTTTTCAACCAAACCCAGCAGGAGTTTGTCTGCTAACTTCGTATAGTGAGCTCCTTTATCACCACCTCCAAAACATCGAGCCAAGGTATAGACGCCTGCCGCGGTTACAGCCCCCGCTGACGAATCCCGATAAGGTTCATCATTAGCGGTTAAGTTGTAGTCCCACAGAGGTACACCATCTTCAGGTAAGTGCGCCGCAACGTAATCAGCTAGCTTTGCTGCGGTATCACGGTATGCCGTTTCACCGGAGTAAAGATAGGCTTGCGCGAACCCGTGAATTGCCCAGGCTTGCCCGCGCGACCAACAGCTTTCATCGTGTAACCCTTGATGAGTAAATCCACTCATCGGTTCGCCCGTACGCGGGTTAAATTCATAGGCGTGGTAGGTGCTGTAATCGTCGCGAACGAGGTACCTCTGACACGTTTCCAGATGCTGGTTAGCAATTTCTGCAAATGACGCCTGTCCTGATTCCCGACCGGCCCAAAATAGCAGTGCCATGGCTTGCATGCTGTCCACATTCAGCGTGCCGGTCTTGCGTGCCATGAACTCCGGGCCATCTCGCAACATCGGGTTCCAACACATGACAAAAGGCATGGGTTGCCGCCATCGAGCAGCAAGAAAATCCGCAGCTCGCAGCGCCATATCACGCGATACCTCATTACCCGTTAACGAATAATCGGCCACTGCTGACAGTGAGAACAAGAAACCCAGGTCATGATCGTGCCAACGTGGGTGTTCCAACACGGTTCTGAAGTACTCACGTCGCATGCGCGCACTGTTCTTTAGTCTTGGATCACCGGTTAGCGAGTAGGCCAGCCACATCTGACCTGGCCAAAAACTCGCTACCCACTCATCAGGTATGCAAAACGCATAACGATTCGTGCCCGGGATACCCATACGCGGGTTTCGTAAACCGAACCGCGGCACCAGCTCAGTAATCTTCTCTACCGCACGGTCCAGCGCCGCCTGGAACACCTCGCGATGCGCTGTAGGTGGCTGGTACAGTTCCAACGCCTCGTAACCGACGTTATTGTCGCTGTCTTGCTTGAGCTCCATACCCAGGTCCTTAAGTTACCTCGTGCATCGACAGCACTTACGAGAAGAACAGCCCGCCGTTTATATCAATGCAGGTGCCGTTAACGAAGGCGGCTTCCTCGGAAGCTAAATAGGTCACCAGGTTGGCGCAATCTTCCGATGTACCTTCGCGTTTTAGTGGTGTCGCGTTAGCCACGTTTTTACGCACTTCGTCTTTAGTGAAGTTGTTATGGAAATCGGTATCAATCATTCCGGGGCACAGCGCGTTAACACGAATATCTGGCCCAAATTCTTTTGCCATCGCGCGAGTCATCGTCATTACCGCGCCTTTTGATGTGGCATAAATTCCCGCACCTGGCCCACCACCGTCACGGCCGGCTAGTGAGGCAAGGTTAACGATAGAACCACCGTTATTCATGTGTGCAACGGCTTCACGAACCACTAAGAAGTTTGATGTCAGGTTTAAATCCATGATCTTGTGAAAAAACTCCAAAGACATGTCTCGCATCGGTACACGTTCTACCAGTCCGCCGGTGACGTGCACCACAATGTCGATGGATCCGAACGTATCCGCGGTTTTCTGCACGAACGCTTTGACTTCCGACTCTGAGGTCATATCACCCTGCATCGCAAACGCTCGCTCATTACCAATTTCTGTAACAGCGCTATCCGCACCTGCAGACGATGAGTGATAGTTAATGGCCACATTGGCACCAGCTTCAGCAAGTCGCATAACGCAAGCTCTGCCGATATCTCGACCGCCTCCAGTGACTAGTGCTGTTTTTCCGGCCAAGTTCATTAGCAGATTTCCTTGTTGTTAGTTGAGGCGTTATTGCCCGGCATGAAACGATTTTGGAACGACCACTTTAAAGCTGCGCTCATCAGCATCCGAAAAATACAGATCACAGTCGTAGCCCTGGTCGTCGAGAAAATTAAAGATGCGTTTGGGTTCTGCCAAACGATAAGGCACAAGCAGAACAGCAATACGGTGTCTGTTAGCCTTGGGGAATGCGATGTTCAAACACGTACTAACCGGTAGGCCCTCATAATCAGCCGGGTCTACTTCAGCAAAGCCGGTTTGTTGGGTTAAGGTACCCGCACCACCTTCTGACCAAATAACCTGGCCGTAAAATCCGGCTTTCTGGCCTTGATAACGGAACGTAGAATCGCCTAATTGAAATTCATCATTGGCATGCAAACGCCAGTCGACGGTTACAGGTTCTTCCGCATCGACGGTGTCTACAATCACGAAGTAACTGTTATGGACGAAGTAAACGTCGCGCTGTGCCAAAGTGATCGATTCATTTAATGATCGGTAAGCCTGTGTGGCGTCACCGGAAATGAACACATGATCGCTGTGGGTTTCAGCTTTTGTTATCTCTCCGGTAGCCTTTAATGTTTTGGCTTTGTCACCGTCGGCGTATTGACCAACGCCATTAATGAGCAGTGCGTTTTTTGAAACCGTTTGGCGACGCCACTTCTGATGCATCGAACTGTTAAAGGCAACGTAGTAACCGGACTGAATGGCGAGATCTTCACCGTAGGCCGATAGACAAAACGCATTTTGATCACCGTGAGAGTGGCTGATCGAGCCAAACGGTGAAGATTTCATAATAAAAGATATACGATCGTCTGCGTTGTCCATACCGTGTTGCAAGGCGACCCAGCCAATTCCTTTAAACCATCGCAATGGCTCGACGGTGGATGGAGACACCGCCTCTACGGTTGGGAAATCGTGCTGGTACACCATGTCATCGAAATTGAGATCCCACCAACCCCAGTTATAAAACGCTTTTTCCGTACCTGGGTCATTGCGTTTGATTTCATCGTAGTACCACTGGTAGGCGCCGTTGCCTGTGATGCCCGCAAACTGCCTGACGTTGTACCCCAACTTAAGGCAGGGTAGGTCACCCATCGTACTGTCGTCACCAAAGGTCGCCCGCCGTATATCCGGGGGTTTGGTATAAAAAGGAAAGTCGGCTGTTTTTTGCAGAAAAGGCCGTTGGTATAAATCGATGCCGGTATAGCTTTTTAATAAATTTGCGGCATCAATAAAATACGCCACACCGGTCATCCAATAATGCGGGCCCTCTGCCCAACCTCCGTCGCTATCGCCCCAGGGTGAGTAAACGGTAGACAGGAATTCTATGGAATAGTCTAGCCACGCCTGCGCTTCATCTTCTTCGTGTAGCAACGCGATAGAGGCGGGCAGTAAAACGGCAGACACCGCTCTTACCGCGTGACTGTCGTAGGGAAATAGATGAATACGCGCGTGCAGAATGATGTGGTCTGCAATCTCTCGGGTACGCGCCAGTAAGGGTGCACGAACTTGCTCGCGTTCGGCCTCGCTGAGCTCGTCGTATAGCCAGTCATAGCCCCAGGCCATGGCCAAGGCCACACGAAATGCCCATTCGTCCGTGTAACTTCGAGCGGTTGTACCTGTTGGATTCCAAGTGGACGCTTCCAGAAGCCATTGCTTGGCCTTTGCGATTATGTCGGGGTTATTTTCAACGCGTCCGGCAATGGATAAATGCCGTATCGCGTATAGCAATTCCTGGCAGTCAATATAGGTTTGCCGCCAAACCGGGGCCACACGCTCATGGTTTGGGTAACCCGCGGGCTCAGGCATGACATCGCGTTCAGTCCAGGGCTTAACGGAGTGTTCAAAAAAGTGATCCCAACCGCAGTGCTCGCGCGAGCCAGAGACCGATTCAGAAAATTCGTTAAGCGTAGACGGATTAAGCCACAGACGAGGATGAGATTGACTCATATTTTGACGTCTGGATTGACGATTTGGCAGTGGTGTTTCGGGCAAATCATTTGCGACATCAAACGCGCGTGATTCACTCCAGGCAGTGATAGGTTGTTCTGAGTCTGCTAAGCAAACCGCGTACGACCAAACATATTGCCCAGGGCTTAGGGCCTTGGGAGGCGTAAAGAAATTTACGGGTATGCCTTTATAAACGTCTGTATCGTCGTCGGCATACTGTTCGTTAGAAGCAATACGTAACACGTAATGCGCTTCATCTTCGATGACGGGCATCCAGGTAAAGCGGGGTGGGTTTTCAGTAATCTCTGAGGACGCAACTGGCCGATACCCAATGGTCATCTTTCCCGCTCGAGGTTCATCGAGCGGTTGAATGGATCTTTCTTGAGTATCAGTGGCTGACATGGTTAAGTGGTACATCGTTCGTGAGAATTTTTAGTGTGTGGGTGTCACTAACGACACCCACACCCCTCTACATCACATCATGCGTGTGATTAACCGCCGTATTGACGATCGTAAGCCGACTGCATAACCTCCAGCACCTGGCTTAAACCTTTCTTTTCAAGCTGTGCCATGTAATCGTCCCATTCTTCTTCAACATCACCGTTACCCAGAACCCATGCTTGCTGGCGTTCTAGCATGTAGTCACGGATAGAACCCCAGTAGCGATCATAAACGCGCTGTTCGTCTGCGTTGAAAGCCACACCCAGGAATTGATCAATGAGGTAGTCACCTTCGTCATACAGTGCAATACCTTCTAAGGCGAATTCATTCGACCACTGAATCTCATAGCCATAATCCTGGTAGTAACCACGGCCTTGCAGCTGTGAGCCCACCTGATACAAAGAACGGTTTACAGGGCCAGCGTCCAGGAATTCCTGCTTGAAGATCGCCTTGCCGTCTACCATGTCGTAGTGCATACCTTCTACACCGAAGTTCGCTAATCGACGACCTTCTTCGGTGAACCAGAAGTCAAAGTACTTAATGGTTTCAACCGGGTGCTTATTAGTTCCACCAATCGCCCAACCGTCAGGTTTAATGGGTATGCGGCGGTGCTCTTCGATACGCTTGCCACTGACGGATGCAGGTGGTGCCATGGCTTTGAATTCAAAGCCTTCAATGTCTGAAGATAAGCGGTTGTAGCCTGACGTTGATGCAAACCAATCATGGGTTGAACCGCCAAGGTTTTCGCTCAATAAAAAATCGCGAGCCGAACTACCGCGGGTAAAGATTTCAGCATCCACCAAACCTTCGTCGTACCAGCGAGCGAGGTTCTTGATGCCTTCACGATAGCCTTCACCGGCGTAGGGATGCGCTAGCTTACCGTCTACCACCATGAAGTCGTGGTAGGTGTCAGAACCAGATGATCTTCCATCCCATAAGGTGACGAGACGAATGAGTTCAGGCCATTGGCGGGCGAAGTACGGCACTTCATCAGCAATGCCATTGCCGTTCGGATCTTGAGTTTTGAATGCACGCAGAACTTCTTCGTACTCTTCAACCGTTTCGGGCATATCCAGGCCCAACGTATTCAACCAATCCGTGCGGATCCAGTAAGCGCGGCCGTACTTACCATCAGGCAGGTAAGGGATGTAATACATGTTTCCATCGGCGGCTGAGATCGCGGCGGCGATTTCAGGACGCTCTTCAAAGAACGCTTTTAAATTGGGTGCGTGCTCATCAATAAGGTCGTTTAGCGGCAGAAACGCACCTTCAGGCCCGTACTGGTTCACGAAGTCCTTGATCCGACTTGAACCAACAATGTCTGGAATCTCTCCAGACGCCAGCATCAAATTCAGTGCTTCGGTTTTACCCGAGTTCTCATCGGTGCGCATGTTGGCACCAACCGTTACGTCAATTAGATGCACGTTGGTTAACTCTCGTGCTTTCTGTTCAACCGGCCAGTCTTCTTTATAAACCGGATAACGGGCATGATTCATCTGAATCGTCAGCTCCAGAGGCTCGCCAGACACAATTTCCAGGTGTCCATCAGCAAGCGCTGGTGTTGAAGCCACCAGGGTGGCGGCAATCGCGGTGGTTAGTAAATGTTTACGCATAAGCTCCTCCAGGTTAGAGCGTTTGATTCACTCTTTGACACCTCCGAGAAGAATGCCCTTCTCGAAGTATTTTTGTATCCACGGGTAGACAAGTAAAACCGGGATAATCGAACAAACAATGATGGCTGCCGTCACCGTCTCTGCGCTGTAGGCGGCTTCGAGTTGCGTCATCGCGAACTCATCGTCATCACTGAGGTTGGATATGGTGTGGCGAAGAAACACTTGCAGTGGGATTTTTTCTTCACTACTTAGAAGGACCATGGCCCAGAAAAATCCATTCCAGCGCGCCACGATGCAAAAGAGGGTGATGGTGGCTATGGCAGGCTTGGACAACGGAATGAATACTTTCCAAAGCACTTGAAAATCATTGGCTCCGTCCATGCGCGCGGCTTCTTCAAAACTCTCAGGAATGGACTCGAAGAAATTTCTTAATAAGATGATATTAAATGCGTTTACCGCAAATCCGATGATGATCCCGAACATACTGTCGAGCAGGTTTAAGTCTCGCATGTTCAGGTAAAAGGGTATCAGCCCCGCGTTGAACCACATAGTGAACGCGACGAACAAATTCAGAAAACGTCGACCATATAGCTGGGGGCGAGACAACGCATAGGCACCCGGGATGATGAACAATAAGCTCATGATAGTGCCGCCAATCGTGTAGATAAACGTATTGCGGTACGACAACCAAAATTCAGGCTGAATCAATATGTACTTATAGGCTTCAAGCGTTGAGTCGATGGGAGTCAATACGACTTTGCCTGCTTGCGCTGCAAAGCCGGAGCTAAATGACACTGCAGCGATGTAGATAAACGGATACAGCGTTGCGGCAGTGAACATTCCCACCAGCACCGATACGACGATGGCGAAAAATTTATCCCCGCGGGAATACAGATTCCAGTTCATCATAACGCTGCCCCTACCACAATGAGGTGCGCGAATAGCGCTTTGATAGGGTGTTAGCAATCATCACTAACACGAAGGCGACGACCGCATTAAACAGCCCCGCGGCTGCAGCGAAGTCGTACTGACCGCTCTGTATACCTTGGCGATACACAAAGGTATTGACCACATCGGCAGTGGAGTAGGTGGCCGGCTGATACAGCAGGATGATCAGTTCGAACGACACTTCCATAACGTTGCCGATACGGATGATGAGCATGATGAGTATCGTTGGCAGTATTGACGGTATGGTGATTTTCCACATCATCTGCCAGCGGTTTGCACCGTCTACCACCGCACTTTCATACAACGATGGGTTAACACCTGCGATGGCTGCAAGGAACACGATGGACCCGAAACCGGCTTCCTGCCAAATCCCTGTGCCGACAAAGATGGGCCTAAACCATTCAGGCTTGGTTAAGAAATAAATCGAATCAATGCCAAACCAGCCGAGAACGGTGTTGACGATACCCACCGATGGGGAAAAGGCGGTGATAACAATACCGGCGATGATGACTGATGATATGAAATGCGGTAAGTAAACAATGGTCTGCGCGGTTTTCTTGTATGTTGCATGCAATATTTCATTGAACAACAACGCCAGAATGATGGGCGCGGGAAAACCAAACAACAGGTTCAGACCGCTGATAATGATGGTGTTCCAAAAGGCCCGAATAAATTGATCGTTGCTGAATAAGAATTCGAAATGTTCAAAACCAATCCAGGGGCTTCCATCCACACCGCGAAATATTGAGTAGTCTTTAAACGCAATTTGCAACCCGTACATGGGTTTGTATAAAAAGACGATGAACCAAATAATGGTGGGCAGCAACATGACATAGATCTGCCACTCTCGCCGCAAGTGGTACCCAATCTTTGATAAGCGTGATTCTGACTGCACGTGTTACGCCCCTGCTTGCCCTAGAACGCGCCCGGTATCAATATCAAACACTTTGATTTGATGTGGGTTAACAGAAAATGCTGACACCTGATCAAGCGTGGAAAAGTGCTCTTCGGTTTCTGTCTTGATGATAAAGGGTGTATCAGCTAATTTGGTATGCAGTAAGGCTTCTGAACCTAAGGTTTCCACCAGTTCCAGCTCAACGTTTAATGGGCTGGTGCCGAGCGAGTGGACCTCGGCATGCTCAGGGCGAATTCCCACCGTTACATCTGCGCCCATTCTGTCAGCTACGTCAGCCGATGCCGGGAGCGGCAGCAATTGGTCGCCAATTTTCGCAACCGGGGCGTTCGAACTGCCAGAGATTTCTGCACGAATTTGATTCATCGGCGGCGAACCAATAAACCCTGCGACAAACGTGTTCACCGGATTAAGAAATAACTCCATCGGTGTACCGACTTGTTCGATAGCACCATCGTTCATCACCACGATACGATCAGCTAATGTCATTGCTTCGACTTGATCGTGAGTTACATAAATGCTGGTTACGTCTAAACGTTTATGCAGCCGTTTGATCTCTGCCCGCATTTGGGATCGGAGCTTAGCGTCCAGATTAGATAATGGTTCATCAAATAGAAATACTAACGGGTGGCGAACAATGGCTCGGCCCATCGCGACGCGTTGTCGTTGTCCGCCGGATAAATCTGCAGGGCGTCTGTCTAAATACGGTGTTAACCCTAGTATTTCGGCGACTTCTGCCACCATTTTTTGAACCTGGTCTTTAGGTGTTTTTCGTATGCGCAGACCAAACGCGATGTTATCCGCCACATTCAGATGGGGATACAACGCATAATTTTGAAACACCATGGCAACATCACGGTCTTTTGGGGCCACGCGATTAACCACTCGGTCGCCGATAGTTACCTCACCACCGGAGATTTCTTCCAAGCCGGCAATCATACGAAGCGTGGTGGATTTGCCGCACCCTGAAGGCCCCACTAACACCACAAACTCATGGGGTTGAACCTCTAGATCAATGGCTTTGACAACTTCTAAGTCGCCATAGCGTTTGACCAATTGTGACAACTTAACGCCTGACATGACTGATCCTCTCGCCTTGTCTTGTATCGCTACACAACCGACCGACGCGTGGAGCGCGATCGGCGAGAGGGCGATGCCTGGTTTTCAATGAATTCGAGCAATGTTGGGTTGGTCGATAACTGCTGTATCTCTCGCTCAAGCGAACCGAGATGAGCCAGCAGCGCAGCCTCAGCCTCATCGCTGTCTTGCTTGCGAATGGCTTCAACAATGACCTTGTGTTCTTGTAGTACGGCAGGTCCACGACGAATTTTTTTAACCCGTTTCAAATGGCGCATACGGTTTACTTCAGCTTGCGTGCGGAGCAAGAGCTCCCATACACCGGGGATACCCGCCATTTCAAAAAAACTTCGGTGCAACTCCTGATCAAGCTCGAAGAACCGTGGGTAGTCTTCGGTTTCTAAGGCGTTTGCCTGCTCGTCCAACGTTTTATCCAGCTGATCGATGTAGAGCGTATCGATCGGGCTACTGGCGGCACGACGTACCGCGCCAATTTCTAACTGAAGGCGCGTGAAACAGGCTTCCATATATTTGTTGATCCGAATGGCAGATACGTAGGTTCCGCTCTTTGGCACGATCTCAACAAGCCCATCGATATCTAAACGAATCAACGCTTCACGAACCGGCGTCTTACTGGCTCGCAGAACTTCAGCGATGTCTTTTTCGGAAATCAACTGCCCCGGCAGCAAGCGCAAGTTAATGATTTCATCGCGCAGGATTTGGTAGATCTGAGACGCGAGAGGCTCGTCCGCATTCAGTTGGCAATCGTGCAACAGCTCGGTCAAGGTGACTGTGTCGCTGGATAGATTGGCTGATGAATTGTTGGGCAAGAGGAGTTGTCTGATACGCTTGTTTGTAAAACTAAGATATCAGTTAAAAACTCTGGTGTATATGCTGATAGCGTAAATTCTACAAAATCTCCTCCAGCCCGATCGATCCAAATAGAAGTTTCCATGAAAATACAAGAAGTTAGGCTTACGCCAGTGGCGATCCCCGATGTCCCGCTGGTCAACACCAAAGGCGTACATCAAGCGGTTTTCCTACGAACCATTATCGAATTAGTGACTGATGTTGGACTGATTGGTATCGGTGAATCCTACGGTGGTGCGCGGGCCCTCAATGGCATGCGTAAAGCTGCCGAGTCGTTGATTGGCTTAGACCCGTTTCACTTGAACGAACTGCGCCGGCGGGTAGAACAGGCGCTACCCAATGCCGGAGGGATCAACGCTCCCACGATGTTGACGCAACATCAGGTTGTGGATGCGGTATACAGCGCGTTCGAAATCCCGCTACTCGATCTGCAAGGGAAATTCCTCGAACGCCCCCTGTGTGATCTTTTAGGCGGAGCTGTCAGAGACCGAGTGGGTTTCAGTGGGTATCTATTTTATAAATTTAAAAAACCGAACGAGTATCGTGGGGCTGATTTGTTCGGTGAAGTTATGACACCCAATGCCCTGTTGGATGAGGCCAAAGCCTTGGTTGACGAGTATGGCTTTCGCTCATTGAAGCTAAAAGGCGGCGTGTTAGAGCCAACACTCGAAATTGAAACCATGCAGCTTTTGCGAGACGAATTCCCTGACGCACCGTTACGAATTGATCCAATGGGTGCCTGGCGAGTGCCAACCGCATTGACGGTATGCGACGCTATTGGCGATATCCTGGAATATCTCGAGGATCCCGTCCGTGGTATGGATGCAATGGCCGAGCTTGCATCACAAACCCATGTGCCATTGGCTACCAATTTGGTGGTTGTTGAGTTTGAACACATCGTACAGGCGTATCGAAACGGTGCTGTCCAAATCATCTTATCTGACCATCACTATTGGCGTGGCGCCACAGGGTCAATACGACTGGGTGAATTCTGCCGGGCCGGTGGCATGGGTATTTCCATGCATTCCAATACGCACTTAGGAATCAGCCTAGCGGCAATGGTGCATGTCGCGGCCGCCACCACCAACCTGACCTATGATTGCGACACACACTACCCATGGACGCAAAATGACATCATTAAGGGTGGAAAGCTTACGATTGAAAACGGCTCAATTGAGGTTCCTAAAGGCCCGGGCTTGGGTGTCGAGATTGACGCCGATGTGTTGGCCGAATTCCATGACTTCTACGTATCGCAGAATTTACGGGACCGCGAAGACACTGATGAGATGCGACGGTACATACCTAACTATGAACGCGTTGTGCCACGTTGGTGACTACATTAAGTACACACACGTATAACCGACGACTCAAAGTGAGTCTTTCTTATCGTCCCCAGTTCCACCGGTTGCATCACTCAGATTAACTCTTGCTGAAAGATCTTCGGCGGTCTCCACGCGTTCGGAGTATCGATCGACTAAGTAGTCCGAACACCCACGAGTCAGCAAGGTAAACTTCATTAATTCTTCCATAACATCTACGACTCTATGGTAGTAGAGCGATACTTTCATCCTGCCATCTTCGTCAAACTCGGACCAAGCTTTGGGTACAGAAGATTGATTAGGGATCGTTATCATGCGCATCCAACGCCCCAGTATGCGTAACTGATTGACCGTGTTGAAGCTTTGAGAGCCACCACATACCTGCATAAATGCCAGTGTTCGACCTTGTGTCGGCCTGACACCGCCAATAGGCGCTAAGGGCAACCAATCAATCTGGGTTTTCACCAATCCGGTCATGGCGCCATGGCGCTCGGGTGAACACCACACGTGCGCTTCAGACCACAAAGACAATTCACGCAGTTCCTGGACTTTCGGATGTGTATCTTGATCCTCAGCAACAACGGGTAGACCACTCGGGTCAAACAACTTCACCTCTGCGCCCAATTAGCTGAGCACTCTCGCGGCTTCTTCGGACAGCAATCTGGAGTAGGATCTTGCTCTTAGCGACCCATACAGCATTTATACTTTCACTGGTCCTTTATCAACGGAAGGTTTTGCCAGTCTCTCAGCGTCGATCTGGGCAAGTCGCGTGGGGTCAAATAAAGGCATAGAAGTAAACCTGTGCAAAACCTTTTTTATGGAGATTGTCCGCGCTTCTAAAAGCAGTGAACTGAACCTGAAAACATCGCCTCAATTTACAACATCTTCTACGAGCAGCCAATGAATGACTAGTGCAGCGATAGCAGCACCTACTAGCTGAGCAACAATAAACCTGATGATATCCGTGGGCTGAATACCGCTAAACGTGTTAGTAAAACCTCGCGTTATGGTTACAGCAGGATTAGCGAACGACGTTGATGCGGTGAACCAGTAGGCGGCTGTGATGTAAAGTCCCACAACTGTTGCTACGGCATCAGGTTTCACTTTTAAACTTACGAGAATACTGAAAATTAACCCGAACGTAGCAACGCCTTCAGAAAGTTGCTGCGCAAGACCAGATCGAATGTTGGTTGATATTTGAAATAACGGTTGCTTAAACATTGCGTGCGCTATCAGGACACCTAATAACGCTGCGGAAATCTGGGTTAGTATGTACATTGCTGCGTGCGGAATCCTTAATTCACGACGCAATAAAAAGACTAAGGTAACCGCGGGATTAAAATGGGCACCCGAGATAGGACCGAGCGCGGTTATCAAAACGATCAGAATTGCGCCGGTGGGCAGGGTATTCCCAAGCAAAGCGAGAGCTTGGTTATTCGAGGCGAGTTGCTCAGCCATGATGCCAGAACCCACCACTGTAGCAAGCAGAAAAGCCGTCCCAATAAATTCAGCTGTGAGTTGCTGACGTAGGCTGTACACGCAGGGTTCCTAAATGGTTTGCAAGTTTGTGGTGCCGCTTTTGCGACACACCAATTGTATCATCGAGCAAGAAAGCGTTACTTTAATTACAGCAATTTACGGTGCCAATCTACTTGAATATAAAAACTCAGCTGAAGCACAAACGTATTTTTATATACCTCGCACAAAAATTAAACAAACAGCACTAATCTCCGAGAGTTGACTCTTTGTGTCATAAAGCGTTAACAGAAATGTCATGAGTCTGTCATCCGCCTCTGGCGAAATTAGAGGAGTTACTAGAAACACTTAGGAAGGTAAGTGTCCATGACTCATCTAACCAAAGCGCTGCTGGCCAGTGCTTTAATATTAGGAAGTACCGCGGCTCAAGCTGAATTTTTTGAGCGCATCAGCTCGTTTCCAGTGGCGAGTAATTTACCCGCAGGCTCTGAAATGAGTGAAAGTTCAGCTGAGATCATTTCGGTCACGGCAGATGGACGAACCTTGGTGTATAGCGACAGCCCGTTGCAAAGTGTTGGCTTTGTCGATTTATCTGATCCTTTGAATCCATTGGCGGCAGGCACAGTCTCATTAGGCGGCGAACCCACCTCAGTCGTGGTCTCTGGACAGACAGCTTTTGCCGCAATCAACACATCACTAAGTTACACGGAGACCAGCGGCACGATAATATCTATAGATGTTGCGTCCCGGTCCATCACATCTTCGTGTGAATTGGCTGGCCAGCCCGACGCCGTAGCCGTTAATAACGACGGTTCAATACTGGCAATAGCCATCGAGAACGAACGCGATGAGGATTTAAATGACGGGCTGATACCGCAGATGCCTGCTGGTCATGTCATTCTTATGACAATAGAAGATGCCACGTTACGATGTGACACCCTCAAAGTGGTTGATGTCAGTAACCGCTCGAGCGTTGCACCCTCAGATCCAGAACCTGAGTTTGTTGATTTCAACAGCGCAAACGATGTTGTGGTCTCGCTTCAGGAGAATAATCACTTTATCATCATCGATGCAGACACGGCCGCTGTAGTGGGGAGTTTCGGCGCAGGGTCTGTCGATTTGATGAATGTAGATCTGCTAGAAGAGCGTGCGCTAACTTTTGATGGCGTGCAGTTGAACCGTGCACGCGAACCAGACGCTGTGCAATGGTTGGATGACACGCGGTTTGTATCCGCCAACGAAGGAGATTATAAAGGCGGTTCACGTGGCTTCACGATCTTCGATAGAACCGGCTCGGTGTTATTCGAAAGCGGGTTGGATTTTGAATATCGAGTAGCCACCGCAGGGCACTACCCCGAAAGGCGCTCGGGTAACAAAGGGGTAGAACCTGAAGGCCTGGAAGTTGGTACATTTGACGGCGAAACATATATCTTTGTTTTAGCTGAGCGTTCGTCAGTTATGGGAGTGTACCGCGACACGGGGGCAACGCCAGAGTTTGTGCAGCTATTGCCAACCGCACTAGGGCCGGAGAGTGCGGTCGCAATTCCTTCCAGAAATTTACTCGTTGTAGCAAACGAAGTGGATCTGGTAGAAGACGGTGGTGTGCGTTCTTACATATCTGTGTATCGGTACGGAGGATCTGCACCCAATTATCCAATGCTGCAGTCATCACTAGAAGACGGCACACCGATAGGTTGGGGCGCTTTGTCTGGGTTAGCAGCGGATCCTGTATCACCCAATATATTTTATGCCGTCAACGACAGCTTTTATGCCATGCAGCCTAGAATCTTCACCATTGATGCGTCCATGCAACCCGCTCAAATAGTGAAAGCGACCGACATAAAGCGTGGTGGACAATCAGCACAGCTTCTGGATCTCGAAGGAATCGTATCCGATGGCGACGGAGGATTCTGGTTAGCGTCCGAAGGACGTCCAGACCGCTTGAAACCACACGCTATCTATCATGTCGATGGTGAAGGAAATATCAATAAACAGATTGCATTTCCTGCGGAACTCATGGCCGTCCAAAAGCGATGGGCCAGTGAAGGAATTACTCTTGTTGATAATACTTTATGGATCGCGATTCAAAGACCATGGTCAAATGATCCTGACGATCATGTGAAGCTTGTGTCATACAATTTATCTGATGAGACATGGGGAGCTGTACATTACCCACTGGATGCTGCCGAAAAAGGGTGGCACGGTCTATCGGAAATAACCTTATACAACAACATGGTCTACTTGATCGAACGCGACAACCAGATAGGTCAATCGGCTGTTCACAAAAAATTATTCCGTGTTCCTGTGTCTGAACTACGTCCCGCCAGCTTGGGCGATGATTTACCCGTTGTTACTAAAACGCTCGTACACGATTTTATTCCGGATCTCCTGTCAACGGGTGGATATGTCGTGGATAAGATCGAAGGCTTTGCAATTTCCAATGATGGCAAAGCTTTCGCGTTGACGGATAACGACGGTGTGCATGACAGTAACGGTGAAACATTATTTTTTGAAGTGCAGGACTATGACTCACCGCTTTAGTCAGTATCTTTATCGGAGCAAGTAAAATTCGTGTGCAAAATGGCTATAAGAAGTATTCATCGGACTTTCACTGAACTCAAAATATTTGTATTTGCATAGGGATTAACGTCAACTTACGCATGTAACTACAACGTTACGTTCAGCAACTACGTTAGAAATAACCCCAGCTGTTACCCACGGCTGGGGTTTTTTTATTCAAAGAAAAAACATTAGTTTGAAATGTTTTAAAAAATATATTTTTTTCATAACAGTGTCATATACCACCACTAATGTGCACCTCAATTCGAGAGATTTGTCGTAGCGTGCGGTTAGCATTTCGACGCCAAAGTCGTAAGTGTACTTCGCCATTCAGATCTCACAACTAACGCGATTAAAGGAAAGTCAATGTTTGAAGTGAAAAGCGTGACCAAAGACTTTGGCACGGTCAAAGCTGTCAACAATTTATCTTTTCAATCCAAACAGCCTGAAGTGATAGGCATCATCGGACGCTCTGGTGCAGGTAAGTCCACGTTTTTGCGCATCATGAACCGAATGACAACCGCCACAGATGGGAAGCTGTTAGTGGATGATAAAGATGTTCTGGCGCTTAAGGGCAAAGCAAAGCTCGAGTGGCAACGCCAATGTGCCATGATATTTCAACAGTTCAATCTGGTTCCTCGATTAGACGTCTTAACTAACGTCATTCTTGGTCAACTAAATAAGCAATCGGTACTGCGCTCCTCATTGATGTTTTTCACTCGTGAGGAGAGGCACGAAGCGTTGCGACTATTAGACCGTTTCGGTGTATCCCACACGGCTTTGCAAAGAGCGGAAACACTGTCCGGTGGCCAACAACAACGCGTGGCCATTTGCCGCGCCATGATGCAGAAGCCCCGATACATTCTTGCAGATGAACCTATCGCCTCGTTGGATCCGCTAAACGCCCGACTCGTAATGGAAGCACTGCAAAGCATCAGCCGTGAGGAAAACATCACGGTTGTTTGTAATTTGCACACATTAGATACCGCACGGACCTATTGCGATCGAGTGATTGGTATGCAGGCAGGCGAAAAAGTGTTCGACGACGTCTCTTCTCGTTTGTCTGACCAGGTTGCCAGAGAGATTTACGGCGCAGAAGCCGAAGAGGCCTTCGAGAGCGCCATCACCTCAACATCATTAAAAAGCCAAGTTGTTCGTAAACCTGCTCTAGCCGAGCAGGCAGTCGTCTAAGTTGTTCAACCTTAATTTTTAATCTATTGAGAACATAAACATGTCATCCTTTCTTAAGTATTTAACAGTACAGGCAATGTCACTTATTATGACAACAACGGCATCTGCTGACTTCAAGTATGAAGGTCCTACATTTGACCTATCAGGCATTCAGCCTGAATTCAGAATCGGTTTTCTTGGTGATGAAGCAGCACAAGATATCATTAGCCGAAATGAATGCCTCATTGACTATGTAGAAGCGGCTTACAAGATCCCAGCAAAGATGTATACCTTCAAAGATTATGCTGGAACGATGGAAGCCTTCGTTGGCGGAAACCTCGATTACACGTGGTTTGGATCTTCCGGTTACGCTGGGTTGTACCTGCAAAACCCTGAAGCGGGTGAACCGATCATGACTCGTATGCAGCCCAGTGGCGATACCGGTTATTTCTCGGTGATGGTTACTCTAGCCGATAGTGATATCGAGACTTTAGAAGATATGCGAGGCAAGGACTTAGGCTTCGCAGATCCGAACTCAACGTCTGGCTTTTTGATTCCCTCTATTGAATTGCTGGATCAAGTCGGCCCCCTGGATGAATACTTCGCATCTACCGAATTTCAAGGCGGCCACGAAAACGGCGTTCTCGCTGTGTTGAATGGCGATATCGATGCAGCGGTTACTTGGGTTTCAGGTGTTGGCGAATGGGACGAAGGTTATTCTTCCGGCAACCTTCGAAAAATGGTAGATAAGGGCATTCTAAACATGGACGACATTCGCCAAATCTGGTCGTCGGAGCTTATCCCTAATGGGCCAATTGTACTGCGTAAGGCGCTGCCCCAGGAAGCAAAGGACACCATGTTGGGCATGATGCAGTGGATGCACGAAAACGATCCGCTATGCAGTGAAAACGTGGCGAACGGTATCGTAAAAGCGTGGATCCCAGTGGATCACTCATTTTATGAAACCATTGTTCAGGCTCGTAAAGCCAAACTGGAAGCTCAAGCAGCCAACTAGGCAAATCGTAGTTGATCGGGTGGCGAAGGCTCGCCACCCGGTCTGCTTTTGTCATCTGGAAGTTCTGGTGCCAACAATGACTTTTAAAACACTACTTGCTCACTGTTTTAACCTAACGCTATATTCACTGTGAACAGTTCAATTACCAACCTGCCCAATAATTTGGGCCGTTTAGAGCTTGAACTCAAGTCACTACAGCGGCGCAAGTCCATCTATACGGTCTTCGGTATCGCCATTACCGCACTCATCGTTGTTACCGGCATTGATCTGGCCAATGAATCAAACGCCACACCGTTTAGCCAGGGATTTACCAAGATTTTTGATTTCCCTAAAGACATGCTGGTCATGGCATGGGATTTAGGGTTTACACGTTGGTGGGCAAGAGTTATTGAATTTACACCAGACTTACTGCTTACCGTCAACATGGCGTTGCTTTCCACATTTTTAGGGTTTGTTACCGCCGCAATATTGGCGTGCTTTGCCTCACAGAATATTTGCAGGAACAAAGCGGTTGTGGTTATAACTCGCCGTAGTTTGGATTTGTTTCGCTCATTCCCCGAAATCGTTATCGCGTTGATCTTTTTGTACCTTATCGGTGGCAAAAGTTTACTGCCTGCGGTGTTCGCTATTTGGATTCACACGACTGGTGCATTGGGCAAATTGTTTTCAGAAGCCATTGAGAATATCGATATCAAGCCACTGGAGGGTTTGGAGTCTACGGGTTGTTCCTGGATCAGCAAAGTGCGATTTGGTGTGCTGCCCCAAGTACTACCGTTGTATTTTTCCTACGCGATACTGCGTTTAGAAATAAATGTCCGTGCTTCAACCATACTAGGATTCTTTGGAGCTGGTGGCATAGGTCAGGCATTGTCCACTATGATTCAGTGGCGTGACGGTGGCCGCGTGGTTGCTATCTTTTTTCTTCTTGTTACTACCATCATTGCGCTGGATTACTTATCAGATTGGGTGCGAAGCAAGCTGATAGGAGCACGCTCATGACTCAGTCTGCATCCATCTCATTGCATGAGATTCAACATGCAACTGAGAAGAAAGCCATTCGGCACAAACTCTGGTTTACGGCTACAACACTCGTCATTCTTGGGTATCTATCGTTTTCCTGGATAGCGTTTGATATATCTAGTCTTAAAGAGAAATGGCGTCCAGACCGTGCAGCCATGTTCATCTTGGACACCTACGCTAATAAAGATCACGTCACCATGCAATGGGACACTCTGGACGATGTTACCGTAGCTTTTGAAGGTGGCCGTCGTCAGGTGTACACAGAAGAACCGGAATGGTTTCAGACAGCCTCAGACGGTGGCCGCGTTGTTTCATTTAAAAATGGTGGCCTGATTACCTTTTATTCTGACGAAATAACGCTCGATTGGCCAGGCGAAACTGAAGTGTACAGCTTCAAACGTAACGCTGAAGGCAAACCTTATGTTGTCGGGTATGAGAATCGAATAGATGAACTACCTGAGTGGATTCGCCAAACAAAAAATAAGGTTGAGATTAGGCCCTCATTATTCGAGCGGCTTCAGGTAGGAACGCGACGTGTGGAAGCCCATCGCTATAAAGTGGGTTGGGCGTATTTCTGGTTTGACTTCGACAGCCCGCTACGCGATGTCAGTATTTTCAAAGCCGTTGGATTGATGTTCTCCAGCGAGCGGGTGGTGCCTGATATGTCTAACGCTACCTTGGTGCGCACTGAATTTTTAGATAATTCGCTTTGGAATCACGGTACGGTGTTGTTCGCCATGGTAGAGACAGTTTTCATGGCTTTGTTAGGCACCATGATCGCTGCCGGTGTTGGCCTACCACTGGCATTCATGGCAGCACGAAACATACGACCGGTTTGGATTGCTCGCTTTTTGCTGCGCCGTACGTTCGATACACTTCGCGGTATAGACACCTTAATCTGGTCGCTAATATTTCTTCGGGCCTTTGGGCCAGGACTGTTTACCGGCATATTCGCCATAGCTTTTACCGACATAGGAACACTGGGTAAACTAATGTCGGAAGCCATTGAGAATGCGGACGAAAAACAACGCGAAGGTATTCAGTCAACGGGCGCAAGTACCATACAACAGCATCGCTTTGGCATATTGCCGCAGATTCTGCCGGTTTTTATTTCACAGTCTTTGTATTACCTCGAGTCTAATACACGCAGTGCAGTCATCATCGGCGCTATGGGCGCCGGTGGCATTGGATTACAGTTTTTAGGCGCGTTACAAACGGGCAGTGATTTTGAGAATGTCGCGTATATGGCACTGCTTGTATTAATCACAGTAATTGCAATTGATTCACTCTCGAGCAGACTGCGTCGCGCTCTGATCGGTTACGAACGACCCGCACAATAAAAGACCAGAAATTTATGAATACGACACTGTATAGCCCTGCGGTGAAAACCAAGGTATTGACGCGCTTACGAGCCGATAAACCGTACTTACATGAAGACGTACAGATAACGGACGTTAATTTTGGCCGTTACACCGAAATCGGCAAGGGTTCCCGTATTGCGTACTCAGACATTGGGGATTACTCGTATTGCGATCAGTACGCTGATTTAGCCAATACCTCGGTCGGTAAATTTTCAAATATCGCAAGCTTCACTCGTGTTGGTGCAACTGACCATCCGTTGCACACCATTGCGTGTCATCATTTTTTATATCGATCGGCTGACTATTGGGAGGACGCTGAAGTAGACGAGCAGTTCTTCCATCATCGCAGGTCCCGTCGCGCTTACATCGGTCACGATACCTGGATAGGGCATGCAGCCATGATCAAACCTGACGTCACCTTGGGGCACGGTGCAGTCGTCGCATCCGGCAGTGTCGTAACCAAAGACGTTGAACCGTACACGATAGTAGCGGGTACACCGGCGACGGTCCTCAGATTAAGACAGCCACGTGATATTGCAGACCGCATTATTCAACTTGCCTGGTGGGACTGGAGCCATGAGGCGCTGCGTGATGGTTTGTTGGATTTCAGATCACTGACGGCTGAGGAATTCCTGGAAAAGTACGATGGATGACACGACGGAAAACTCATTCAGTGTTGACGAGCGACGCGAGTGGATGAGCTTGTTAGCGAAATCATCCGAAGGCGCAATTAAGCAGTACTTGAAAGACATTGTGCCGCCGCCGAGTTTTTCGTACCTCCGGCAACCAGAGGTAGGGTCTGTCATGGTCAGGGGGAAAACCAGTGGAACAGGCGCAGCATTTAACTTAGGTGAGATGACGGTGACACGATGCGTGCTGAGGCTATCGACTGGTGAAGTAGGCCATGCCTACGTTCAGGGCCGACGAAAATCCTGCGCAGAAGCAGCAGCTATGGTTGATGCCTTAATGCAATCGAAATACGCCAATGCCGTGCGCCTAACCGTGCTTAATCCACTGCAAGCCGATAAACAACGACAAAACACAGACCGTGCACAGAAAGCAGCGGCTACTAAAGTCGATTTTTTTACTATGGCTCGAGGAGAGGACACTTGAACGCGCATACTCTTGAAGGCGGCTTTCAAGATCCGTCCATTGATGCTGCGAAGGCGTTCCGAGCCATTATGGATGCCATGGCACACCCCGGTAGGGTATATACCGTCATTGGTGCTGAACCACCGCTGCCTGTGTCGAAGGCGGCTGGCGTTTGCCTACTGACACTTTGTGACCATGAAACTCCGATTTATCTGGCCGCCAGTCATGATAAACCCGCCACGCGCGAATGGATTGCGTTTCATACGGGTGCGCCAATCGCACCTTTGGAAGAATCTCAATTCGCTCTAGGCACGTGGTCAAGCTTATTACCGCTAAAGCCATACTCCATCGGCACTCCGCAATACCCAGATCAATCCGCCACGTTGATTGTAGAGCTCCCAGCGTTACAAACCCACGGAGCCACATTGCGCGGACCGGGTATAGAAACATCCGTACAATTTAATGTACCTGACATTAACGAATTACAGTGCAACCATCGTCATTACCCGATGGGTTTGGACTTCATCTTTACGGCCGGGTCTGATGTCGCAGCCATTCCTAGAAGCACGGAGGTGCAGTAATGTACGTCTCTGTTAAAGGCGGTGAACAAGCCATAGAAAACGCACACGCATGGCTGGATGAAGCGCGCCGTGGCGACACTAACATCGCCGAGATCAACGTTGCACAAATTCGTGAGCAGCTCAGTTTGTCTGTTAATCGAGTCATGGCCGAAGGTTCGCTGTACGACCCGGATCTTGCCGCCTTAGCAATTAAACAATCTCGAGGCGACTTGATTGAGGCCATCTTTTTGATTCGAGCCTACCGGACCACGCTTCCACGCTTTGGATATTCCAACGCTATTGATACCTCAGCAATGGCCTGTGAACGCCGTGTATCTGCGACCTTCAAAGACATTCCGGGTGGTCAGATTCTTGGGCCAACGTTTGACTATACGCACCGACTGATTGACTTCAAGCTAGCTGCGGAAGGTAACGCTAAAAAAGCATCAAAACGCGACAACAGCGTCGATAAGATGCCTCGAGTAAGCGATTTTCTTAATCGGGAGGGTCTTATGGAAGCGGTTATTGATAACGGAGATACACCTGCCGATCTAACACGCGAACCGCTGGAGCTGCCGGCCAACCGATCGTTGCGTCTACAAAGCTTGGCACGTGCAGACGAAGGTTTCTTATTATCACTCGCGTATTCAACGCAAAGAGGGTACGCGCGTAACCATGCGTTTGTGGGTGAACTGAGAATCGGCCTCGTTGATGTTGTTATGGACATCCCTGAGTTAGGTTTTGACATTGATATTGGTGAGATTCAGGTCACCGAATGTGAAACGGTCAATCAGTTTACCGGCTCCAAAACACAGCCACCTCAGTTCACACGGGGTTATGGACTGGTGTTAGGTCAGACAGAGCGCAAAGCTATTTCTATGGCTCTGGTAGATAGAGCCATGCGTTGGGAAGAACTGGGCGAAGACGATGAAGGAGCTCCAGCACAGGACGCGGAGTTTGTGCTGTATCACTCAGACAACATTCAGGCTACCGGATTTCTTGAGCACATAAAGCTTCCGCATTACGTGGATTTTCAAGCAGAGCTGGAATTGATTCGTCAATTGCGCGAAGACGCTGAGACCAACCTTTCCAACACGGAGGACGCTCATGAACAATGAAGCGTATAACTTCGCTTATCTCGACGAACAAACCAAGCGAATGATTCGCCGGGCTTTACTGAAAGCGGTAGCAATCCCAGGTTACCAAGTACCCTTCGCTTCTCGAGAGATGCCCATGCCATACGGTTGGGGTACCGGTGGCGTGCAAGTCTCCGCCGCTATCTTAACGCCCGATGACCGGCTAAAAGTCATCGATCAGGGTGCAGACGATACGACGAACGCAGTGTCTATTCGAAGCTTTTTCAAACGGACAGCTGGTGTACAAACAACCACGGCGACCAGTGAAGCGACCGTTATTCAAACTCGGCATCGAATCCCCGAGGTGCCCTTAACGGAAAAACAAACTCTCGTTTATCAAGTGCCTATTCCAGAACCGTTGCGTTTTCTTGAACCGCGGGAAAGTGAGACGCGGAAAATGCACAGCTTGGAAGAGTATGGGCTGATGCACGTAAAACTATACGAAGACATTGCTCGGCACGGCCACATCGCAACCAGCTATGCCTACCCAGTAAGTGTTGAAGAACGCTACATAATGGATCCTTCTCCAATACCCAAGTTTGACAACCCTAAATTAAGTCAAAACGCTGCATTACAGCTTTTTGGGGCGGGTAGGGAACAACGAATTTACGCGCTTCCACCTTACACGAAGGTCGTCAGTTTGGACTTTGACGATCATCCGTTTGAAGCGTCGAAAGCAAATCATGTGTGTGCCTTGTGTGGCGCGGAGCACAGTTACCTTGACGAAGTCATCGTGGACGACGAAGGCAACCGCATGTTCGTCTGCTCAGACACCGATTATTGCGAAAGTCGGCGCGCACAAGGCCTTACAGGAAAAAGCGCCGCATGAATGAAAACGACTGTTTATTGTCCGTAAAGCAGCTTGAAAAGCGTTACGGCCCTCATATCGGTTGCCAGGACGTGTCGTTCGATCTCTACCCTGGTGAAGTCATGGGTATCGTGGGTGAGAGCGGTTCAGGCAAATCGACACTACTGAACTGCATGGCGGGGCATCTAAAACCAGACACGGGCGAAGTGGTGTTCAACACGCGCACCGAAGGTTTGCGCGATACGGTCACGATGTCTGAACCTGAGCGACGATTACTGTCACGAACGGATTGGGCGTTTATTCATCAACATGCTCGCGATGGTTTGCGTATGGGTGTATCCGCCGGCGGCAATGTCGGTGAACGCATGATGGCCGTCGGTGCGCGCCACTACGGCGACATACGACGAACAGCCGAGGATTGGCTGGAGCGTGTTGAAATTGATACTTCGCGAATCGATGACCGGCCCGCTACCTTCTCTGGTGGTATGCAACAACGTTTACAAATAGCGCGCAACCTGGTTACGCAGCCCAGACTCATTTTTATGGATGAGCCAACCGGTGGATTGGATGTGTCTGTACAAGCTCGATTGTTGGATCTACTGCGTTCCCTGGTTAGAGATATGAATTTATCGGTCATCATCGTGACGCACGATTTAGCCGTTGTACGTTTACTGGCAGACCGTTTGATGGTGATGAAATCAGGGCAGGTTGTGGAGCAGGGTTTGACCGATCAAGTCTTGGACGATCCACAACACGCTTACACGCAACTCTTGGTCAGCTCGGTACTGCACGTATGAACACGATTATTCAGGTGAGTAACGTTTCAAAAACGTTCACACTCCACAATCAAGGTTCTGCTGAAATTGCTGTACTAAACAATGTTGATTTGTCAGTCAGTGCAGGTGAATGTATTGCACTGACCGGCCCATCGGGTGCTGGGAAGTCCACCTTGATGCGACTGATTTACGGAAACTATAAAGCCCAAAGCGGTGCCATAAAAATAAATGACGTAGACCTGGTATCCGCCGAAGCGCGAGACATCATACGCGTGCGGCGTGAAAGTCTGGGATATGTCAGCCAATTTCTTCGCGTACTGCCTCGTGTACCGGCACTGACCGTGGTAGCGGAACCACTTCGTGCTGTGGGTGTGCCCGAAGACGATGCACTGGAACGTGCAGCGAACTTGTTGACCGAGCTGAACATTCCGGAGAACCTGTGGAGTCTGTCTCCAACAACGTTCTCAGGCGGTGAACAGCAACGCGTAAATATCGCTCGAGGTTTTGCTCACCCGTATCCGGCTCTGTTGCTCGATGAACCTACCGCCAGCTTAGATCCCGTCAACCGGGAAGTTGTGTTGCAACTCATTCGATCGGCGAAAGCCAGAGGAGCGGCCATCGTTGGAATATTCCATGACGCGGAAGCTAGAGCGAGAGTCTGTGATCGCACCGTGGATGTGGACAACTTTACAGTGGCCAACAGCGCATGAAACACACCGGTAGTTTGATCGCAGTGGTAGGCGCATCTGGCGTAGGAAAAGACAGCGTCATAGAAGGCTTGTTGGCGGAAAGTCCATGTTTAACCCGTGCAAAACGTGTGATTACACGTGCCCCTGAACTGGCTGGCGAGGATTTTTATCCATTGAATAACCCAGACTTTGATCGGGCTGTGGCCAATCGAGAGTTTTGCCTTCATTGGCGAGCACATGGGTTGTGTTACGGCATTCCACAGCACGTATTAACCCGTGTTCAGCAAGGGGACTGTGTTATCGCGAATCTGTCTCGTAGCGTTCTACTCGAAGCCGAGGACAAATTCCCAAAGCTTGTCGTACTGCATCTCACAGCCCGAGCAGAAACGCTTGCGAAGCGTTTACGCGCCCGCGGACGGGAAGCCGAAAACGACGTCAAAACCCGACTGGCCCGAAGCACTTTTCCAATGCCCGATGGGTTGCATTGTATTGAAATCAGTAACGACGGTGATCTACACGAAACCGTGCAGACAATCATTCAACGATTCGACGTCAGCGGAATACTTCCCGAAAGCGTCAGAGAACAGGTATGAACTCGACAACTATGCAGAAACCGGCACCGCTTGCCACAGCTACCTCCACTGCCACAAGCGTGTGTTTAGCAAACGCCACACTGGTTCTGCCACATCGAGAAATGCACGGCAGCATTACGATTGACCAAGGCGTAATCACAGACATATCAAGCGATAATCGAGTACCCACCGGCGCTATTGACTGCCAAAAAGACTATGTATTGCCCGGTTTAATTGAGCTGCATACCGATAATCTTGAACGGCACATGGAACCAAGGCCAGGTGTAAACTGGCCACACTTGGCCGCTTTAATTTCTCACGATTCGGAACTGGCTTGTACCGGCATTACTACCGTTTTCGATGCGCTTCGAGTTGGATCTATCGTTCAGAAATCAGCCGGACTGGGTGCCTACGCTCGAGTCGTTGCCGATGAACTACTTACCGCCCGAGCCAACCAAGCGTTTAAGATCAGCCACTTCATCCACCTTCGCGCAGAAATTTGTTCTGAAACCTTGCTTGACGAGTTGTCACAGTTCAACCGCGAAGACCGTGTGGGAATCGTCAGTTTAATGGATCACACACCCGGGCAACGGCAATTTCGAGATTTAACCGCACTGCGGACGTACATGTCTAAAAAACGCAATATGAACGATGAACAGTTCGCGGAACACATTGCGTTTTTGAAGTCACTTCAGGAGCGTATCGGCAAAGCGCACGAAGCCGGAGCAGTAGAGCACGCTGAGCGGTTGGGGGCCACGTTGGCCAGTCATGACGACACCACTAAGCAACAAGTCGCCACATCGACAACACACGGTGTGTCGTTCGCTGAATTTCCTACAACCGTTGAAGCTGCCCGGGCCTGTAGAGATAACGGAATTGCAGTAATGATGGGTGCGCCAAACCTGGTGCGTGGTGGCTCTCATTCCGGCAATGTCTCAGCCGCAACACTGGCAGATTCAGATCTACTGGATATTATTTCATCCGATTATGTCCCTTCCGCCTTATTGCTTTCAGTTTTTATATTAGCGAAGCAATGGGAGGATTTGCCCAGAGCGGTATTGTGCGCCACACTGAATCCTGCGAACGCCGTCGGTCTGAAAGACCGTGGCGCATTAAAACTTGGGAATAGGGGGGATATACTGAGGGTGACTACGCATGCCAATACCCCAATACTGCGAGGTGTGTGGAGTAGTGGGAACCGTGTGGCTTAAACGTCCGCGGTTCTTCTCTAAACGTTGATTATGACGGTAGACCACGTCGCCTTTTCATTCTTTATCAATGCATCGATACATACGTAATAATTAGGTGCCTCTGAAGTCCCCCCATTCCAATACCTCTACACCGTGCCCTTCGGTGAAAACGTTCCGAGCGATCGCACCGCCCAAAATCGCTACAGGTACACCGCGAAATTTCTTCAGTGGCCCTTGGAGAATGGGATTGAGCTTTGGCCACAACGCTAATATCACGCCTTGTGTAAACCCATAGCGGTTGGTTTCCGTGAGAATCATAGAGGGATGAAATAAGCTCAATCGGTCGAAGTTCAAAGCTTTCAATTCATCTTCAAGCTCGCCCTTAATTCGTAAGTAAAACGATCGGGATTTTGAATCTGCACCTACGGAGCACAGTAACTGGAAATGATTGATGCCACGTGTTTTACACGCGGTTGCGAAATCTACCACCGCCGTTTTATCGATTCGCACATACTGCTCTTTACTCACAGTCGAGGGCTGGCCGACGCCTAAGGTGCAGATGGCGCACTGATGGCCATCCATGTGATGTGCGTATGTTTCGGATTTGAAGATATCAATCTTATTCTGTTCTACGCGTTCATCTGTAACCGACTCAACATAATTTCGGCCTAACGACGTCACAAGCTGAAGTGACGGCTCTTGCAACAGATTGTCTAATACGGCACCACCGACAGCACCAGTTGCTCCCATCATGACAACTTTAGTTACAGGGTCACTCACGGTTGATCTGTCATATCGATATTCATTTGGGCTTACCGGCGCATCATAGACTTAATGCGGCTGCATAGGATTCGCACGTCGGCGTTGCCGAAAGCGGCCAGGCGTGGTGCCGTAGTGTTGACGAAAACGTTTGTGAAAGTAACTTAAATTTTCTATCCCACATTGTTCAGCAATTTTAGCCAATGGTAAGTGACTATCCGCCAATAACATTGCCGCATGCTGTATGCGCATTTTGTTCACGTATTCAGTAGGAGACAATCCGACGAATTTTCGCATCTGGCGACAAACATGTTCATGTCCACGTCCGGCCTCAGAAACGAACCCTGCCGCACCGCGTTTAAAAACCTCAGGGCTTCGCGCAGCCTCACAGGCCTGCAGCAACCACTTTGGCATACGTGAGTCTGCCGTGTTGGAAGGGTCCAAAATATGGGTTAGCAACGATAAAAGAAATTGTTCTACTCGAGTTAATGAGCGAATGGAGTTCTGCAGTTCCATCGTGTTGTTGATAGCCCGTTCAAGCTGCGCACCTTGTAACTGAATCTTGGGAGGAACTACTTCGTTATGCCAGAAAAAACGTGACGATAATTCTTGTGGGTAACGCTGATATAGATGTTCTGCAATTTCATTACGAAACAACACATTGAGAATGCGGCAACCGTGCAATGAATCGGCTTGAAGACAATGCGTATCCGTTGGTCTGATAAACAGCAAATCTCCACGCTCAAGCGTATCGACAGTTTCGTTTATGCGATGGGTAGCGGAACCTTGTTCCACGATAAACAGCTCATGGAAATCGTGGCTATGTTGAACGGTGGGAGGTAAGGGGGAGAGTGATTTCCGAGCGAAATGGAAATACTCGTCTCGTTGGACGTAGGAATCAACTCTAAACACCCTAGTACGCACGGTTTAGCCTACAAATTTTCCAAAATCGCCATAGCTAGTGCCATTAAAAGTCAATTTAGCACATGTTTGAGTCAAATTCCGATCTTTGAGCAAGGCACCGGGCGGCGTACGGTACCGTAAAGGTAATAATAAGAAACCAAAGGCCTATTTGGAGTGTTGCTCGATCTTAGTTTTCAGGCTGCGTCACCAGCGCAGGCACAAATCCTCACGGACGATCAAATTCGGCATTACAACCAGCATGGTTTTGTGCAGCCAATTGATTTACTGAGTGCAGCAGAGGTAGCCAGCTTTCGCCAGTACGTTGATGGACTGATGTCGGACATGGGAGAAGACGGCGCATACGGCATCAATTGCTATCAGGCCCGTTTGGGTGGGCTGTGGGACATGGCCAACCATTCAAAGCTGCTCGACTATGTGCAGGACATTATCGGACCAAACATCATTTGCTGGGCGTCGGCTATCTTGTCAAAAAAGCCATTCGACGAACGCCAGGTGCCGTGGCACCAGGACGCAAGTTTTTGGAAGCTCACGCCGGCGCGAACGGTCACTGTCTGGTTAGCCATCGACGATGCGGATGAAAATAACTCAGCTATGCGCTTTCTGCCGGGTTCCCATAAAGACGGTGTTAAAGCAACACAAAGTGCAGGCAAAAACTCCGTATTTCATAAAGAAACGGCCGAGACTGAAACGCTTGGAGAACCTTTTACTAACGTACTTAAGGCCGGGCAGATGTCATTGCACGCCGACATGTTGGTGCATGGATCCTTAGCCAATATATCGAGCAGGCGTCGCTGCGCTCTAACTCTTCGATATTGCCCCCCAGAGGTGTGCATTGTTGACAACGAATGGGCTACCGGGGTTGAAGCCATCGTTTGCCGCGGAACCGCTGACGGGACGGATTGGGTGCATCACCCGCGACCGGTAAACAACGACATTCTTAAAACCTCAAGCCCTCATGTTGTCGGCAATAACTAAGGGTGAGGTGCTAGATGCTAATGAAATGGTACGGACATGCCGCGTTTGGTTTATTCCCTGACTCTGGCCCATCCATTATCACCGACCCCTACACACCAGAAGGGGTGGGTTACGACCCCATTCCCGACACCGCTGATGTGGTGTTGATCAGTTCAGACGATGATGATGCACATTGCCGTGCAGATTTAATCCCGGGCGACCCGCACGTTATCAACGCACTGACCGTCGCCCAATCGGGCGGCATTTCGAACTGGGAGACTTTTCAAGTCAAAGCCATCGAAGCGGCTGAATGGGACCACCACCCCGAACATGCTGTCCCAGGTCAAAACGGGATGTACCGATTCGAATTGGACGGTATTCGCTTCGCTCACATGGGAGATGTCGGTAATCCATTAAGCGTTGAACAAATGGATTTTTATCAGGATGTGGACGTACTGCTGGCCTTAGCGGGTGGTTATCTAACTATTGAATTACCTGATTTGATGAAAATGATTAATCGGGTAAAACCGCGACTGATCATCCCCATGCATTTTCGGACATTGACATATCGCCCTAGAAATACTTTTTGGATTGAATCGTTCTTGGAGTACTTCGATGATTCATCTGTCTCGTTTGCTTGTAGCAGTCAAGCGCACTTAACCGCTGAGTCGTTGCCGACCAGCACAGAAGTTCTGGTAATGGATTATTACCGTCAACCTTAAGCAGTGTTCATGTAAGTACGCATCGAAAATATTATCCGCGATGCGATAACTCATTTTGAGGAGAGTAATTTTGATAATGAAAAGAACGCTAACGTTAACCGCAGTCGCATTGGCTATGGCCGTAAGCGGCGGTGCTTTTGCTCAGGAGAGGGCAGACACAGTAATTTTTGATTTAGATCGCACCATCAAAGATCCTGAAAACTTTAACTGGTTTACCTCAGGCACCAAGCGACAACACGGTGCTCACCAATCAATGTGGGAACCCTTGTTCATTCTGAATTACACCACGGGCGAATTGGACCCGTGGCTTGCTACCGGAATTGAATCGAACGATGATTTCACTGAGTGGACCCTAGCTATTCGCGAAGGGGTAACGTGGTCCGATGGCGAAACTTTTGATGCGGATGATGTTGTCTTTACCGCGAACCTTGCATTAAACAACGAAGACCTGTCGCAGCGAGAGGCCGCGAACCTACGCTCACAAGTAGCCTCAGTTGAAAAGATGGGCGATCTTAGTGTCAAGTTTGTCTTGAAGTCGGCAAACCCACGTTTTGCAACTGAGAATTTCGGTGTTCGTATTTTTGGCTCTTTTTTAATCATGCCTGAACACGTTTGGGCTGGCGAAGACCCAGCAACCTTTGCGTTTTTTCCACCCATTGGAACGGGTCCGTATACATTCACATCAGCCTCCACCAACCGGGCAATCTGGGATAGGAACGATGACTGGTGGGGCGCTCAAAGCGGCTTTCAGGAATTACCAGAACCGCAACGCCTGATTTGGTTAGAAACCGGCGGTGAAGAGAGCCGTGCGCAACTCATTGCCAGTAACCAAATCGATGCAGCGACCAACGTTACGGTTGGCACACTGGAAGCGATTCGTGCCCAGAACCCCAACGTCACTGCATGGCATGAGGATTATCCTTATGCGTGGCCTGATCCGTGTGCACGACAGCTTGAAATCAACACCACGGTTGCTCCATGGACTGATCCGAATCTGCGTCGCGCGGTTGCGCACATCATTGATCGCAGCCAGATCGTTAACGTAGCGTACGAAGGTACGACGGTAGCTTCAGAAAGCATGTTCGTTCAGTACGGCTCGATGGGCGCCTACATCGATGCAATTAAAGAAGCCGGCTATGGGTTACCGGCCAAAGGTGACGCGGCAGCAGGCCAAGCGCTAATTGAGGCAGCAGGATACGCCAAAGGCGACAATGGCTATTACGCAAAAGATGGTGAGACGCTGTCGGTGAGTATTCACGTTAATTCCGCGTCCACCGAATACACCCGAACCATTGATGTTGTTGTTGAGCAGTTGAATCGCGCGGGTATCGAAGCCAAAGCGGTCCCTGTTGAAAACGGTGTTTTCTGGGGTGAAGTGCTGCCGTTCGGTTCTTTTGAAATGTCATACAGCTGGTTAAGCTGTGGCTCGGTGAATGAGCCCTGGACGTCGATGGCACGTTACACCACCGATTCAGTGGTTCCCGTGGGCGAACGCTCACCTGGGTTTAATAACACCTCACGATGGGACAGTGAAGCGGCAGCGACTTACACTGAGCTTGTGGCAAGCATGGCCAATTTGGCTGCTGATGATCCTAAGCTACCGGAGTTAGTGGCTGAGGCCTATGCGCATCTGGATGCCGAAGTACCGTTTATCCCATTGGTACAGGCCGCGAAGTTGTTGCCGTTTAACAATACCTATTGGACCGGCTGGCCGACCGCTGAAAACGCGTATAACCACCCCGCATTCTGGTGGAATTCGGGTCATCAAATTATCCATAATTTGACTAAAGCTCAATAAGGTTAGCGTTGACCAGGAGTGATTTACTCACCGCCTTAAGAACGCGCGAGTAGCCAATCACTTTTACGTTGTAGGAGAACCGCCGTGGCGTTTCCGAATAAGAAACGCCACGGCGGCAGTGCTGACACGTCGATACTCACAAAGGAGGGGCCTGTGGCGCGAATACCTAAGGGCTATATTCTCAATCGCTTAACCACATTACTGTTAACCATACTGATTGCGGCTACGCTGATTTGGTTAATCCCCAGACTTAGCCCGGTAGATCCGGCCGACATCATGCTCGGCCGCATGTCAGCCGCTGGCGGTACCGTGGCAGATTCAGAACAGATTCTCGCTACGCTGCAAGAACGGTTTGGTTTGAATGATCCTTTGATCGTTCAATACCTGAAGTACATTAGAAATGTAGCGGTGTTTGATTTTGGGTTATCCACCGCGTCATTTCCTACACCGGTTGCTGTGCTTATTGCCAACGCCCTGCCTTGGACATTAGGCCTGATGTTGATCTCCATACTGATCACGTTTTTTATTGGTAATTTGCTCGGCGCACTGATGGTGTGGGATCACTCACCAAAGCTTGTTCGAGTAGCGATTCCTACCGCCATGGTGTTTACATCGATACCGCCTATATTGTCCGGGCTGTTATTGATGTGGTTGTTCTCTGCCAATTTAGGCTGGTTTCCACTAACCGGTTCCTACGGCTTGATGGTCGAACCTGGCTGGACATGGGAGTTTACCCAATCCGTTCTTTATCACGGCTTTTTGCCCGCGCTCTCCATCGTGGTGGTTACGTTTGGTTTTTGGGCATTAGGTATGCGCGGACTAATGATAACGGTACAGGGTGAGGACTACATTAAGTTGGCTGAGGCCAAAGGGTTACGGCCCAGGTTCATCTTGTATCGATACATGATTCGCAACGCCATCTTGCCGCAAATCACGGCCTTTGCACTAAAGATAGGGTTACTGATTGCGGGGCAAGTGTTGGTCGAACGAATCTTTGCTTACAACGGGATGGGTAAGCTTCTATACGACGCCATTCTTGACCAGGACTTTCCAGTCATTCAAGGCGTCAGCTACGTCATCATATTAATGACCGCCATATCTGTGTTTATCGTGGATCTTATCTACCCGTTGATTGATCCGCGTATTCGGCACGAGGCGGAATAATCATGAGCACATCAGCAACACAAGAACCGCAACTCACTAAAGCACAGCAGCGCAAAATGCGCCGTTTCGACAACCCATGGTTAAATCCGAAATTGCTGTGGGGCGCAGCGATCCTAATCGGCATCATGGCTCTGGGATTGATCGGTCGTTTGCTATGGGATACCGAACTGGTGTTTACGGGATCCGGGCCGTTAAAGCTTCCGCCCATCGGCTTTGAAAACCTGCGCGGGCAGAGTGGTATTACCGACCATCCCTTAGGGACTGATGGCGCCGGGCGTGACGTGCTCTCGCTATTGATTGTAGGCGCGCCTAACTCGCTTTATGTGGGTTTACTGGCTTCGTTAATCGGCATGAGTCTGGGTATTTTCCTGGGTTTTTCGGCAGGCTTCGTACGCGGACGAGTCGATGACGTCATTCGCGTACTGAGTGATGTCATGATCACGATTCCGCCCCTGTTGATACTGGTTGTCTTCCAGTCAGCCTATGGCGATGTGAACCTCACCATGATGGCGGTTCTAATTGCCGCATTTGTGTGGCAATCACCCACACGGCTCATACGTGCGCAGGTGATGTCAATGCGTGAATCCGGGTATGTGCAAATGGCACGCTTATCCGGTGCGTCCACGTTTCACATCATGTTCAAAGAAATGCTGCCGAACCTGATTCCGTATTTGTTTGGTTCCTTTATCGCTAACGTCACGACATCCATCGTCACCGCGGTAGGGTTAGAAGTGCTCGGCCTCGGGCCGCAACGTGTGCCTACCTTGGGGCGCACCATTTATGAAGCGATTAATGCCGGTGCCTTAATACAAAATTTATGGTGGTGGTGGGGCATTCCCACGCTGTTTTTGGCATTGATGTTTATCGCATTGCTCCTTATCAACATCGGGCTGGATGAAGTGTCTAACCCGCGTTTACGTAAGCTTTAGGGCGGGTCTATGAGCGTTCTGGATTTAAAAGACTTATCCATCGACTTCCCGACCACCAAAGGTGTGGTACATGCAGTATCGGATTTTTCAGTGTCCATCGCAGCAGGACGTCGAGTGGGTTTTATTGGCGAGAGCGGTTCAGGAAAGACCACCACAGCGCTATCTGCCATGCGTATGTTGGCCGCACCGGGTTTTGTATCCAAGGGAGAGATACATCTACATTCGCTCGATAGCACGAATTTATTGGGTTTGAGCGATGAAGCCATGCGTAAAGTACGGCTTCGAAAAATCAGCTACATCCCGCAAGGTGCGATGAATTCTCTGAACCCCGTGGTGCGTATCGAAAACCAGATTTGGGATGGCATCATCGCGCACGAGGGCAAAGTTGCACCTCTGGAGCTCAAAAGACGATCCACAGAAGTTTTAGCGAATGTGGGCTTACCTGCGCATGTCGGTGAACTGTTTCCACATGAGCTATCCGGCGGCATGAAACAACGCGTATGTATTGCCATTGGCGTGTGCTTAACGCCTGAATTAATTATTGCAGATGAACCCACCAGTGCCCTGGACGTGATTACTCAAAGACACGTCATGCAGACCTTGCGTGAAGTTCAAGACAAAATCGGCGCAGGCCTCATTCTGATCGGCCACGATATGGGCCTGATGGCACAGACTGTGGATGAATTAGCGGTCATGAAGCTAGGCAAACTAGTGGAATTTGGGCCGGTGAAGCAGATCCTTGAAAACCCAACACATCCTTACACCAAAGATTTAATTTCCTCGGTGCCGCTTGTGGGTGGGCCCAGTTTCTTAGATTCTCCACCAGCAGACCATACCAACCAAACAGCCACCAGTTCGAGCCTGGACACGCCTTTATTCGAATTCGAAAACGTCAGCAAAACCTATGGTGAGGTGACCGCACTACACCCCATGTCGTTTCAGCTCGACGGTGCCGTACCAAAAATCATCTCGATAGTGGGGCAGTCGGGTTCAGGAAAGTCCACGCTGGGTAGTTTGATGTTGGGATTCAACACCCCATCCAGTGGCAAGGTTAAGTTTTTTGGTAAAGACATCAACCGGTTTAATAGTAGGGAAAAGTTAGCATTCCATAAAGACGTACAAGCGGTGTTTCAAGATCCGTACGCCTGCTTCAATCCGTTTTACCGTGTAGATCACGCGCTAAGTTTTCCGTTTAAACGTTTCGGTTTATCAAAATCGGATGCACACACCCGCACGGCAATGGAAGAGGCGTGTGATGCTGTAGGGCTGGACCCAAACTTGGTGTTGCAACGATACCCACATCAACTCTCGGGTGGGCAACGTCAGCGTCTGATTGTAGCGCGTGCCTTAATGTTATCGCCGAAGCTACTCATTGCAGACGAACCGGTATCGATGGTGGATGCGTCGCTACGATCAACCATTTTAAAAAATATCTACGATCTTAAAGAAAAGCACGATATTTCTATCGTGTACATCACGCATGATCTGGCCACCGCGTATCACGTCAGTGATTATGTGATGGTGTTATTTCATGGCCAGGTAGTGGAAGCAGGCCCGCCAAAAGCGGTCATCGGTGACCCACAGCACGACTACACCCGCCTGCTCATCGACTCGATACCGTGGCCTGATCTGAACAGAGATTGGGGCTCCGCCAGTACAGCAAAAGCCGCCTTGGAACGCTTGGATTCCATGCCAAGAGATCAGTCAGCGGTGTTGCGTGGTGATATTCCGGGCTTTCAATTGGAATCGATGTGACACCGAATACGCTAGGGCATGACTACCGATTAACGGTAGAAAAAATTGGCAAACGCATTGGGTTGATACAACCTCTGGTCATCATCGATCGCGTCGAACTGAATGGATTCGAATACGCAGAACTTAACGATGAAAGACTACCTGGCGACCTTAACCACTATACGTTTTCCAGATTACCCTGGAACAGTTACTGGGCTCAGCAAAACACGCATTTTGTTATAAAAAGCGGATTCTCCATACCGGATACGTGGGAACAACCTGCGCTGTTTTTTCCACTGGGCGCTGCCGGGGACATCTTCTCGCACCCCGAAGCGTTGATGTACCTGGATGGTGAACCGGTAGCTGCCGCCGACAGACACCATCAATTAATACCGCTGGACGCAAAGTTCGCCAACAACGAGCAGCACAGCATACTGCTGCATGGCTGGACAGGATTAAACGGCTGGCCACCTGAACCAGGTAACCAAAGTCGTTTGTTTATCAAAACCTGCTACGCGGTTAACGTCGATACCGAACTTCAAGAGCTTATTGCACTGTCTGAGGTATGTTTGGATCAGGCAACGAATCTGTCGCAGGATCAATTTGAGCGTCATCATATTTTAAATGCTCTGGATGAAGCGTTTCATTGCCTGGATACCAGAGACCCCATAGGCGGAGCATTTCGAGCGTCTGTCGCGTCAAGCCTTGCTGGGTTAAGGGCAAATCTCAAACGCATAAGACATACGCCACCGGTAACCTTGCATGCCATCGGCCATGCTCACATGGACATCGCCTATCTGTGGCCCATTGCCCAGGTCCGTCAAAAGAACGCACGCACGGCCTGCAACGTCCTGCAGCTGATGGAACGTGATGAGTCATTTACGTTCTCTCACAGTCAGCCGCAACTGTACGATTGGTTAAAGGACGACTTTCCAGATGTGTATCAAAAAGTCGTGAGCTATATCCAAAGCGGTCAATGGGAAATGCTGGGGGGTATGTGGGTAGAGCCGGACATGAACTTGCCGGGATCAGAAGCACTGGTAAGACAATGTTTGTTGGCTCGGCAATGGTGCGATGAGCATTTGCAGCAGCCAGGCACACCGGTACTGTGGTTACCCGACACCTTTGGCTTCCCAGCCAGTGTTCCTCAGGTATTGAAGCAAGCCGGCATAGACACCTTGATTACCAACAAGCTGAATTGGAATCAATACAACCGCATGCCTGCCACCAGTACGCATTGGCAGGGTATCGACGGCACTCGTATCAAGGCACACATGCTAACAACGCCTCGCGGGGTTCAGCATTTACCATTCCCTACCAACTACAAATCGGATTTAACTGCGGGTGAAGTTAACGGTACCTGGCGCGAAAGCCGGGTGAAAAACAGCGTTTCTGATCTGTTGATTTGCTACGGCTACGGAGATGGTGGCGGTGGTCCCAATGCAGAACTAGCCAGCAAAGCGAGACTTTGGCAGGAAATTCCTGCAGCCCCCAATTTCACTCGTACGACAGTCCAACAATTTTTATCCCATACCGAGACGGAACAGGCTGCACTACCAACCTGGTCTGGAGAACTGTATTTAGAGGGTCACCGAGGCACCTTGACCAGTCAAGGCTGGATTAAAAAAGCTAACCGAAATAACGAAGGGCTACTGCATACAGCTGAGTGGCTTAATGCGTTAGCTGAGGTCGCCGGTGCCAGCACCGCTCCGTTGACTGATGCGTGGCGAAAGCTCTGTTTGAACCAATTCCATGATGTCATCACCGGTGCGGCCATTACGGAGGTATTCGAAGAAGCTCGACAAGACCATGCTTTTATAGAAGCTGAAGCACGGTCGGCTATGCAACGGGCAGCGCTGTCATTGACCGAACTGGAAAACACCCACATAACCGGTCAATTTGTCAGTCAGGCCGTACCCCTAACCACCAGTCAGCATCAGGGCCAGCACACGCATCAGGGCAGTATCAAAACATCCACAACCATTGATGATCCTGGGTTCACAGGCACCCACCACGTTCTGGCTAACTCCGCGCCACTACCGGTAAACCGATATGTGGTTTTGCCTGCGTTAAGCCACGGTGCATATCAAGATTCGAATACCGGTCACGCGTTAGCGTCTCAGCCCATCGAAGAGGGTGTTCTGGTTGCACTACCTGAGGTTCCAGGGTACTCACTTACCAGCGTCCGTGCCGCTGAAGTATCAGAACCACCTGTCGGAAACCCGGTAAAGATCACCATTCATCAGCGACAGGGTGAGGCAGCCGACTCCACCGCAACAAATCGCAGTGATGACACGGTTGTTGATATCTCCAATCAGTGGTTATCGCTAATAATTAATAACGCCGGTCAGATCATTAGCCTGTTTGATAAACCCTATCAGCGCGAACTGATACCCCCAGAACAAGTGGGTAACGAATTAATAACCTACGAAGACCGACCGGTAAGTTGGGACGCCTGGGACATCGACAGCTTCTATCAGGACAGACCCGACCCTATGCGCGTTGCAGCACCTGTAAAAGTCCTGGAAGAAGGTCCATTACGTGCCGTTATTCAAACCACCTTAAAGTGGCAGAACAGCACGGTTTACCAAACGATTGCGGTTCATCACCATACGCGCCGAATCGACTTCCATACACGTATCGACTGGCATGACACGCACACACTGCTGAAAGCACACTTCCCACTGGCTATTCACTCCGATCATGCAACCTACGATATCCAATGGGGTCATATCACTCGACCAACACACCAGAACACCGCATGGGATGCAGCAAAATTTGAAGTGTGCGCGCATAAGTGGGCTGACCTAAGCGAATACGGCTATGGTGTTGCGCTGCTAAATAACGGTAAATACGGGCACAGTGCCGATGGCAATGGTCTGAGCTTATCGCTATTAAAATCACCGACCATGCCAGACCCTACGTCTGATCAGGGGATTCAAACCTTTACCTACAGCTTATTACCGCACCCGGGTAATTGGCGTGATGATGTACCCGCTGAAGCCTATGCCTTGAATCTACCCCTGCAGCATTTCAAGCTCATCGGTGAGAAACTCAACGCGATAGCGTGCAAGCCAATCCTGCAAACCGAGCAACCCAACGTGGTGATCGAAACCATCAAACCCGCCGAGCAAGGTGACGGCCTGATCGTTCGGTTATATGAAGCCTTTGGCGCCACGGGAACCGCAACGTTTAGCGTCGCGCCTTACGTTCATACCGTAGAAGAGTCCAGTCTGTTAGAAGACAGTCGAACCCTGATTGGGTTGATCAACCATACGATTTCGCTGAATTTCAGGCCCCATCAAATCAGAACCTTGCGGCTATCATTCAACTAAGACGACCGAACAGTCATCGTAGACTGCCCGATCTTCTGAGTACAGAGTGACCGCCCCTATGCGCCCCTCAACCGGTGCAAATAGACGCGAAACATAGGTTTGATAAAAATTTCTGCCGACCGGTAAATGATCACTCGTTAAGGTCGTGTAGGAGGGATCCATCAAAGACAGTGACACACTGGAGTACGCTCTACCTTCTGACTTGGCAACACACGACACCTCATAATGCCGGCCTGGTGTCACTGGAAACTCCTGGTATAAACAGCCTGCACCTTCCACTGCTAAGGCCCCGTTGCCGTTGGCGGCATCTGCGCTACCTTGTGTCAGATTGGCTAATGAGCAATCTGTCCAACTGTCTTTGCCAGCTTCAAATGTGCCGTTGGTCAGCAGGTTTTCGGTGTCGGTAACGGGCGGTTCAGGCGGTACCGCTGGGGTATTAGCGTTGGACGACAGTACGCAACGATCAAAGTGAGCCGCTCCTTCACTGTACAGAGTGGCACTGCCGTAAACCGCATTCGCCGGAGCTGTCACACTCACATTGACGGTTTCAAACTCAATCGATTTAATTAGCGCGGTTTGTGTTGCTAATTCCTGAAAGTTAGCGTCTAGCATCGGTAGAGACAAACTGGTGTAGTCCACGGTATTACCACGTGCATCGCACGATAGGGTATAGGTGTCGCCCGGCTGTACGAAGACCTCTTGATACAAGCAACCTCCGTCGCTCACTTTCATGGAGTGGTTACCTTCACTACTTAAAGTACTCGAGCTGGTCGCGTCTGCGGCTGCACAATCGGCCCAACCCTCTTTTTCTAACTCAAAACCGCCATTGGTCAATAGAGTGTTATCGGGTAGGGGTGGCGTGGTCGGAGGTGGAGCTACCGGTGTTTCTGGTGCTGGCTCGTCGCTTAAATTCAGCATTCGCGCAATTGACGGTGTACCGTTACGGTTATGAACGAACAAGCGATAAAAACCCGGTGGCGCTACATTGCCCGAGGCCGGCATCGTTACCGCTAAGCGATTTCCATCCAGAGAAAAGTCCAAATTAAGAAACCGCTGATCCATGTCAAAGCCATGTGTGACCGATCCTGTTTTAATTAACGTGATTTTTTCGATTTCATTGTCTTCAGATGTATTGATGGTGACAACTTGACCCCAAGCCGCTTGTTCGGGTGCCGAGGTAATCGTTGGACGATCTGCCAAAGCACCATTGTCATCAAATAAATAAGGGGGTGAGTAAATCTCCGCGTTTCTATTGTTTAGCGGGCCAGGGGAACCACCACCGGCTAACAACACTCGACCATCCATCAACAGGACTGCGCTTGAGTGATACAACCTGGGTAGCTCAGTAGTGGATAGTTGCGACCACTGTTCGCTACCTGGGTCCCAGACTTCAGCGCCCAACGATGCGGTTACCGCATCGTTCAAAGCGTAGCTACCACCTACCATCAACAGTTTGCCATCAGCCATAATGACCGACGTCGCCCACGCGCGTCGCGGCTCAGCTAAGGTTTCGCTTAACGTGATATCTGGCTCCCCGGACGTTAAATCGATAATCAAAGAGCCCAAACCATGGTTAGAAATCCCACCGGCCAACAGTATCTTGCCCGGTTCGTACATCGCACCCGTTGTCGATGCACCAAATACATAGCCCGGTAACTGCCCCAGGTGGGTCACGCTGCCTTCGCCTTCGGTAGACATCATCCACATAGGTCTACCTGTTATCCCAAAAACACGTCCATCAGGAATGACAAACTGGCGCGGATAGAAATGCCCATAGCGACTCATATCAGCGCCGGGCAGGGCACGCCATTCTCCCGTGTCCGGTGAATAGATCTCTGGGATGGTGACTTTTTGGTAGTTGCTATCTCGACCCGCATTAACCAACACATCACCGTTGGGTAACGTGGTAGACGTGGGGTACCACCGCTCATTAAGCATGGATGTGGCTGGACTAACCGAATCGCTGCCCGCATTCAACATGATGGCATCGCGAATACCCGCGTTCGTGCGCCCCAACGGGCGAGCATCACCGCCGGACATCAGCACGTCTCCACTTTCGGGTAAAAGCGTGGCCGCACTGCAAAAAGAATCGACTTGTGCAACACCCAGAATGTTCGTGTGCGAGCTTTGATCTAACCCCAGGTTGGGATCCCATACGTTGTAGTCCATCGCACCTTGTAAACCACTTCCACCGGTTCCATAGGTAAGCAGACGGCCATCGGATAACATGACCGAATGAATAGCGACGTGTGGCCAATCCATACGACTTGACCACCGTCCGGCATGCACTGGGTTTTCAAAGCAGGTTAAACCAAGTCGTTCAATAGAGGTTTGCGCGTACCCGAATAAACCAGTGGCAATGGCTCGGTTAGCGCATTGCAGGCGGGTTGAAGGTTCGTCTGCCTGCAGTGAGCCCGACGCGTTTAAGGCAATGCGCGTTGACTGTGTGTTGGGCCCTGTACTTTGGTTACTGTCTAGCGCTGTACAGTGCACCTGCAAGTAGGTTGGGTAGTCTTTTTTGAAATCTCCGGTTATGCCCACTACCGCTTGATTTGCCGCACACACCTGACGAAACGGCTTGCGTGTATTGGTCCCTGCACCTGTGGCATTGGTGGTCGGTTCTGATGACCAGCGACCATCAGCATCGGCTGCAACGCATACCGGATTTACCTTATCGATGCGGGCGGTGAAGTGGCCTTCAATGCCCACCAGTACCTGGCCAGGGTGGCAGGCTAATTCAAACGGGGTTCCGCGTTTGGATCCCACCGCACCGGAGCGTGTATGGATGCGCCCATTCGGCGGGAGGGCAAACCCAAGTGAAGGATCGGGTTCGCTGGCAACGATGACTTCGCGATCCATCGCATCAAAGTCAAAGTCTTCATACGCGTCGTTCGAGGACGTCCCGTTGATTACCACGCCGGTGTCAGAATGACAGGCCGTTAACAGCAGTGCAGCGAACAACGACACAACCTTGACGTTGGAAGAGTTTTTTCGAAAAGCGTTACATATCATGCCTGGAAGGTACTCACCTGTTTGATGATGGTGGTCTACCTGCCAGGCACAAACGCAAAACGGCTCGCCATTGGTAGGTAGTACCTACCAATAGGCAAGCTTTATTCCAATCGCTACGGTACCGGGGCTACTAAAAAGTTGAGTCCAATCAGTCGATTAACTCGCCTGTTGCCATCGTGGCATGGACGCCTCAACCGATTGACCTATCATGTCCGCCGTGGCCGCTGACAGTGTCCAACCTAAATGGCCGTGACCGGTGTTGTAAAACACGCCAGGGTGCTTACCCGCGCCTACACGAGGCATCATGTTGGGCATCATCGGGCGCAAGCCCGCCCATGGAATGACACGGTCAGTATTAACCGCCGGAAATAACTGTCGGCACCACTGCGTTAACGGTCGAATTCTGTTGTCGCGGATGTCGTAATTGGCCCCATTGAATTCCGCCGTGCCTGCAATTCGAAATCGACCCGGACCTAATCGGCTGGTTACTATTTTTGCATCATCATCCAACAGGCTCACCCAGGGTGCCGCCTGTTGTGCTTCCTCATCATCGAGTTCTACGGTGATGGAGTAGCCTTTGACCGGGTAAATGTTTACACGATCTCCCAATTGCTTAGCGAAACGCCGACTTTCAATGCCTGCGCACACGACGACTCCATTAAAATGTTGAGTGTCTGAACTGTCATCGCCATTCAGGCCGTGGCTCACTGATACACCGGCACTGGTGCGCTTTAGCGTGTGTACATTGGCATCAAATACAAATTGAGCCCCCTTGCGCATGCACGCGTTTGCGAGCCCCCGTGTGTATTTATGGATATCCCCGGTTGAGTCGCTGTCGGTGTAATAGCCAGCGTAGAAAGAGCCCTGTAACGCAGGCTCAATGGCTCGCATCTCATCGGCTGTCACGGCTTGCCGATGTAAACCGCCCTTGGCTAATAAGTCGTTTACCCGGGTGGCGTGATCAAAGCCTTTTTTATCACTGTAAACGTGCAGAATGCCGCGCATCTCCTGGTCAAAATCAATCCCTTCTTTTTCCGCCCAACCGAACAAATGCGCTCTGGCTGCAATAGCAAGTCGAGCTGTTTCAATGGTGTTGCTTTCGTAACGCGGGATGTTACTGACAAACTCCGCCATCCACGAATACTTGTGCCAGTCGGGCATCGGGTTTACTAACAACGGGGCATCTTTTTTCAGCATCCATTTGATGCCTTTTAATACGGTGGCCGCCTGGGTCCAAACTTCTGCATTTGAAGCGGAAAGCTGACCGCCATTGGCAAATGAGGTTTGCATAGCGGCGTATCGGTTTTTGTCGTAAACCGTCACGGCGAAACCGCGATTTAAAAGGGCGTAAGCCGTGGTGACACCGGTAATACCGGCACCAATAATGGCGAGATGCTGCATGAGACTGACTCCAAAACGATTAAGAATTGCGCAAAGCACGAGTGCTTGCGCTGCTTTCCCATCTGTCTTGGAACCTGAGAGCGTGGGCCGATAACCTTGCAGGCTAACCGCTTACCCCTTCGGTGGACAAACCAATTGGAATTACAACCGTAGTTCCTATTGGGTTTGCCTCTCTCCAGATGTCTACAACAAGCTGTGGTCCGGGTGCCTGAGAGTTTACTGGGCGTTGCTCCTTCGGCGTCAACTGATGTGGTGGGCCAAGCGGGCCGCATCACGTCTGTTGAACTCTCCCACAGCTTGCGAACACCAGCGGCTTTTTATCTTGCCTCTGCTGTTCCAACCTGCACATGGTGCACTAAACGCCGGTGCACCACAAGCAAAGATTTGACGCTTCGCACTGATGATATCGACGGCCAAAATTGGCGTTTTCAGTCATCAACGCAGAAGAATTAGCACGGATAGAAGTCACTCACACCCAGTTGACGCCGTGGTTCACTATTTGGTTATTACTCGTGCATTTGACTGCACGCTCTAAGCTTGGTGATAGGATACGACGCCCTCAAAAACCAATAGCAGATCACACTCTTTATGAATTCAGATCAGTCAGCCCTGTATGCGCAAATTGCCACCTCGATTAGCGCGTCCGCGAAACAAGTGACGGCTGCGGTGAGCTTGCTGGATAGCGGTGACACGGTGCCATTCATCTCACGTTACCGTAAGGAGGTGACCGGGGGGCTAACCGATACGCAGCTTCGGGACCTGGAACAACGCTTGGCTTATTTGCGGGACTTCAACACGCGACGAGCCACCATCATTACCGCCATTGAAGAGCAGGGGGCGCTATCGGACGAGCTTCGCCAGCAGCTGATGCAAGCGCAAACAAAATCTGAGCTTGAAGACCTTTATCTGCCGTTCAAGAAAAAACGCAAAACCAAGGGCCAAATGGCCATAGCGGCAGGGCTGGAACCACTGGCTAATTCGATTTGGCAACAACCAGATACCGACCCACATAAAGCAGCGACTGCCTATGTGTCGAAAGATACGGGGGTGGACGATGAAAAAGCCGCCTTAGACGGTGCACGCGCCATATTAATCGAGCGGTTTGCCGAGGATGCTGCGCTCCTTAAGCGGCTGCGCAACCAACTGGAGAATCACAGTTACCTGTGCGCGCAGGCCGGTGCAAAAACCATCGATAAAGAAATAGCGGATAAGTTTAAAGACTACGTTGACCATCAGGAACCGTTTGCAAAAGTGCCAGGCCACAGGGCCCTGGCTATGTTCCGTGGTCGCAGCGAAGGCGCGCTGTCACTGCGCTTACTGCTAAAGACGTCAGAAGGATTTGATGAAGAGGGCTTTGTTACCACAGTGGCCAACCATCTGGGTTTTGAGAACAAACAACGGCCAGCTGATGTGTGGCGCGAGCAGGTGGTGTCCTGGGTTTGGAAGGTCAAACTGTCAGTGCACCTGGAAACAGAGCTATTTACTCAGCTGAAATTACGAGCCGATGAAGAGGCGATTGATGTCTTCGCTGCCAACTTAAAAGACCTGTTGTTATCTGCACCCGCAGGTTCTCGTACAACCCTGGGGTTAGACCCAGGCTATCGGTCGGGGGTTAAAACCTGTGTTGTAGATGCTCACGGGACCGTATTAAATCATTGCACCATTTACCCGCACGCACCTCAGAGGCAGTGGCAACAAGCGCTGGAGAGTTTAGTTACCTTGTGCAAAGCGCACCAAGTGGAATTAATCGCTGTGGGTAACGGCACGGCTAGCAGGGAAACTGAGAAATTAGCCGATGAAGTCATCAAACTCGCCGGGCTTAAGGGGCTAACCAAAGTGGTTGTGTCTGAGGCTGGGGCATCGGTGTACTCGGCCTCAAAAATTGCGGAAACCGAATTTCCTGAATTGGATGTGACGATCCGAGGCGCAGTATCTATTGCTCGGCGTTTACAGGATCCGTTGGCGGAGCTTGTCAAGATCGATCCCAAAGCCATCGGTGTGGGTCAGTATCAACACGACGTGTCCCAACCTGCATTGGCGAGAAGTCTCGAGACAACTGTGGAAGACTGTGTAAATTCAGTCGGCGTCAATTTAGAAACCGCATCCGCCGCCTTACTCACACGAGTCTCTGGTTTGTCGGCAACATTAGCCGATAACATTGTGCAGTTTCGAGAGGCGCAGGGCGGCTTCGATAGCCGAGCACAATTAAAGAAAGTGCCGCGACTCGGGCCAAAAGCATTTGAGCAATGTGCAGGCTTTTTACGCATTAATAATGGCAGCAACCCACTGGATGCCTCTGCGGTGCACCCGGAAAGTTACCCGGTCGTGAAGCGAATACTCCAGTCCACTGAGCGAGATCTGAAATCGCTCATTGGTGATACAGCATTTTTACAAACACTGAACGCAAGTGAATTCACTGATGAACGGGTTGGGGAACCAACCGTACGCGATATCTTGTCAGAGCTGGAAAAACCCGGGCGGGACCCAAGACCTGACTTCGTTGCCGTAAAATTTACCGACGGCGTTGAAAACATAAAAGACTTAACGCTTAATCAAGTATTGGAGGGTCAGATAACCAACGTGACAGCCTTCGGCGCTTTTGTCGATGTGGGTGTGCATCAGGATGGCTTGGTGCATATATCAGCGCTGTCTAACACCTTTGTTAAAGACCCGAGATCTGTGGTGAAAGCCGGGGATGTTGTCAAAGTAAAAGTTATGAGTGTGGACGTCGCTCGTAATCGAATCGGACTGTCCATGCGACTTACCGATGATGCAAGTGCCGGTTCGAATGGCGGTGGTACTGCAGACGGGAATATGGCTAAAGGACAACGTAACGCTCGCACCAATTCACGGTCGGGTGAGCGACACACCAAAGGCAATCAACAACGCCAAAAGCCAAAAGGCAGCCAAAAATCAAATCAATTACAGCGAGACTCGGCCGCGCCCGAATCCGCGCTGGCTTTATCATTGGCCGCCGCGATTACGAAACGAGATACATCGTCATAGTCCAATATAGTAAGCGCTCTTAAATTACGTTTTGTTTTGAATTCAGAGAATTCATCTGAGCAAACGCACAAGGAGCTTGCTGCTGAGGTAAGGTATTTTGAACTGAACGTATTTACGGGTTTGATGATGTCAAAACGTGGAATTAATCGACGTGATTTTTTCGCCTTGAGCAGCACCGCAACCGCTGCACTGGCCTTGGCTCAAGCACCTCAGCTGGCTGCAGCCAACCTTGCCCCCACAAAGACCATGCGCGGTGGGGCCAATAATTACCTTCCGAATGCTCCCATCGTCGACAAGATTGGTCAGGGTGGCTTCTGGATGTCGGGTACGGTGCGACGAGCGGGTGATGGAATGCCATTGGCTAATCAGCGTATACAGATTTGGGCACATACCACCGAAGGTCATGAGCGAGACCCTGAAAGTCATGGCGCTACCTTGACTGATGAGAACGGTCAGTACCGTTTAGAAATGCCGCAGATCGTGCCGGCTTTCGGTCAAGCACATGCGCATTTGGCGTATGACAGTGCAGATTTTAAAACCGTTTTTTTGCGCCCGCTGATGGATAGCCCGAAACAGACGTCACTCACTGCAGACTTCATATTACAACCCGCTTAACGCCTACCGCCTATATCAGCAGTGCGTACCGTGCTTGTTTGGCTGGGTGTTCTCACCGTGATGGCAGCCCCGGTTGTCGCAGCGGCATTTAGCCCGCTGTTAGCCTGGCGGCAACCGGTCTATATCGTGGCCGGTTTCGCCGGTGTGATTGCGCTGAGTACCTTGGTGATTCAACCTTTACTCGCCGTGAAGGCAATACCTGGCTTGCGCGCCAGGCAAGCAAGTCGCCTACATCAATGGTTGGGTGTTGCCTTGGTGCTCGGAGTATTGTTACATGTGTTGGGCTTATGGATAACCAGTCCGCCTGATGTCATCGACGCGTTGTTATTTGTATCCCCAACACCTTTTTCACATTGGGGTGTTATCGCGTTCTGGGGTATTCTACTGACGGCCTGTGTCATGGTGGCACGCAAACGCTTTCACTTAAAACCGCCAGTAGTTAAACGCATACACCGATTGTTAATTCTGATTATCGTGCCCTGCAGCGTGGCGCATACCTGGCTAATCGACGGCACGATGGAGACGATCACCAAAACGATGGTGTGTATCGCCGTGCTACTAACGAGTGCGTGGTCTTTATCGGTCGTGCTTAAAAAGCGAGCTTAACCGGTTAAACCAATTGCCCGAACCGGGCTTGCAAATAGGTCCGCTATTTTTGGATGTTTAGCCAAAATTCCTGGCCCTTCAGGTAGATTTTCCACGAACAAACGCCCGTTTTTCCAAATTGGAACCCCGTCAATCACAACGGTAGGGTCAAGCACGTTCCAGCAAATCTCACCGGGCGCATAGCGCCCACACGTATGAAAGTGAAGAATCCGCGGGCTACCAAATGCGGTGCCAGACCACCGCATGATGTCTGTTGTTGCGTCGGATTCAAAATTGCAACCCGCGTGAATACCCGCATGCCAGGAATCGACAAACCACGGATCAATACCTAATTGCCCCGCGACGTGTAAGTAATGTTGTTCCACGCGCCGAACCGCTTCTGCAGGTCCTTCAAATCTATCAATGGTGTTGTTGGTGACGCAGGCAAAAACGGTCTCGTTTAACGCTAAACAGTATGGGTCGTAGTACCGAGACCCGGTGCCAATAAGAAAACGACTCAACGCGACCTTGCCAGTAAATCCAGCAGCGGGAATGGGCTTTGGTACAACGAGCGGGAAACGTTTAACGGCAACTTCAGGTGCCGGGTCCTCCTGCCATTTTGGCTTCCCCACAAACTCGGTGCCTAAAGGGCAGGTGATGCGAACATCGCTTGCCTCTATCAGGGCGCATTCAACGGCGTATTTGATTTCACCCATACCATGGTGACAAGTGGTACCAAAATCAGACTTCAACGCTTCCTGACTGAGCGTGTAACACATCGTGGAAGGCGGTAATTCATCTCGAGTCGAGAACCTGATCTGGTCACCCACGCGCGAGAAAAACACAATATGATCGAACCCTCGTAACGAATCCAACAAGATGGCTTTCTCATCGTCGCTTTCCAGAAAAGATTCTGACTCAAAGGTATAGACCGTCATACCCAATGCGCGTCCGGCAGCCGCTGCGAGTTTTGGCGCACTGTAATCGTACATGCCGTTGTCTTCAGGTTCGCTCACAATCAGTAAGCGCTCCCCGGCTTGGCCGCCCACACAGTCCTGTATCAGAGTCAGTGCGCCAGCGAAATCCGTTGGGGACTCAGGTTTATTCATTGGCGTAATACCCCACCGTGTCACCATCGGTGGTGACGCCCAAGCCATTCAACAAGCGATTGACGTAGTTGAAGTAGCCAATAACTTGATTCGCTTCCAGGATTTCACCATCAGAGAGGCCTGCGTCTTGTAGGCGCGTGACATCATCACGCACCATGGCACCAGGAGATACCGTTAGTTTGTGTGCGTATTGCATTAGCGCAAGCTCACGCCCCTGGAAAACCTCTTCTGGAGTACCGTTTTTAATCGCCTGTTCGATCGCGTCAGCACGAGCGTCGTCACCGATTAAATGCTTCGCATTGGCCCAGTGATTCGCGTACGAATAAGCGCAGTCGTTCAGCACCGATACATACGATGCCATGGTTTCCTGAAGCCATTCAGGTAAGGTGTTGGTGTCGTCGTGCAGCGCGGCGCGATAAAGCGCAACGTGGCCTCGCATGGTATTTGGCCTGTGCGAATGTACGCGCATGACATTATCTACCGTGCCGTGCGGAGTCCGGGCGAGCCGCAATGCATCCAATAAATCGTCATCGGCCTCGGCATCCGAAATCATACTGATCCAGGCTGTCATCGCCTTGCCTCCGCTTGTACCGAAAGAAACGTAATTTGTTCACTTAATACTTCGGTAAAACCATGCAGTAATTCCGCATCAATACTTAAAGTGTCACCCTCGTTCAGGGTTAACGATTGCTTACCGTATTGGTAAATACCCGAACCGGACAACACATGAATAAACACCACACCGTGGTTAATGTAACGAGGCGCTTCGCCGGCTTGTTGATTTATGGTGACCTTATGTGCTTCAAAATTTAAATCGCGCCGCCGATGAGCCGCCAGATTGATGTAGTGATGTTGGTGATCACCCATTAAACGAGTTGAGACCACGCCGCCACCGTTGGGCACATGCGTAAAGTCCATGCGTTCAGAGGCCACATCGCGGAATAAACTTACGATCGGTACGTCCAATGCACAACTCAGCGATGTCATCGTGGAGATAGACGGAGACACCTGTCCGCTTTCGATACGGCTGATCATTGCCGCCGAAACGCCTGACTGATCTGCCAATTCCCGAGCCGACAAACGTCGAGTCTCGCGCAGGTTTCGAAGTGCAACCCCAATCGCTTGATCGTTACTGATGCCCTGATCATTTTCCATAACGATCTCTATGTGCGATTTCGATAAGCGAAGGCTTTCGCGAAACGCCATTGCAGATAATCGCCGCAGCTTATCGGCTCTTCTTTGGCTTCAATTCCCGGAATGGTGTTCGCATCAATCCAGGTGTCTGCATCCGGGTCGAAAGCCAACACCAAAGAAATCCGTTCTTGGCCAGAGGCATTGACCACTCGGTGTGGAGTGCTTTTGTATGCACCACCGGTCCAGCGTGACAGTAGATCGCCTACATTCACAACCAAGGTTCCGTCAATCGGGGGAGCATGAATCCAACGTCCTTGCCGATCTTCAACCTGTAAGCCGCCAGTGCTGTCCTGACACAAAACGGTTAGCACACCAAAATCTGTATGCGGTGCAACGCCGAATTGATCTTCGCCGGAATGTTCAGGTTGAGGCGGGTAGTACACGAACGATGCGCGACTTAACGGGGCACTGATTTGCTGAAGGAAAAAGTTATCGCAAAGACCCAAGCCCAGCGCAAAGCCCTTCATTAATTCGAAGGCCACTCTGTGAGCTTCATGAAAGTACTCCATGGCCACGTCAGCCAACTCAGGGTTTGATAGCGGCCACTGATTAGGCCCTTGAAGCGGATGCAGCGACTCGTCATTACGCTCGATCGGATGCCCCCAGATAAACGATTCTTTTAAATCCGCTTTAGCCTTATCAGCCATCTTAGCCGCACCGGGTTTTAGCCAACCTCGATGCTGGGGCGAGATCTTTACGTGTTCTTTTTCTGTATCAGGCTGGTGAAAAAAATTCAACGCTTGTTGTCTGGCGCTTTGGATCAGCGCTTCGGGTATTCCATGACCGCTGATGTAAATAAAACCTAAGTGTTGACTGGCTGCGTGCAGCGCTTCGGCCACGGCGTCTGGGTTGTCTCCCGTCCGCAGGGCCGTGATATCAACCACAGGTATCTGAGTCGCGTCGGTTTCTTGCGCGGTTGCATAAGCCATAAGGGCGTCTCATTGGTGCTGATTGCATTATAAGCACGCAATTAACTGAGGTTCAACTTTGTGTTTACGGTGCAAAAACCGACGAATAAACAACCAGTTAACAGCGCCTCTCGTAAACCAAAGTGGAGCTACGCAGTTTTACATCCTGTGAATAAACAAAAAAACAATGCCGTTCATTCGCGTCATCAATGAGAAGGACTGAGCTTCGAATGCGTATGCTATGTTGGGCTCACGATGTCTGACAACGCTCCCACCATTCAAGCTACGCATCTAGATAAGTTCTATGGCAAGTTCCAAGCGTTGAAAAACGTCAGCTTGTCGGTCCAACCCGGTGAGCGTGTGGTCATCTGCGGTCCGTCTGGATCGGGGAAGTCAACGCTGATTCGCTGCATCAATGGTTTGGAATCTCACGACGCGGGCAAACTTGTCGTTGACGGCATCGAAGTGTTTGAAGGTTCCCCTAATTTGCGTCAGCTGCGCCAGGAAGTTGGCATGGTTTTCCAGCAATTCAATTTGTTTCCACACTTAACGGTGTTAGAAAACCTGACCATTGGTCCCATACGCGTGCGAAAGATACCCAAAGCAGAAGCGGAAGCCAGTGCAAGGAAGTATCTGGAGCGCGTACGCATTCCAGAACAGGCAGACAAATACCCGAGTCAACTCTCCGGTGGCCAACAACAACGGGTAGCAATTGCTCGATCGTTGTGTATGGAAACGCGGGTGCTGTTGTTTGATGAGCCTACCTCAGCACTTGACCCTGAGATGATTAACGAGGTCCTGGACGTCATGGTCGATTTAGCGGAGTCGGGCATGACCATGGTCTGTGTTACGCACGAAATGGGTTTCGCTCGGAAAGTAGCCGATACCATGGTGTTTATGGATAACGGCGAAATCATCGAAACCGGGCCTCCCAGTCAGTTTTTCACACAACCGAAAACTGAGCGGTGCAGAGCTTTTTTAGAGCAGATTCTGGTGCACTAAGGGTAGGCCTGATATCGCTTCCACATACCAACCACCCAAGCCATCCGTTGTTCAGCGGTTCTTCACATCCGTACCCGTATCTGTGGCTATCTATGCCGTGGTTGTTTCGGTCATTGTATACACGGCCTACAACGGCTCTCAGTCAATGGGCTACAACTGGCAGTGGTATCGCGTACCGGACTATTTTTATACGCTGACCGATGAAGGTTTTCAGTGGGGCGAGATTGCCATCGGTTTGATTAAAACCATGGAAATTTCCGGGCTTGCCTTCGCGTTAAGCGTTGCACTCGGGCTGTTCGTTGCGTTACTTCGGTTATCGCAATTAGTCGTAGGTAAAGCAATGGCGGTTGTGTTTCTTGAGTTAGTAAGAAACATGCCATTGCTGGTGCTGTTGTATTTGTTTTATTACGTTCTGGGGCCCATTTTTGACCTCGACCGTTACACCGCCAGCATCTTATGTCTTGGCGTTTATCACGGCGCTATGGTTTCTGAAATTTTTAGAGCAGGGATAAAAGCGATACCCGTTGGTCAATGGGAGGCCGCTAATTCTATCGGCATGAGTCAAGCGCAAGCGTATCGCTTCATTATCTTGCCTCAGTCTGTTCGTTTTATGTTGCCACCGTTAACCGGTGAAGCGGTCAATATGATCAAGAGTTCAGCCATTGTCAGCGTAATTGCGGTTGCTGAACTTACGACCATCGGTCGTAACATTATCTCTGATACCTACATGAGTTTTGAAATCTGGTTCACCATCGCCGCAGTATATTTGGTAGTAACTCTCATATTATCCATCGCGAGTTCGGCTGTAGAGAAGCACTATGCATCAGCTGGCTAATCGCTCGCACACTTTTCCCTTCAGGAGACGACGCATGCGTTTTTTATCCCGTTTAACAGCAAAAACAAATTGGCGGACCCGCTGTTCCGCTCTGTTGGTGTTGGCTTTAGCCAGCATCGCCGTACCCGCTCAGGCACAACAAGCCACTCAAGCGCTGTCTAAGGACAGTGTTATTGAGGAAATCAAAAAACGCGGCGCCATAAAGATTGGTTTATCAATCTTTAAACCGTGGTCAATGCGGGATAAGAATGGCGAACTCATTGGTTTTGAATTAGACGTTGGTCGAAAATTAGCTGAAGACATGGGCGTCGATGCTGAATTCATTCCAACCGCCTGGGACGGCATTATCCCAGCGCTGGTTTCTGGAAAATTTGACGTCATCATCAGTGGCATGACGACAACACCACAACGTAACCTGACCATCAACTTCACGAACCCGTACGCGTATTCGGGCTTGACCATTCTGGCAAATAAAGAAATGACAGAAGGTTTCACGCTAGAGGACTACAACAGCGAAGACGTCATTTTCGCAGCCCGCCGTGGTGCAACTCCCGCTACGTTGATTGCCGAAATGTTTCCCAAAGCCGAGTTGTTGTTATTCGATGAAGACGGTGCATCCACGCAGGAAGTGTTAAATGGAAAAGCACATGCTTCCATGGCATCTGAACCCACGCCATCAACGGAAGCGCGACGCTATCCGGATGTGTTGCACGTACCGTTCACAGAAACTTTCTCAGCAACAGGCGAAGCATTTGGCCTGCGCAAGAGTGACCCAGACGCCTTGAACTACTTCAATAACTGGATCAACACATACACTCGAAATGGTTGGTTAGAAGAGCGTAACAACTATTGGTTCCGCGGCAACGACTGGGCTGACATGGTTCCTGAGGGTTAAGTTGGGTTTGGTTCGAGTAGATTTGGACTGACTAGGAATGCATTGCAAAAGCGTTTGGGGCTATCCCTGAACGCTTTTGCTTTGCAAAAGCGGATGCAAAATCGGCGTTTCAAACTGCATTGGCTCGATTGGGTGCTCCTTATCGGCTTAACTGCGCTCGTCGTGTATGTGTGGCAGCGTATTGGCGGGGCGTTAAATTACAGCTGGCGCTGGGAGATTATTCCCAACTACATCGTTCGCTGGCATACAGAAAAAGAGCAATGGGTGCCCAATCTATTGCTGCAGGGCCTGATCACCACCATACGCATTAGTATCTACGCCAGTGTGCTCGCGCTCATTTTGGGTGTGATACTTGGCGTGGCGAGATGTTCTAAAAATCTCGCTGTTCGTATGCTGTCGCGAACCTATTTGGAACTGCTGAGAAACATTCCGCCCGTTGTTGTCGTATTTATCTTCTTCTTTTTTCTGTCAGAACAGTTGGTTGCCGCTTTCAATATTGAAGGCTGGGCTCGGGGTATCGCACGACAGGAAGACAAAGCGGTATGGGAATTTTTCTTCGGCGATATGCGGCGGTTCCCATCGCTTGTTTCTGGCGTTGTTGTACTCGCACTGTTTGAAAGCGCTTTCGTTGGTGAGATCGTACGGGCTGGTATTCAGTCTGTTGGTAAAGGGCAGCATGAAGCAGCGCAGTCCATCGGAATGACGAAAACCGATCAACTTCGTTTTATCGTGCTGCCTCAGGCACTGAATAAAGTGGTTCCACCTATGGCGAATCAATTTATTTCTTTGGTAAAAGACAGCTCTATCATCTCACTCATTTCAGTCCAGGAGCTTACGTTTAAAACCGTGGAACTCGTAGCGTCAACTCGTGCCATTTTCGAGGCATGGATTACTACCGCCGCCATGTACTTTCTGATTTGTTTTGGTTTATCGCTGCTGTTCCGGCGCCTGGAAAAACCGAACCAAACAGCGGCTACGTAAGAACCACGGTGAATAGCGGCGGATTATCACAGTGAGTCACCTCGTCAGGACCCCAATTACTCAAGCTTTGGAAGAGGGCGCTCTTACCCGGCGCGAACTCAAAGCGTTTATGAGTCGATCTGACGGCCCTGCATTGATACGATTAGCTGGCTGGTTAATCGTACTTTCCATGACCACCTTCGCCATTTGGGCAAGCCTTGGAACCGGGTGGGTGATACCCGCGATGTTTGTTCATGGCGTTGTGCTCGTGCACCACTTTTCACTGCAACATGAGTGCTGTCACTACACAGCATTTAAGACCCGTTGGGCAAACGATGTGGCGGGCAATATCTGCGGTTTAATTATCATGTTACCCAATCGTTTCTTTCGCTACGAACATTGCGACCATCACACGCACACGCAAATTCATGGCAAAGACACCGAAATTATTGAGATGCCGCAGTCGTATAAAGAGTATTGGTTATACCTTTCGTCATACCCCTATTGGAAGGCGAAGTTCAGTGAGCTTTGGCGTCACTTTAAGGGTCACTTAACACCTGCGGATAAGCGCTTCGTCCCTCGCGAAGAATACAGCACCATCATTTGGGAAGCTCGGTTGATGGTTGCGTTTTACCTTATAGTATTTGCGCTGAGCGTCTACTTTCAGACGTTCGCGGCACTTTGGTATTGGTTGATTCCGGTGGTTATGGGCGAACCTGTCATGCGTGCGATCCGCATGACTGAACACGTCGGTCGACCGACGGTTGCCGATATGAAAACAAACACGCGTTCGAATCGGGTAGGTCCCGTGTGGCGCTTTCTATGTTGGAACATGAATTACCACGCGGAGCATCATTACGCCGCATCAGTGCCTTTTCATGCATTGCCAGCGCTAAGCAAAAAACTGGACGGGTATATCTACACCGAACCCGACGGGTATCTCGGTGCACACAAGGATATGTTGGGTCAGATTAAACACACATCGCCATGACAGAGCCTCACTGGCAAGACTTAATCGCATTGGATGCGCTGGAACCAGACGATGTCACCGCTGTTGCATTGGGCCGACATCGACTGGCGGTTTACGATGGCACGGCAGGTATCAGTGTCAGTGAGGCCCGATGCACACACGCCGGCGCCGACCTTTGCGATGGGTATTTTGATGGTAAAGCCATCGAATGCCCATTGCATCAAGCGCTTTTTGATTGTGTCTCGGGTAGGGCCTTGGCTGCACCTGCGGTAAAGCCGTTGAAGATGTATCAGTCTCGCGTGCGTGATGGGCGAATCGAAGTCTTATTGCCCAAGTAATGAATATCACTGGTTAAGTTTAGTACACCAGAAATTACAACTACTATCACCACTCAGGCCTTTACAACCGCATCCCACGCTGCGACGAGTTTGTGTGCTGACTGTTCCACCGATGCTAAAGCACACCCGGGTTTATACAATGCACTACCGATACCGAAGCCGGTAACGCCTGCTGTCAACCACGCTGAAAAATCATCGGCACCCACACCGCCTACGGCATATAACGGTGTTTTCTTAGGTAGTACCGCGGTTAAAGCACTGACACCCTCAGTACCTAATAGCGAAGCAGGAAAGAGTTTAAGCCCATCAGCACCAGAGGCTAGCGCTGAGAAACATTCAGTGGCCGTAAATACCCCAGGGTAGGACAGCAAACCCGCCTGCTTGGTGGCGCTGATAACATCCGGGTTGCAGTTGGGAGACACCACCATATCGGCGCCGATCTCGGCTAAGTCGTGTACTTGTTCCACGTTTAGCACCGTGCCAGCACCAATCTGCGCCCGGTCCCGAGCGGTTTTTATCATGAGTTCAATACTGATCAATGCATGTGGTGAATTCATTGGTACTTCAATTTGATCAATACCCGCATCGATGAGCACTTCGCATACCGATTCAGCCTCGTTAGGGGTTATCCCTCGTAGAATTGCAATAATGGCGCGGCTCATGGTGTTTGTCCCTGGTGTTGTTGTTTAGCCAGTTTTAAACCCGCTACAGTTGCGTCGGTAGAATCCATAATCTGCACGCTTCCGCCTTGTGCTTGCAAGCACGCCACATAGAGCTGTGTTAGCTGCGTTTCACCGATAATCGTCACCGATTCGCCCGCCCACAAAGTTTCTGTATCTGCCAACTCCTCGCCAATTAATAAACCTGATAGTGCGGCGCGCGAGGAACTGGCGGCGACATCGTGTAGCAAATCCTCTGCACGAACACTAAAGAGTGAATTAGTCAGGCTCATGCGTTTTTCAACAACGGCACTCGCAGCAGCAACACAGACATACGTATCGAAACTTTGCGTTTGTACACTGTGTTTTAGAACAGAATACTGGCTAAGAATGGAGAACAGCTCGCCGGTCAAATAGGTATGGAATGCAAGCACTTCACCGTTTTCAAGTATTACCCATTTGGAATGGGTACCTGGTAGGCAGACACAACCCGAATAGCTCGGCTCAGCGAGCAATAACCCGGCTAACTGCGTTTCTTCGCCTCGCATAACATCGGCCCGGTCAGACTGGGAAAGTCCCGGCAGCACCCAAACCGAAATCTGCTGACTGTCAGTTTCTATTGAGACTAAATCCTCACCAAAAATCGGTGAGGTTGGTACCGTTCGATAAGGCGTTTCCTGCCAGCCCTGTTTTGAACCCACCATGCCGCAGGCATAAACAGGCAGGCATCTGCGTTCATTTAACCAAGGATGTAGCAAGCCCAACAAGGTTCGTTCGTAATCATCAGGCTCAAGTGACGACATACCTTTGTTTGAACTTATCTGATCGATTAAATTATCATCCGCATCCATTATGAAGGCACGTAGGTGCGTCGTGCCCCAATCGACTCCTACCCAAGCCGCGTTGACGGAATTCATACGTTTAAAGTCTTCGCTTAAAGGTTACAAGTGGCTAAAGCCTTTGCGGTTTTACGATAGTAGCACCGCCGCTCAATACTAAAGATATTCGCCAAAGAGATTATTGTGCCGTTCAATAAACTTCATGTACCTGCAGACCTGCAAGCGTCAAAGGTGAAGGCCATTAACGAAATGCTTCACACGTGTTTGGTCCGCACTTGCAATGTCAATCCCGATGATCATTTTTGTTTGGTGGCTCGTTATCAGCCAGACGATATGATGCTTCACCCCACGTTCATGGGCACCCGGGATCCTGCAGCCACGATTGTTATCGAAATTGCTTTGCTGGCTGGTCGTACCGATGAGCAAAAAGAATCGCTCTACAGCGCGGTGAGAGAAGTGCTGGCGTTGGTACCATTCGACCCAAATAACGCCATCATCTTCCTGCTGGAAAACTGCGCAATCGATTGGTCTTTCAGCTCCGCGGGGTCGGTAAAGAAGGTGCTGGGGCTGTAAGAAGTAGGTTACACCGTTCACAGATTTAGCTAGCTTTTACTTGTTTGCCACATGAATTGCCGCTATATTCGTCAGTGAAAGTGGATATTTTGCCTTATGAGCCTAAGCGATTACGCCGACGATGGTTATTTTGCGCCAAAGAAAATTGCAGCGCTTTTGGCCACTACCCAGGATGATCTAGCACAGTCTGTGGGTTTAGGACGCGATGCGGTTACGCGACGCGATCGTATTCGGGCCGCGAAAACACAACGTCGCCTGCGGGAGATGGTGGAAGTGCTGAACAAGGTAACGCCGCGTTTTGGCTCACCGATGATGGCCTACGCCTGGTACCGTTCTCAGCCATTGGCAGGCTTTGCGGGCCAGACCGCTATGCAACTCAGCCAAGCCGGTCGATCGATGGACGTATTGGAATACATCGATGCGGTGGACGCCGGTATTTACAGTTAGGCGTTGTGCGCTACCAAGGTCTGTTGTACCGAGCCATAAACCCGCTGTATGCGGCTGAGCCTCTGTCCGGTGAAGGAGCTAAACGCTTTGGCGGCCGCTTTAATGCCAAAGGAGTTCCGGCGCTTTACACCGCCCTAAGTCCCGAAACCGCACTGAAAGAAAGTCATCAGGTGGGTCACTTGCAGCCCACGGTACTGGTCAGCTACCACGCCGATATCGCGCCGGTGTTTAATGCCACCGTCGATAACGCGTTAAGCGCTTTTAATTTAAGCCCAGGCGAATTGGCCGCGTCGGACTGGCGGGAACAGATGCTGACAAAAGGCAAATCGCCTACACAAACTTTCGCGGATGAGCTGATCAGCGCGGGTTACGCTGGAATGCTTCACCGAAGTTACGCTTTGGGTGCTACTCACGAGGCGTTGAATCTTGTGCTGTGGCAGTGGAGTACCAGCGGTAACACTATACGTGTGATTGATGACGAAAAACGTCTGCCTCTGACATAAAAAAGGCTCCATTACTGGAGCCTTTTCGGGGTTTCGACTGCGTGCTTTTATACCGTAATACGGTTGAGCTGCGTGCTTTTATGTCGTAATACGGTTGAGCTTCCTGTGCTGCAGCGCAAACAGGGCTTAAACAGCAGCCAGTTCGGGCGACTTAACCTTCGCCATGACTTTGTTCAGCACCGTTTCAAATCGTGCGACGGCTGCATCCACGTCGTTGAGTTTGTCAATGCCGAACAACCCGATGCGAAACGACTGGTAGCCCTCGGGCTCGCCGATTTGCAGAGGAACGCCAGCGGCAATCTGCATACCTTCAGCAGCGAATGCACTGCCATTGTGCAAACTCGGTTCGTCTGTAAAGTACACAGCTACCCCCGGCGCCTGGAAACCTTTCGCTGCCACACTGACAAAGCCTGCCTGATCCATAAGCTGTCGAATGCGTTGGCCCAGTTCCTGTTGCGCGGCTTTCACCGTGTCAAAGCCCTGTGCCTTAACTTGCTGCATAACATCGCGGAAAACAATCAAACCATCGGTTGGCATAGTGGCGTGGTAGGCGTGCTTGCCGTCAAGGTACGCCTGCATGATGTCGCTCCACTTTTTAAGATCGACCGCAAAACTGTTACTGGTGGATGCCGCCATTTTCTGGCAGGCGTGCTCACTTAGCACCGCAACCCCAGCGCATGGCGTACCACTCCAGCCTTTTTGCGGTGCGGTGACCAGGACGTCCACACCCGTGGCTTTCATATCCACCCAAATGGTGCCCGACGCAATGCAGTCCAACACAAACAAGCCGCCATATTCATGCACGGCATCGGCGACTGCAGCGATGTAATCATCTGGCAGAATCATACCGGCCGAGGTTTCCACATGAGGCGCACACACCACGGCAGGTTTAGACGCACGAATCTCGGCAACCACATCAGCTATCGGCATGGGCTCGTAAGCGTGCTGATTGCTGACGGCTGCGTCACCCACGGGCTGCGCCAACAAGACCTTATGATCTGCCGGGATATTGCCCGCATCGAAGATTTGCGTCCAACGATAACTAAACCAACCGTTTCGAATGACGAGGCAGGATTCGTCCTGCGTAAACTGGCGTGCTACCGCTTCCATGGCGAAGGTCCCACTGCCAGGCACGATGACGGCGTGGTCCGCGTTATAAGCCTCCAAAAGAATGCTGTGAATGTCGCGCATGGTTTGTTGGAACTGCGATGACATGTGATTCACGGAGCGGTCCGTGTATACCACGGAATATTCCAGTAACCCATCCGGGTCAACATCGGGAAGTAGGCCGGTCATAGTACGGTGGTTCCTTTTGCATCCATGAGGACGCCTGTAACTGGAGCGAATTTGAAAACGTGGGCGCCGCCACTAAGGCTGTATACCGCTCACTCAGGGGTTTAATTCTAGCAGTTAGTTTTCTTGACCCGTAGCGGGGTTACTGGCTTTGTAGCCAGTTCAACGCAATCACCGCACAGCCAGATCACCGCTACCCCGAAAATATCTCCTAAATGGGCGTGCCATGAAACCAAGTCGGAACTGAATCGACACTCACCCGTTGAGGATCGACATGGCAGCTCCCATCAGTCGTTTGACTGGGGCTAAACGCTCAATAATAGTGGCTCCATGCTAACGTCGACGTTCGTTGGTTTTTAGCGTGTCAAAGACGAAACAGAGGAGGCGTGGCAGTGGATCTATCTACCCGGGCGCAAACAGCGGTTTCCATCGCTGAAGAAGCTGCGTTACTGGCCATGTCTTACTTTCGAAACCCGGATCGACTCAACACACGCAGCAAAGGGGTTCAAGATCCTGTTTCTGATGGCGATGTTGCGGTAGAAAAATTTATTCGCGCAGCCTTACTGAGCCACTACCCCAAAGACGGTGTCATAGGAGAAGAAGAGGATCCGATTGCACCGCAAGGATCTCGCTTTAGCTGGGTCATTGATCCCATCGATGGAACCAATAACTTTATTCGGGGTGCTCCGAGCTGGTGTGTGGTGTTGTGCATGGTGGACGAAAAGCAATCGCTCATTGGTGTTGTGCATGACCCAATCGCGCAGGAAACATTTGTGGGTATTCGCGGTTTGGGCGCAACACTCAATCGCCAACCCATTCGATGCGCAGATGTCACCGCATTAAATGAGGGCGCTGTTGGCATCGGCATGTCTAGACGAGTACCACCAAAGCAAATCGCTGAGACCGTGTCAGAGATCACCGAAAACGGCGGCGCCTTCTTTCGAAATGGCTCGGGAGCTCTGGGGTTGGCGTACGTTGCCGCAGGTCGGTTAATCGGCTACATCGAGCCTCACATGAACCCTTGGGATTGTTTAGCGTCGATTGTGATAGTGGAAGAAGCCGGAGGTGTGGTAGCACCATTCGACCTTCAGGCTATGTTAGAAGACGGTGGCCAGGTAATCACCGGTAGTCCTGGAATTTATGAGGCGTTGTCCAGCATTTGCACGCAGGCTTATCAAATGAAACCTTCGGACTCACCAACGTAAACGGCTTGAGCAGAATTAGCGTTTAGATCGGCAGATAAGATCTCTCTTTATTCTTAACTTTGCATTTCCTGAAAGCCAGTGGCTGGAGTACAATCCAGCGCTTAATAACCGTTCGGATAACGTACTTTGTGAACGACACAACCACCACCGACGCTTCATTGCTCCCGCAGGTCTTGAACAATTTATTTCAGTATGGCGGTTGGGTATCCATAATTTTATTAGGGTTATCAGTCATCTCATTAACGGTCATTGTGTTTAAGACAATCCAGCTGTTTTTTTCGCAACCCGTCGTTCAATCCAAACTCGACCGCAGCATAGCAAGCATCGGTAAAAAGCCATTAAATTCCGTGTTCGACGATATTCGTGCACACAAAGGCGCATACCCTTCGTTATTGGCGTTTACGATTAAGTCAGTGCATGAGGGTATTTCCGAATCCACGGTGAGAGAGGAAGTCAGCAGACGCGCGGAAGGTTTAATCCAAACGTGGCGATCCTACCTCAGTGTGCTTGAGGCAATTGGGTCTATTAGTCCGTTACTGGGTCTATTCGGTACAGTACTTGGGATGATTCAAGCATTCCAGGCGTTGGAACAAGCAGGTTCTCAAGTTGACCCATCTGTACTGTCAGGTGGAATTTGGCAAGCCTTGTTTACGACGGGTGTCGGCTTGGCTGTTGCAATCCCAACCGTACTAGCTCATATCTGGTTAGAGCGAAAAGCTAACGCCAAAGTTGCCGCACTTGAGGATCGCGTCACTCAAGTGTTCACCGGGTTATCGTTTGCTCAGCATGCTGCTAATCGTTCCAGGTAGTGCGTGAAAGGGTTTTGACAAGCAGCACCTGTCGCAGCAAATCATGAAACTAACTTCTCAACAATCAGCCGTACGAAAAGCCATAAGCCTGGCGCCGCTGATTGATGTGGTGTTTATCTTGTTGTTGTTTTTCATGTTAACAACACAGTTCATGACCCGAAGCACCATGACCCTGGATCTCAACCGAACAAGTAGTAATGTCATTAATAACCAAACAGGCTCTGTGTTTGTTTTACGTCTTATGACTGGAAACCGTGTATCAGTGGATGGCAACGAAGTGGCACTGGATGACCCATCAATAAACAAGTTGTTAGTGGATGCATTTTCTAATGACCGCCGAGCCGTTCTGCGTTTTGATAACGACGCAAACGTTCAGGCACTGACACATTTAATGGATAGCCTACACAGGCTATCCATTGATTCAGCACAGCTGTCGATGGGTTGGTGATATGAAGTTTCAGAGCCCACCAAAAAAGACGGCTTATGGGGATCAACTGATTCCCATGATCAATGTGGTTTTTCTGCTGCTTATCTTCTTCATGATTGCAGGCACCATGCGAGCACCAACACCCGAAGGCATTACCGCACCGAGTAGTGAAGGCTTCACACCAACCAATGTGGGTCGAACACTTTACGTTGATAAAGATGGGCGCTTTATTCTTGACAATAACTTCATAGATGTCACAGCGCTGAATCAAGTGTTATCAGAAGATGAATGGTTTTCTGACCTGGATAATGAAGCGCTTCCTGTGCTGTTTGATCGAGCAATGACAATGGAGGTTTTTGCGAAGACCATGGATCAACTGCGATCAACGTCCGCTTCAAAAATCGAACTCATCACCGAGTTTGGTAGCACATCCTCCCCGTGATGCATTTTCTTCGCACATCATGAGCTCGAATTTACTATGGGTATTTTCAATTGCTGTGGCGATCAGCGTTCACGCGGCGGTGTTTTACGTTCTAAATGCGCGAGATCAGGAAGCTGTACCAGCCTCTGTGTCCGGTGGCGGTATCACCTTAGTTCTTGCTGATATCAATCCCTCACAAGA
>JAHDCO010000034.1:0-25608 GCA_020629835.1 Granulosicoccaceae bacterium
CTGCATCGAGCAATCGCGTTCTGCCAGGTGGATAGCATTGCCATGTTGATCAGCGATGACCTGAAATTCAATATGGCGAGGCCGCTCCAGGAATTTCTCCATGTACACAACGGAGTTACCGAACGCCGTACCCGCCTCGCTTTGGGTCATGGCGATGGCCTCATCAAGTTCATCTGCACTGCGCACGACACGCATGCCCCGGCCACCACCGCCACCCGCGGCTTTGATGATGATCGGGTATCCGATGCTTTCGGCTAATTCGGCGTTCACTTTCGGATCGTTACCTAAAGGCCCGTCGGAGCCCGGAACACATGGCACACCCGCGGCACGCATTTCTTTGATGGCGCTGACCTTGTCACCCATGGTTCGGATAACCTCAGCGGTTGGCCCGATGAAGATGAACCCACTGGATTCAACGCGCTCTGCGAAATCAGCGTTTTCAGCCAAAAATCCATACCCGGGATGAATGGCTTCAGCACGCGTTATCTCGGCAGCCGCAATGATGGCCGGGATGTTCAGATAACTGTCGGTGGACGCCGCCGGCCCGATGCACACCGCTTCATCGGCCAGTCGAACGTGTTTTAAATCACGGTCGGCTTTGGAATATACCGCTACCGTTTGAATACCCAAATCGCGGCAGCAGCGCATGATGCGCAGCGCAATCTCGCCGCGATTTGCAATCAATATTTTTTTTATTGAGCTATCCATGTGTGCAGCCGAATCAGTCAATGACAATTAGTGGTTCGCCAAATTCAACTGGCTGCCCATCGTCTACCAAAACGGCTCTGACGGTGCCGCTGGTTTCCGCTTCAATCTGATTCATGATCTTCATGGCTTCGATGATGCACAGGGTATCGCCCTTCGATACCGACTGCCCCACTTCCACAAAGGCTTTTGAACCCGGCGATGAAGAACGGTAGAACGTACCTACCATCGGCGACTCCACCAAGGTTCCCGGCGGTAATTCATCAGCCGAATCACTTTCAGGGGCTGCAGCAAAACCCGGGCTAGGCGCTGCCGCCGGGGCGGCTACCGCCGCTACAGGAGCAGGCTGTGCAAACGATACAGGCGCTGTGCTGCCGCGCGTTATACGTACCGATTCTTCACCTTCCACAATCTCAATTTCAGAAACATCAGAATCTTCCAGCAGTTCGATGAGTTTCTTTATCTTGCGAATGTCCATCAATTTGGTCCTGTTCTACGCAGCCGATGCGGTGGCAGCGGATAGTGTTGTACGATTGGGGAAGTACGCGAATTTTACAGACATTTCGCACCAATATAAGGCTAATTTGGAGAATCTTCTATAAATTCTGTCAACCCTACCTTGGCCTTTCAGGCTTTGGAACCTAATCGCATACTGGACGCCATTGACGCCGCCGGATGGCGCACCGATGGGCGCGTAAGCGCACTGAACAGCTATGAGAATCGCGTATACCTGATTGGGTTGGAGGATGGCGATTCAATCGTGGCTAAATTCTACCGGCCTGAACGGTGGAACGATGAAGCGATTGCCGAAGAACACCGGTTTTGCGAAGAACTGGTGGCGGCCGACTTACCGGTAGTCGCGCCGCTGCGCAAGCAGGATAACTCGCTCATCCACGTGCCCCCTTTCCGGCTTTGCGTATTTCCGAAGGCTGGCGGCAGGCCGCCGGAACTGGATAACAGCGAACAGCTCACTACCATTGGTCGAACCCTGGGGCGCTTGCATTTAGTAGGTGAGATCAAAGCATTCGAACATCGGGCGAACGTAGATGTCACTCGTCTCGGAACCGAATCGGTTCAGCATGTATTGAATTCCAATCAACTGCCAATGGAGCTTACGCGTGCATACGAAGCGGTGGTGCATCCTTTGTTGGAGGAAGTCAGTCAACAATTCTCCCATTGCACTGGCATACAAAATCTAAGAATTCACGGCGATTTTCATCCGGGCAACATTCTTTGGGGCGCGGACGACACACCCCATCTACTGGACTTTGACGACACCGCAATGGGTCCAGCCATTCAAGACTTGTGGATGTTTGTTAGCGGGGACCACCGATACGCGCAGGATCGGTTAGGTGATTTACTTGATGGCTACACCGAGTTCAGAGAATTCAATGAACGCGAACTGCAGCTGATCGAGCCACTACGCACCCTTCGCATTGTGCATTACGCCGCCTGGATCTCACGGCGTTGGGAAGACCCAGCGTTTCAACAGGCGTTTCCGTTTTTTGCAGGAAACCGGTTTTGGGACGAACACATACTGGCGCTAAAAGAGCAGCGCGCTCGACTGGATGAACCGGTATTGCGTTACAACTGAATTCGATCAGTTGTAACGACTGAACACTAGGGATGCGTTAGTGCCACCAAATCCGAAGCTATTCGACATGACCGTATCGATCTTTGCGTTATCGATACGCTCTTGAACAATCGGCATATTGCCGGCGTTCTCATCGAGTTCATCAATATTGGCCGATGCCGCAATAAACCCTGCCTGTTGCATAAGTAAGGAATAAATGGCTTCTTGTACGCCTGCCGCGCCTAAGGAATGACCGGACAACGATTTGGTTGAGCCGATAGGCGGTGCATTCTCACCAAAAACACTGGCAACTGCTTTTAACTCAGCGATGTCACCCACCGGCGTACTGGTGCCGTGCGCATTGATATAGTCGATAGGACCGTCAACGGTTGCTGCAGCTAACTTCATGCAACGTTCAGCACCCACACCCGATGGCGCTACCATGTCATACCCGTCCGAGCTGGCGCCATAACCAACCACTTCGGCATAAATCGTCGCGCCTCGCGCTAAGGCGGTCTCAAGTTCTTCAACCACGACCATGCCACCGCCACCGGCTATGACAAAGCCATCGCGAGCCGCGTCGTAAGCACGCGACGCTTTTCCTGGTGAGTCGTTGTATTTGGTTGACAAGGCACCCATCGCATCAAACAAACAACTTAACGTCCAGTGCTCTTCTTCCCCGCCACCTGCGAATACACGGTCCTGTTTACCCAGCTGAATCAACTCCAGCGCGTTACCAATACAGTGCGCACTGGTGGAGCAAGCCGAAGACATTGAATAGTTGATACCCTGGATTTTAAACGGTGTAGCCAAACAAGCAGACACGGTACTGCCCATGGTTTGTGTCACACGATAAGGCCCTACTCGGCGCAAACCTTTCTGCCGCAGAATATCCGCTGCTTCAACTTGACTCAAAGTGGAACCACCACCAGAGCCTGCAATAATGCCGGTGCGTTCGTTACTGACTTCGCTGTCGCTTAAGCCAGCATCGGCAATGGCGTCGCGCATAGCCAGGTAGGCATAAGCAGCAGCACCGCCCATAAAACGCAACTGTTTCCGGTCGATCTGTTCTTTTAAATCAACCGTGGGTGCACCCGCGATGTGACTGCGCATACCCACTTCTTTGTAGGCTTCACGCTCGGTGATGCCGGATGTACCGTTTTTTAATGCTTCGGTAACAGTGGCTTTATCGTTGCCTAAGCAAGAGATAATTCCAATACCGGTGATTACCGCACGACGCATGATAAATCCTACTTAGAAGTCTTCTGTAGAGGTGAACAAGCCAACTCGAAGGTCACTTGCGGTGTAGATTTCACGCCCATCTACCAACATACGACCGTCGGCAATACCCATGACAAGTTTGCGCTCGATAACGCGCTTCATCTGTAATTCGTAGGTCACGACTTTTGCCTTAGGTAGGACTTGCCCAAAAAATTTAACTTCCCCAGCGCCTAAAGCACGGCCGCGACCGGGATTACCTTTCCAACCGAGATAAAACCCAACCAGCTGCCACATGGCATCCAGCCCCAGGCACCCGGGCATGACCGGATCACCGCGAAAATGACAATCAAAAAACCACAGTGATGGGTCGACATCGAGTTCGGCTTTTATCTCCCCTTTGCCGTGCTCGCCACCGTCGGCGTTTATGAGCGTAATGCGATCGAACATCAGCATATTAGGCAGTGGTAACCGCGCGTTACCAGGGCCGAATAGATCGCCGTTACCGCAGGCTAAAAGCTCGTCGCGAGTAAAACTGTTTTGATTGATCAACTTTAAGACTGTCCTAACCGTGTTCAGCGGCCACCAAAAACGCGTTGAAGAATTTCCGAAGTGCGCTTCGCGGGATTTTCACGTATCGCTTTTTCTTCTTCGGCTAAATAGTAAAAGATGCCGTCGGTTCCCTTCTCAACCACATGGCCGGTTAGGTCCGCATCCACATCCGGGGCGCCCGGAATTCGGTTGTAGCTGGTCAATAAATTGTTGAAAGAATTAACCGCCCCCACTTCCGACAAGGCGTCTTCAACAATCGGCCGCATAGCCGCTTGCAAGTCACTTTCAGTTTTGCCGACAAAGTATTCCGTGGCCGCATTGTCAGGACCTTGCAGAATACCTCGTGCATCGGTAACTGACATATCCCGAATGGCGGATACGAACAGATCCTTAGCTTTTGGGGTGGCTAACTCAGCGGCTTTGTTTAACCGATCTTCAAGTTCGTTGAATTGGCCATCCAGTCCTACCTTACCGGCAATATCTCTGGCCTTCGCCAATGATTTGGGCAATGGAATTCGGATCAGCGAATTACTGTTGAAACCGCCTTCAGCACCAAGCTGCTGAACGACGGTGTTTGAGCCGGTCTCCAACGCCGCCTTGAGCCCCGCAACAATGTCTGAATTTGACAAACCACTGGTGGTGGCCGCCCCAAGCACAGCTTCTGCACCCTGGGCAATTTTGGCAAGATCAGCACTGCCATCGGTTGCACAGCCAACGCTGTGCAGCGAGGCCACCAAGCTGATGGCCAAGATGCTTGCGCGCATAAACTTAAGACTCACTCGGCTTAGAGCCGCCGAGCATTTTCCAAACTGATGGAATGATGATGGCCGCGGCAACGATTTTCACAATATCGAAGACGATGAATGGCTTTAAGCCGAAGGTGATCGCTTTTTCATAGCCAATGATCGTGCTGAGGTAGGTTACGCCAAACGCGTAAATCACCAGGTTACCGATGACCATCGCAAACGCCATGGTGACGATGTTTCTGTCCCATTTCGCGCGGGCAAGCCAGCCTGTCACGTACGCAGCAACCGCAAAGCCGAGCAAGTACCCGCCGGTTGGGCCCATCATGTAGGCCAGGCCGATGCCCTTCTCTGGCGTGCCAGCAAATACCGGCATGCCCAGAGCGCCCTGGGCGAGGTAGGCAAGGACTGTTGCCAAGCCCAGGGTAGGCCCAAACACCACACCCAACGCCAGCACCACCAGGGTCTGGAACGTAAAGGGTACAGGAGTGAGCGGAATCTCAAACTTGGCAGATGCGGTGAGTAATAAGCTTCCCACTACAACTACGGCTAAAGACTGCAGCAGACGTGTTGAGGGTGTGGCGGCTGAAACCACAGATTCGAAGAGAGTTGGGGCGCTGAAGTTGTTCATTGCGGCCATGTCTTATCAGACTCCTGAAGGAACCGTTGCGAGGAAGTGGCCGCAGAGTTTAACAAGGATTGTCGCCAGAGCCGAGTTTTTAGCCGCTTTGCTGACGCCAAGAGCTTTGAATGCTACTCAATCCCCTTGTTCAGGCGACGCCCCTCCTGAGCGCAGGGCTTTGCCATGGGGCAGGAAATCACATGGTCGTTCACCAAACCCGCTGCCTGCATAAAGGCGTAGCAAATGGTGCTACCGACAAACTTAAACCCCCGCTTTTTCAACGCTTTACACAACGCATCTGATTCTTCGGTTCTGCTTGGCACATCGGCAAGCGCCCGTGGCCGGTTTTGCCTGGGTTGGTAATCAACAAACGACCAGACAAAGTCGGCAAAGTCTTCACCATTTTTTTGCATGGCAAGAAAAGCCTGTGCATTGCTCCGGACCGCCTCTATTTTCCCTTTGTGACGCACGATGCCCGGGTCGGCTGCGAGTTTTTCCAAACGCGCATCTGTCATCCTGGCCACTTTTATTGGGTTGAACTGGTGAAACACCTTTCGATAGTGTTCGCGCTTATTCAAGATAGTTATCCAACTCAAACCAGCTTGTGCGCCTTCTAGATTGATTAGCTCAAACAATGTATCCGAGTCGGTGCACGGCCTGCCCCATTCCTCGTCGTGATACTGACGGTACAAGGGCGTCCCAAGACACCATGCACAGGTGCCGTCGTCAGCATTGGCGTGAGTGGCCGAAGTGGCAGAAGATTTTGATTTAACGGATGTTGCGGCTGAGCCCATAGCCCAGAGTCTGACGGGAAATCTACTGATTTACAACGTGATCTAACGGATCGTCGATATCGAGATCAGAATCATCATCGAAAGCAGTCAATATATTCTGAAAGCCTGGTGCGTAATCTCGCATCCACTGCAGGTAATCATCGAACCCCATCGGCCGACTGATGTAATAGCCTTGGGCAATATCGCAACCTTGAGATTTCAGAAACTGGAGTTGGTCTTCGTCTTCAACACCTTCAGCGACAACTTTCATATTGAAGTGCTTACCTAAACCCAGTACCGCTTCCACAATGGCAACATCATCGTTGTCGCTCGATACATCGGTAATGAAGGCTCTATCAATCTTTAAGGTATCTACGGGGAAACGCTTTAAGTACGCTAACGACGAGTAACCGGTACCGAAGTCGTCGATGGCTAAACGCATACCGAACTGACTAAGTTCGTGCAACGACTTGATAACATCTTCCGGGTCGTGCATAACCGCACTTTCGGTAATCTCTAGCTCAAGCAGTTGCGGATTCAGCGAAGAATCACTGATGGCACCACTCACCATAGGCAGCAGATTACCGTCGGTGAACTGCACCGCCGAAATATTCACAGCGACACCAATACCTTCGTAACCCATCTCTTGCAAATCTTGAGTTTGTTGGCAAGCGGTACGTAAGATCCATTCACCCAATTCAATGATTAGACCAGCTTCTTCAGCTACCGGCACAAACAACTCCGGCGATATGAATCCCTTGGCGGGATGATTCCAGCGCACCAGGGCTTCCGCACCAATCACCTGACGCGTACGAATATTTATCTTCGGTTGGTACCAGACTTCAAATTGCCCATCTTCCAATGCGGTGCGCAAGTCGCGCTCCAGTTGAATTTGCGCGGTTAAGCGCGAACGCATGGATTCGTTGAAGAACTGATATTGATTCTTACCGTTTGTTTTGGCTTCCTGCAGCGCGACCGATGCGTTGTTGATCATCTCATCGCTGGTCACCGCGCCGATGGGTTCAGCTTCAGGACCTTGTGGGAAAAACGAAATACCGATCGTCACAGTGGTTTTAATGGTAAAGCCGCGATATTCAAATGGCCGACGTGCTGCCATCATTAACCGTTCGGCCACTAACTCAGCGGAGGCACGACTTGCCACCTTGGGTTGTATCACTGCGAATTCATCGCCGTCCAAACGCGCAACCAGATCATTGTCACCCATCATGGATTGCAACCGAGTACCCATCTCAGCCACCATGCGATCACCGACCACGTGCCCATACTGGTCGTTCAGGATTTTGAAGTTATCCAAGTCCACCAGGTACACGATGAAGCGGGTTCCCTCTTCAAGCGCTGAGGCGACGGTTTGCGCCAAGGTGTCCTCGAACATCAAACGGTTTGGCAAGTGCGTCAGCGGATCATGGTGGGCTGCAAACTCCAAGTACTTTTGCTTAACCCTGACTTGTCGGCTGGCTTTGCGTTGCTGTTCGATGAGTGACTGAAATGTATTTGCCAGCGGCAGCAAGTGGGGGGCATCCGCACAGGCCTCTTCCGGCCCTACCGTGTCTTCGGTATGGTCCTGCCAGGATTCAATATGATCTACCAACACGTTGGTTGGATTGACGAAATAATGATTCACTAACCGATTGATAAGCCATGAAACAACCAAGCCCGCCAACAACATCAGTACCAGAGTGATGGCCGACCGAATTAACGTACTGTTGCGTGCTGAAATGATGCCAGGCGCTACGTCCACTCGAAGCACGCCCGTCATCGGGCCTGATGCCGACTGAATTTGCCAATGCAAATCGGCATAGTCATCTACGTACAAACCCCAGTCGCCGGCTGGTCGTTTCAAAATATGCGGCAGAAGAGCCTCGGTGGGTGCGCTGCCTAATTCCGCTAGCACGCTGTTATCACTGGCCGTTATTTTTAGGCCGCGTAACTGCTCAGCCAGTAGCTGTTCGCTTTGGTTGAGCAGCGATTCTGGCGTGGTGTACTGCAGCGCAGAATCGACTCGACGAATTTCATCTTTAACCAGGGCGTTGATTTGAAATTGCCGATCAGCCAAATGCACTTGGGCTATGGTGGCAAATTGAAACAAGGAGACAACCGCCATCAGGGCAATAGCGGCGACGCGAGCTATTGTGGTCTCGGGGACAACCTGGCGAACGAGTTTACGAATGAAGCCGCTCAATTCAGGCCTCGCTGACGACGCCTTGAATCATTACTCAGGGTGATGCAGCCGCGGGCGCAGCCGCAAGCTAAGCTAACTTGCGTCGCGCACGAGCGTACCCCAACCTTGAGTGGAACTGTTGCCATGCGTTAAATAGCGGCACGGGTCTCGTCCTCTGAAGCGAACGACTTGGGACTTTTAAAACGAAAAACCCCGCCGAAGCGGGGTTTTCCTTACACGAAAGGTGTGAACTAAATCACATCATTCCGCCCATTCCACCCATGCCGCCCATGTCTGGCATTCCACCAGCTGCTGCACCGCCTTCTGAAGCTGGCTTATCGCCAATCATCGCTTCAGTGGTGATCATCAGGCCAGCAACCGACGCAGCATTCTGAAGTGCGAAACGCGTCACTTTAGTTGGGTCAATGATGCCTAACTCAACCATGTCGCCATACTCGCCAGAGGCTGCGTTGTAACCGTAATTACCTTCGCCTTTCTTGACTTCAGAAACTACCACTGAAGGCTCACCGCCTGCGTTGGATACGATTTGACGTAAAGGCTCTTCCATAGCGCGTCGTGCGATAGCGATACCGACGTCCTGATCGTGATTGTCTCCCTTTAACGAATCAACTGAAGCAACGGCACGAACCAACGCTACACCACCACCAGCAACGATACCTTCTTCAACCGCAGCACGAGTTGCGTGCAGCGCATCGTCTACCCGGTCTTTCTTCTCTTTCATTTCTACTTCGGTGGCAGCACCAACTTTGATAACTGCAACACCGCCAGCTAACTTAGCAACACGCTCTTGCAGCTTTTCACGGTCGTAGTCAGAAGTCGCTTGCTCGATTTGCGTACGGATCTGATCAACACGAGCTGTGATTTCATCCGATGCGCCAGCGCCGTCAACAACTGTGGTGTTGTCTTTATCTACCGTTACGCGCTTAGCAGTACCTAAATCTTCTAAAGTAACTTTGTCTAATGACAGACCAACTTCTTCAGAGATCACCTGACCACCGGTCAGGATAGCGATGTCTTGCAACATAGCTTTACGACGGTCACCAAAGCCAGGCGCTTTAACAGCACAAGTCTTGATGATGCCGCGCATGCTGTTAACAACCAACGTAGCCAGTGCTTCGCCTTCGATGTCTTCGGCAATGATCAGTAAGGGCTTGCCAGACTTGGCAACCGCTTCCAATGCTGGCAGTAGATCACGGATGTTTGAGATCTTTTTGTCAAACAACAGGATGTACGGCTCTTCCATCTCAACCTGCATAGCATCCTGGTTGTTGATGAAGTAAGGCGATAAGTAACCACGGTCAAACTGCATGCCTTCAACAACGTCTAATTCGTTGTCCAAAGACTTGCCTTCTTCAACAGTGATAACACCCTCTTTACCAACCTTCTCCATCGCTTCAGCGATGATTTCACCGATTGAAGAATCGCTGTTTGCTGAGATGGTGCCCACCTGAGCAATCGCTTTGGTGTCGTTGCATGGCTTGCTCATCGAAGCCAAAGTTTCAGTGGCTGTTGCAACCGCTTTGTCGATGCCGCGCTTTAAGTCCATTGGGTTCATGCCAGCAGCAACTGACTTCAAACCTTCACGAACGATGCTTTGAGCCAGAACTGTTGCTGTTGTTGTACCGTCACCAGCTACGTCAGAAGTTTGCGAAGCAACTTCTTTAACCATCTGTGCGCCCATGTTCTCGAACTTGTCTTCCAGTTCGATTTCTTTCGCTACTGACACACCGTCTTTTGTAACAGTGGGAGCACCGAAGGCTTTATCTAATACTACGTTACGGCCTTTTGGGCCTAAGGTAACTTTTACAGCGTTGGCGAGAATATCCACACCGTTAAGCATGCGGCTGCGGGCGCTATCGCCAAACAGGACGTCTTTTGCACTCATGAATCGATTTCCTAATATGTAATTGCTAAAGAGATGGCGGGTTCAGCCGGCTTATTCGAAAACGCCCATGATGTCGTCTTCACGCATCACTAGCACTTCTTCACCGTCGACCTTGATCTCGGTGCCCGAGTACTTGCCAAATAAAACTGTGTCGCCGACTTTTACGTCGAGAGGACGAACGTCGCCGTTATCCGCAACTTTGCCCTTTCCTACTGACAGAACTTCACCGCGAACGGGCTTCTCTGTTGCAGAATCCGGGATCACAATGCCGCCGGCGCTTGTGCGTTCTTCTTCCATACGCTTGACGACCACACGGTCGTGCAGTGGACGAATGTTCATGCTGATCAGACTCCAGATCGAAATGTTCTTAAGGATTCCGAACGAATGCTGTTAGCACTCGAATCGGAGGAGTGCTAATCATACGGATGCAAATTTCAAAATCAACCGACCAGGCAGGATTTTTGAGCGCCTTTTTATTGCTTTTTATTCACAAAAGCTGCGACGACCTGAACTCTATGGAATTAATCCACTTCCCGATAGTCGCCTTCAATGACATCACCCGTCTGATTGGACGGGCGCTGGCGCGGCGCAGCGCCTGGACTTACAGAAGGACCCGGCGTGGCACCGGGATTGATCGTGGATCCATTTACGTTGATGAACATGGACCCGCCTTTACTGCGCTCAGCAATTGTGGCGGCCAACCAGCGCCTTGACCAAGGCATAAGACAAGCAAACCCGATCCCGTCAGTAACAAAACCGGGGGTCAACAGAAGAACGCCACCTATTAGTAAAAGAACCCCTTCGAAGATCTGCTGCGCGGGTAATTCCCCAGCGCGAAGACGATCCTGAGCCTGCATCATGGTGGCTGCGCTTTGTTGTCTGAGCATCCAAGTGCCCAACACCGCAGTAAGAATTACGATTGCCAGGGTTGGCCATAGACCTAACCAGCTGCCCACGTTAATTAGGACGCCAATTTCTACAATAGGCATTACGATGAACAGAAGGAGCAGATAACGCATGGTTGACCTCGACTGGATAGGGAAACTTAAGGTCACACGCACAAAGTCTCAAGCGTGTGCATTCGTGAACCACCTATCAACGTTTATAAGGGTACAGGGAACCGCATTGCTGTTTCGCGGTCCCACCGGCACATATGTTGATGAATAATCAGCCCCGGCCCATCCAGTAAGCTTACTTACCCGTCACCAGCACCTTTTTATGAGAAAACCCGTCTACATTTGGTTGAGCCTTCTGGCGCTGCTTTGCTTTGCAGGCAGTGCGTTGGCGCAGCAAACCAATCTGGATGAGGCGTCGCTGTTCGGCGAGTCAGAGCCTTTGCTCTCTCCCGACGTTGCATTTCAAGGAGCTTTGGTCAAAGCGGATAATGACAAAGCGCTGACACTCAAATTTGAGATCGCTGACGGCTATTACCTTTATCGGGATCGATTTCGCGTTGAACCGGCTGATGAGTCTATTGAGCTAGCGGAGCCTGAATGGCCCACCGCCGACGTGTACGACGACGCCTACTTTGGTAAATCCGCTATTTATCGCGGCTCCATGGCCGCACGCGTACCAATCGTGTCCGCATCCACAGGCAGTAGCTCGGTTAACGTCACTTACCAGGGTTGTGCAGACATTGGCGTGTGTTTCCCGCCAACGACGAAAGCCTTCTCAATCAGTGGCTTGTCTGACTCTGCATCCTTGATCAACCAGCTCAGAAGCCTGTCGGGCAACGAAGCGGCCGCCACACAAAGTACAATTTCGCAAAGCGTGGTTGCGCAGAGCAGCCCGGCTCAATTGACAAGCACGTCGCTTTTCACCAGTAATCAACCCGAGCTTCTCTCACCAACCGAAGCGTATCGCCCCTTTGTACAGACTACCGCTGAGGGTTTAACAGCGTCCTGGGATATTGAACCGGGTTACTACTTATATCGGGACAAACTTACTTACGAGCTAACTGCCGATGACGGCAGCACACCCATCGTCACAGAGACAATCAAAACGGAAGGTGAATGGTACGAGGATGAGTTTTTTGGCAAGACTCGCATACTGCGCCTAAACGCAGACGATCAACTGCTGCTTGCTCGAGGTAGTACAGGGTCTGGAACATTGACGTTGAACTACCAAGGTTGTGCAGACATTGGTGTTTGCTTTCCCCCGGAAACCTTGTCCGTGCCGGTTCGCTGGAACGTAACCTCTGATTCAATCGTTGCAGCATCCGTCACGCCACCCACACTGGCGTTATCAGAACAAGATCGACTGGCCTCTCAGCTTGCCGATAGCAGTTTGTGGTTCAACGCCGCAGCTTTCTTTGTCTTTGGGCTACTACTGGCTTTCACGCCGTGTGTTCTGCCAATGATCCCAATACTCTCCAGCCTCATTTTAGGTGGCGGAGAGAAACAAACCACAGCGCAAGCTTTCCGCCTGTCGGTAATTTACGTTTTGGGGATGGCATTGACCTACACGCTGGTGGGCGTATTGGTGGGGCTGTCGGGCTACAACATACAGGCGTGGTTCCAGGATCCCATCATTCTTACCGGGTTTGCGGTGCTGTTTGTGATCTTGTCGCTGGCGATGTTCGGTGTGTACGAACTGCAAATGCCAGCCGGACTTCAAACCCGACTTACTCAGCTTAGCAATCGTCAAAGCGGTGGCCGTTCGGGCGGGGTGTTCACGATGGGCATTTTGTCTGCCCTGATTGTTGGTCCTTGCGTAACCGCGCCATTAATGGGTGCGCTCATCTACATCGCTGATACCGGTGACGCTGTGGTCGGCGGCACCGCGTTATTCGCACTTAGTATTGGTATGGGCACGCCCTTGTTATTAATTGGCACGTCAGCGGGTAAGTGGGTGCCAAAAGCAGGCGGCTGGATGTCAGCGGTAAAGATTATTTTTGGCTTCCTGATGCTGGGCATGGCCATCTGGATGCTGTCTCGCTTTTTGGAACCTCAGATCGTTGTGTTGTTAACTGCGGCTCTGGCACTGTGCGCAGGAGTTTGGGCGGTGTTTGAATACACCAAAAGCAGTAACGCCATGGCACTACGGACCTTAGGCACCGCATCCGGGATAGCGGCTAGTGTCTACGGGCTAGCTTTGGTGATCGGCGCCTTAGCTGGCACTCCCAGCCTGATTAAGCCGCTTCAAGGGTTCACTGCATCCCCATCAGCAGTTACCGCTGCGGCTTCTCAACACCTCGACTTTCAGCGAGTGAAAAGCCTGGACGACTTAAACGCCAGCATAGCCACGGCCAAATCGCAAAATCGCCCAGTCATGCTGGACTTCTACGCCGACTGGTGCGTGAGCTGCAAAGAGATGGAAGCGTTTACGTTCACTGACCCGACGGTGCAAGCGCAGTTGAGCAATGTGCTGTTGATTCAGGCGGATGTCACCGCTAACGACAAATTGGATCAGGATTTACTAAAACACTTCGGGCTCTTCGGACCACCCGCTATCATTTTCTATGACCGTAACGGCGACGAGATTCGGAATGCTCGATTGGTGGGATTTTTAAACGCTGAAAAGTTCAGCGCCCATCTGGATCTGGTACTCCAGCCGGGCGTTGCCCAGCAGGCGGCGCTCAGCCGCTCTGAATAAGTGCAGACAAGCGTAGGACCCATATCGGTCGCTACAGACCTTCCCTAACCGCATCGTTGAACCGGAATGCGACGATTCATTTAAGGGAGCGCCATCGGAGTCAATGGCTAGGCGCCGGAGTCGGGCTGATTATTGCATCGGGTGCGAGTACACTGTAACGAAACTGTACAAACAGCTGAACCCCCTGTCTCTATGTCGCCAAACGCGTACGAACGCTTCTCAACCGAACACAGACGCTTAATTGCGCATGCCCAGTCGAAGCAAAATTGGAAACAATGGGGCCCCTACCTTGCTGAGCGAGCGTGGGGAACTGTGCGTGAAGATCACAGCATCGACGGCAATGCGTGGGATCATTTCACGCACGATCAATCTCGTAGCCGCGTTTACCGCTGGAACGAAGACGGCCTGCTCGGTTTCTGCGATCGAAATCAATACCTGTGCTTCAGTTTGGGCGCATGGAATGGTCAGGACAATATTCTTAAAGAACGCTTGTTTGGCCTGCGTGGTACCCAGGGCAACCACGGTGAAGATGTAAAGGAGCTTTACTGGTACTTAGACAGCACGCCCACCCACAGCTATTGCAGCGCCCGCTATCGCTACCCACTTAATCCGTATCCTTACCAAACGCTGATTCATGAAAATGCAGCGCGCGGTTACAGTGACCCGGAATTCGAATTGTCAGATACCGGCGTACTGGACGACAACGAGTACGCGGACATCACAGTGGCTTACGCTAAAGCGAGTGAAACCGATGTACTGATATCAATTACCGTTCATAACGCCAGCCAGCACGAAGCGAATATTGCGCTGGTGCCACAATTTTGGTTTCGCAACACGTGGAGCTGGAACTACGAAGACGGCCCACGGGCCGATGTGCCCACTCGCCCCGTGATGCATCGCGATTCTGAACAGTCCGTGCTGGCTGAGCACGTCGCTCTGGGCAATTACCATCTGTACTGGCAGGGCAACGCACAGCCCATGTTCACCGAAAATGAAACTAACCACGAACGCTTTGGTGACCGAAAAAACGCATCTCCTTACGTCAAGGATGCCTTCCACCGATATGTGGTGAATAAAGAAACGACCGCCATCAACCCCAAAGAACGCGGTACCAAGTTTGGCTTGCACTACGACATGGTATTGGAATCGGGTGAATCCAAAACCGTGCAGCTGCGTTTTAGTCAACGGGAGCTGAGCAAACCGTTCAACGGGTTCAGTCGAATATTGAGCAAACGAAAATCACAGGCGGATGATTTTTACGACATCATTCAAACCGGCGTTAAATCTGAGCACGCCAAATCCGTTCAGCGTCAGGCGCTGGCCGGGATGTTGTGGTCCAAACAGTTCTACTACTACGACGTCAAGCAGTGGATGAATGGTGACCCGGGCAGTAAATTCGAACGCTATCACCCGCGCAATAAGCAGTGGACACACTTAAACAATTTCGATGTGATGTCCATGCCAGATAAGTGGGAGTATCCGTGGTATGCGGTTTGGGATTCTGCCTTTCACTGCCTGCCATTAGCAAAAGTAGATGTGACTTTTGCCAAGCGTCAGCTTCAGGTTATTACTCGCGAAAGATTCATGCACCCCAATGGGCAGCTACCCGCGTACGAATGGTCTTTTGACGACGTTAACCCACCCGTGCACGCCTGGGCTGCGCTGAAGGTGTACCAGTACGAATACGAAACCACTGGCCACAGGGACTTAAATTTCCTGGAAAGCATCTTTCACAAAATGATGCTGAACTTCAGTTGGTGGGTGAATAGTAAAGACAGTAACAATACTCACTTGTATGAAGGCGGCTTCCTGGGCCTTGACAACATCAGCGCATTTGATCGTTCACACGAACCGCCAACCGGCGTTCGTTTAAGTCAGGCCGATGCAACCGGTTGGATGGGTTTCTTCGCCACTTGCATGTTACGCATCGGCTTGGAGCTCTCGGAAACCAACCCGGTCTATCAAGACATCGCCACCAAGTTCTATGATCACTTTTTACGCATCGCCGTTGCTATTCACGGTGATGATGAAAACCGAGGTGGTTTGTGGGATGAAGAGGATGGCTTCTTTTACGATGAGCTGCATCAGGCCGATGGCGAACGCACCCCAATTCGCATTCGCAGTTTAGTCGGTCTGTTACCGTTGATTGCTGGTGCCATCATCGAAGATAAAGTGCTTCACAGCTCACACGGGTTTGCACGCCGCATGAATAATCTGCTCGACAGCGAGCCCGCTTTGGCCGGTGCGATTGCAGACATACATGAAGACGGCGTACGGCGGCGCCACCTGCTATCGCTGGTGAGTAAAGAAAAACTCAATCGTCTGCTAACCCGTGTTTTAGACGAAGACGAATTTTTATCGCCTTACGGTATTCGGTCTATGTCTCGCCAGCATCTCAGCGAGCCGTTCGTGCTGGCTACCAATACGGGGCAAACCCTGACGGTATCCTACGAACCAGCGGAAAGTCATAGCAATATGTTCGGCGGCAACTCAAACTGGCGTGGTCCCGTTTGGTTCCCAATGAACTACCTCATCATCGATGCGCTGCGTCAATACCATCGCTACTACGGTGAATCATTCAGAATTGAATGCCCGACTGGTAGTGGTAACAAAATGAACCTGTCAGAGGTAGCCGACCATATTGCAGAAAGGCTTACCCACCTGTTCGAAAAGGATGAGGAAACCGAGCGAACGCCCTACTGCGGAACCGATGACATCATGCAGCAATCCACTGATGAAGGTTTGCATCTGTTCTACGAATACTTTGACGGGGACAATGGTCGTGGCTTAGGAGCGAGTCACCAAACTGGCTGGACTGGCCTGATTGCCATGTTACTGAAGTGATCACCTGGCATAAGGCACGCATTTAAGTCGTATGGCTCGCATCAAACACGGAGAATGCGAGCTGTGCGGCCGCACCACATCGCTTACTTTCCACCACTTGGTGCCCAGAAAAATGCATCGGCGCACCTACTATCGAAAAAATTTTTCCAAAGAGCTGTTGAACGCCGGTATCAACGTGTGTAGACGTTGTCATGTCGGTATTCATCGGTTGTATGACGAGAGCACTTTGGCAAAGCAGTTCAACTCGTTGGAACGATTAAAGGCAGACGAAGCAGTGTCACGACATTGCGCATGGGTGGCGAAACAGAAAGGCACCTGAAATTTAAGCTGGTCTGCGGTACCGTACCGTGCATGGAACACGAATACTGGCATAACAAGTGGGCGGCCAACGACATCGGCTTTCACAAAAGTGCACCGCACGCTGACCTGGTCAGCCACTGGCACACGCTTCAACTCCCACCACAGTCGAGTGTGTTTGTTCCCTTGTGCGGCAAATCTCACGACATTGATTGGCTGCTTGAAGCAAACCACCGTGTCGTGGGTGCTGAGTTAAACGAACCCGCAATACAAGCGCTATTCGATGGATTATCGTTAACACCAGACGTGCAGCAAGATGGTGAACTCACCCGCTATCACTCAGGCAACTTAACGGTTTATGTCGGAGACGTATTCCTGGTAACGGCGAAACATTTACACACTATCGACGCGGTGTATGATCGCGCCGCACTGGTGGCATTACCACCCGGTATGCGCGAGCGATATACCCAGCACCTACTTGAGGTGACTCACGAAGCGCCACAATTACTCATCACATTTGACTACGACCAAACAACAATGCAAGGCCCGCCTCACTCAGTTCCAGAGGACGAAGTGCGTTCACACTATGGGCAGTCTTTTATGTTGAACAAGCTTAGTGAAGCACCCGTGGAAGGTAAATTAAAAGGCAAAACGCCCGCCATGGAAGTGGTGTGGCACCTGAGTCGATAGATTCCCGAGTGGAATGTGCCAGAGTCTTAAAGGGGACGAACGACCCGAATCACAATTCGGCTTGTTCGTCCTCAGTAGGCAGGAATCCACCACTTTGACGCGACCACAGAGACGCGTATACACCACCTTGGTTCACTAGCTGGTCGTGGCTGCCCTGCTCCATGATTTTGCCTTCCTGCATGACGATCAAACGATCCATCGCGGCGATGGTGGATAGTCGATGCGCGATCGCAATAACCGTTTTACCCGCCATCAACTCATCCAGGTTCTCCTGTATAACCGCTTCCACTTCGCTGTCCAGGGCGGATGTGGCTTCGTCTAACAACAAAATAGGTGCGTCTTTTAAAAACATGCGTGCGATCGCGATACGCTGCCGCTGACCGCCGGAGAGCTTGATGCCACGCTCACCCACATGAGCATCCAACCCGGTTCGGCCTTTGCTGTCTTCAAGGGATTCAATGAATTCCAGCGCATTCGCCCGCCTGGCCGCCGCGATAACGTCCGCTTTGGTGGCATCGGGCCGACCATAGGCGATGTTGTCATAAACCGATCGATGTAACAGGGACGTATCCTGGGTAACCACCCCGATCTGCCGACGCAGAGATTCCTGCTTCACATCACCAATTGAGTGGCCATCAACTCGAATATCACCAGACTCCACATCGTACAAACGCAGCAAGAGATTCGTCAGCGTAGTTTTGCCTGCGCCGGAGCGCCCCACCAAACCGATTTTTTCACCCGGTTCGATAGACAACTGCAAGTCCTGAATCACGCCAATATCACGTCCATAGTGAAAACTGATCTGATCAAATTCAATAGCGCCATCTGTAACGCTGAGTTCTACAGCATCGGTTTTATCCTGTACCTCGCGCTTTTTGGACAGCATGGCCATACCGTCAAATAGCACCCCAATATTTTCAAACAGCGCACCCATCTCCCACATAATCCACTGGGACATGCCTTGTAAACGCAACACCAACCCTAGGGCAATGGCCACTCCCCCCACGCTGACGTTACTACCTACCCATAACCAAATACCCACAGCGCCTACGCTAAACAGTAACAGCGAGTTGATGAGCGTCAGTATGAAGTTAAGCTCAGTCACATTGCGCATTTGCGGATGCACGGTATTCAGAAATTCATGCATACCCGTTTTGGCATAACGGACTTCATGACCGGCGTGCGCAAATAACTTCACCGTTTGAATGTTGGTGTAGCTGTCTACAATGCGGCCCGTCATTTCAGAGCGCGCATCCGCCTGAACGCGAGAGATTTCCCTTAGCTTGGGTAAATAATGTCGAAGTAACAGCACATACCCTACAAACCACAACAAAAATGGCATCAACAACCAAATATCAAATGAGGCTACAAGGACCAGCGCCCCCAGGAAGTAGACCCCCACGTAAACCAGTACATCCAGAACCTTCATAACGGTTTCACGAACCGCTAATGAGGTCTGCAGCAACTTGGTGGCTATCCGTCCGGCAAATTCATCCTGGAAAAAGCTAAAGCTTTGTCCGAGTAAAAAGTTATGCGCACGCCACCGAATGGCCATGGGGTAGTTGCCATAAATGGTTTGATGCATCAACAAGGAATGCAGCGCATTTGCCACGGGAATGGCTACCAGAACCACCAGGGCCATGACGATCAACGAGCTGCGTTCTTCACCGAGAAACGTGGTGGGGTCTCTTTCGCCGAACCAATCAACAATATTCGCCAGGAATCCAAACAGCCAGATCTCCAGCACAGCGATTAGCGCGGTTAACACCATTAACGACAGTAGCCATGGCCAAAGAGCTTGACTGTAATAACGCACAAACGCCAAGGCACGGTTAGGCGGCAGCGTTGCATCGATGAGTGGAAATGGCTCTGCTAAGCCTTCAAACCTGTCGAACAGTCGATCAACCCATTGTCTCATTACTTACACCGGTGGCGCTGGGGGAAGAGATAGCTCAGTGTCGTTAACGTGATTGGCGATATTGGTAAATACGATGGTTGATACCGCCATACAAATGTCCAACAAGGCAGCTTCTGACAGTCCGGCGGAGGCAGCACGCTGCATCATGTCGTCCGGCAGAGCACCTCGGCGCGTAAAGAACGCCCGAACAATCGCGATTACGGTATCCAGGTATTCATCACCACAGGGTTCGCCTCGACGTATCGCAAGCTGCGTGGCTTCATCGAGACCGGCCCGTTTACCCTTCATCGTGTGGACAGAAAGACAGAAGTCACACCCTGTTCTTTCACTTACGCTTAACTTTATCGCCTCCAGCGTCTTGTCGTCCAGACTCCCACGCATTAAGGCCTGTTCCATTTGCAAATAAGCCTGAAGTGCAGGTTCGCTATTTGCGTACTCTAAATACACCGGTGCAAGCTTTCCACCCAGACGAACCGGCTCAAGTGCGGTTAGTGTTTCAGTGCTCAGATCCGCTTCGTTTAGCGTTGTCAGTCGCGCCATGTTGGTATGATCTCGTGTCACGGGAGTTTGCGTTGCGCGCCCATTCGCCCAACAGGATTGATTATGCCCGAACGAGTTGTTAACCCCGCCAATACACTGCTGATGCGTACGCTCGCCAGTTGGGTGAAACCCGAGGTTTCCCCGGCTGATCCGGGCCAGTTAATCGATCCCGATATTCCTGTCATTTACGTACTTGAAGCCGGTGGTATTGCCGACACCACAGCACTGGCTGTGTTGTGTGAGCAGCATGGGCTGCCTCACCCAAGAGGCGACGTGACGTTTCGCAACCAGCAATTGAAACGGCGCACTGTCACCTTGCGCTCCACCGCTTTTTTCGGGCTGCGTCAATTGCCGCAAGCCATGCCTAAAGAACTGCAGCGGCTGATGGATGCCGCTTTGCTGGAAGACGAATCGAGCCTTGAGTGCCAGATCGTTCCGGTGTCTGTGTTTTGGGGGAGAGAGCCTGGACGCGAAGATTCTATTTGGCGCCAAATGTTTTCTGAGACCTGGGAAATCGCCGGGCGTACGCGAAAACTCTTTACCACCATCGTACATGGACGGCACACACTGGTTAGCATCAGTGAACCCTTATCATTGGCCCAGTTTATGGCCACGGCTGAGAACGCGGACTCAGAGCGTCTGCAACGAAAGCTGTCCCGAATTCTCAGGGTGCATTTTCGCCAGCGACGAATTGCGACCATCGGTCCGGACTTATCACACCGACGCATGCTCATTAATCACGTGCTCGCGGATGAAGGGGTGCGTAAAACGATTGATAGCGAATCGAACGGTTCAGCGTCAAAAGCGCTAAAACTGCAAAAACAAGCCGTGGGGTATGCCCATGAGATAGCTGCCGATGTTTCCTACCGGACGGTCAGAGTTCTGCAGAAGTTACTTACCCGCTTATGGACGCGCTTGTACGACGGTGTTGAGTTCACCGGTGAGCATCGATTGAAAGCGGTGGCCGATGGTAACGAGGTAGTTTATGTGCCGTGCCATCGGAGTCACATTGATTATTTATTGCTGTCGTACATCTTGTACACCAATGGGTATTCGCTGCCACACATCGCCGCGGGTATAAATTTAAACATGCCTATTGTCGGTGGCATTCTGAGGCGCGGCGGGGCGTTTTTTCTACGGCGCACCTTTTCCGGTAATACCTTGTACGCAGCCACGTTCAACGGGTATATCAAGGAGTTGTTACAACGCGGGCACGCACTGGAATATTTTATTGAAGGCGGGCGCAGCCGGACTGGACGCTTGTTACCACCCAAAGGCGGCATGCTTGCCATGACGGTACACGCTTACCTGCAAGAGAATGAACGACCGGTCGTGTTTGTACCGGTATATTTCGGTTACGAGCGTTTACTTGAAGGACGCTCATTCACCGGTGAATTGGCGGGGCGAAAAAAACGTAAGGAATCCATTTTCGGTTTATTAAAGTCGCTTAAAACCCTGCGCGAAGACTATGGCCGCGTTCACGTCAATATTAGCGAGCCCATTGCATTGGACGAGTTGTTACGCGCCCACAAACCCGATTGGAAAGACCAACACGTTGACGATAAACGGCCTGAGTGGATCAAGCCAGTGGTCAGCGAACTGGGTGAGCGCATCATGCAACGCATCAATGAGGCGGCGAGCGTTACCCCAGTAAGCCTCGTTGCAACTGCCTTACTAGCCACACCGAAGTCCAGCCTGGGGCGCACCGAGCTGCAAACCTTAATCAGAACCTATCACGGTCTAATCAGTGGAACGCATAAAGGGTCGGTGGTGGAAATTCCCAGCATGCCTGCGGCGGCGATGATCGATCACGCGATGGCGTTGGGTTACCTGGAGTCTCACAGCGACAAATTGGGAGAAGTCATTGCGGTCAAAGCCGAACAAGTTGCGCCCATTACCTACTTTCGAAACAACATTCAGCATTTACTGGCCTTGCCATCGGCCATCGCGTGCACCTTTTCGAATCGCGCCTCGTTAACCGATGAGCGCATTCGCGAGCTGATTAATCCGGTTTACCCATTTCTTCAAGCGGAACTGTTTTTATCAGACCAACCGGATGACGCCGCCATTACGCGAACCTTACAAGTCATGGAATCACAGGGGCTTTTGATGCAGGAAGAAGGTCGCTGGCGGCGGGCGCAAGCCGGCAGCACGGAGGCAATCACGCTACTCCGGTTGGCGCAATCAATTATGCCGGCGATGGAACGTTACTATCTCAACACAGCCGTTTTGGCTTCGGCAGGCTCGACTGGCATGTCATTTGAACAGTTTTCAGAACACTGCGAGGCAGTTGCTTTACGGCTTGCACGCACATACGGCAGATACTCTGGCGACTGGTACGACAAACACGTACTTACCCGGTTTGTATCAACGATGGTTAGCACCGAGCGTTTTCAACAAAACGACAACGGTGTACTTACGCTTACGCCCGATGTACTGCAAAGTGAAACAGATGCCCGCCTACTGTTAAACGAACAAACTCGTCACGCCATTCTGGCGGCTGTGCAAGGCTTTGGCAGTCAAAATAATGGTCGCGCTGCCATGGAGTAATTTCAGCATGATGTATCGCTCGCTCGGACTGGCCATCGCCACAATTTGCTTGTGTGCTTCCTCCCCTCTTTCAGCCAACGACGCCCGAGCGATTGCTCTTGGCGGTACGGCACTGGCCAATGGCCAAGGCGTACACGGCGCTTGGGTAAACCCCGCCTCACTGCTACAAGCGAAACGCCAAAACCAGTCTTTTCACGGCCTGCTCGGTATCGTCGGTGATTTTCGCGACCCAGGCGAGCTGGTACAAACCGCCATCGATAACGACACGTTGGAATCGGATATCACCAACAACATCGATGATTTATCCGACCGCCCCATTGAGTGCAATGTTCAGAACTTAAGTGATGACGCGGTATGCCTGAGCGGCACCGAAGCACTCGCCAATGACTTTGACCGGGTGGTGGACATTGCCAATTCGATTACTGAGCAGCCAGTAGAATTTCAAGCCAACTTCAAGGCAGGCTTTGCGCACAGCGGGGTTCGATTTCCATTCGCGTTACATTTTGCGCAAACGTATTCCGCCGCGGGTGAAGTCAACACCAGTGACAACGACTTGGCGTATCTCACTTTACTACGTGATGTACTAAGCGACGATCAGCTCACGTTCGGTGAAATCACCGATTCGGTTATCGAAGGTCAGCAAATTTTATCGATCGATGAAAATACGCAAAGTGACTTAAACATCGTTCAACCAGAAGATGTTCTAACGTCGGAATACCGTGGTACCGGTATTGAACGTCAACAGTTCGGTATCAGCTTTGGCCATTCGTTTACGGTATCCGGCAAAACCTTAGATGTTGGTACCACGGCAAAATTCTCCAGCATCACGACCTATCGAGCAGAAGGCAGTATTGCGGGCGAATTTGATGAGACCACCGCCAGTATTACTGACGATTTTGAAGATGCAGAGACTACGACCTCTTCATTTACTTTGGATGTAGGCGCTACCTACGCAGCATCTGATCAACTCGCAGTAAGCGCTGTGATTAAAAATTTAATTCCTGAGTCGGCCGATACCAACTTAAGCAGTGTGTCTTTTGATACCACGCCGCAGTTATTAGTAGGCGCAGCGTATCAACTTAGCCGAGTAACGATCAACGCTGACTTAGCGTTGAATGAGGCCGAGCAAGACGGATTTAAATCTCAACCAATGGGCATTGGTGCCGAATTCAATACCCGATTCGTAGCCTTGAGAGGTGGCGTCAGCATCGACAACAGTCGACGAAGTGATAAGGCGGCAGTCACTCTGGGGCTAGGCTTAGGGCCTCTGCAAATAGGTACACGCGTGTCCAGTGTGAATGCTATCCAGGCAGGTGCACAGCTTTCGTATTCGTTCTAATAAAAATCCTGTAGACCCAGGCTGAGCTACCAAAGCTTACGACGAATAACGGATTTTGCCGTTCTTATCGCGTGACTTGGTAGCTCAGTACTTTGTAAGGCGTGTAACCAGTCTTTTGGATTCAGTTCATTGCGGGAAAACACGCCGATACAGTTATCGTATTGGCGCTGCGAGAAACTCGTCCCGTATTCGAATCCAGCTTGACGAAAATGGGGACGAGCGCGCTGTAACTCTGTGCGATCGATGCAGTTCACAATCAGCAAACCATTAGCCGAAGTCACTTCTGCCAATCGATCAACCCATTCACGGTTGAGCGGTTGGGCGCGAATAGGTTCGTATTCATCGTGACCGAACAGGTCATCGATCAGCACATCAAAGGGTTCTCCCTCGTAGCGCCATAACCAGCCCACCGCATCATCATGAACCAGTGTTGCGTGATGCGGTTCCACGCCAAACCAGTCCTGGGCAATATCAATATGAACTTCGTCTAATTCCACACCGGTAAACGCCCCGAACTGGCGAAGTGAGTGCAATTGGCGTAACACAGCGCCTCCGCCAACGCCTAACAATGCTCCTTGAGATGCGGCGTTATCCGGCCTGTACAACACGGGTAGGCTCAAGCAATCCCACACCGCGCCTGCCATTGGGCGATCAGGATTCCATTGGCTGTGGAACACTCGGTTGGTGTACAGCCGGACACTCTCTCCTGCCTGGCGCACACTGTATAAATTGCCGTTTTCGGTGTGCTCCCAAACAATACTCATGAACGGTTATTGCGCGGTTAAGCTAACTTCCACTCGGCGATTTAACGCTCGGCCACTTGCGGTAGTGTTGCTGGCAACGGGGCGAGTTTCACCATAGGTTTCCAAACGCAGCCGGTTTGGTGCAATCCCTAATTGAATTAACTCAGCCTGCACCGTGTTAGCACGACGCGTTGATAAGGCTTGATTGTATGCATCACTGCCCATGTCATCGGTGTGGCCCGCGATGACAATTATCTCATTCGTATTTTCGAGCTGAGCCGCCATCGATGCTACCGCCTGTTTCGCTTCTGTCGTCAGCGTATGTTCGTCAAAATCAAAATAGGCGATAGGAAATGTTTCTTCAGGCGCGTCAGGCGCTTGTGGAATGGGCGCAGCCTTTGGAGTTACGTTGACCGGTGCGGGTGTCACCACCGGCAAAGCAGGCAGCGCATTCGACCGATTGGAATCACCAAATCGCTTAACCAGACTCACTTGTAAAAACTGCGCGTCGGTATCGTAGGAATTCAACTCACCTCTGACCGAGAAGCCGCCGGAAAACCCGTATTCGGCACCTACTCCCAGCGAAATATGCTGCGGGTGATCACGGCGATAATCCAGATCGGATTGCGTATTCAGGTAACCAATCCCAGCCCTGCTGTACAGAGATAAGCCGCGCCGCTCAGACGATGGGTTTTGACGATAAAACGTACCCAGAACGCTCAGCCCAAACACTTGGTAGTCCACATCACCGACGTCAGTACCCAAAAAATCGATACCCGACTGGCCTAGATCCGCACCGTACAGTTCGGCTGAAAAGCGCGG
>JAHDCO010000034.1:25708-41014 GCA_020629835.1 Granulosicoccaceae bacterium
AAATCATTAATGCCGTTGTTGTTTATATCGCTTGCTCGCAGTACATCAACACTCACCGAAGCAGAGTCTTGGGTTCCATCACCATCCTCTAAGGTGTAGAAGAAAGCCGCTGTGCCATAGAAGGCAAAATCTGGCGTGAAGCTGACCTGCCCATTCTCAATTGCCACCGTGGCGTTGGGTGTTGTGTCTACCGATACGATGGTTAATCCCACGCCTGGTCCATCAATGTCGTTGGCTAAAACATCGATGACGATGGTTTCACCCTGTTCAATTCTGACAATGTCCGCCACAGCATTGGTGGCCGATCCGACATTATCACCGTCTGTTCCATCGTTGGCTGGGGAACCATCGTTGTTGCTTCCACCTCCGCTGCCATCACCGTCAGCGCCGCCGTTACCACCATCGCCACCATCGCCGCCATTGCCGTTACCATCATTCCCATCGGCTCCGCCACCTGGGCTCACAGGGGTTGAAGACGACTGGCCGGTCACGGCAAAATTCAGGTTGTCCGGATCATCGTTATTGATTGAGAAACTCAGCGGAGTTTCCCCTGCTGGGACTTGTGTGCCGGCAGGAAGATTCGGGTCGGAGTTGTCCACCAACAACAAATACTCCCCATTGGGTAAACCCGGCAACCAAAAGCGTCCATCGTCGTTGGTTATTGCCTCGGCCAAATACGCATCTTGATTAACATCGAGCTGCCCATTAGCGTCAGTGTCCTCATACAACAAGACCACAACCCCCGAGACACCGGCCTCAGTAACATCAAATTGATTGTCATCATCCTCGTCCAGGAAAACCGCACCACTGCCTACTCGGATACTGTCTGAGAAAAACAAACCCGAGACACCGCCGTATATATCTGCCCCATCACCTACAACAATATGATGATCTGCGGTGGTGTCTGGGAACGTTGCAACATCAGTTAGCGTATGGACGGCAGGGTCGACATCGTCTCCGAAGTACGAGAATCCATAGTAACGCTGCGCAGCGGTTAACCCTAACGCCTCAGCGCTGACGTAAGCCATTGCCACGGTCTCGGTTGTATCTTGTAAATAAACGGGAAACGCTTGCGGCGTAATCGAATTACTTTGGAAGAAAGAGTAATTATGTCGAAGGTTGGTTTCTGCGTAACGAATGACATCCGGGTCCGATTCAAAAAATTCATGCACACGCACCAGGGGCCCAAAAGTCGCTGGCTGCCCAAACGCATCCAGGGACAGTATTGCAGCCACCTGAATTCGATTATTACCGCGTTTCTCAGCTACCAAGTGCCCGCTGTGGGCCAGGCCATCTGCTGAAAAGGGTGCGTGGATACCGGCATCAAATAGGTAATCAACCCGTTCGATATTTTTCGGGGTTGGGCCGGCATTGGCGAACACATCTAACGTACCTCGGTTGACCACTCGGCTGGTCAACATGGCTGCCATATCGCAGTTGCCCGACCCCTGGGCATCGTTCGGGAAATCGGCAGCTAGAGAGTCAGCGGTAGCTCCTGTGCGCTCTACAAACACCCCACACGGGACGCCAGTGGCGATTGAATTTATGTCGTCACGTACAAGCGTAACCCGGTTAGCCGTGGCAGCGAACCGATGTGTGCCCAACTGGGTACTAAAAGACTCAATGATTTGGTTATCACCAGCACCCCATGTGTGTGTTCGCCCGGCAGCGGAGTATTGATACGGGGTGGCAGGCACTAAGCGGGTTTGTACATCCAGTACTTCACCCGCTCCCATCGCGGGCTGAACAGCCAAACACCCACTGAATACGAGGGCGGCAGACCGTAGTGATTTTGACAAGATGTTCATGGGTGCTTTAAAGGAATCTCTAAGCTCTCTTCCTTCCGATTACATAGTAGGTTCGCAACGGATTGCCAACAAAAAAGCTCGGACTGCGCATAAATCGACCAAATTACCGATTTTCAGTGCGAGTTGTAATGTAAATCACTGCACAACCGCCTAAAACCGCCCGTCGTGATACTGAAAAGTATGACACGAAACAAGCTGAAACATCCTGTGCAGAGATCGAAACCAAAGCCTAACGGATCATGCCGATAATTCTTCCATCGGTTGAGCAACGACTCGATCGCGCTTTTTACTTTAACCAACTATCAGGAAAATCTTCATGAAAAACAAGAAAACTATCGCTGCATTAACCGCTGTCGTCATTGGCTTTGGCAGTCTGGCTTTGGGTGCTAACGCCTGGGCCAAAGGTAAATTCATGGGCGGTGAACGCATGGTGAATCGAGTAACAAAAATGCTCTCTCTGGATGAGGGTCAAGTGGAATCATTAAAAGCTCTGCAGGCGGAAGTTCAGGAAACTCGCGAAACCATGTCAGGCGGTGATCAGGGAATGATGGGTAATATGACTGAGCTGCTCAGCGCTGAATCGTTTGATCAGCAACGTGCCTTAGACCTCATCAACGCTCGTGTGGCCGCTTTGCAAGCCAATGCACCGGACCTCGTAAACGCGGCGGCCGTGTTCTTCGACGGTCTCAGCGAGGAACAAAAAGCTCAGCTGACCGAAAAAATGGAAAAGATGAACGAGCGTCGCAGTGAACGTGGCAACCGCGGCTGATATGCTCTAGCCCATGTATAAGGTGCTTTTGATTGATGATGACGGCAAGCTGGCGGACCTACTCACTGAGTACTGCGCACAATTCTCTATTCAAATAGAGCCCGCCCTCAAACCATCAATTGGCTTAGAACACTTGAAGACCGCGTCTTTTGACGCGGTCATTCTTGATGTTATGTTGCCCGAAATGGACGGCTTTGATGTGTGTCGTCACATTCGCGAATTCAGCGATATTCCCATCATTATGTTAACAGCTCGCGGCGAAGTCACCGACCGAATAGTCGGGATCGAACTGGGCGCTAACGACTATCTTCCGAAGCCCTTCGAACCGCGCGAACTTACCGCTCGGGTCATTGGCAACATCAAAAGGCACCAAGCATTGGCACTGTCGGATGAAGATCGCAGTGCAGCGGTGAAAGTACTGAACTTTGAAGGATTAAGCATCGACGCACGTCGCAGACAAGTCATGGTTAACAACACACCAATATCACTAACGACGAGCGAGTTTGATTTACTGTGGCTATTGGCTTCTGAGCCCGGAGTCAGTCAGAACCGCGATGAACTGATTAAATCACTTAAGGGAACGGATGTTCCGATGGTTACCCGATCTGTCGACATCATCGTCAGCCGGCTGCGATCAAAGTTAAAGCCACTGAATGTAATCACCACCGTGCATGGCGCAGGCTACGCCTTCACAGGCGCCGAGGCGTCCTAAGCAGTATCTGAAGACTATGCTTTCTCTGCCCAAATCGCTGTCCGTTCGTTTGCTGTTGGTCTTCGTGGTTTCCGCGATGATTTTTTTGTTGGTGTTAAGCACACTCTTTTCATACGGGTTGTCCACTGAATGGCGGCAGCAAATCCGACCTCACCTTGCCCAGTATGTGTACTACGTCAAGCAAGACCTCGGTAGCCCACCGTCTATAGAGAAGGCGGATGAACTGGCAAACACTTTACCGGTTGACATACATATATATGAGGGGCAACGTTTCGTTCACTCCACGGCCGAAACAGGCTTTGAACCGGATAACTACACGTTCAGCCCAAGAGGGCGTCGCGGCAAACAAGCGGAGTCGGTTGCAAAAGGCGCACAACGCGCAAGCTTAGCGAGCCAGAATATCGAGTTTGCACAGAGCCGGCATCATTCCATTGTCCGTATCGGCATGAACCCCTACGCGGTTTACGTAGAGTTTGATCGAAAGCCCGGTTCAAGAAAACAATCCCGCCCGTTAATCTGGTTGTTACCTCTCGCGCTTATTGGTTTGTTAACCGGTTTGTATTTCTTGTTGCGAAAGTTGCTGTCGCCCATTGGTGATATCAAAGAAGGGGTGGCCATAATGACGTCCGGCAATTTAGCCCACCAGATACCGGTAAAACGCGATGACGACCTGGGCCAGCTTGCGCACAGTGTTAATGCTTTATCAACACGTATCCAGGAGCTATTGGATGCAAAGCGGGAGCTCTTGCTCAGTGTAAGCCACGAATTACGATCGCCAATAACTCGTGCTCACCTAGCCACCGAAATGATGCCTGAATCCAAAGCACAAAAACATGTGCTTGATGATTTGCGTTTACTTAACTCGCTGATTGAATCCATTATGGAATCAGAGCGTTTGCAAAGTGAACATACCGTTTTAAACAAAAGTGATCTCAATCTCGAACAGCTTGTGCGCAGCTGTGCAGACAACATCAAAAACGAATTTACACAGCACATTGGGTCACTGACCTTTCGGTGTGATAGCACATTAAACACAACTATGTTAGGTGATGAAGTGCGATTGCGTTTATTGTTCCGTAATCTACTGAACAATGCCGTACAGCATGGCCGATCTGGAGACGATTCTACTGAATCCAAGGCCCATATCACGATAGAAATTGCTGAGACTGACGATGGTTTGTACTGCCATATCTCCGATCAAGGCCCAGGTGTATCCGAAGCAGATCGAGCCCAACTGACTGAGGCATTTTTCCGTCCTGATCGTTCCAGAAACCACGGTACCGGTGGCGTTGGACTTGGTCTGTCACTGGCGTTGGCTATTGCCAATGCGCACAACGGCGCACTGACGTTTTCGCCACGGGCTGATGGACTGTCCGGCTTAACCGCTACCGTGACTTTGCCGCGTAATTAAACCTCCCACACAATACCCATGTGTTTATATGACTAATTGTGTGCATTCATACTACACAGCCGACTTAAAACTATATGCGAGGTGAACCCCTCGATAAATTCACTGGCTTGCACGCAGTCATGAAAATATGAAAGTTCATCCGTGGTGGGAACTCGCACTCGAACCAGCGCATCCCACGAGCCCGATAACGACAACACTTCGACAACAGGGCGTTGTTGCTTTAACCATTGCAAAGCGGGCTCGCAGGGACGTCGATTGAACTGCAGCATTAGCACAGCTTGCACCTGTGTGTCTTCAGCCTCTGCCAGTACAACTTGATACCCTTGAATAACACCACTGCCCTCCAGCTTTTTTATTCTGTCCTGAACCGCTGTGCGAGACAAACCTACCGCCTGCCCAATGTCGGTAGCTGACTGTCGAGCGTTTAACGCTAGCTGCTCAAGAATTTTTAAATTTAACGCGTCTAATTCCATAATAATAATTTCCTTCGAAACGCCGGTGAGATCCTGCGTTTTGTCGGCCGAAACCTAGCCACACTTCGTTAAAGTGAGCAGCCAGGAAGAGCAAACCGGTACGATCATGAACATCATAGACCCCAAACACTTTGTTGGTTCAAAAGCATGGGATGCCATACTCATCGAACAGTTAAGCAATGCTACCGTTCGATTGCATTGGACTGATGAACCGTACCGATGGCACGTCAATGATGGGCCCGAAGTATTCGTTGTGCTGGATGGCGAGGTCGACATGCATGTCAGACTGAAGACAGGAGACGCGGTGCATCGTTTGCTCCCAGGCCAGATATTCCATGCGGAAAGTGGCGATGAGCATGTTGCACACCCTTGTGGCGAAGCTAGAGTGCTGGTAATTGAGACCGCGGGGAGTATCTAGTTGCTCTTGACAGACGCAAGGCTTGAATGGGCTGTTTTTGAATAGATTGTCGCGATTATTCAAGACCTGATTCAATATTCCCGCAATACTGTTTGCGCTATTTTTCTGTTGGAACAAGGCCCATGATTTTTAAATACACGATTTTATACGTCGAGGACGTAAAAGCCTCCCTGGATTTTTATCAAAAAGCGTTTGGATTTGAACTCGGATTTTTGCACGAAGCGGGAGATTATGGCGAACTATCAACCGGAAACACAAAGCTTGCATTCGCGTCCCTGGAATTGATGACACAGCTCGATAAAAACCCTCAAAAAGCCAACGCGTCATCCCCCTGCTTTGAACTGGCGTTTGAAACAAGCGATGTACATACGGATTTGAATCGGGCCGTTAGTTCGGGTGCGACACTTGTTCAGGAAGCCAAGGAACAACCTTGGGGTCAAACAGTGTCATATGTCGCTGACCCTGACGGTTACTTGATTGAGATTTGCTCGCCGGTCCAGTTGCCCAAACCCGATTGAGTGACGTCCAACAAACACTGACTATTTGCACGCAGTTGACGGGGCGTTAATCCAAACCACCGACGAAAGTCTCGGGTCATGTGTGCTTGATCACTGTAGCCCGCCTCGTAAGCAATGCTTGTAAGATCAGTGCTATCTCTCAATAAACTCGCAGCCTGCCTTGCACGCCCCAGCCGTCTCCAGAAGTCAGGTGCCGGAAGTCCTTTCTGTCGTAGCAGGCGTTGTAAGGTACGCGCGCTTACTCCCGCTTGTTTCGCTACTGAGGCAATCGATCTCCCGGCCTGCCCAAGCGATGCGATGACTTCAAGTGGTTCAGTATCAAAAGGTAGTTTGGACTGCAAATATGCTTCAACTTCCTGTTCTGATGACGACAGAGATTCTATTTCAAGTTCATCTATTTCGAATCCAGGCTGCAACCTATAACCAATTAATTGGGTTTCTATAACGGCATGCCAAGGTCGAGCCTGATGATCCAGCTCGGTGAGACTTACGCTTGCAGGTTCACCCAAGGGTTTAATGATCAGCACATCACGGCAACCGTCAGGGAAAACCATCGTCGTCGTTGGGGTCTCTACCTGATGCTCCCAACGTATATACATCACGCAGTTGCAGCTCGGCTGCTGGTGCTTAGTAGAACACCGGCACTTACAAACATTCCCCCAGTGAGCTGATTAAATCGACGAGCCCGACCGGGTTTTAATAACCATCGACTGGAACGACTGCCAACCGCGGAATAAAATGCTAACCAAAACAACTCCATAATGGTAAATGTCGACGCTATAACCGCGTATTGCAACAGTAAGGGTTGATCCGCTTGTATGAACTGTGGAAAAAGTGCGGTAAAAAAAACAATGGCCTTTGGATTACTGGCGCCAACAACGAAGCCACTCCAACCGTGTGCTAACAGTGCTTTGCGCCCGGGCTTTGTATCATCGAGGGTAAAGCTCTGCTGCTTTGATGTCAGCGCTTTAATTCCAAGGTAAATTAAATATGCCGCACCCACCCACTTCACGATGGTAAATACCGTGTCTGAAGTAGCCAAGACCATCCCTAGTCCGGTAAACGATAACGTCATGATGGCAAAAATAGCCGATAAGCTCCCGATTGCCGACGCCATCGCGCAATTGAACCCGGAAGACACCGATTTGGATACACACAGAAGCACACTAGGGCCAGGTGTTGCAGTCAGTACCAACACGGCTAAAGCGTAAACCAGCCAATCTGAAAAAACCATTGGTTCTCCTTGTGGAACGATACATGTAATACAGAACTACAGGATCGATAGCCTAAACTTCATCACCCTTCCCGTTATAGCCGTGGCAGGCTCCGCCACCAGGCATCCGACGCTCGGGTCTCTCCCCGGGTGATAACTTCACCGGATAAGGGGGTAGTAAGTTTGACATCTTTAATTTGTGCTTCTTTGTATACGCGTTCCAAGGATTACCAGCAGACCAATCAACGCAGCTGTCAACTTCTTTTTCATTAATTCAGGCGATCCTGTTAAACGCAGCTGACCCTACCGGCGGAGCCGAAATTCGGCCACAGCTTTGCGGCAGGATCAGTTTTTAGAATAACTGTTTAACTCATCAGTCATACGTCACTAGCGTAGGGTTTGTATCAACGAAAAACCTCTGACTGCTAGAGACGCCAGAAACAAATTCAGACATGCTATCCATAAACCTTGCGAGTAAGCTAACCCAGTTTTCAGACCACTGGTCCCCAAAAGTACTGACTGAGTTTAATGATCATGATGTGAAAGAATCATTATGACTAACTCATCCACTGCGCAACAACCACTAACACTTCAAGACAGCATTACCCTGCCCTGCGGTGCCATCTTAAAAAACCGGCTGGTGAAATCTGCGATGTCGGATTCTCTGGCTGATGGCGAAGGAAATCCAACCGAAGATCAAAGCCGATTGTATGAGCGTTGGGCCGAAGGCGGCGCTGCCCTCTCAATCATTGGTGAGGTGCAGGGCCATCCGGGATACCCAGAAAAACCAGGAAATTTGGTACTGAACACCCAATCGGACAAAACCCCATTTTTGACACTTTTGAAACGGGCTGCAATAAACGGCGCGCACATCTGGCCGCAACTCGGTCACGCTGGCGCGTTATCGCACGGGCCCATTAGCTCACCAAAAGGTCCGTCAGCGTTAGACCTCAACGGCTTGCAATGCGAAGCATTGACTGTAGACGAGATAGAGGCATTGCCCAAGCTATACGCCACAACCGCACAATTGGCCAAATCGTCAGGTTTTACCGGTGTGCATATACATGCAGGACACGGGTTTCTATTGAGCCAGTTTCTATCGCCACTGTTTAACCAAAGAACCGACCAATACGGGGGTTCTATTGAAGCCAGAAGCCATATCGTTAAAAAAATCCTTAAGGCTGTGAGACACGAAGTAGGACCTGAATTTCCGATCGGCTTAAGGATGAACGCAAGCGATCAACTGGACGGTGGATTCACCGAGGAGGATGGGCTTGAGGTAGTGAAAAGTCTGGATTCACTTTACCTCGATTTAATCGACATCAGTGGCGGTACCTATTTTCCTGGTGCGAAATCAAGCTCTGATAGCTCCAGCGGTGAGCCCTACTTTCTAGGATTTGCTGAAAAAGCAAAAACCTTAACTACTATTCCGATCATGTTAACTGGGGGATTCAAATCGAAACACCAGGTTGAACACGCCATAAGCTCCGGAGCAACCGATGCTGTAGGTTTAGCGCGAGCCATGGTATTACAACCTGATTTACCCAATCGTTGGTTAAACAATGAGGACGATGAGCTGGTTTTTCCGCAATTTTCAAAACCACCCGTGGGTGGCATTACGGCGTGGTACACCATGCGCCTTACTGCGTTAGCCAAGGATCAGGAGAACCAATTTTCCATGGAGCTGAATGATGCTGTCGCGGCTTACGACAAACGGGATAACGAGCGGGCAGCGCTCTGGCGGAAAAAATTTATCGGTAGTTAGTACTGGAGTACTTTGATAAATCAAAAAGTCTTCAGCGAGTTAGGCGATGATCAATTAAACGTGACGGTATCCCAACCGCTTACGTCAAAACTACCATCAGACAGCAGAACCCTCTTATTGGCATCCATAGCGTTGTAGGTTTCAAAGTCTTCCGCACTACTACGACCAAACGCGGTTCTGAAAATGGATTGTCGCGAGCTGATATCGCCCAATGGGCCAATAGCGCTCTTGTCAGTCACTATGGAAATGGATTCGTATCGGGCTTCGGCTTCGTACGCTTCAATCCACGCTTGCATGGCCGGGAATTGCGGTTTCAAACTAAACGATGTATCAACGCCTACCAATACCACTGTGGGGTTCAGCGTACGAAAGGTGTGCGCACCCGCCCACAACACAGCGTGCAAGATGATGAAGACCGAAAAGACCTTAAGCCATTTCATTTACATTTCCGAATTTAATAAGTTGCCAATTCGGTATGAGGCCGAGTTCGAACTGGACTCTATATAAGCACCTTCTGCCAACCTGGATAGCTGTCTAAGTTCATCCGAGGTGATGTCATACGCTATCGAATGCACCGGTATGCCTGACCACTCAAGTGCGGCGTTGACGTCTTCGAGCGCGAGCCCTCGATTACGTTCACCGTCAGATAAAACAAAGATAATACGCTTGTCATCCGGATTAGCCTTAGCATGTTCATTCAGCATGTCGGCAGCCACCAGCACCGCATCATTTGTAGCTGTTCTACCACCTGCTGACAGCCGTTCCACGGCACCGACGAACAGCGATTTTTGCTGCACATTAAATTCACGTACCGGCAAGTCGATATTTACATATTCGTTATAGGTTACTAAGCCAATCGAATTACTGGAACTGATCAAGTCGGCCGATTCAATAAGTGCTTTTTGCAAATTCACCAGCCGTGCGCCGTCGTCCATCGACCCCGACACGTCAGCTACAAATACGGCCGCAACCGGCCTACCGCCTGTTTTTCTCAGCTTCCATAATTTTTGAGCCTGGGTGAGCACACTGCCATCAGCAATCTCGTAGGCTGATTCGTAATCAGGCTGTTGGCCAAAACCAAAACGCTGAACTTCACTCTGATTCGCGTCGATAAAGTCTGCAAACAAATTCAACACCTCACGTTCAGACGCATCCGCTTCCGGTGTGGCATACAACGGGCTATCGTGACGCACACCAAACGGAATAAACACGTAATCGTTCATACCACGAACGTTAACCCAGGTTTGGTGCTCCATGACCATGCCGTCTAACACACCACTGTTTTGAGCCGCATCACGCATTTGCAACGTGGTTTGAGCAACGAACGGCACGCCAGCCTGAAACGCCTCAAAGGCGCTGGCCACGTCCGGCGATAGCATTTGAGATTCGTCACCTTCCGCAAACGCATTCAGTATGGTGATAAGGAAGTTCAAACCGGTGCTGGATTGATAAGGGTTGGTATAACCCATGGCGAAATCACCATTGGTTACGTTCGTCAGGAGTTTTGAAATATCCAATTCGCCCTGAGTGGTAATTAGCTCCAGTTTGTCTTTTTTAACTACGATGCCCGCGGTATTGGGCGCTGTCACTTCCGCAATGGTCTCCATTTCAATGCCGTCGGCAGACAGCATGTCGCCCCATAAGCGATTACTGGGTGAAAAAGCATCCGGTGTGTAGGCCCCGGCCAGCATGAACGACGTACCCAAACCAGACGCGATTTTTCGAATAGAGACCACGGCTCGTTTACCGTTGGATAGTTGGATACCCTGGCGATTAAACGCATCGGCTAAGGCGATATAAAAACCGTCGCGCTCTGTACCGGCTTTTTCGCTGGACGTGAAGATCTCTACAGACTCAACCGTAGAGGTATCCCCTTGCCCGATAACGATGGGATACTCATTCAGGTCAGGCAGCAGTGACAGCAAATTCGTACTGCTTAAGCTGATGTTGGCGCGTGTTTGATTTTCCTGAGTTGTCGGCTTGATTTTATCCGCCACTAATTCATTGATGGCTTCCACGGCAGCTTCACGACTGTCAATCGTTCGCTGACATCCTGCAAGCGTTACCAAAGAGCCAAGCAGCACGAGTAAAGCCACTTTGCGTGTTCGCGCTGAACTAGATAATTTAAACAGTGATGTTTTAGCTTTCATGATTCTCGATATTCACCAATCGCACATAGGGTTACGGCACCTGCCGCCCCGTATTGCTAGCGATCTCAGATAAGCTCACTAAACGTGCCAAGGTATCTATTTTTTCGTAGCGACTAAATGATTCAATATTGGCGACTTCAACCGCGGTATCCGTCAATGCATCAAACAGTTGCTGATTCTGGCCAAGTAAACCATTCATCCTGGCCTCTTGCTCTTTCCTCATGGTGACGAATCGGTCCCGACGTTCGTTCTGTACGTCATCCAGATGTTGATCCCAGCTTGTTGCCTGCTCGTCGAATCCATGTCGTGAAATACTTTGCAAACTGTGCCCAACCGCCACTACATCATTCAGGTTTTGAATGGCGTGCTTCTGCACTTGCCGGGCAGTAGATAAATACGCCAACGGGCTATGTTTCTTGCCGATGAAGCGCGTTTCCACCACCTTATGGTAATCGTTCAATATGCCAGTTAGCGTATCGGCTTGCCGCACACCGTCTTGCACACCCAACGAATCTAATTCACCACGTAACGCCGTCAACCGCTGAAGCATCTCGTGATGCTCTTTCTCTTCACGATTCTCAAGCCACTCTAATTCGTCGGCCAAGGTAAAACCGGTTAGCCGATACAGCGCTGGCACCGATAACACCGCTACGGCGGCTCCGATAAGGTACGCCCCAAATAACCAGAGTGGGGGCGAAAACCAAAACCAAAACCCCAGAGCAAGAATGGCAGCTAAGATTGCTGCGAGTACAGTGGTTTTTCGGACTTCACTGCCGGGACCTTCGGTGAAAATGATGCACCTCGTCGGATTAGTCTGATAAGTGGCCTTGATGGAGTCTGACCGCAAAAGAGCAGCTTTCTGAAATCAATTTCAGCCGCTTCCTATGGTTATCGTAGCATCGGCCGGTCACACTAGCCACGCGGTCGAAGGAAACGATCGTTTGGTGCACCGGCAGGATGCCCTAGATACCCAAAGACACTGACGTTCGCGTTAGGGGTGACCACAAGCAGGATCAGTGGATTGGTGCAGCAACACGCCACGGATGGAAAACCCCGGACTGCAGCCGGGGTACTCTCAATAACCGGCGTTGATAGGTGATGATCGGTGATAACCTAGCCGCTTATAATCCTGTGTCTATCATTTCAATACGTTAAGCCCCCTATGACTACATCCGCAAACGCTAGCTTAGCCCGTGAACTCTGGAGTGCACGATCCACTGGTTCAGTTGTCACCACCGACAAACATCCTGCATCGTTAGAGGAAGCCTACGCACTTTTGGCTGAGGTGACGGAGGCCACAGGAAAGCATGTTGTGGGTTACAAACTGGGGGCAACCACCGAGCCAGCGCTGGGCATGATGCAATTGGAAGAGCCGTTTGCAGGCCCGTTACTCGAGGGCAGTTGTTTTGATTCCGGTCATCAAGCTACCGTGCACAGCGTCAATAACCCCGGCATAGAAACCGAATTTGTTCTAGGTCTTAAGCAGGACATTCCCACCGATGGCGAAGTCACTGAAGATGTGGTCCGGCAAGCGGTGGGTTGGGTTGCCGGTGGCTTTGAAATTATCGGTGCCCGCTTTGCTGAGATGCCGACGGGTCGTGGGTTATGCACAATCGGCGATGGCGCTGGCAATCACATGGTGATAACGGGCTCGCCCTATGAAGACTGGGCTCAACTGGATATCGCCGCACTACCAGCCACCCTTACCATCAATGGCGAGGCAAAAGCATCGGGCTTTAGTCGTGATTCTCTTTTTGGTAGCCCCATCGCCATGCTGACCTGGTTTGCTAACAGCAACACCGTGCCGGCGCGTGGCATCAAAGCCGGCGACATCATTTACTGCGGCACCTGCACGGGTCTAACCCCAATTCAATCCGGTGATGCAATACAGGCGGATTTTGGTGTGTTGGGGACGGTGACAACCACAGTCTCCTAAAGCACTATCAAGCAGTAATACGACGCCGTTGCCACTCGGGCACCAACTCAACCAACAACATCGCAAGCAGGATGCAGGCGCATCCTGCGATGCCGATCAGCCCGATGCGCTCGTTCAGCAGAATAGCGGCGAAGATGGCCGCGAACGGCGCTTCGCTTGCCAAAAACATCACCGCCTGTGAGGCTGTGGTGTAGCGCTGTCCAATCACCTGCAGAGTAAAGGCAAAGCCTCCTGCGAACACGCCGGTATACAACAGCTCCCAGCGTGCGTTGTAGGCGGCTTCCAGTGACACGGCCTCCCCCAATACCACCGTAGCGAACCAGGCACATAGGGCCAGAACGGTAAATTGTGTGGCGGCCAGTAAAAACGGACGACCCGAGTCAACAACAAAGCGACCGATTAGAACCGTTTGCAATGCCCAAAACATGGCACTCGCGATGGTAAGGAAATCTCCCACCACCAGTTTGGATAAGTTACCGCCACTGAGGAAAAAGATGCCGATCAAGGCAATTCCACCGGCTGGCCAGACAATACGGTGAGGCCAATCGCGAAAAACAACCACAGCCACCAGGGGCGTAAAGACCACGTACAGCCCGGTCAGAAAGCCTGAATTCGATACGCTGGTGGTTAAGAGCCCGACTTGCTGGGTGGCCATACCAAAGAAAAAAACCACACCAATCAGCGCGAATTTCCCCAGCGTGCTGGCCTTATCTTCGAGTGGCTCAGAGTGTCGGGATGATTCCCACAACACAAATGGCCAGACAACCAAGGCCGCAATGGTGAAGCGAAAGGCAACGAATGCGTAGGGCCCCAAGTGCTCCATGCCCGTGCTCTGGGCCACAAAGCCCATTCCCCATACCGCGCCAGCCAGCAGCAGCAGTGCGTTTGCAGTCCATCGTTTCATGGCCGCGGATGTTGGCACAACACCGTATTAATGCAACCACTGGTCAAGGGATAACACTTCTGCGTACGGTATGAAGCCAATGCGTGTCGGTTATGGTGTTCAATCTGTTCGGTCAATCTATCCGTTTAAGCCACCATGGACTCTCACATTCCGCAGACCACGGCCGCTTCCCGTGGGCAAAAAGCCAAACAACCTCGCTACGTGCTGTTGTGGGAACGCATACAGTCCATGGAAAAGAAGCTCCTTAATCAGGAGGCAATCCATAACGCCATCGTTCGGCAATTTGCCACATCCATTCGGCCATTGGAAGTCACCGTTACCCAACGATTAATGGGGTTAACACAAACCTTGATGCGTTGCTTTGACGAAGACGATGACATCGCCAACCGATCATTACTCGGGTTCTGGATCATTGAAAATTTCAGCGTATTAAACACCCATCCGTTTGCCGATAGTTACGCAGTTGAGTCGTTGTATGACGAATGGCGACTGCCTTTACAAGGCACCGAGGACATGATTGAGTCGCAACTCTCCTTACTCATGGCCAGTCGTAGTGACCTACCCGGACAAACTCAGCTTCGACGTAACTACCCAGACGCCGACATGTTCGCCACTCGCGAGCCGCAACCACAACCGACATGGGATCCAGCGGATATCCCAAGCTTCGAAGATGTATTTGAACCAGGGCAACCCTCAGGTGAAGATCCGGGCTCGAATGCAAACCCTGAGGCAGAGACGGAAAAGCAAACCCAATCCGGTAATGCCAGAAAGAAAACTCGCTCTAACCCAGCAAAGGGCATAAAGAAATTTGCAGAGCTTTTTGATATCGACACGCTGTTTAGAAAAATTGCGCGCACCGTTCATCCTGACAGGGAGCAGGACGAAGATAAAAAAGCCCAGATGCACGAAATCATGAGCGCGTGTTTGCAAGCGCGCAACGACGATGACATTGCCACTCTTTTAACTTTGTACACCACTCATGTTGGGCCATTGCCGGATACATGGTCCGAAGACAGCACCGTTGATTTAGTCACCGCACTTAGCCACCAGCTCGAGGAACTTGAACGGCGTTGGGATAACCTTCAAGTACAAGACCCGCTGCTCCAATTGATTTTGGATCGTTATCTCGGATTTGATACACAAGATGTAGAACGACGAATACAGGGGCATAAAACAAAGTTAGAAGGTGAAATTCAGCGCTTAACCCTTCAGCACCAGGCCGTTAAAAC
>JAHDCO010000035.1:0-13984 GCA_020629835.1 Granulosicoccaceae bacterium
CGGCGCTTTTGTAAATGATGTGGCGAATATCGTTCAGTCGACCTGGGTTAGCCGGATAACCTTTTTCCACCCAGGCTTCGCGAGATTTACCGCCCTTCCACGCACGCGTTGTAAACCCTAACACCTCAACTTTCACACCACATCGTTCTAACGTCGATGACAACACATCGGCACATACCGCAGCCACTCGTATTGAACGCCCATGCATCGACCCGGAGTTATCCAGCAGTAAAGTCACCACCGTATCTCGGAATTCGGTTTCGGTTTCCTGTTTAAACGTCAGTGGCATGAGCGGATCTGTCAGCAAGCGAGTCAACCGCGCACAGTCAAGTTGGCCTTCATCTAGGTCAAATTGCCAACTGCGATTCTGTTGAGCCATCAAGACACGCTGCAGGCGATTGGCAAAGCGTCCAACCGATTTTTGAAGGTCTCCCAGATGCTGGTCTAACGTTTTTCTCAATCGGGATAATTCTTCATCGTCGCAGATATCTTTTGGACGAATAACTTCATCGAACTCCGTCGTAAAGACATGATAGGCATTCGGCTGGCGTTGCCCATCCGCGGTGCCGGGACGCCACTGGCCGCCCGGGGATAGCGCCGTATCGTCTTCGACATCGCCATCAGGTTCTAACGCATCACTGCCACCATCGGTTAAAGAATCATCTTCTGCAGTCTCCGCACCACCATCATCCTGCATGGGCGATTCACTGTCTTGATCCCCACCGCCCTGGTTTTCTTCGGTATCAGGATCGTCTTGTTCATCCTGCTCAGCATCGGCCGATTGATCCGCTTCGGGTGAGTCATCCGCATGCGTTTCGATGTCTAAATCCTGCAGCAATGACTTAAATGCACTAGCAAAAGCCGCCTGGTCATCAATAGGAAAGTCACCAGATGCCAGTGCCGGGGCTACCTGTTCTTCTAACCATTCGCGCTGACCTTCTATGGCTTTTGCACACGCTGGCGGAAGCTCACCAGATATGTGTTCTCTGAGATAGAGTGATAAAGCGTGCTCAACACCTAACGCGTCTGCGTTTAACTGACTGGCCGCTTCGTCACGTTGAAGCGCAGCATTTAGCAGGCTGTAGCGTTGTTCCAACACCGCGTTTAAATTCGAGGCTACACCGTGGAACGCCTGTGCACCTAACATCTCCACACGAGTCTGTTCGGCCAGTGCAAAACAGGCGTGAGATGTGGCGTTACTGTACTGGTACTTTGCGTGCAGCTTCGGGTCGTGGTGCTGTTTGTGCAATGCAATGGCGTCACTGCGCCCACGAATTCGAATTTTTTCAGCAGGCGATGCGTTGGCTGGAATTTCAGGCAGTGCCTGTGACTCAACGTCTACATCCGTGGCATCACCATCAAATTGCAAGCTAACCGAAGCATCTTGCGAAATGGCACGCGCGCATGCACCGGTTGATTGCCGGAAGATGGCGACGTCTTTGCGCTCTGCTTTACTCATGATTAACCCGTGATGAGTCAACAGGACTCATTGCGCTACTGCTCAGCCTCGGATAAATCAACAGCGAACACGCGTTGATAGAGCTCGTTCAAAATAGCCCGTTCGGACGGGTCGCATTTATTCATAAACACCAATTCAAACGATAGCGCCGGGTCTTTGAAAAATGTCAGATTTTGCGTCCAGGTAATGACGGTACGAGGACTCATGACCGTGGATAAGTCACCATTTTTAAACGCTGAGCGCGTTAGATTTGCCAACGTCACCATACGCGTCACTAACTCACGCCCTTCATCTGTTTGCAAATGTGGTGCTTTCCCAAGCACCACAGCCACTTCGGTTTCCGCCGGCATATAGTTAAGTACGGTTGTAATCGACCAACGATCCATCTGCGCCTGGTTGATTTGCTGCGTGCCGTGATACAACCCCGTGGTATCGCCTAAACCCACTGTGTTGGCGGTTGCGAAAAAGCGAAACGCGGGATGAGGCCGGAGTACGCGACTTTGATCCAGCAACGTCAGCTGCCCAGAAGATTCCAAAACACGCTGAATAACAAACATAACGTCAGGTCGACCCGCGTCGTATTCATCAAAGACCAACGCAATATTACGTTGATAACACCACGGCAAAATGCCGTCGACAAACGTGGTGACTTGCTTTCCGTCCTCAAGAACGATGGCGTCTTTACCGATCAAATCGATACGGCTCACATGACTGTCCAAATTGATTCGGACACAAGGCCAGTTCAAGCGCGCGGCGACTTGCTCGATGTGTGTGGATTTACCGGTTCCGTGAAAACCGGTAATCAGTACTCGCCAGTCATTCGAAAAACCCGCGAGGATAGCCATCGTGGTGCGCTTGTCAAAGATGTAGTCCGGGTCTATGTCAGGCACCCGCTCGGTTCGTTCTGAATAGGCGGGGACTTGCAGATCAACATCCAAACCAAAGACTTCGGCCACAGAAACCGTGGTGTCGGGCATGAATTCACCGGCATCTGGCGCGGCTTGAGAGGTTTGCAGCATCGTAAAAGCTCAATTCTGTCAGGGCAATAAATCGTTCAGGGCAGTAACACCGTACTACCGGTGGTTTGACGAGACTCTAAAGCCTCATGTGCCAAAGCAACATCAGCTAAAGAAAAACGTTGCTTTACCGGTACGTCCAGTGTACCGCTCAAGATGAGTTCAAACAGCTCGGAAGAAGCCTGTTCCAACCAGTCACGGGACGAGGTGAAATGAAACAGCGTGGGTCGGGTTAATCGTAACGAATTCGCCGCAAGGTCTGAAATCTTGAAATCAGTGACCGGACCCGAAGACTGTCCGAAGCAAACCAGTGTGCCAAAGCGTTTCAGGCAGGCCAAAGATTTTGCAACCGTATCGGCACCTACACTGTCGTAAACCGCGTCCACACCCTGCCCGTCGGTTAACTCTTTTACCCGGTGCTCGAAGTCTTCTTTGGAGTAGTCGATAACATCGCTGTATCCGTGCTTGAGTGCCAGTTCACACTTTTCCGCACCACCTGCGGTGCCGATGACGCGCACACCCAAATGCGCCAACCATTGCCCAGCCAGGCTCCCAACGCCTCCGGCCGCAGCATGAAACAATATCGTGTCGCCGGCTTTGGCAGCATAACTGTCATTAACCAGGTAGCTGACCGTTAATCCTTTAAGCATAACGGCGGCAGCGACTTCTGCCGACACCGCATCCGGTATTCGCACGACATGCGAAGCATCAATGACACGCTCTGTGGCGTAAGCGCCATTGGGTAAGGTGTACGCCACCCTATCCCCAACAGCCAGGTGGTTAACGTCATCACCAACGGCCACCACGACACCGGCTGCTTCAGAACCGAGCACAAGATCCTTATCCACAGGCCACGGATAAAGTCCCGAACGAATGTACACGTCAATGAAATTAACACCGATGGCCTCATGGCGAATCGCAACTTCATGCGCCTGCGGCTGAGCGTCTTCCACCGTAACCGCTCTTAGTTGCTCACTACCACCAGGTTGAGCGATGACGATTTTCGTACTCACGAGGACTGATCCTGATCAAACATTGCATCCACTGGAACTTGAAGGCCCGTCACCAGATGATTGGTTCTGGCGGCCAGCGTGACCACTCTAAGTAGATCTTCATACTCGTCATTCGTCATGCCCCTGGCACGAGCCGCCGCGGTATGCGAGTGCACACAGTAGCTGCACGAATTCGCAACAGAGACAGCGATATAGAGCATTTCTTTCGTTTTCGAATCCAGGGCCGATTCGGTGGCCATGACCGTCTTTACGTCTGCCCACACTTCTTCCAACAAGCCCGGAGTGGCTGCGAGGTAATGCCACAGGTTATTCAGCGTATCCACCTTGCGTGTGGCCCGAATATCATCGAATACCGCTTTAACACGCGGGTCGGACTCAGCATTTTGCGGAGGGCATACAGTAGACATGAATAAACGAACTCCCAGAGGTGTGCGTTTATTCTATGCAGTCATACCCAGAAACGAAAGCGGCCAGCGAAATGCTGGCCGATTCGTTTAAATCAATGAGTTAACCGTCGCTACCAACGAGCGGTAGCGCGGCTAGTCAAAACGCTTAGCGTGCTGCCTTACGGTCCTGAGCTTCCTTGATAACGATGTCTGCAACGTTCTTCGGACAAGGCAGGTAGTGGGCGAATTCCATTGAGAACTGACCACGGCCTGACGTCATTGTGCGCAGGTCACCAATGTAACCAAACATCTCTGACAGAGGTACGTCTGCCTTGATGCGAACTCCAGTAGGCCCAGCTTCCTGCGTTTTAATCATGCCTCGTCGTCGGTTTAAATCACCGATAACATCACCAACGTGATCATCAGGTGTAAATACGTCCACCTTCATGATCGGCTCGATTAACTGAGGCCCAGCCTTTGGAATCGACTGACGATAGCCTGCTTTTGCTGCAATCTCGAAGGCCAGCGCTGATGAATCCACGGCGTGGAATGCACCGTCGTTCAATGTGACTTTGAAGTCGAGCAATGGATAACCAGCCAGCACGCCTTCGTCCATGCTCTGCTTAAATCCCTTTTCAACCGCAGGCCAGTATTCACGCGGCACGTTACCACCGGTAACTTTCGACTCGAACTCGAAACCAGCACCTGGATCAAGCGGCTCAATGGTGTAGTCAATACGGCCAAACTGACCAGAACCACCCGACTGCTTTTTGTGCGTGTAGGTGTCTTCGATCGGCATGGTGATGGTTTCACGGTAGGCCACTTGCGGCTTGCCCACTTCAACCTCAACACCGTGCGTACGCTTCAGGATGTCGATCTTGATGTCCAGGTGCAATTCACCCATTCCCATCAGGATGGTCTCATTACTCTCTTCATCCGTTTCAACGCGGAACGAAGGATCTTCAGCGATCATCTTACCCAGAGCAACACCCAACTTTTCAGTGCCGGCCTTGTCCTTAGGCGCGATAGCGATCGAGATAACCGGATCCGGGAAAACCATAGGTTCTAACGTGGCAGGATTCTTCTGATCGGCCAGCGTATGACCGGTCTGAACATTCTTCATCCCAAGTACAGCAACGATGTCGCCTGCCTGGGCCTTATCCAGCTCGATGCGATCGTCTGCGTGCATTTCTACGATTCGGCCAATACGCTCGGTTTTACCCGTGTAGGTATTCAGAACCGTGTCGCCTTTGTTCATGACACCGGAGTAAATGCGAATAAACGTCAACGCACCGTAGCGGTCATCCATAATTTTGAATGCCAACGCGCGAAGCGGTAGTCCAGGATCCACTTTTGCCACGTTGCCAGTCTCGTTACCTTCCAAGTCCATTTCAGGTTGAGGCTTGACTTCTGTTGGGTCAGGCAAGAACGACACAACAGCGTCCATAACCAACTGCACACCTTTGTTCTTAAATGCAGAACCGCAGTAAGTGGGGAAGAAGTCTAAATTAATGGTGCCCTTACGAATGCACGCCTTCAGCGTTTCGATGCTTGGCATTTCGCCTTCGAAGTAGGCTTCCATGGCATCGTCATCTTGCTCTAATGCCGTTTCAACCATCTCTTCACGCCACTGTGCGCATTCGTCAACCAAATCGGCTGGGATGTCTTCAACGGTGTAGTTTTCCGCTTTACCAGTGTCATCCCAGATGTAGGCCTTTTCAGTGATAAGGTCTACAACGCCTTTGAAGTCGTCTTCACGACCAATGGGTACGGTCATGACCAACGGACGAGCGCCCAGTACGTCTTTGATCTGCTTAACCACGCGAAAGAAGTCCGCGCCAATGCGGTCCAGCTTGTTAACGAAAATGATGCGCGAAACTTCAGATTCGTTTGCGTAGCGCCAGTTGGTTTCTGATTGCGGTTCTACACCGCCAGACCCACAGAACACGCCGACGCCGCCGTCCAATACCTTCAGAGAGCGATACACTTCGATAGTGAAGTCAACGTGCCCGGGAGTGTCGATGATGTTCAAGCGGTGACCGTCCCATTCACAACTGGTGGCAGCCGACTGGATCGTGATTCCACGCTCCTGCTCCTGCTCCATGAAGTCTGTCGTTGCTTCGCCGTCGTGCACTTCGCCGGTCTTGTGGATTTTCCCGGTAAGTTTGAGGATACGTTCTGTGGTGGTGGTTTTGCCCGCGTCAACGTGGGCGAAAATACCGATGTTGCGGTACTTGGAGAGGTCGGTCATGTTGGTAGCCACGAATAAAAGAAAAAACGCCCGGCAGATATCCCACCAGGCGGCCTGTGATGTGTTCGCAAGCCTGAAAGTGTAGTTGGGCTTGGCGTTAACCGATAATTGTAACGAATAATGAGTAAGACTAGGCACATGCCAAGCACATGAATAATGAATCCCCTCACGAACCGGACAAGCAGCCAGCGCCTTCCGGCTCCTCAATCGCGGTTTGGATGATGGCAGGCTTCTGGGCGCTGCTACTGGGATTTGGGTTGTTAGGCGCTCAAAAGTACCTGTCGCAGCAACGTGAAGCCGATGAGCCGCGGATAATCGCCACCGAAGCGGGGTTTGGGCCAGCTGTGGTTCTGGACGGAACACGCTGGGGGCATTACCGAGTCAAAGGCTTTGTCAACGGGTATCCGGTTAACTTCCTGGTGGATACGGGCGCCACTGAAGTGAGTATCCCTGCAGGGCTCGCAGAAAAAATTGGGCTGATGCCGGGACGAGCCGCCATGGCCGAGACGGCAAACGGCCTGGTAACCATCTACGACACACAGATAGACAGTCTGTCCATCGGCCCCTTAAGTCGGCGCAACGTGCCAGGCCACATCAATCCCGGGATGAGTGGATCCGAAGCGTTGCTCGGCATGAGCTTCCTCAGACACTTCAATCTGGTCCAGCGCGACAATCAGCTGCAGATCCAGACCCCCTAGGGAACCTTTCACAAGCCACCTGCCTCCAACCTCGCACTTATGGGTTGTTGTGTCCTGGATTGCCATTCGGCAAAGTATCATTTCTCGCTGCCATCGGGCCGCTCCGGTATCATTAGCCTACTTTTTGCACCGCGCACCAAATTTGTGCGCAGATTCTCGAATAAGACGCCGATGCACATTACGGTCATATTAGTTCTCACCTACATTGCCTGCTGCGTGCGGGTGGGTACGGCCCCGTGGAACTACTTCCAATTGAATGCCCGCTATTTCTCGCGTGACAAAGGCATTTTTTCCAAGCTATCGATTGATCAGCTCATCCCGGAACGGTGGCGGCTATCGCAGACCATTGATGGGGAACACATCAACCCGTCTGAATTCCCGGTATTTCTAAAACCTGAGTGGGGGCAAAACGGCAGCGGGATTGTGCGTGCTGACGATGAAGTCGAACTGCAGGCATTTCGACAGCGGCACACAGACAATCGTCGATTCATGATTCAGCAAGCCGCCACCGGCAAACACGAATATGAAATTTTCGGTATCCGCAGTGGCCAGAACGGCGCTGCACATGATCTGATCACGGTTACCGAAACCCTTAACGACAGTGAATCTTTACCGATTAACAGCATTCACAATGAGCAGACCACCTACTGCGATATCACGGGGCAATTTGACGCCAGCCAAATCGCAGAGCTGTCATCGTTCATCCAATCGGTGGGTGATTTCGCTATTTCACGGGTAAGCGTACGCACCGACAGCATAGACGCGTTATTGGCCGGGGATTTTAAAATCATAGAGATCAATCTGTTCATCCCTATGCCCATCAACTTATTAGACTCCAGCTATAGCTGGGAACAGCGTCTGCGTTTTATTGTTAGAGCCATGATGCTGCTGGCACTAGCCACCAAAGCACTGCCACCACTAGGTCGTAAGCCTGCCATTTTTACGCGCATGATGTTGTACGGGCGCTTTCGTTCTGCCAGCCAACGCGTCAATAGTTCGTTTAATGCCCGGCGCACGGGGCCATGAGGAAGCTTAAAAAACTGCTGTACGCCTGGATCAGTAAGAAGTACATGGATGGCTGCAGCAACTACAACGGCCTGGAGGTGCGAAAAAACAGTCGCTCAAAGGCGCAAGCGCGAGAGCATTTCGAACGCTTCAACGTACCGCATGCCAAAGGGGACCTATTCATAAACCCATGGCGCGCTCATCAGTTCGCCAAGCAGCACGGTTTTCCGCTGTGCATAAAACCGAATGTCAGCGGCTACTCGCGCGGCAGCCACTTCCCTATCCGGAACTACAAAGAATTATGGAAGGCGGCACTGTGGGTTAAAGTCTGGTGGCCGGTTAGTGTCGTTGAGCAGTATTTGTTGGGTGCGAATTACCGTGTGCTGGCAACGCCCGATGAGATCGTATCCGTCATCCGCCGCTATCCGCCGTTTGTCGACGGTGACGGTGAACACAGCATTTCCGAGCTGATTGACATCGAGAACTCTATACGCGAAACGATGCAGTTAGCGCCCACTATTTTCCCAATCCAAAAGTCTCAGCCTGTGCGCGATTACCTTCAAAAGCAAGGATTGTCGTTGGACAGTGTGCCAGCAAAGGATGAAAGAATTTATGTGTTCAATCGTGTGGCCCTGGCTCCTGGCGGCGTGGTAGAAACCATTGACCAAAGCACCATTCCTGAAGCCAATAAAGCGCTGTTCAAGCGCGTAGTGAAAGACTTTGATGCCAATCTGTTTGGCATTGATGTCATATTTGAAGACGGGATTGAAACGGACTTCAATCAACAACGCTGCATCTTCCTGGAACTGAATTCAAGGCCGTATATCAAGATGCATCTGAAGCCTCGCTATAACGAAGCGGACGATTTACAACCGTTCTTTGATCGCATGGATGCGTTGCATATCGCTGATTCTGATATTTTCTGATCGCCCTTGCATTCGTTGTTAACCAGCACCCAGCGGCTGAATCAGCCGCTCACCTTCTACAGTTTTTTAGCGAGCCATTCTTTACTGATTGGCTTCATGCCTTTTTATCTGCCCGTGTTTCTTTGGGGTCATGGCTTCGATTTATCGGCAGTAACCCTGTTGATGAGCGCTACCGGTGCAGGGTTTCTCGTCAGTCTGCAAATATGGCAGACACACGTTAGGCAGATAACGCTAAGGCGATTGTTCACTCGAATATTCGCCGTCGAAATTTCGTTAGTTGCACTGTGCTTAAGCTGGCCTGCGGCCTACAGCCTGCTACCGATTTCTATGGGGTTATCGCCCTCCGCACTCATACTCACAAGCGCTTTGGTTCTAGGCTTTGTAAGCGGCACGTACAACGCGTGGTTTTGGACAACCCAACGCACTTTGTTTTTGGCGATGACTGCTGACAGTAACACCGGGCGGCAGTACGGCAACTTCCAAATCATCGTAACCATCTTTCTAAAGGTAGGCATTTTACTCGGGGGCTTATTGCTGGATGCTGGCCCGAGTCGATGGGGTCTGCTGCTTGCAACTGTCGTAGTGGCCAGCGGTATGGTGCTGTGGTATCGCAAGGTATTAAGTGACAGTTATCTACCCTTAACCTCCAGTAAAACCGTAACGCTTTTTGCCAGTTGGCGCTTTAGAGACAAATTCAGAAGTTTTCCAATCTTTGTTTTGGATGGCATTTTCCTTTTCTTTGAAAGCCACTTCTGGTTATTGTCGTTGTTTCTGGTTGCCCAACAAGACTTTTCCTCTTTAGGTCTGATTGTTGTCGCGCTGGCGTTGTTTTTCGCCATCACGTTTTGGCTGTTAAAAAATACCATCGATAAATTTACGGGAAACACCACCTATGCGGTGGCAACCATTTTATACGCCGCATCCTGGCTATTGCGGGCAGGCGTTGATGCAGACATGACACGGAACACCTTACTCATTCATTTATTGCTTATCACATTCTTTTCATCGTTTTTTCGTTTAGCGTTCAACAAACGATTTTTTGACCTGGCTCGTCAACACGAGGGCACTCACTATTTACTGGTCAAAAGCTACCTTTCACAATGCATCATCGCCATCTTCTTTATGATTCTGGCGATTGCGCTTGTCCAAGCCAATACGCAGGGTCTGGACCATCTGCCACTGGTATACGGATTTGCCGCAATTGCCAGTCTCGGCTATCTGTTGTACCGCAAACCCATCCAATAGCCTCTTATCAATCTGAACTTGGTGTGTTAACCTCTCGTGCGAAAATCGCAGAGAAGATATGACTAAGCAATACGAGTCGCCCGCCGTTTTCCAGCCCCAAAGTTTTACTAATGCCAGAGACGCAGTCGACCGACTGATAGAGCTCTACGATCACAGCACCGAATTTCTACGCACATCCTTCAGTGACTACCTGGATGGTGAGCTAGCTGACGGTTATTACCGGTCGTACTACCCCGAAGTTCGATACCGCACCCATAGCTATGAACGACCCGACTCACGACTGTCGTACGGTCACGTGAATCAGCCCGGTCTGTACAGCACAACCATCACCCAACCCAGGTTGTTCGCAGGCTATTTAAAACATCAGTTTGAATTACTGCTGCAAAACCACGGTGAAGCAATAGAGATTGCCCAGTCTACGGTGCCGATCCCCGTGCATTTTGCGCTTGAGCTCGGGCACCCTTTCACGTCCGGTTCAACCGAATTACTCAGCGGCGGTTTACGTGATCGGTTTGATGTGCCCGATATTGCGCACGTGAACGATTACATCGTTAATGGGACTCACGAACCAGCCCCCGGCGAACCCTTGCCACTTGCGCCTTTTCCGGCACAGCGCGTTGATTATTCGCTACACAGGCTGGTGCATTACACGGCGACTGCGCCGAAGCATTTTCAAAACTACGTGCTGTTTACGAATTATCAGTTTTATATCGACGAATTTTGTGTACTGGCCAAAAAGCTGATGGCCGATGAAAACAGCCCTTACAAACGGTTTGTAGAACCGGGTAACGTCATAACACTCAGCGGAGACAGTGAACCTTCCAGCGGCAAACCTCCGCCACGTCTACCGCAAATGCCTGCGTATCACCTGGTAGGTGAAAAAGGCCGAGGCATCACATTGATCAACATCGGTGTGGGCCCATCCAATGCGAAAACCATCACCGATCACGTCGCCGTACTCCGGCCACACGCGTGGTTAATGCTGGGGCATTGCGCCGGGTTACGTAATACTCAGAAACTAGGCGATTATGTGCTGGCCCATGCCTACGTTCGCGAAGACAAAGTTCTCGACAATGATATCCCGGTGACCATACCCATCCCTGCACTTGCTGAGATTCAGCAAGCTCTGGAGTCGGCAGTGGCAGAAGTCACAGGGTTATCCGGTCACGATCTAAAGAAGGTTATGCGAACAGGAACTGTGGCAAGCGTTGACAACCGGAATTGGGAGTTACAGGACCATCGCGAACCGGTGCGGCGCTTATCGCAATCACGAGCAATCGGATTGGATATGGAATCTGCCACCATCGCGGCGAACGGTTTTCGATTGCGGGTACCTTACGGCACACTCTTGTGTATCTCTGATAAACCGTTGCAAGGTGAATTAAAGCTACCGGGTATGGCTTCTGAGTTTTATAAAAACCAAGTGGCGCAACATCTTGAGATTGGCATGTTAGCGCTGAACAAAATGAGCGCTATGAAGCCAGAGCGCTTGCACTCTCGAAAGCTAAGAAGCTTTGATGAAACCGCGTTTCAGTAACGCATAAAAAAAGCCGCGCTCCGATATACAGAGCGCGGCTTCTGGTTTCAGATGACGTATCAGACGATACGCAATCTCACTTCATTAAGGCGTGATGACACCGTCAATGATGTAGATAGTACTCATTGTGCCTTCAATCGTGATGCGAGTTGCTGAAAAGCCGTTGACCGTCAATGCATCAGCAGTTCCACCAAATGTCAAAGCCGCACCACCATTAGCCGTACGATCGCCACCAGAGGCCAATTCCTGAGCTGTAAGTGCGCTCGACGTGATGATGTGGTTGTTCAGGATTTCAAAAGCACTGCCTTGATCAACATCATCAGGAATAGCGGCATTGTTCGGTACGAACGCAGTCCACGCATTGTCGTCGTAAACTGTGCCAAGTCCAGAAGAGTTGTGCAGAGCTACGTATTCAGTGTGACCGTTATCGCGCAGAGCGTTGATCGTAGCGCCTAGGTTAGGTGCGTCAGGATCAGTAGTGCCTGGACCTGGGTCCGGAGTTGGATCTGGATCAGGAGTTGGGTCTGGGTCTGGGGTTGGTTCAGTCGCCGGTGGAAGCAGAACAGCGTCTATCGCGTGGATGATTCCGTTGGTTGCACCGATGTCAGTTTGTACAAAACCTGCACCCGCAATCTTCAGGTCGTCACCGTCTTGAGTGACAGCTAAAGAACCACCTTGCAGAGCTTCAGCACTCAGGCCTACGCTTCCGGCAACCAAAGTCGCATCTAAAGCACCAGCAACAATGTGGTACTGAAGGATGTTCGATAACGTGTCGACGTCAGTTGGAATGTTTTCTTCACCCAACGCTGCAAACGCTGCATCAGTTGGAGCGAAAATAGTTAACGGGCCGTCGCCAGATACTGCAGCAACTAAACCAGCATCATTAACCGCTTGCAGCAAACGTGCGAACGAAGACGTTGAGCCGTCAGCGTTTGCTGGTGGGTTAGTCAGAGTTTCAACCAAGCTCTGCGTCACGCCGTCGGCTGGTGTGTAGTCCGTTGGGACAGTAATTGCCGTTGGTGCTGGATCAGGTGTGTTGGTCCCGTTGCCAGCGTCGCCGTCGTCATCATTAGACGAACAACCCACAAAAGCGAGACTCGCTGATATGAGGGTAATACCGAGATACTTATTGATCATTCATGGATCCTCGTGCGTTTAAAAAATCTGTTAAGTCACAGCCGCTGCAGCCGCGTTCACCTAAATAAAGCGTCGTTAACTAGCCAGTGCCTCTGTAAATCTAGCCGATTTCTATGAGAATCCAACTCGAATTCAATGTTAATTTGAATTCGGTGCCATCTCGTACTACCGAACCGGCTAGGGTGCCAAAAGCTTGACCTGAATATTCAACGGCCAAAGCACCCTGTGCTTGCATGGGCGGGCATTGTTACCGCACTGCACTTTTAATTCAATGAACTCAGCCACAACAATTGTGAGAACTGCTTCGTAAGCCTTGCTAAACGATCCTAAGCTGCTGATTATTCTCGACTAACACGGCTTTTATTCAAGCATTGCAAAGTCGATATCTAACAGGTAGCAAACGGATAAACACCAATACAGACAGTGCCTATGGAAGCTAACCGAAGGATACCGATCTTCCCGCTCATAACGGTCACAGAACACGGTACTTTTACCTGGTCACGGATTCTGTTGTGAAAAATGAGACACCAACGTACTTACCAATGAGACCAAGCTTACGGCCACATTGAGCAGTCGACAGTAGATGATTAAGCAAGCTGGGGAGAGCGAAGTGCGTGGTAAAAAAATCAGCCGTCCCTGGCCGAAAGTAGCTCCATGCTTAAATACCACTTGGAGGAGGTTTGATGAAAAACAGCGCCTGGCTGCTTCCAACGGTTCCTAGTATATACAGCTCCTTTTTTATGTCGTGTGAAGTTGGCGCAATTGATTAGTGAATTAAAAGAACTATTAGGCGATTATTTAAGCCATTCCGCCAGTTTGAACGCGGAATACGGAAGCCGAAACCTCATCTGTGTCGCAATCGGTAGCGATTGTGCCTCATCACGTGGTGATTTGCCCTCTCCAGCAACAGCGGTAAATCTTATAAAGCAGCTCAACCCACATAAAACGGCCGTGTTGCCCGACCGGCGCTCTGCCGCAGATGAAACCCATCAAATCAATCACCTACTCGGCAATGAATTTAATTCTGTCATTGTTGATGGCTCCGCTGCCTGGCCAACCAACACCTTGGGTGCCGCTGCCGGTGCTGTGCAATACCCGGGAACCTTGTTTCTCCTGCTACCCAACGGGCTCGGGGTTAAGAATGACTCGACGGCCTACGAGGTTTACCTCAAAAGCGAGCTCAGCAAGCGTTTAAAGGTTCACCCTGAATGCCCGCTGCTGTTTTCTTTACTGCCATGGCGCAACCAAACCGATGGCCGGGGGTCTTCTGAAACCCAACGACAACTGCAGCTGACACAACAGACACAACAG
>JAHDCO010000035.1:14084-29948 GCA_020629835.1 Granulosicoccaceae bacterium
CCGGGGGTCTTCTGAAACCCAACGACAACTGCAGCTGACACAACAGACACAACAGCATTGGCACGCCGATCAGCAGGCAGTGAAAACTGCCTTAATGAAACGCAGTCTGTCAAACGAACGGACGGTAGACGTTCTAATCGCGAAGCGTGGCCGTGGTAAATCTGCCAGTTTAGGTTTATTGCTTAACGATCTCGCTGTGCTCCACAGCTCAATGACAGTGACGCTCACCGCTTCGCACAGCAGACAAGTCAGCTCGGTCAATAAACACATGACTGCTGGACCCTTTCCATACACCGCCCTGGACGCAGCTCAGGATTCAACCGGGGACGTGTTGATCATCGATGAAGCGGGATCGGTGCCTTTACCAGTGCTATGCGCACTCATCCAAGGCTTCACTCATACGATTTTAGCCAGTACCACCGACGGTTACGAAGGCTCTGCCAGGGCGCTCGCCACGCGCTTTACTGAGCTTTGTCAGTCCGAAGGATTAATAAGCACGCCGGTTAAATTCCACAATCTGGAAAAACCAATACGCTGGCCCGTCTCCGATAAGCTGGAACCCGTGCTGACAGCGATTTTACACTTGGATGCTGATGCGAGAGTTCGCCTCCCAGGAGACCTGAGTACCGCACACAAACTCGCATCGGATGAATTTTCCTACGAGCAGATGACGTCCTCAAAGTTGCTCAAAGATCGTGAGGCGTTGGAGACAACGTTTGGCTTGCTGATGCAGGCACACTACCAAACAACTTCACGGGATCTTCAGCACTTACTGGATCAAGACGAGCTACAGCTTCACGTCCAGCGGTTAAACGGTACGCTCACGGCCGCTTGTTTATTAGTCGAGGAAGGCGCACTGTCTGACACATCGCAAACTGAGATTGTTAGCGGCAATCGTCGACCTAAGCATCAGCGCTTGCCCATGATGCTGCAACGACAATCATCTTCAGACTATGCCCTGACTGCCCAGTACTGGAGAATCATCCGTATAGCGGTGCAGCCAGCATTTCAACGCCGCGGCTGCGGGACCGCCTTGTTGGATCATGTGGTTCATTGCAGTCACGAAGCGGCTGCAGAAAAAGTACCGCAATTTATTGGAGCATCGTTCGGTGCAACCGCAGGCCGCCTGCAGTTTTGGTTAAACGCCGGGTTTCAACCGTTTCAATGGGGATTTCGTTTGAACCCGCGCAGTGGTACTCGGACCATAAGCGTACTAAAAGCGGTGCAACACACAGATACTCAGACACAAAACGCGGACGAGGTTCTAGCCAAAGCGACTCACATATTCCACGATTCTTTCTCTGCATTTGCAAGCCTGTATGAGAGAGACATACCGTGGATTCACGGGCTCTATGGGCCGTTGCGTGTTGATGCAGATTTTTTGCGTACAGTGCGTGAGCTCGAGCCTGACGCCAATCTGATTTCCACTGTAGACGACAACGCGCGACTGACTCTCTGGCAGGACGGCCGCCTGAGTTTGCACGAGGTCTGGGGTCCAGTAATACGTGCGTTAGGTGGTGAACAGGGCGTGGTCGAACTCAACATTCACCCTTCGCTTAGCGCGAAACAGATAACAAAAACACTCAAAACCCAGATTGCAGAATGCTCGGGAATGCGTTTCTAACCAAATTGATTTGATCTGTGTAGAACCGAACTCGTACCATCGTGTATGAATGCAAATCTAACCAAGTCCGCGGGCCGCACCGGGTGCGTTGCCGCTCTACTTACCTGTTGTGTGCTGCCGCCGTCGCTGGATGCAGCCGAGGCTGACAACGCCGCTATTGCCGCCGCTTCCACCTATCCGGAAACGACGCGCTACGAAATAACCCGCAACGGTAAGACGGTTGGTGAGCACACCGTTACCTTTTCGATAGGTGATACCGATCTGCGAGTGGATGTTGAATCCAACATAACCGTGACGGTTTTAAAAGTACCCGTGTTTAAGTTTAACTACACCGCCACCGAGACATGGCAGGACGGAAAGTTGATTGACGTAGACGCCACCACTAAACGGGGTGGAGACGTTAGCCGGGTCAACTTACAAGAAGATGCGCAAAACGAAATCGAATTCGCCAGTAACCACTGGAACCCCGGCGTCCTTAACTCGCAAGCGGTCTTTAACACCCTAACCGGAAGAGTCAGCTCTGTTGATATTGAGAAGCTTGGGGAAACCACACTCAGCGCTGGCGGTACGTCTGTCTCAGCCACTCACTACCGATACTCGGGCGATATACGAGCCGAGGTTTGGTATGACGAGCAAATGCGCTGGATACAACTGCAATTTGAAGGCGATGATGGCAGCACGATCGTTTACACCGCACAACCCCTGGACTTAGCATCATGAATGTATGGATAGCCGGAGCAAGTTCAGGTATTGGCGCAGCCTTGGCGAAACGCTATGCCAGTGATGGCCATACCGTATTCATCAGTGCCCGTAGTGTCGATAAACTGAATGCGGTTGCGACCGAAGCAGAAGCGCTTACTGGAGAGATTAAGGTGGTCGCTGTTGATGTAACCGATAACGCGTCCGTATTAGCGGCAGTTGCTGAAATTCAGAGTGCTGGACGCATAGATGTTGCGGTGCTAAACGCCGGATACTACGAACCGATAGAGCTGGACGCATTGACTCTGGAACACTTTCAAAACACATACGACGTCAATCTGCACGGCGTTATTCGCTGCCTGCTCGCGGTGTTGCCCAACATGCGAGCAGAGTCGCATGGCCAGATTGCTATCGTATCTTCCGTATCGGGCTATTCTGGACTGCCACGTGCAGCCGCTTATGGATCGAGCAAAGCGGCGCTGATCAATCTGGCGGAGTCTCTGCAGCCCGAATGTCAGGCTGCGGGTGTTGACGTTCGCCTGATCAATCCCGGCTTCGTCAAATCACCACTGACGGATAAAAACAGTTTTGAGATGCCTTTTATCATTGAGGCAGACGAGGCCGCCGACAGGATCGCGAATGGGCTAGAATCAAAACGATTTGAGGTGCACTTCCCTAAACGCTTCACGTTGTGGTTAAAGCTACTGAAGCTGTTACCCTACGGCCTCTACCTGAGGCTTACCAAACGGTTGTAACTTGGTGATGGTTTTACAGGTTCGCTACCTGCTTTAATTCGGCTTCGCCATTTTCGGCACACTCACTGGTCGCGCCAATATCGTCCTTGGCTTTGGCATCGCCTTTGAAGTACTGAGTGGATACGGTGCCAATGCGAACCCCGAATTTCTTAACGTGTGTGACGTTATGCAGGCTACCGTCGGGTTGTAGAAACATGGCGTCGTTCATCGACAACGTCCAATTGGTCTTAGGATCAATCTGAACGTTCATCACGTATTGAAATCGTAGCGTGTTTCCAGTGATAGTTCCCTTGGCATCGCCCACTAGGGAATCAGATGTGGCCGAAAACTCGCCTGCGTCTGAGACGCTGACCATCCATACCCTTCGTTCCTGCATGCCGTCAGAATAATTGAGCGTCTCGTCCAGTTCCAGTGAGCCGTCGGGCTGCACGGTACCGAAGAAGTCCCCGCAAAAATGGCGACGTACTTTCCCGAAGGGATCGGAGAACCAACCGGACACGCGACGGTGGCCCTCGAAGTACGCTATAAAATCGAACTGTTCTGAATTATTCATGGATATATCAAGGCTCTTGTTAGAGCATCCCAGCAAACACAGTGAGAGCAGCGCAACACTGCAAGTTTGTAACGGTCTGAACACAGTGTGCGATTCATTGTCTACGTATGCTGGCTTTACGCACTGCCACTGGCTAAAGATCAGCCAAATGGCAGGTTTTGCCAGCCACTACTCATGTGGCCTTAATGCGGCTCGAACTTAGGTTTAGTTCCGGCGCGATGGCAGCCGAGCTGGTGCGTTTTAGTTCCGCTTGACCAATTTCAGCAGCCCAACGTCGGTGGTTCCAAACGTAAACCCCGTCTCGCAGTACACAAGGTAGTAACGCCACATACGCATGAAGCGATCATCGAAGCCCTCGGCTTTTACATCACGTTGTACCGCTTCAAAGCGTTTGCGCCACTCAGCCAGCGTTTTTGCATAGCTGCGACCAAACCAATGTGTTTGCTCTATATCAAAACCTGCTTTGTCAGCAAGCGTTGCCAAGTGTGTGCGCGTAGGCAACATGCCGCCAGGAAAGATATACCGTTGAATGAAGTCTGGTTGCTTGCGGTACTTTTCAAATCGGCTCTCGTCGATTGTAATAACCTGCAGCACTGCAGAGCCTTTTGTTTTCAATAAATCGCTTAACTGTCTGAAATAGGTTTCCCAATATTTCTCACCAACAGCCTCAAACATCTCAATCGACATGATGTGATCGTAAGTCTTGTTAACTTCCCGATAGTCCTGATGGCGAAACGCTGTGGAACCCGTCTTGCCAGTTTTACTTAGGCTGTTGTGCTCCGCAGCGTAAGCCAACTGTTCAGAAGATAAAGAAATCCCTTCCACGTCTACGCCTGCATTCTTAGCCATGTAGTTTGCTAATCCACCCCAGCCACAGCCCACTTCCAGTACCTGACTGCCAGCAGGTGGCTGCATCATCTCTAACACTTTGCGCATCTTATTTTGCTGGGCGTCGGCCAACGTATCCTGTTCGGATTCAAACAACGCTGACGAGTAATTCATGCTGTCGTCCAACCAGAGCTTATAAAACTCATTTCCCAGATCATAGTGGTAGGAAATGTTGCGCTGACTTCCCGCTTTCGAATTGCGATTTTGCCAGTGCTTAACAAACCGACTTAAGCGGCTTCGAAAAGAGCCCGCGATGGCCGAGTCAACGGATGATTCGTTGCGCATGATCAGATGAAACAGATTTAACAAACTGTCGGTTGACCACTCACCGTCCATATACGCTTCTGCAAAACCCACGTCACCACCGGTGGCTAACCGACGGATCGGTTGCAGGCTGTGAAGAGTTACCGATGCATTATTGCTCGCTATGTCGCTGCGTATACCGTGATACGTGGTAGTTCCACCTGGCCATGTTAAAGCGAGCTGTCCATCAGATACACCAGCCAGAAAGGACTCAAATCGTTTAGCTATAAAATTTCCAAACGCGCTTTGTAGCCGCGTGGAAGTATCTAGAGTTTCGGTAACGCTGTTGTTTCGAAGATCAGACATATTCTTTTTTCAATTTTTTGTCAGAGGTGAACGCGCTGACTCCTTCGGCACGTGGGAAAACCAGGGGACTCGCTTTATCCAAAGGATCAACGCTTCCCAGTGAATGCCCAATACGACCTTGGCGCTCTGGAATGGCATCGCGATCACCTGCCTTACGAGAGTTCGAGTGTTTAACGCCTTACGAGATGCACAGTAACTGGCGGTAAGCACAAGCCCTTCGTTGTCGTGCAGTCGAATAGCGATAACCTGCTTCATATTTGGTACGTTTAGACGAAAGAAGTAGTGCATGTTCATGTGTGCAAACGGCGACACGAACAGGGCCTTATTTGTCGTTTGTTGAATCCACTTGCTCGGCTTGTTAACCGGTAACACATAGGTATGCCGTTCACCAAATGTGTTGTGTACTTCGTGCACGACCGCAAAGACAGTTCCATCCTCCCTGAGGCAATAAAACAAACTTAACGGGTTAAAAGCGTAGCCAAATACTCTTGGGTAACAGGACAGGAATATTTGCTTAGGCACCTCGTGGATTTGATTCTCTATCAATGCATTCTCGACACCTGAGCGCAGCCCCTCGGACTTAGACAATCCAAAGTCCTTGTCGTGAACACTTAGGGCATTAAACGCGTTCCATGAAAAACCACGTAAACGCTGATGCAGGCTTGGAAGCTCATCGAGATCAATCAGTAAAGAAAAAACTCGGTACTGCAGTTGATGTACGGCCGGCTTCACTCGGCGGTGGTACACCGTTCCCACATATAAACGGGAATTAAACACTAAGCGGCGCTCTGTACATGGGTGTTTGAAGGGCCTACGACAATTCTGTCGTTAGCATTTGCTAACGCCCAAGGTCGATTTTTGCCGGCGATATCTTCTGCTGCGGCAAACCCGGCTTGAACGGCATCCTCATGAAAGCCTGCACCAAAGTAACTGCCACAAAACCAGGTTCGTCGAACGCCCTGTAATGACCACAACGATTGTTGCGACTGCCACGTTTGTGCGTTGAAGATTGGGTGTTCATAGTCTGATGCACGGACGACCGTATCCGGGTTTGGCGAAATGCCGGGATTCAACGATACAAAGTAATCGTCATCGGTCTTTAGGTTTTGTAATTTATTCATCCAGTAACTAACCGACACTCGCGCCTTGTCGTCATTTTCTTGTTCCACATAATTCCAGCTACACCAAGCGTTACGCCGCTTTGGCATTACGCGCTTGTCGGTGTGCAACACCGCATGGTTTTTGTCATAGGCGAATGTGCCGAGTAGCTTCGTCTCCTGCTCATCGGGATCGTTCAATAACGTCAGTGCGGTATCTGCATGTGTAGCGATGAGACAGGCGTCAGCATCCGCGGTTGAACCGTCTGACAGGGTTAGGGTTACGCCTTGGCCATGTCGCTCAATACCAGCAACGGCAGCGCTGGTGTGGAAGCGCCCACCGTTTGCTTCGACACCCGCTTTGGCTGCCTCCACATAGCGATGGCTACCTCCCGTGACGGTGCGCCATTGCGGCCGTCCGGACAACTTCAACAGACCATGGTTATCGCAAAAGCGAATAAAGGCTGCCGCCGGGTAGTCCAGCATGTTGTTTCGAGAGGTGCTCCAAACCGCGGCCCCGAATGGCATTAGGTGATCATCAATGAACGCCTTGCTGTATCCGCCCGTTTGAAGATACTCCCCCAACGATTGAGTGGAGTCGTGCGGAATCTTCTGCGGTGCTTCTTTGTAGAAGCGCAACAGATCTTTGATCATTCGCCAGAATCGAGATCTCAGCAGGATGGAGGGTTGGGCCAAAAGACCCAGAGCCGGCCCACCCGCATACTCAAAACCGCCGGAATCACGCGATACCGCGAAAGACATGTCACTGTCTTCTGTTGCCACAGACATAGCTTCGAACCAGGCGACCAAATTTGGATAGTTCACTTCGTTGTAAACAATGAAGCCTGTGTCTATTTCCAAAGGTGATGAGCCACTGTTCACAAAAGCGGTATGTGCGTGGCCACCCAGTCGAGGTTCCTGCTCATAAACACTTACCTCACAGGACTGACTTAGCAGCCAGGATGCCGATAAACCGGCGGCGCCCGCGCCTACTACTGCTACTCGTTGAACCTTACCGATTGAACCCAATTGACCTAATCCCTAAACCGATTCTCTACCGCCGTGTTACGCTGCAGTGTAACCTCCAGATCAGACTAGGGATAGCTTGATCTGATAGCGATTCACTCCCGTAACCCATCGTATGATGGAAGCGACTCGACAATTGGCTCATGAAAACTCGACAGTAGCTCCGGTTGCTCCGGTCACTGATCCAGCTCAGCAGAAAGAGCGAATGCGCGAAAATTTGACGCGCATCGGTTCGGACAGAGACGAACAAGCATTTGCAGAGGTCTATGAGTACTTTGCGGGGCGAGTAAAGTCTTTCCTGATCGGCAAAGGCATGAATGAAGATTCTGCCGAAGAGTTAATGCAAGAGATCATGCTGATTATTTGGCGTCGAGCCGAAAGCTACGACCGCACGAAGGCCGCAGCCAGTACCTGGATCTTCACCATTGCACGTAACCGTCATATAGATTTTCTCCGTGGTAACAATCGCATCGAAGTTGAGCTGGACGATGAAATCCTGGAGCTCGAGACTACCGAGCGCGATGTGCAGGAAAAACACGTTGACGATGAGCACGCCTCCGATCGATTGGCACGAGCTTTGGAAAAGCTTCCACTGGAACAACGGCAGGTGATGCATCTGTCGTATTTCAGGGGTCAATCGCACGGCGCAATCGCGCGCTGGCTCGATTTGCCGATTGGTACCGTAAAGTCCCGCATCCGTCTCGCGATGCAGGCCGTAAGAACACAGCTTCTAGCAGAAGACTTCGAACATTGAATCAAAGTACACAATACAACCACGCCTCTGCCCACTCGGCAGTTAGCCACCATTTAAGTGATGAGACACTTCTCGACTACGCCAATGGCACATTGTCGGCAGCGATGGAGACTCTGCTTGCTTGCCACCTGACCGTCTGCCCCCACTGCCGCGCGCGTAGCGCCATCGCAGATGATGTCGGCGGACAGTTGCTTGCGTCACAAAGCCCGTCAGTACCAAAGATGTCGGCGGTCGAACTGTTGGAACAGGCTAAATCCAAGCCTTCAATCAGTGTGACGAAGCCACCGAAAACCGTGGGCGACACAACCGTACCAAGAGCACTCGGACGGCTTCTCCCCGGGCCAATTGAATCATTGGAATGGCGAACTATCGCACCGGGGATCAAACAGTATTCACTAAGTGAGCAACCTCGACGCGACGGCGCATTTAAATTGTTGCGACTGGAGCCTGGTGTAACTCTCAGCCAGCACACTCATAACGAGCGCGAACTCACCTACGTTGTCAGAGGCTCATACCATGACGAACTGGGGCATTTTCGGGCCGGTGATATTGCTGACCTGGATAACTATGACGAACACTGTCCGGTCGTAGATGAAGGTGAAGTCTGTATCGCGTTGATCGCGACGGACGCCCCTGTTAAGTACACAACGGTGCTGGGTAAAATCATGCAACCGTTCGTCGGCATCTAATCCTCTACCCATTCACGTAAGGCCTCTTGCAGAGAGGTCGTGCGTCCCCACGACTTTCAAAGCCCCTATACTGTGCGGTTAGCATGAGTAGAGGTGGATTATGTCGAAACGTTCTGTAGGTGAAAAAATGTTGTCCACCTGGGCAGCGCTTTCGCCGCGGCCGGGCGGTAAGTGGCTATTCAGTCGATTCCTCGGGTTCATGATCCCATACACGGGCTCAGTGTCGTCGGATGTAGTGCACCTCGAACCGGGTCACGCCATCGTAACGCTGAAAGATCGGCGGAAAGTCCGCAACCACTTACGCTCTGTACACGCTATTGCATTAGCCAACGTTGCCGAACTGTCCACGGGTTTAGCGGTTCTATCTGGCATGCCCTCAGGATACAACGGCATACTGATCGGCCTGGACGTCACTTACACGAAGAAAGCTCGTGGCGTTCTGACGATTGAGTGCCAATGCACCGTGCCTGCGTTTTCTGAACGTACCGAGATTCCGGTAGAAACCCGCATCATCGATGCCGCCGGTGATACCGTCACCACCGCAACTGCACGCTGGCTTATTGGCCCCCAAGGTTAACCCTTCCAGAATGAACACGAACACACAAACCCTACTGGCTGATTTCGGCACTGAGCTGCCGCTGATCGGTGGCGCCATGTATCCATGCAGCAACCCCGAACTGGTGGCCGCCGTGTCGGCATCTGGCGGGCTCGGGGTGGTACAACCCATGTCGCTGAGCTTTGTTCACAAACATGACTTTCGCGAAGGTTTGCAGCTCATTCGCTCTACGACGCCAAAACCCATCGGGCTAAACTTGATTTTAGAAACCAGTTCGAAAACCTATCAGGAACGAACCAAGACCTGGGCACACATCGCAGCGGAAGAAGGCGTAAAGGTTTTTGTCACCGCTTTGGGTAACCCTTCCTGGGTTGTGAAATTAGCCGAAGAACACGGCATCAAGGTATATCACGACGTAACCGGTAAAAAACACGCTCAAAAAGCATTCTATGCAGGCGTAAACGGTTTCATCGGTGTGAATAACCAGGCTGGTGGTCACGCGGGACAGCAAACTCCTGAAAGTTTGCTGGATGAGCTGAGCCATTTCGGGTTGCCTGTAGTCTGTGCAGGCGGGCTGGGTTCGGGTCAGCAAATTAAAGCGGCCATCGACATGGGCTACGCCGGTGCCCAGTTGGGTACACGGTTTATCGCGTCCGAGGAATGCACAGCGCACAGCGACTACAAGCAAGCCATTGTGAATGCAGCGGCAGAAGATATCGTGATGACCGAACGGCTGACCGGTGTGCCTGTTGCCATCATCAATACACCGACTATTCAGCGTATTGGCACCAAGGCCGGCCCTATCGCCAGTTGGATGCTACGAGGACGAAAAACCAAGCACTGGATGCGAACGATTTACTCGCTGCAGTCGATTTGGAAACTTAAAAAAGCGAGTGTGGGCGGATCGGCCTACCAGGACTACTGGCAGGCCGGAAAGAGTGCCGGCGAGGTGCATGATGTTTTGCCCGTTGCCGACATCGTTGACGATATTCGTCAGGCGTTGCGATAACTGCCATCAAGTACGGAACCCCACCACTCTGAATTGGCCAGATACCAGTCAACAGTCTTTTCAATGCCCACTTCAAAGGTAACCGCTGGTTCGTAACCTAACTCTTTATGAATAAACGTCGTATCGATTGCGTACCGGAAATCATGGCCCGCCCTATCGGTTACATATTCAATTAATGAGGTACACGGTTTCCCAGCTGCCGCCGGGCAATCCGGGTAACTCTGACGTAGCGACTCATCAGCAGCAAAGCGCTCATCGAGTAATTTACACAGTAGATTGACGATATCTATGTTGGTCCATTCATTCACGCCACCGATGTTGTACGTCTCGCCCACTTTGCCTTTTTCCAACACACACTCAATGCCGCGCGCGTGATCTTCTACATACAACCAATCGCGTATGTTCTTACCATCACCATATACCGGTAATGCTTTGCCGTGCAGGATGTTGATGATCATCAACGGAATCAGTTTCTCTGGGAAATGATAAGGGCCGTAGTTGTTTGAACAATTGCTGGTAGTGACGTTTAAGCCGTAGGTATGGTGATAAGCACGAACCAGGAAATCCGAGCTTGCCTTACTGGCTGAATACGGGGAATTCGGTGCATACGGGGTTTTTTCGGTAAACGCAGGATCATCGGGTTCTAATGTGCCGTAAACCTCATCCGTGGACACATGATGAAAGCGATGATCAGTAGGTGCCATAGCTTCCACTTGCCAAACTTGCCGCGCGGCTTTGAGCAAACTGTGTGTGCCCAGAATATTGGCTTCAATGAACACATCCGGACCTTCGATTGAACGATCGACGTGACTTTCCGCAGCGAAGTGCACGACGGTGTTCAGCTTATGTTTACGCAGCAGCTCACTGATCTTTGCCGTGTCATTTATATCAACCCGTTCCAGTACGCATTGCTCGTCTAAAACACCGTCTAAATTATGCGGGTTACCGGCGTACGTTAAAGAATCCACAATGACGATGGTGTCATCAGGATGTTGTTCGCGCCAGTAACGAACGAAATTTGCACCAATAAAACCAGCGGCGCCAGTCACTAACATACGACTCATTGGAGTTCCTGCAACATTAATCGAAGGTCTTCACGCCAATGCGGCGCGGTTAGGTCAAACGCTTCCCACGTTCGTGTCAGTTCTAGAACGCTGTAGCCCGGTCGTGCGGCAGGCGTTGGGTATTGATCAGTACGCAAAGGATTCACAGTAACAGGATCGGTCAATAAACCCAGCGCCGAAGCTTCTTCAGCGATAGCCACAGCGAAGTCATACCAGCTGCAAGCCCCTGCTCCCGTCCAGTGCCAAACACCAGGGACATCACGATCAACGGTTTGCCACATAGCTGTAGCTAACCGCTTTGCCCAGGTTGGCGCGCCAATCTGGTCGGCTATGACACCAACCTTTCCACGCTCCTTCATAAGCCGAAGCATGGTCTTGACGAAGTTATTGCCGTTTGCCGAATACACCCAGGCTGTACGAATAACAGAACCTGTCTTTGGCAAGGTCGTAGTCACAATGCGTTCGGCTTCAAGTTTTGTTTTACCGTACACGCTCATCGGAGCCGTAGCGGCGTCTACCCGAAATGGATGGCCGTTGCTGGTACCGAAGACAAAATCGGTAGACACTTGCACAAGTTTTGCGTTGGTCGATAACGCCACATCAGCCAAGTGCCTTACCGCCTCGGTGTTTACCGCGTAAGCTTGCTCAGGATTATCTTCAGCAAGATCAACGGCTGTGTAAGCGGCTGCGTTAAAAATGATGTCAGGCTTATGCGTTTGCACGCAGGCCTCAACTGCCGCTTTATCAGTAATATCTAATCGAGATGAACCCTTGGTTTGAGTATCGATCAGGTGCGCAGCATCAGGGGCAGTACGCGTCAACTCATAATAGAGCTGACCGCTGGAGCTACCAGTGATAAGAATTTTCATAGCGACTCAGTCAAACGCATCAATTTGATGTAACCCTTCACCCTGCTCATCTTTAGCGGATAGCTTGGGTTCAGTACCAGCCAGAATGGGCCATTCAACACCAACATCGGGGTCGTTCCAAAGCAGACTACGCTCGTGTGCTGGGTTGTAATAGTCAGTGCATTTGTATTGAAAATCCGCCGACTCGCTCATGACATAAAACCCGTGCGCAAATCCGGCAGGCACCCAAAACATTCGTTTGTTTGTTTCGGACAACACAACCCCTGCCCATTGACCAAACTGCGGTGAGCTCTTGCGCATGTCTACGGCAACATCAAACACTTCACCCTGGGTAACGCGAACCAGTTTGCCTTGCGTATTCTCCAGCTGATAATGCAGCCCTCTCAAGACACCCTGTCCACTACGACTGTGATTGTCCTGCACAAAGACGTTTGGGATACCCGCTTCGGTGAATCGTTCTTGACTGTAGGACTCTAGAAAAAAGCCTCTGTCATCGCCGAACACCTGAGGCTCGATGATCTTGACGTCGGCCAGAGCCGTGTCAATGATTTGCATGCTGGGAACACCTTATTGATTAGACTGGTTAAATAGCACAAGCTGTTCCAAATGCAGGCAGATTTATTGGCGGTAATTGACCACCGAAAGCTGCGTTTCTAGCGGGCCAGTTTACGAATTATGCGCCATTCTGCTGCGCTGACCGGCATGATGGACAAGCGATTACCGCGGCGTAGCAAGGTCATATCTTCAAGCCCCGGTGTCTGTTTCAACGTTGTCAAAGGAATGACTTCCTGATACTGCTGCGTGGCCTGCACATCCACCATGCACCATCGCGGGTCTTCCTCGGTGGCTTTCGGATCGTAGTACTTTGAGCGTTTGTCTCTTGCGGTGTGATCGGGATAGGCGGCGGATACAATTTTGACCTCCCCCACCACACCTGGCACCTTGCAACTGGAGTGGTAGAAAAAACCTTTATCGCCCTTTTTCATATCATCGCGCATGATGTTTCTGGCCTGATAGTTCCGAATACCGTCCCAGTGATCGGTTGCGTTTGGCAACGCGAAAAGATCCTCTATCGAGAAGGCATCCGGTTCGGATTTAAACAGCCAATATTTCACTTGATATTCCCGTATAAGCACCTGGTGTCATCAGTGTGCCATGATCCGCCCAGCTCAATCATTGATACATTTGCATGCGTTACCGGCCCTTAGCCATCGCAGCCATGCACGACGTGGTTTCTTATGCACAACCAAGCCTCCCCCTCTCCGAAAACCTCTGATAACTCAGCTTTGTCTAATTGGTTACACCATCATGGCTTGTTGTTGTGCGGCTTTGCCTGGCAGGATTTACCTCAAAGCATCGCCTCGGCGGTGTTAAACGCGTGTCCATCCGCCACGGACGACATTACAAAATCGCCGGAACACACGACCTTGTGGCTTATGGCCAACGCGGGGCCAACCTTCTGGCGTCGCTTACAGGCGTCACCGCTTCACGCGCAGCCCGACCCGGTGGACAGCTACAGTGTGGCCTTAGCAGAAACGATTCAGAGCCGATTTTTAAACAGCAAAGCCAATCGCCAGCTGTACCCTGCCTCAGCCGGACAAGGACACATCCCTTTGATGAGGTTGGGTGCTATGGCTAACTGGAGCGTGTCATCACCTCTGGGTTTGTCGCTACACCCGACGTACGGACCGTGGTTTGCCTACCGTTGCGCCTGGCTTTCAGAATCCCGGGCGGTGCCTCATTCGTTCATTGTGTCTGCCACATACACAGAGGCAGACATAACCCGCTTAGCCCTGAACGCATCGTTGTGCTCTGGGTGTGCAGCGCCATGCGTCAAAGAGTGTCCTGCCCAGGCGGTATCAAAAGCATCAGGCGCGCAATTTAACAGTACGCGGTGCCATGACTACCGTACGCCAAAGGACTCAAGCTGCCATGCCGATTGCCACGCACGACGTGCCTGTCCTATTGGGCGTGAGCATCAATATGACGATGCTCAACTGACCTATCACATGGGCATGCGATGGAAAATCTAGCCAAAGCGTTTGTGTAACTCGGCAATATGCGCGGGGCCAACACAACAGCAACCACCAATGATTGTGGCGCCATCAGCTACCCACTGCTCTGCATAATCCGCGTACCGAAGCGGGTCTAAATCTTCACGTTCAGACAATTCGATCACCGATGCACCAGGTTGCCTGAACGCAGTACTGATATGCGTGAATCCATTGGCATAGGCGCCCAGTGCCACTGTCACGCCATTGAGCCGAGGAATGGATTGATTGATCGCTTCAGGGGTTGAGCAATTCACTAACAAAGCCTCTAACGGGAATTCCGAGACCAGCGGTAGGATGTCGCTTACTGCTTCACCAGAACGCAGCCGTGTGCCATCGTCATCAAGCACACTGACGGCCAGCCACACCGGTTTACCTACACGGCAGGCCCCCATCAGAGCACCTCGGGCTTGCTCAACCGAGGACATAGTTTCCAATAAGAAGAGGTCAACATACGGCGCTTGTACCTCAGCCAATTCCTGAAACCATCGAGCCGCAACCGCAGGCTCTGGTGCAAGCTCCGGTTGATATGACCCACCACTTGGGCCAAGGGAACCGGCAATCAGCCCACCTCCAAAACGCTCTCGAGCGGCTACCGCCAGCTGGCACGCCTGTTGGTTCAGCGATTCGAATTCATGCTCTAATTCAAATCGCGCCAGCCGGTCGCGATGCAAGGTGTAGGTGTTGGTCGTGGCGATAGTCGCACCAGCACGGAAGTAGTCTTCGTGCACTTCCTGAATGAGATGCGGCATCTCTTTCAAGGTTCGGGTTGACCAGGTGCCGTCCGGGGTAACCCCCGAACGATTCACCAGTTCTTGACCGATACTCCCGTCGAGTAAGGTAATGTTCGCCAAGGTGAGCGGCTACGAGCGCATGCGTTCAGCACGCGGATCGTACTGGGCACCCAGACTGGCCGTGGCCGCGTATTGGGTTCCGCCGATGTCGATAGCCCAATCCGCACTTTCAATCAACGCTTTATCGATTTTCTCATTCAACTTCACATACCCAAGGCCAACCGAACCGCCTAAGGTGTGGCCATAGTTACCCGACGTCAAGTAGCCTACAAGCTGACCGTTCATCAAGATTGGCTCATGATGGTAAAGCTGTGGCTCGGGGTCGTTAACTAAAAATTGCACTAAGCGTTTTTGAAAGTGCGAACCCGAATCTTTCTGTCGAGCGATGGCGTCATGCCCAATAAACGCGATGGATTTATCCATGGCGCAGACAAAACCTACACCCGCTTCCAATGGTGTGTCTTCATCGGCAACGTCATGTCCGAAATGCAAGAACTTCTTTTCAATTCGACAGCTGTCCAACGCATGCAGTCCGGCAAGCTTTAAATCAACCGCTTTGCCTGCCTCTAATAGCCGGTCAAACACCGGCATGGCCATGTCCACGGGCACGTAGACCTCCCACCCCAACTCTCCAACAAACGAGACACGGGTAATACGTACAGGCCAGTAGCCAATCTCAGCCTCTTTACTGCAGCCAAACGGGAAAACATCATTGGACAGCGACTGCCCCACTAAAGGCTCCAATAGCTCACGGCTACGTGGCCCCATCACACCAAACACAGCCCATTGGTTAGTGACATCGGTTACGAACGTGTGGCTATCGGGAT
>JAHDCO010000035.1:30048-40775 GCA_020629835.1 Granulosicoccaceae bacterium
CCAAACACAGCCCATTGGTTAGTGACATCGGTTACGAACGTGTGGCTATCGGGATCGATATTTTTATTTAACCAATCCAGATCTTTGTGGGTGGTTGCTGCAGCACTTACTGCCATGTATTGGTTTTCAGCTAAGCGTGTAACCGTCAAATCAGCTTCTATACCACCGCGATCATTCAGCCAATGGGTATAGACAATGCGATCGGCGTCTACGTCGACGTCAGCGCTGCAGATTCTTTGTAGGTTCTTAGCCGCATCCTTACCTTGAATGAGATACTTTGAGAAGGTCGATTGATCAAACAGAACCACACCCTCACGCGCGGCTTTGTGCTCTGCAGCCGAGTACTCAAACCAGTTCTGCTTGCCGAAGCTGTATTCGTACTTAGGTTCAACGCCTTCGGGTGCAAACCAATTCGGGCGTTCCCATCCGGCCACCGAACCGAAGCACGCATTGGCTTCCTTTAATCTTTGATGAATGGGTGAGAATCGCACGCCGCGTGCAGTTTCGAATTGCAAAAACGGATAGTGGTTTGCGTACAACAGGCCTAAGCTTTCCTCAACACGTTCTTGTATGAACTGTTGGGTACCCATGAACGGATACATACGGCGAATGTCATTACCCCATAAATCTAATGGCGCATGGCCCTTCTCCATCCATTCAGCACACGCCTTGCCTAATGCGCCCGCGGTTTGAATACCGATGGAATTTAAACCACAGGCAACAAAATAGTTCTTTACGTTAGGCACTTCACCCACATGCCATTGATCATCTGGTGTAAATGATTCAGGGCCACAAAAGAACGTACGCCAACCCACCTCACCGAGCATGGGGATACGCTCCATGGCGTGTTCCAGTACCGGCATAAGCTGTTCATCATGATGACCTTCTAACTCATCAAACGAAAAATCTTTGGGGATGCCTTGATGCCCCCAGGCACGTGCTTTGGGTTCAAAGATGCCCACCAACAAACTGCCAGCGTCTTCTTTCACATAGGTGTAACGATCATGGTCTCTGAGTACCGGCAGGTCGGCGGTAACGTCTGGGTGTTTTTCAGTGACCGCGTAATAGTGCTCACAGGCGTGCAATGGGATGTTGACGTTATGTTGTCGTCCCAGGTTACGAGCCCACAAACCTGCGCAATTTACAACAAAGTCTGATTGGATGTTGCCTTGATCCGTAGAGACGCCAACGACTTTGCCGTTTTCTATAAGGATGTCGTTTACCTCTATACCTTCAAGGCATAAAGCCCCGCGCTTACGCGCAGATTTGATAAACGACATGGTGACATCGGTTGGATTTGCTTTTCCATCTTGCTCAACAAACGTAGCGCCCAATAAATCGTGATCACTCATCAGCGGGAACATGGCTTTAGCGTCAGCTGCGGTGATGGTGTCAACTCGGGTCACGCCAAACGCATTGTTCATTGCAGCCACACGACGCAGCTCTTCCCAACGGGCCTCACTATGCGCAATCGATAAACTGCCCACTTGCCGAAACCCTGTGGACTGGTCAGACTCTTCTTCAATCTCAGACAGCAAGTTCATTGAATATTCCAACAAACGTGCATGCGATTCGTTTGCGCGCATGGTGCCAATTAACCCAGCGGCATGCCAGGTGGTTCCACACGCAAACTGCTTTCGTTCCAACAGCACAACATCCTGCCAACCCTGACGTGCCAGATGATAGGCAACACTTGCCCCAGTGACGCCGCCACCGACGACAACGGCACTCGCTTTGTTTGGAAGTTCTTGCATGGTATTAAAGGTTCCTAATGACGCTTTGCCACTAAATCGGCAGCCCGTTGCAGGGCGTTTTGGTAATCGTGTGTGAGCTCATCAACCAGTGCCGCAACCGGCACCGTACTGTGTATGTTGCCGACCCCGTGCCCGGCGGACCAAATATCCTTCCACGCTTTGGCATCCCCATCTTCAGGAGCTAACAGTTCCTCGCCGAAGTCGATAGGCTTGCCATCCGGATGGGCCTCTTCGCCAGACGCGGCGGCCAAGCTGGCGCCGAGAAAGTTGGCATAAACCCCAGACACCTTATCGGTGTAGACGATGTCTTTAGCCGATGACTGTTCAATCATTGCTTTGTAAGCGATCGCTGCTCGGCTTTCGTCGGTGCAGATAAAGCGCGTTCCCATGTAGGCATAATCTGCCCCAGCGGCGATGGCTGAAGCGACATCAGCACCCGATGAAATGCAACCTGACGAGATCAATGTGCCGGAGAACCGTTGCCTTATTTCGCCTAACAAAGCCAATGGATGCAGGGTGCCCGCGTGCCCGCCCGCCCCCGCGCTAACTGCGATCAAACCATCAACACCGGCATCGATTGCCTTCTGTGCGTGACGCAAGGTGGTGACATCGTGAAAGACCTTGCCACCATAGCTATGTACCGCATCTACCAAATCTCTCACCGCGCCGAGCGAAGTAATGATTAACGGCACTTTATGTTCAACACAGGTTTCCAGATCCTGTTGCAGCCTGGGGTTGGTTTTATGAACGATTAAGTTCACCCCAAACCCAGGGTGCGCCACGCCTTCCAGGCTTTGCTCAATACTCACCAACCACTCTCGAAATCCTTCATTGGTTCGTTGGTTCAGTGCTGGGAATGTTCCAACGATGCCGGACTTACAGCAAGCTGTGACAATTTCAGGGCCTGACACCAAAAACATGGGCGCTGCGATGACGGGCAGTTGGGCGTTGTTTGGATTGAGCATCGTTGAGCCTCTAATCTAGAAACTCAGAACAATACACCGGCCAGACCTTTTTCAAGTCATTTGTCAGTGCAAAATCATCACTGGCCACCCACGTATCGACAGCTTCCCGATTCCACCAACGACCTTCGGCTATCTCATTGGGGCACGGCCTCACGACTTGTGAGCTCTGAATCGCATAGAAACGCTGGTGTTCAAAACCGTTATTTTCATCTGGCTGCCGACGATGAAATTCCACGAAAGCGCTGGGTGGTTCTGCAATGCCGAGTTCTTCCATCAGTTCTCGAACGGCTGCATCAAGGTAGTGCTCACCTGAATCCACATGGCCCGCCGCGCTTGAGTCCCAGCAGTTAGGATTAACGTCTTTCGTTGCCGCACGTTTTTGCAGGTAAACCTCTCCGTTAGGATTTTGAACCAGCATATGAACCGCCCGGTGCAGCCGATTGGTGCGGTGAATTTCAGTACGCGTGGCGCAGCCCAAAACCGTGTCGTTCGCGCTGACTATATCCAGTAATTCATGCATGCATTATTAGTATCAGCATGCTTGTTAGGCTGCCAGTACAATAGCGTCACACTGAGGAGTGCTCGCGCCAGCCTCAAATACCTTGTCACGCATCCGGAAAAATTTGCCCGTGAACCAGTGGTTGGAACGCCGTTCAAGCAGCAGTAATGAGGACCCCCGAGGGTTTAACAGTACTCATATGGACAGTGAGTATCAACGCGATAGAGCGAGGATTATTCACAGTGCGTCTTTTCGTAGTCTGCAATCAAAAACCCAGGTACTGGGTATGGGTGAATCGGATTTCTACCGTACGCGTTTGACCCATTCTCTGGAAGTCGCGCAAATTGGTTCTGGTATTTGCGAGGTACTGCGAGCCCGCAGTGAAAACAGCGATGTTCACCATTTAATTCCGTCGTTCAGCCTAATTGAGGCCATCTGCCTGGCCCACGATATTGGCCATTCCCCGTTTGGTCACGGCGGAGAAGTTGCCATGAACACCATGATGATTCAGCACGGCGGGTTCGAGGCCAATGGCCAAACATTGCGGATCATCGCCCGGTTGGGTGAATTTTCAGCCGCGCATGGGCTCGATCTTACCCGGCGTACGATGCTGGGCACCATCAAATACCCCACCACTTACGCGCAGGCGGTGCGTTATCGAGATGAGCAAGGCGGACACCTGGCGCTACAAGACGCGGTGCCGACCGACTTGACGAACATTGATCGCTGGGCGCCACCGAAATGCGTGTACGACAGTGAACTGAGTGTTATGGAGTGGATGCTGGATCCATTGACTAACGCTGACAGGGACCGCTTCCTAACCCTGGTGGAACCGGAGTCTGGGCATCTTAAGACGCAATTCAAACCATTTGATACCAGCATCATGGAGCTGGCTGACGACATCGCTTATGGCGTACATGACCTGGAAGACGCCTTAGCTCTGGGGTTTGTCGACAGAGACCAGTGGCAAAGTGAAGTGGTTGAGCCCATCCTTGCCTTAAACGACGGCACCATCGGTCCGCGCATTGACGACTACACCAACAAATTGTTCAGCGCATCTAATAAAGACCGCAAACACGCGATCAGCTGGTTGGTGAGCTACTTCATTCGCCAAATCGCGCTGACTGAAGATGAACAGTTTGAGCACGAACTGCTGCGGTTACAGGTGGCGATGGAGCCGACCGCATTTCGGATACTGCACCTGATCAAAGACTTTGTTATGCAGTACGTCATCTTTAAGCCGGAACTGCAGATGCTGCAGTACAAGGGGCAACAAGTGGTCGTGAAGCTGTTCCAGATCTTTCAGGCCAACCCTAAACGCCTTTTGCCTGTGGATGTATACGCCAACTATGAAGCTGAAGGGCTAAGGGCTATCGCCGACTATTTATCCGCAATGACCGATGTGTCTGCCGGCAAGTTGTACCACAAGCTGCTGAGCCCGACGGCTGGGTCTATCTTTGATCGCTCTTAACGGTTCGCGTGCGTACCAGAATACACATTCTTCAGCAAGACTTAGCGAACGGATAAAACAAAAAAGGCCCGCTGATGCGGGCCTTCTTTTGTCGATCCACCGGGAACCCGGTGATAGACGTTGTTTTTATCGCTTCGAGTACTGGGTTGCCTTACGCGCTTTACGCAGGCCAACCTTCTTACGCTCGACTTCACGTGCATCGCGAGTCAGGTAACCTGCGCCACGTAATGTGCCACGCATAGCTTCATCGTACTGAAGCAGTGCGCGAGCAATACCCAGGCGAATGGCGCCCGCCTGGCCGCTGCCACCACCGCCACGAACCGTGATGTTGATGTCAAAGTTTGACAAGGTCTCGGTCTTTTCCAGAGGCTGACGCACGATCATGTGCGCGGTCTTGCGGCCGAAGTAGTCTTCAAGCGTTTTGTTGTTGACGTTGATTTGACCACTGCCTGAGCGCAAGAAGACGCGAGCAGTAGACGACTTTCGGCGGCCAGTGCCGTAATACTGTTGAACGGCCATGGATTAAATCTCCAACAATGTCGGCTGTTGAGCCGCGTGGTTGTGGTTAGGCCCTTTGATCACGCGAAGTTTGCGATACATGGCCCGACCCAATGGGTTCTTGGGCAACATGCCTTTGATCGCCGTCTCGATGATACGCTCTGGGTGTGTGGCCTGCAGCTTCTCGAAGTTTACTGACTTCAAGTTACCGATATAGCCTGTGTGGTGGTGATACATCTTGTTCTTGGCTTTATTGCCTGTCACTTCCACCTTCTCAGCGTTGATGATGACGATGTAGTCGCCGGTATCAACATGCGGTGTGTAGGTTGGCTTGTGCTTGCCGCGCAGGCGACGAGCAGCTTCAGTTGCGATATTGCCCAAGGTTTTTCCTTCGGCATCGATCACAAACCATTCCCGCTTCACTTCAGCTGGTTTGGCACTGATGGTGGTTTTATTCACTTCGGGCCTCGAACTTAGGCAATTTCTTTGGTAGCCCACCATTGTAGGCCTATCAGTGCTCAAACTCAACCGCTTCTCGGTGAATCGAGGGCCTAACAACCTGTCCCCGTGGCACAAAAAAAAACGGCGTGGCTACTAAGAGCCACGCCGCAATCCATCTTAGGAGGAGGATGGGAGGAGAAAAACTATGCAACCTGTACGTTGCAAACTAAAGGCCAACTTTTCCTCTGCCTAATGAATCTGGGTCAGTTTGATTGACGAAAAACTTCAAATAACCTTTCTATATCAATGAGTTAACAGACCAAAAAATCTATCCGGGTTCCAATTCGAAAAATTACACGGTACTCAGGCATTGCATTTTTGGACTTTAATTGGCCTACTAATCAAGCCGAGTACAGCCGGATTTTGTGCTCATAGCGCTCTCCGCGCGTCAATTTGACGCTATGCGGTGTGCCCGACTTCCACAATTTCATGCGAATGCGTGATTTCAGCACTTTTCTCCAACATCTTGGAAGCCGAACAATATTTCTCCGCCGATAACGATACCGCTCTGGCTACCTGCTTTTCCGACAGCCCAATGCCGCTGACAACAAAATGCACCCTTATGTGCGTAAAGACCGCTGGAACCTCTGTTGATCGCTCTGAATCCAGCAGAACCTCGATGTCAACCACGTTCTGGCGAGACTTTTGCAACATCAGCGCAACATCGAACGCTGTGCAGCCTCCCAAGCCGATGAGAACCATCTCCATGGGGCGGATGCCTAAATTGCGCCCTCCGTGGTCTGGAGAGCCATCCATGACAACCGAATGACCGCTGCCAGATTCACCGACGAAACTCATATGATCCAACCATTTAACTCGGGCTTTCAAATGAAGGTTCCTCCACAGGGCTTCAGTTTGTTGATCGAAATGCAAATTTGTTCAAGGTATCAAATTACTGGCCGATCAATGTTTGACGCTGTAACAAACGGCGTTGTTCCTCCTCGGGAACCCGCGCAAACATTGAGTACGGAGATCGCATAGTATGCTCGCGCCTCGTATAGCACCGCCACCGGTCGAATGGCTTGACTCTTTTTTACGGAGCAGCCACCGCCGCCAGTACCCAGCAAAAACCACCATTATTCACCATGGTGACGTACCTGAGACGTTGTATTACATCGTTGACGGCTCTGTCAGTGTGGTTATCGAAGATGACGACGGTCGAGAGATTGTTCTTGCCTACTTAAATGCAGGCGACTTCTTCGGTGAGATGGGCCTATTCGACGAAGACGGCAACCGCAGTGCCTGGGTTGTTGCACGCTCCAAGTGCGAATTGGCTGAGATGAATTACGATCAATTCCGGCGTTTGATCACCGAACATCCTGATCTGCTTATGGCGTTGACCACTCAAATGGCCACACGCTTACGCAAGACCAGCATTAAGGTTCGTGACTTAGCCTTCCTGGACGTGACCGGTCGAGTTGCATCAACACTCCTGGACCTTGCGAAGATGCCCGATGCCATCACTCACCCCGACGGTATGCAGATTCGAATTACTCGTCAAGAAATTGCACGCATCGTTGGATGTTCGCGTGAAATGGTCGGACGAGTACTTAAAGAACTTGAAGATCGCGGTTTGATCCACGCACGTGGTAAAACCATGGTCATCTACGGCACTCGCTAAGTGTTTAGCTAGCGCACCAGTACCGAGGTAAACCCGGCTGTGTTATCCGCTGTTCGCGGATTCACAGCCGGGTTTTTTAGTGCCCGCTAAACAGTGCCTGCAGTTCAGAGCCCGGATCACTGGCTCGCATAAATGCCTCGCCCACCAAAAAAGTGTGAATGTTAGCGTTCAGCATAACTTCCACATCATCCCTATCCAATATGCCACTTTCGGTGACGACCGTTGTTCCTTCGGGGATCGCCTCCAATAAAGACAAGGTGGTGTTCAAGGTTACGTCAAAGGTTCGCAAATCTCGGTTATTAATACCCAGCAACATGGGCTTTAATTCAAGCGCTCGGTGCAGCTCATCCGCATCGTGGACCTCGACCAACACATCCATATTCAGGCTAACTGCCAATTCATAAAGTCGTTTCATCGTGGCATCGTCTAGTGCCGCGACGATCAACAGGATGCAATCAGCTCCCATTGCGCGAGCCTCATACACCTGGTAGTCATCAATAATAAAGTCTTTGCGAATAACAGGTAATTCGCAAGCCGCCCTGGCCGCAACCAAGGCTTGTTCACTACCTTGAAAAAAATCTTCGTCAGTCAAGACAGATAAACAGGCAGCACCGCCGGTTTCGTAACTCTTTGCAATCTCGGCAGGATTAAACGGGTCTCTCATAACGCCTTTACTGGGAGAGGCTTTTTTTATTTCTGCAATGACTGCCGGTTGTTGCGCTGCCACCTTACTTTGCAGTGCTGCGACAAACCCTCGCACGGGTGTTTGCTGCGAAATTCGCTGTTTTAATTCACCGACAGGAACCGCGGCAGAACGAGTCGAATTCTCAATGACCTTCACGGCTAAAATGCGCTTCAACACATCGGGAATGTCGACGGCTGTGCTGGCGTTTTCCAAGTTAGAGGTCATATCCGTTTTCTTCAGTAATTAATCAGTGAATTAAGCTACGCAGCTGGAGCTAATCGCTGCGAGAGTTCAGCTAATTTCTCCAATACCTGTTGTGCTTGGCCATTGGCCAACACCTGTCGCGCGATATCGATGCCGTCGGCCACACTTTTGGCTTTACCTCCAACATAAATCGCTGCTGCGCTGTTCAGTAACACCACGTCGCGAGCTGCGCCTGCTTCATTGGCCAGCACCGCTTTTATCACAGCAAAACTCTCATCAACGCCATCCACCTGGATCGCACTTAGCGGTTGAACGGCTAAACCAAGCTCAGCCGGATCAAGTGTGTATTCATGCACTTCACCCGCTTTAACCTCGGCCACCTTGGAAGGGCCGGATAAACTGAGTTCATCCATACCACTGTGCCCGTGCACCACCATCACGTGTTCGCTGTTTAACTTCAACATGGCGTCGGCCACAGGCTTTACCCAAGCCGCATCGAACACGCCCAACACCTGATGACGCACTCCCGCAGGATTGGTCATAGGGCCAAGTAAATTAAACAATGTGCGTGTCGCCATTTCACGCCGAGGACCAATCGCATGTTTCATTGCACTGTGGTGATTCGGAGCGAACATAAAACCCACCCCAACTTCAGCAACGCATTGAGCAATGGCATTGGGGGAGAGATTCAGCGCGACACCAGCCGCTTCTAAGAAATCTGCCGCGCCAGATTTACTGGATAAGGACCGGTTACCGTGTTTTGCAACCTTGACACCTGCGGCCGCCGTAACCAATGAACAACATGTTGAGATGTTAAACGTGTGCGAAGCATCGCCGCCTGTGCCGACAATATCGACAGCTAAGGCACCACCGAGATCAACAGGCGTCGCCAACTCTCGCATGACTTTCGCCGCCGCGGACACTTCTTCCACAGATTCCCCTTTGGTTCGCAAGCCGCCAAGTAAAGCGCCAATTTGAGCAGGTGTTGCCTCACCCGTCATAACAGTGCGCATGACATCCACCATGACAGCTTCGGGTAAATCGTTACCTGAAAACACATGCTCTAAGCTTTCCGTAAAATTCATGAGATATCTCCTGTACGCACTAGGAATTGTTTTAATTGCGCGTGGCCGTGCTCACTGCTGATGGATTCGGGATGATACTGCACGCCTTCCACGTCCAGCGTTTTGTGCTTTACGCCCATGACCTCAACGCGGTGCCCCGATTCGTTTTCCGTCCAGGCGGTAACGGAAAACACGTTGGGCAGTGTCGCGCCTTCAAGAACCAGAGAATGATACCGTGTGCATTGAATCGGGCTGGGCAAACCCGCAAAGACACCCTGCTCATCATGATGAACCACCGAAATTTTCCCATGCATGACGTCGGAGGCCAATACGACTTTGCCACCAAAACACTGACCGATGCTTTGCAAACCCAAACACACACCAAATACAGGTATTTTGCCTGCGAAGTGATTAATCGCCTGCATCGAAATCCCTGCAGAATCCGGGTTACCTGGCCCCGGGGATATTAATAACCCGGATGGATTCAAACGCTCGAGTTCAGCGCAACTGATTTGGTCATTTCTAAACACCTGCACGTCCGCGCCCAGTTCTCCAAGGTACTGAACGATGTTCCAGGTAAATGAATCGTAGTTATCGATAACAATAATCACGCTGCACCCCCTACAGAATTACCGGGGGTATTAGAGGCATCAGCCGCTTGAACTAAATCCATCGGGTTATTACCCGCATCAATAAAGTCAGGTAACTCATCAAGGCCTTGCTCGGCCAGATCGGCCGCACGCATGACAGCACGCGCTTTATTCAGCGTTTCTATCCATTCACTGTCAGCGTTGGAGTCATACACCACACCAGCACCCGCTTGAACGTGTAAATGCTGGTCTTTAACAACCGCGGTACGAATTGCGATCGCGGTATCCATGTTGCCATTCCAACTTAAGTAACCGACAGCACCGGAGTAAACACCGCGTTTAACTGTTTCCAACTCTTGCAGGATTTCCAGCGCTCGAACTTTGGGTGCGCCTGACAAAGTGCCTGCCGGGAAAGTGGCTCGCAAAACGTCCATGGGGCTCGCGCCGGCTTTTAACTTACCTTCGACGTTTGAAACGATGTGCATCACATGGGAATAACGCTCAATGTTGAATTCTTCCGTGACATCTACACTACCAATTTGAGCAATCCGACCAACGTCGTTACGCCCAAGATCGATTAACATTAAGTGTTCAGCAATCTCTTTTTCATCTGCCAATAGGTCGGCTTCCAGCGCTCGATCTTCCGATTCGTCCTTACCCCTTGGACGCGTACCCGCTATAGGTCTGACGGTCACCACATCGTCTTCAACACGAACGAGAATTTCCGGGGATGCACCTACTACGTGATGGTCACCCAAATCGAGATAAAACATATACGGCGACGGGTTGGTCGTACGCAGCGCACGGTATAAATTAAGAGGGTGCTGTGTAAACGGAGCACTCATTCTGTGTGACAACACCACCTGCATGCACTC
>JAHDCO010000104.1 GCA_020629835.1 Granulosicoccaceae bacterium
CGGTAGCGGTTGATATCCGTCAGCTGACTAAACGATTTGGGCCTGTCACTGCGTTAGGTGATGTATCGCTCTCTATTGCGGATAATGAATTTTTCACACTGTTAGGTCCATCTGGGTGCGGCAAAACCACGCTGCTCAGGACTATCGCAGGCTTCGAAGCGGCAACGACAGGTGAAATTCATTTGTATGGCGAAGACATCGCCAGCCTGCCGCCTAACAAGCGTCCGGTTAATACCGTATTTCAACATTACGCACTGTTTCCGCATCTAAGCGTACTGCAAAACGTCATGTTTGGCTTGCAGCGACTTGGCAAGCCAGCCTCGCAGGCTCGTCAACGTGCGCAGGAAATGTTGGACCTTGTGCAATTGAAGGATTTTGCTGATCGATTGCCCACACAGTTATCGGGAGGTCAGCAACAACGTGTGGCATTGGCTCGTGCCTTGGCTCCAAACCCTAAGGTGTTGCTGCTAGACGAACCATTGTCGGCCTTGGATCTTAAGCTGCGTCAGGCCGTTCGCTTGGAACTGCAGCAAATTCAGCAAGACACAGGCATTACGTTCATTTTTGTAACTCATGATCAAGAAGAAGCCTTGACCATGTCTGATCGCATTGCTGTGTTATCCGAAGGTACAGTTCAACAAGTTGGCACACCAAAAGCGATATACGAACAACCTGAAAACCGGTTTGTGGCTAATTTTATCGGTGAAACCAATCTACTGAATGTTCAAACCACAACGCTTGAAAATGGCGACGCGATGTGTGAGTTGCAAAGTGGGCGAAGCATTCAATGTACAGCAGCCCATGGTGCAAAAGTGGGTGACGGGCATATCTCCATTCGGCCAGAACAATTGAGCTTAAGCCACACGGATGACGCTCTGCTCGTGGGTAAAGTTACACGACACGTGTATTTGGGTACCGATATGCAAATATCGGTTGAGCTTGAACACGGTGAACACTTGACGGTGCGCCAACAAAATACTGAAACGCACGCTATGCCGTCGCTAAATGACACGGTTGGGCTGCAGTTCTCAACAAACGCAGCCAGGTTGTTGGCGGACTAATGGCAGCGGGACCTTCCAACGCACCACCGAGTAAATCGAGTGTTTATCACGGTTTAGGCACGCGTTTGATGCTTCCCTCGTGGATAGTCATAGGCATCTTTCTCGTTATTCCTGTAGGCATTATGTTTGTCTACTCGTTTTTAACAAAGGAATTTCGTGGCGGTGTGATCTGGGAGTTTTCGTTAGCTTCTTATGATCAGTTCTTTCTGTATCGCGGATTGTTTGGCGATGAGCCTCCGACCATAGAGTGGACTTATCTTTCGATATTTTGGCGCTCTATTTGGCAGGCCGCCTTAGCAACGTTCTTGTGTTTAGTTATCGGGTTTCCTACGGCTTGGTTTATTGCAACTCGAGCGGGAAGGCAACGATCGTTTTGGTTGTTTCTGGTCACGATCCCGTACTGGGTTAACTTATTGATTCGTACCATCTCCATGAAGTTTCTCATCAGAGAGTCGGGCCCGCTCAATGAGTTTCTGCTGATGCTTGGCGTTATCTCTGAACCGCTTCAAATACTAAACACGCACTTAGCTGTGCAGCTTGGTCTGTTTTATTCCTATTTGCCTTTCATGGTGTTACCGATATACGCCAGTGTTGAACGTTATAACTACGCCTTGTCTGAAGCTGCTGCCGATCTTTACGCCACGCGCTGGTCTACGCTGCGCTATGTCATATTGCCTACTGTAAAGCCCGGCATTATCGCTGGGTGTATTCTTGTGTTTGTGCCAAGTCTTGGCGCTTTTCTCGCACCCGACCTACTTGGCGGTGCTAAGACTTTCATGATTGGCTCATTGATTGAGGAGCAGTTTAAGGGAAGTGCGGGTAACTGGCCCTTCGGTGCTGCAGCGTCCATGATCCTGCTGTCGATGGTCTTGGTGGTCTTAACCTTTTATGCAAGGGCACAAACTAAGGCGGAAGCTCGCTGATGGATAAGCGATTCGATCTTAGGCATTTCCCTGGTTTTCGGTCTGTAACGTTTTTCTGTTTGTTTTTATTGTATGCACCGCTTGTCATTGTGATGATCTATTCGTTCAATGACAGCCCGTCTATTACCAACTGGGATGGTCTTTCACTGCGATGGTATATCGATGTTTTCTATGGTGTAGAGGCACCCAAGTACAAAGCCGCAGCGTTTAACTCGCTTACCATTGCCGTGTGCGCAGCAGTTGCTTCAACAACTATCGCTGTCGCCGCTGCCACAGCCATGCATAGAGCCGGATCGTTTAGAGGACGATCAATCAGTTTTGGTTTAATAAATCTTCCGCTTATGGTGCCCGAGATTGTAACGGCGGTAGCGACTCTTATTTTCTTTTCCGCGGTGGGATTCAAAACCGGTTATTTGTCGATACTCATTGCACACATTGTGTTTTGTATTCCATTTGCCTATCTGCCAATTGCTGCCCGTATTCAAGCTGTGGATAGCCAATATGAGCAAGCAGCATTAGATTTATACGCGTCTCGATTTGAAGCGTTCAGATTGGTACTGTTGCCTTTAATTCTACCTGGGATCTTTTCAGGGTTCCTATTGGCCTTCATCATTTCCCTTGATGATTTTATTATTACGAATTTTGTTAAGGGCGCAGGCGTGGAGACTTTGCCCACCGCAATCTTTGGAGCGGTCAAATTGGGCATTAAACCTAACTTGATGGCCATATCCACTTTATTGTTGTTGGTGTCCATTCTCTTTGTCACGTTGTCTTATTTGGTCGGTAAGACAGGTGAAAAGTATCATGCACGGCCGAAGTAAATGCATAACGTCTCTTGAATTAGACACGTTTAAATTAATAGGAAAAAGGAGCTATTCGATGCGGAAAATTCTTTTGAGTTCTCTCGTAGCCACAAGCCTAAGCTTAGGTGCAAGTACCGCCAGTGCTGAAGGAAATTTGTCAATCTATCATTGGTTTGACTATATCCCTCAGGAGTTGCTGGATAAGTTTTCAGAAGAAACCGGCGTCACAGTGACAATGGACACCTACGATTCAAATGAAGCCATGTTGGCTTCACTGAAAGCGGGCAAGCTGGGTTCTTATGATGTGGCTGTGCCTGGTGACTACATGGTACAAGTGATGGTCAATGAAGGTTTACTCGATACGTTTGAATCGTCAGAGTTAAGTAATTTTGACAACATCGAAGCGCAATGGATGGATGTCAGTTTTGATCCAGGCCGCCAGAGCTCCATCCCATACCAGTACGGTACAACTGGCTTCATGGTAGACACGGCCGCTTATGATGGTGACATTAATAGCCTGAGTCTTGTGTTTGATCCACCTGAAGAACTGAGTGGGCAAATCAATGTTTTAGATAGTCAGGGTGAGTTGCTGGCATTGGCGTCAATGTATCTCGATATACCTCAGTGCACCACAGATCGTGATCAATTGAAGCAGTTGAACTCGATGTTGAAAGAGGCTAAAACCCACTGGGCCTCCTTCGGGTCTGACACAGCGAAAGAAGTTTTAGTGTCTGGCGAAGCAAAAGTCGGCATGATTTACAACGGCTTTGGGTTGCGTGCACGAGACGAGCGCGCATCTTTACAGTATGCGTTTCCCAAAGAAGGCTATGTTCTCTGGATGGATAACGTCGTTCTGCTGAAAGACGCCCCTAACCGAGAAAACGCTTTGAAGTTTATGGACTTTCTTTTAGAACCGGAAAATGCGGCGGCAATAACTGATTTTGCTAACTACATTGCTGGTGTTGAAGGAGCAATGGCATTGGCTAGCGATGCGGTGAAACAAGCTCCTGAATTGAATCCACCAGCAGGGCAGCCTGGTCAGTTTATTGAAACTTGCGAGCAGTCAGTTCAAGAAATCTATGATCGTATTTGGGTTGAGTTAAAGAAGTAAAAAAAGCGCCCACCTTCTAATTAGTTAGAAGGTGGGCTTTGCGTCTACCGACACAGAGAAAGCACTATGAGCAACTTGTTTAACACTGACGATATCTTAACCGACGATGTGCACCTGATTCAGTCGTTTGCCGATCTTGATGGGTTGAAACAAGCGAACGCACGAACCGCGATGGTAGCTGGTAAAGGCGCTCATGTTACGGACAGCGAAGGTAATACCTATATTGATGGCATTGGAGGCTTATGGTGCGTAAATGTTGGACACGGGCGTGATGAGATCATTAACGCGATTACTAATCAGCTACAACAGCTTGATTACTACTCTACGTTCTACAACTTTACCCACCCCGTTGCCGCAAGCCTGGCCAAGAAAGTAGCCGAGCTGGCGCCCGGTGATTTGAACCGTGTGTATTTTGGTAACTCGGGCTCGGTAGCAAACGACAGTGCTGTGCGAATTCTGCATCATTACTTTAATCGCCTGGGGCAGACAAAAAAGAAAAAAGTTCTGGCGCGTGTTGGCGCGTATCACGGATCAACTCACTTATCCATTGCAATGACAACGCCGGCATATCGAGAAGGTTGGGATTCTGCTGAAGAACTCGTTCATCATCTTACGTGCCCACATTTTTATCGGGAAGGTGGCGAGCACACCGAAGAAGAATTTTTAGATTTCTTAGTGCAGGAACTTAAAGACGCAATCCATCAATTGGGTGCAGAGAATATCGCGTGTTTTATTGCCGAACCCATCATGGGAGCAGGTGGTGTCATCGTGGCGCCCGAGGGTTACCACAAGGCGATGAAAGCCGTAACGGATGCTCACGACATAAAATATATATCCGATGAGGTAGTGACAGCGTTTGGACGATTGGGTGAGATGTTCACCAGCTTAAGTGTGTTTGGAGTTCAGCCTGACATCATTACTACTGCAAAGGGTTTGACGTCTGGCTACCAACCGTTATCTGCGACCATTATCTCTGATGAGATCTATGAGGTTATTTCAGGCCCTGATGGATTGTTTTTACACGGAATGACGTATTCAGGTCACCCGGCAGCATCGGCGGCGGCCTTAGCAAATATTGCAATCATGGAACGTGAACAGTTACCTGAACAAGTGCGCACAACTGGAAAGTATTTTGAAAACAGTCTTCGAGCGCTAATCGATGAGGATATTGTCGGTGAGGTACGCGGAAGCCACTTTATGATGGGTATCGAGTTTGTGAAAAATAAGGCGCACAAAACGCCTTTTGAGAAGGAAGACAACGTTGGCGGGAAAATAGCGTCGGCGGCACAGCGTCGCGGGCTTATTGCCCGACCGTTGGGCAATAACCTGATCTTATCTCCCACGTTGGTTTTGGATGAAGCGCTGATTAATGAAACAGCCCAAACCTTGCGGCAGAGCATTCGGGAGGTTCAAGTTCAATTGTAAAGCTCATAAACCATGGATGCTCGGAACGAGCAACGGCCTTAAAAAAGTCTATCAACCGGCCTAATACGACTGAATCGAATTTTTATTCGGTATTTTTTTCATTGGTGCAACTTTCCACTACTGGGCCCCGTAGTGTGAAGTAGCAGTAATTCAACAATGGAAAAAAACATGAAGTTCATGAACAAATCAACTCAGGCGGCCCTGGCATTGGGCCTGGGAAGCGTACTTGCCGCAGCTTCCCCAGTCGCGTTGGCCGCCGACCACCAGGAAGCCCCGGGCACACAAGCTCAGGTTGTTGCTGATATTGGAGACTATTTCGCCTGGCACAGCGGCGATAGCTTGAATGTAGCCCTGACTTTCGGCACCTTCGCAATGGCTGGCTCAATGGCTAACTACAACAGCGACATCTTGTATGCCATGCATTTCGACACGACAGAAGATGGTGTTTCTGATTTAGATGTATACGCGCGGTTCGCACAGGACGTGGATGGTAACTGGGGCGTACAGGTCATGGGCCTGGGTGATACACCGGTAGTTGGTGCAGTTGAAACTGTTCTTACCGATGGCGACGTCATGGTTTGGGCTGGCGTTGCAGACGATCCCTTCTTCTTTGATTTAACAGGTTTCAACGAAACCATTAATACAGGCACCATCTCCTTCAATCCTGCACGTGATTCCGTTGCCGGCTTAAACGTTACGTCACTGGTTCTGCAGTTTCCGCTGAGTACTGTGGTAGCTGAAGGTGGCTCATTCCAAACCTGGGCAACAACGGGTTCACTCTAAGGAGAACATGACAATGCAAATCAAACAGACAAAGACCGCCTTCGTAGCCGCGTTATTAGCTTTTACGCTCAGTGCGTGTAGCGACAGCAACGATGACGACGACGATATGATGATGGGTGGTGATGAAACTCCAGTGTTCGCCTTCAATACCGCCGCGCCAGCCGACTACATGCGAGTTGACCGTTCGGGCATGCCCGCTATAGCCACTGCGCTTATTGCAAGTAAAGACAGCTACAACCAGGCCAATCCAACCGACGACAGCGCCGGTGCATTCGTTCCTGAAATTCTGGCTAGCCTGGATTTCTTGCATACGGCGTTAGATGGGCAACTCCAAGACTTAGGGCTCACACCGTGCACAGTTGTGGGTGACGGTACCGGAACCTGTGCGCAGTTCGCTGTGCCATTGATTCTTCCTGACACACTGAAGATTGATACATCAGCAGATGCCGGTTTTCCGAACGGTCGGCTTTTGACTGATCCGGTTATCGATGTGACTCTGGCCGTGGCTTTACTGGAACTTACGGGTGATCCTGCTCCCCACACGCCAACCACGCTCGTCGGCGTGCTGAATCCACCAGCAAACGACAAAGAGTTTATGGCTGAGTTTCCGTATCTTGCGACACCTCACTAGGTAATCCGCCAGGCGTTCGATAACGCAGGGTTGATATTGGAAAGGCGGCAACCCTGTCCAGGGTTGCCGCCTTTTTTTTGCGTGAGTATCTGTGGGCGATGAGTGGCGAGCGATACCTCTACAGGTTTTGTAGCTGGTGAGCTGAAAGCCAAGTGAATTTATTGATCGTAAAGTGTCTAACAGTAGGCACATCGTCGGTTCGATTGCGGTGGTGGCTGGCGTTGGTGAGCGGCCATCCGAGAAGTAGTTGAAAAATTCTGAAATTTAGTACAGAATAGGTACAGTAATTTTATACAGCTACTATCCGATGAAGTGATGATGTCTAACTTGAAGAGACGAAGTCATGAAAACAGCAATCAGTTCAGCCAACTCCAGATCAAAATCTGAAAGCAACAGCGACGGTGAGTCGCATCGCCACGCAGCAGAATACAAGGCAAGGCTGCAAGGCTTTCCCAATGCAACACTCAGTCAGTTAGAAGAGGCATTAGAGGAGCGAGTGTTGCCGGATCGGCGTGTATCCACTTCGCTGCGTAAACCTGTTGTGGAAAGAAGGCTTCGGCAGCGACGGCAATCGGACCGTACTTGATCGTCAAGTTGTGCAGTGAATACCGCGCGTTTAGCGGCCGCAGGTTCTAGCGCTATATCTGAAAATCTTATGTAACCGAGCTGTATCTCGTCGTGGCTTATACGGTTCACAGTCCAAGCGAGGCGAGGCTTGATGCAAGCGAATGCAGCCTGCAAAGGCGTGAATTGCCACAAAGGCAGGCAGGAACTGTGCGTCTACAGAATAAGGTCGGGGTAGTGAGGCGTCATTTGTGACTAACCGTCGCGAATGTCTTGTAAAGAAAATTTAGTAGAAAAAACACCCTTCTTGTAATTCTCTGGTAACATTCTCGTTCTTCGCTGCAGACAAAGCAGCACGCTCTTTTACAATCGAATCAAGTAGCTTAGA
>JAHDCO010000105.1 GCA_020629835.1 Granulosicoccaceae bacterium
GACGAAGAACAAAACTGGATCAATGAAAACGCCGAACCGTTGATCCAACGGTACCGACTCGTTAAAACCCTCAACGATGCCCAACATATCCAACTACCATCGGGCATAAACGTCACCGACGTCATTGACAAAGACGCCCTCGAGCTATCCGAGATTCAAGTGATCGATATAAATGGCAACCCTGTCAAGGACGACGAGCCAATTGACGTCTCGGACTGGCGTCTTAGGTTTACGGAGTTTAACGATAGAAGCAACATTGTCGAGAAACTAGAGTAGTGAAGAAGATCCTTATTCTCGTCGTCTTCTGTTTCTTGGTTCTTTCAGCTTGTGGGCCAAGCATCCAAGCTGAGGTCGGGTTCGATCAGACTCTTATCGAAGACCCGACCTTACTCGTCCAAGCTCCAGGCAGTGATGCTTCGTTCCGAGTCGCAGAAATCGAACCAGGCATCCGACATAACGAATTTGATTCTGAAACAATCGACCAAGCAATCCAAGATCTGTTTGAACGCGGCGAAGGAGACGACCTCTACATACTCAAACAAGCGCTCATACCAACCGCTGTGTGGTTCGGCCTCGAAGCAGGAAACGGTGACCCCGACGCCATGATCCACACCGAATGGCTCGGCGAAATAGACGGGCGAATAGACACTGCACTCAACCATACCGATTACACGCCACCAGAAACACTGTCAGAGGTAGAAATTAAACGAGTCATCGACACCGGTTTAGCTCCCCTAATCGCCAAGTCAGTCAACATCGAACCAACAGACGAACTCACCACAGCAATCAGCAAAACAGTCGCCACCTACGACTACAGCATTGGAGCAGGTAACTCAGACGAAGAACAATACTGGATCAACGAAAACGCCGAAACAATGATTCAACGCTACCAACTGCTCAAGACCCTAGACGACGACAATAGGCTGGACTTGCCACGAGGGGTAACCGTCGAAGATGTAATGAACGAAAATGGACCAGAGCTTTTCGATATTCCGATTATCGAGGGTGGAAAGCCAGCAATCAAGGATAACGAATCAATATACGCCTCCGACTGGGACGAAGAACTTGCCACGTTCGACGCAAGCAACAACCTTGTCGAGATTACCAAGTAAGTTATCTCGGTCTACAGCACAGACAGCAAACAAGTAACCGACAACAGGCCAATAGACGCCTCCGATTGGTATGAGGACCTCTCTACGTTTCGATTGTTTCAGGGTAGACGTAGCGTCCCATTAGGTGCGGAGGATTTTCTCCATTGTTTTGCCTTTCGCTAGTTCGTCGACGAGTTTGTCGAGATAACGAATTTCTTGCATCATCGGTTCTTCGATTTCTTCGACCCGTATGCCGCAGACCGTTCCGGTGATGAGCGCACGGGCCGGGTTCTGTTTAGGTGCCTTGTTGAAGAACGTTTCGAAGTCGACCTCGTTGGCGAGCTGAGTTTCGAGCCGTTTCTGGGTGTAGCCGGTGAGCCATCGAATGATCTCGTCAACTTCGGCTTTTGTGCGGTCTTTCTTCTCCGCTTTGGTTACGTAATGCGGGTAGACACTGGCGAAGCTTGTCGTGTAGATCCGATGTTTCTTCTCGGTTGCGCTCATGCCCTTCCACGATAGTTGGTTTCGGCGCAGAGCAGGCTCGTGGGGAATGAGAGACCGTCGGCGATAGTTCAATCTAGGACATGTGTAACCGCAATGGTATTAGACTCGACTGTGGCGAGAAGCAAAAATTGAAAGGCCAAACTCTGTGACCGATCGAATAAAAGTCGACCTTGACGAGCTTCGATCTTGGGCAGGTATCGGGGTGGCCGGCAACGTGGCCGGGCATATGGAACAGGCAGGCGAAGCGGCCGCAGGCGCAGAACCACAAACCGCGCCCAAAAGCATTTTCCCGTTCTATGTGCCTGACGCAGATTCGTTTCACGGCGTGTTTCCACTGTCGACTTCGACGATCTGTTGGCCCGACGGGGAAACGAACGTGCAGATCGAACCCGAGTTGGCGTTGGCGTGCGAACTTGGCTACGACGCCGACGGTTTGGTCGAGTCGGTTACACCGTTTGCGTTCGGCGCTCAAAACGACTGTTCTATCCGTCGCCCCGGCGGCAAACTCGCAGCCAAAAAGAATTGGGGGCCAAGTTCGCAAGGTGTTTCGTCTTGGTTTCTGCCGCTCGACCGTTTCGACAGTTCGGGGGCTACGGCGCCGTATCGGCTGGCCGGGTTTCTGGTGCAGGAAAACAAAGCCGAAGCGTACACCTGCGACAGCCCGCTGACGAGCTACCTGTACTACGGTCAGCAGCTTATCGACTGGCTGCTTGAACGGTTACGAAACCAGAAAGAGTCGCCTGACGGTCAGTTTGAGAACGTGGCCGAGCTGTTGCGTGCCGGTCAGCCTGCTAGGGCGTTGGTTTGTATCGGGGCGACAAAATACACCGAGTTGGGTGTCTCTGAGTGGTTGGAGCCTGGGGACCGGTCGGTTGTCGTGGTCTATGACGGCTCGTTGTATTCGCCTGACGAGGTGGAGGGGTTTGTGCAGTCGGGCGACTATCCGACACGGAATATTTCGGTCATCGATCAGCTGGTTCGGCGGTAGCAGCGCTGCGGTTTTGGTTGCTGGCGGCCTGGCCGTTTTGGCGGAGGTGGACGGGAATCGAACCCGCCTGCGATGGTTCACACCGCACGCCCGCTTTGAAGGCGGGGGAGCCCACCAGGCACTCAGACACCTCCACCCACTAACCTAGCGGGTAATTGACAAAGAGAATGTGAACGTTCACGAAGCTGGTACCCATTCTGGTACCCCATTAGGTCTTTCTTCTTCGCCGCTTGGCAAGCCCTCTTTCGGGCTGAGGTTTTCCGACGATTGGATTCTGGCCATTCTCTCGCGCTTCTTTTGTTGGTGCGGCGTAGGTGGCGCTGATTTTGGCGATTGTTTCTTGGAGTTCTTTTGTTGGCGCGCCCGGCAGACAAACCGGGCAGAATAATCAACAAACCATGCGAGATAAACAAGGTGGGCATGGAACAGCCCTGCTACCCCCACCAACCCACAAAGGATTGGCAAGTAGTAGGGATGGTTAGGCGGCTACAGTGTCGGCGTACTCGACCGCGTTGGTGTCATCGAAACACGTGGCCGGTGGGGACCTTCCCTAAGTGCAATCTGGCCTTGCTCGACGATCGATATGGTCCATTCCTTACGGTGCATATGGCCTTATCACCGGTGCATGGCCGCCAGTAGCGACAGTTGATCGGTCATCGTTCGAATTCATTCCGACTGGGGTTGTCTGGCCAACCGGCGGCCTACTAGCAGTTGGGTTAGTCCCGTTATTGCGACCTCGATGGTCAACTGGGTTATTGGCGTTAGTCGGGGCGTTCGCTGCGTTATCGATTCTGGCGACCGAAGGAATGCTGCTTGTCATTTCCGTGCTTGTGGTCGGGGCGGCTAGCCAATCACTCTTTAGCTTGGGACGAAATAATGTTCCAACAACAGAACTGGTTCTGTTAGGGACGGTCGTGATGCTTAGTGGTTTGGTGGGTGTCGGAATTTATGCATTGTTCGGATTCTGGTCCCTGGTAGTAGTGGCTGCCGGGTTCATGATTCTTGGTTGGCAGGTTTCTGCAGAGGTGCGTAGCGTTCCGTTTGATCGTTGGCCGCTCGATAAGACGACTACAGTTCTAGCCTTCGCCGTTGGTGTAGCGGCCTATGGAACGATCCCACTAGCGGTAGCGATCACAGTCGACACTGTTGGCGAGGCTTGGGTAACTCCTCAAATGGCGGCGTACGCAATCGGTGGTATTCTCGCAGGAAAAGCAAACAAGGTCATTCCGAACCACCGACTCGCGATCGGGGTATTGGTTGCTATGGCTGGAGCGAGCTGGCTAGTCCCTCTTGTCGGAGGTCCCGGCATCGTTGTAGCTAGGTTTGTTTCTGGTATTTCGCTTTTCGTTGTTCAGGGTCGTCTTGAGGTCGCTGCATCGCGTAGTGGTAACTCGACACAGGCAACGAACCTCGCTGCGGTGAAAGCAAGTATTGGTTTGGGTGCTGTGCTCTCTGGGCTTTGGGTAGGTCTAGCAGTTAAACAGGGTTTATTGGAACTCGGAACACTAGGCTTCTTTGCCGGTCTGATAGTGGCGTTGCTCACGGTCCCGAATGCTCTTACTCGATCTAAGTCGTAATGGCGCAACCTGAGAGTGTTACAGCTGGTTCAATCAAGATCACTTGACTGGTTTATCCCATTCTTCCGGAAAATTTCGTCATCCGGTTCGAGGATTGTACTGTGAGAGCGTTTCTCCTGGTTGAGAGGAGATTTTACAACTCGCTTGATGTCTGAGGCTTAACGCTCTTGCCTACGATCAACGTTGGACCGATGAAAGGCTATTCGCTTTCATCGAGGGGTTACACATGCTCAAGAAACTGGACCTATCCAACCGGGTCCGATTGTCACCGATCGAGGTCCAGTAAGGCTGTACCTAATCCATTTCCTTGCTAAGCCTCTGTGCTCCCAAGCGAAGTTCATCTCTTCGGATGAATCATAGAACCGCCACGTTGCTTCTCGCATCTCAGCAAAAGGTACAAGGTGTTGACTGCTAGGTTCTCCATGCATCCATTCGAAGTATCGGACCAGATAGACGCCCTTTTCAGGCTCCCCCAGGATCTCACCTTGCATGTCTGCTTTACCATCATCAGCAAGTACGTGGAAGAACCGACCCACTAATACTGAACTCGCTAATTCGCTCTCGTTGTTTGCCATAGTCAACAGATCGACCAAAACAACATGAACCTAAATCTGGAGTCAATCCTTCTTCTAGTACGAGATGTAGTTCTGTCCATCCTTTTGTCCATCTAATAAACACTATTAGTCGAAATTAAAGGAATCCGAACGACTAGACAGATCCCAGAACACACAAAAATGACCGGATACGGGCCAGCCAAACGAACACTATACATTTGCCAAGGTGAGAGTATTGATCTTTCGATTCTGATCACGGACACATAAAGCAATATCAGATCTGGATGACACCCTACGGGATTGCACCGGTTCGCACGGCCTCGCACCTCGACACAGTTTAGAGTTGCTTTCGAGCCGGTCATGCCTATTCTTGCATGGTCTGAGCGCCATGGGAAGGAAGAGGTCAACAGTTCAATTCTGTTAGGAGGTCCATAACCCCAACGTTGAAGCCTCGCGCCAGATTGTCAGGATGGCCTTCGAGGGGAGGCTCACTCAATTTCTAGCCTTGAGGGTTTAGCTCTCGCTCCCGTACGGCTTCCAGGGTTGTTCGTGTAAGTAGGTGCCTTCTTTAGCTGAGACTGGTTTTAGTGCCTCTTCGCTGATGTCGAAGAGGGTCTGGATGCCCTGGTCCTCTTCGGAGCGCCGATCACTCATCGCTTTTGCCTCTTGTCGCATCCTTGGGAACTCTCTAGCGGACTTCTTGTACATACTCCGCATTATCTTGTCTCCTACAGCGTGGTCGGTAGCAAATATCATATGGTAAATTGAGTGGTTGCGTTCGTTAAAGATTTCAAGAGAGTGGGTCCATTCGTAGTTCAGAACGTTCTCGAGTCTCCAACGCATGAGGTTTACGTACTCCTCTCTTGCTTGACCTGGAGTGATGCGTTCCTCAACCCTGGCTTGATAGATTTTTCTCCAATCATCGCTGCCATACATCCGGTCTATGCGTGCCATTGCTTCAGGGGTAGCGCTGCCATCAACGCGTAATTCTCGTATAAACATTCCAGCGGCAAACAGTAGCCATATCTCGGTCTTAGGCTTTCCCTTCTTCTTGAAGGACGCCAACGCTTCCAGAGTGTTCCAATGGATGTCTGGGCCATTGGGATCTACAAAGGCAAATGTTGGAGCCCAATTGAACTTGCGTAAATCGTTGAGCACCTTGCTGATTTCGGTGTTGCAGTCACCTGCGATGACCCGATGGTCTCTCTGTGGGAAATCTTGATCTAATAGACTGCGTAGACCCCTTGCATTCGTTGGTTCTAGCTCGAAGAACCTGAGTCTCGTAAATTCAGGCTGTGTCACAGACAAAGCAATACCGGCTGAACCGTCAAATTCTGCTCCGGTATGTTTCTCAATATTTTGAGGGTTGCCCCCAAAAAGGTCGAGATATATCGTTTCTCTTGAGCTTTGAGAAGCAGTCGTAAATGCTTCAAGGTAGCCACGTAGTATGTCAAGCTTGCTGCGGGTCCAAAATCCCCAGTACCTCGCTTGAGGCATCGGCTAACAGCTGACCAAATCTGGCATTTCGTCGTATGTGCGTCCGTTCAAGGTTCTTCCCTTCGACTTGGGTGTGCGGCCACCCCACTGCTTGAAGAAGAACGGTACTCCAGCCGACCTGCATTGTGCAAATAAGCTCTCGACCCATTCTGGTTCCATGGGTCGACAGTTTGGGCCGCTCTCACCCCCAGCAATAAGCCAGTGGATTCCGCCTAGATCTAGGTCGTCGATCGAATCGATAAGAGGCTCGGCGCTAACAAAGCGGACAGAAGCGTCTACTTCTCGAAGGTAGTTGGCTCTGAAAGCGTACTTTTGACTTTCGATGCTGACACCCATCCAGACATTTTGGGGCCAATCGATTCGGCTGCCGATCTCCGCTAGTCGCTGAGCCCTTTTTGTCAACACTTGATATTGGTGCTGGGGTGTTTCTCTCATCACATCGAAGACACTCTGAATAAATGACTCCGGAACTTCTGGATGAAACAGATCACTCATTGAATTGACGAAGATGGTTTTTGGTGAGCGCCATGATCGGGGTATGTCAAGGGTGTTTGGGTGAACAGTGAGTCCAAATCCAGGACCACTTGTTGTCTCAGCCCCGTCCTTCTGGTATTTGGGCTGGCCCATGGCTTTCAAGCGCTTTGCTAAAACTAAAGCGTAACAGTTGTCGCATCCGGGCGATGTCTTATCGCACCCAGTTGTTGGATTCCAGGTGGCCTCGGTCCACTCAATACCACTTTGATCAGCCATGTTGCACCCCTCGACCTATCTGCATGTAAAAGCTACGGCGTATCCAGCTTCTAGATGGACTGGGAATGGAACCTTTGTAAGGTCGCCGCTGAGATTATGGTAGTACACCCTTAGTATGCATATATGGTATGACAAGTAGTGAAACTAGTTTGTGACCAAGCTCTGAAACTATCTCGTGGTTTGACTTTCTTGACCCGGTCTACGGATGGAAGTGTGCTATTCCTCGGAGGTTCTGGCGACAGCGTGTCGTAGCTCGAAGGGTGGAGCGATCGCCGGTGCCTAGTCCAGAGCTGGTAACCCATCTGGTACCCGGCCGTGGCGCTCTTGAGTGAAGGTCAGCGGTCGTTGGCGGAATCAAACCGGCTAGAAAAGTGGCCAGTGAACATGGGCGATACAGCGTTTCTAGCTTTGAAGGCGGGGGAGGCCACCAGGCACTCAGACACCTCCACCCACTAACCTAGCGGGTAATTGACAAAGAGACTGTGAACCTTTTAAACACTGGCGTCGAGGGGCTAGCTATCGACGAAGTGCTTTCGAACGTCGTGAGGTGACCCCATAGATTCGGTCCGGGTGTTGTGCGGTTCTGTTGGCTCGTCC